>DATLJC010000084.1:0-34345 GCA_035539055.1 Saccharimonadales bacterium (SeqCode) | reverse complement strand
CACTAGCAGAAACAATCTCTTCATTCGTTGGCTCCATGGTTCCTGTCGCGGACTTGTTTACCGACCGTCCAGCAGGACCTCTGCAAATCCGGAAACTTAGATTACGCAGGCACCCAAGTAGATGCCCAGGTGAGCAGAGTGTTCGCATCTTCGGCAAAAAGTGCTATTTCGTGAAACCCCAGCACATTCTTCAACCGCCATCCTGAACGGGCGGCTGGATAGTACACCTAACATGGTGTGGCAATCGACCAAAAAATGTTAACGTCGCGCCAAATCGGCACACCGCAAGTTGGATCCCTACGAGAGCGGCACAAAAGCACTGAAAAAGGCTTCACCCGGTGGATGAAGCCTTTGAACAGTTCGTCTTCTACTTTACGTTCTTGCCAAAGTTGAACGAAGGACCAATTCCGAAGCGGAAAGAATTGCGGCTCTCTGCAAGCAGGTTGCTAAACAGATGAACGCGGACGTAGTCAGCAGTGAACCGAATGCCGAGGTGCTTGGTCAGCCCATACTGAAGCCCGCCGCCGACACCGTAGAAGTAAGTGGTATCCGAGCGCGTGCCGCCGGGAACCAGCGCGTTGGTCAACCCCTGCTGAGGCGCGGTCTTCGGAACGGCTGTTACCTTCTCATGAATGGCTCCCAGATCGGGGTGGACGAAGAGCATAACCTTCTTGAATTTGCGAATGTTGATCTGCGGGCCGGCCGTGTAGGTGTAGGTGATCGAGTTATAAGGAACTCCAAAGGAGTCAGGGAATCCGAGGGCATTGGCGGCTTGGCGACCGGCTGGGACGATCTCACCGATCTTCAAATCGCTGTGGCCGTCCAAGACACTGAAGTCGAAACCGAAGGCTAACCAACGATTGATGTTGATGCCTTCCTGGGTGATGAAGCCGCGCTCCATCAGGTTCATCTTCGGCGTATCCAGATAAGTGAAACCGGCGAACGCATCATAGCGTCCAACGTAGCTCTGCTGTGCGGAAGCACAGGCAGAGAAGGCGACCACAAGGATCGCCAAAATAAACTTCTTCATTCTCTAGCTCTCCAACGTCACGCTGCGAGAAAGCTGAATGAAGACTCTCAGCCGGAACTTCGCAGGTAATCGGGTTTGAGACATTGCACGCGAGTCATGCAATCGTCTGGGGAAACGAATGGCCGGACCAATCCTTCGGTCGCGGCCGAAAGCTCTTTCGAGCCATTGCTGCAAAATTGATGTCGCCGCAGTAAGAACGTTTCGCCCTAAGAGCAGCGAACTCATCGCAGATGCGGCCGAAAAAAACCGAACTTCATGAATGAAATTCGGAATTTCCTGCATCGGTTGTAGCGGGAGCGCCGATGTACCCATCGGCACTCCGTATCTTTACATTAGCTGCGTTGCGACCTTTTCCGTCAAGAACGCCTCAATGATGTCGCCGTTCTTGATGTCGTTGTAGTTGTGAATGCCGATGCCGCACTCCATTCCGTTGCGAACTTCGCTGGCATCGTCCTTGAAGCGCTTGAGCGAACCGATCTTGCCCTTGAAGACAACCACGTTGTCGCGGAGCAGCCGCACTTCGGAGTCGCGCTTGATGAGGCCGTCCACCACCTGGCAACCAGCAATGGTGCCGACCTTGGGAATGCGGAAGGTATCGCGCACCTCGGCCCGTCCCAGATAGGTTTCCTTGATGGTCGGATCCAGAAGACCGGTCATCGCCTTCTTCATCTCGTCCTGCAGCTCATAGATGATGGAGTGGAGACGGATATCGACCTTCTCCTGCTCGGCCATCTCCTGCGCCTTGCGTTCGGGACGTACGTTGAAGCCGATGATGATCGCGTTGGAGGCGGCGGCCAGAAGGACGTCGCTTTCCGTGATGGCACCAACCGAGTAGCGCAACACATTGATGCGCACCTGTTCGTTCGAGAGCTTGGTCAGCAGATCGTTGATGACTTCGACCGAGCCCTGGACATCGCCCTTCAAAATGATGTCGAGCTGCTTGGTGCCTTCGTTCTTGATCTTCTGAGCCAGACCTTCGAGCGATACACGGGCCGTCTTGGCCAGAACCGCTTCGCGGGCCTTGGCTTCGCGGTAATCTGCGATTTCGCGGGCCTTTTCACGCTCGGCAACCACCACAAACTGATCACCTGCTTGCGGCAGGCCTTCGAGTCCGAGGATTTCGACCGGCGTGGAGGGACCAGCTTCGTCGAGAGAGCGTCCGCGGTCGTCGAACATGGCGCGGACCTTTCCGAAGATGTTGCCGACGACGAAGTTTTCTCCGGCGTGCAGCGTGCCGTTGTCGATGAGGACGGTGGCAACGGGACCGCGCCCGCGATCAAGCTTGGCTTCCAACACGGTACCTGATGCGAGGCGCTCAGGCGTAGCCTTGAGTTCCTTCATATCCGCTACCAGGCAGATCATTTCCATGATCTGGTTGAGGTTGGTGTGCTTCTTGGCGGAAACGTCCACGAAAATCGTGTCGCCACCCCAATCTTCGGGGAGCAGACCACGGTCGGCGAGCTGCTTTTTGACGCGATCGGGCTGGGCATCCGGCTTGTCGATCTTGTTGACCGCAACGATCAAAGGAACCTTCGCGGCCTTGGCGTGGTCGATGGCCTCAATCGTCTGCGGCATGACCCCGTCATCGGCAGCAACGACCAGCACGACAATGTCGGTAACCTTGGCTCCGCGGGCACGCATGCGGGTGAAGGCTTCGTGACCTGGGGTGTCGAGGAAGACGATCTCGCGGCCAAAGGCGGGCGAGTTCGTGTCCGTGATCTTCACCTTGTAAGCGCCGATGTGCTGCGTAATGCCGCCAGCTTCGCCACCGGCTACGTTGGTGGTACGGATGGCGTCGAGCAGGCTGGTTTTGCCGTGATCGACGTGACCCATGATGGTGACCACGGGAGGACGGGTGACGGTGTTGAACACCGCTTCGTTCTCCTGCTCGATGGCCTGAGCATCGTAGTCCTGCTGAATCTGGTCTTCAAAGCTGATAACCGAGCTTTCGGCTCCGAAGTGCCGGGCCATGTCGCGGGCAAGCTCTTCGCTGAGCGTCTGGTTGATGGTGGCAAATACGCCACGAGCCAACAGGCGAGCGATGAGGTCCTTTGCGCGAATGTCGAGCTTTTCGGCCAAATCCTTTACGCTGACACCCTCCGAGATCGTGATCGATCGCGTGATCGGCATTGGCTCATTGCTGAGCGAAAGCCGGGGTGGCGGCGTGAAACCCTTCATCGGCCCTTCCTGCTTGCCGCGCGGACCTTGATAACGCTGGCCGGGACGGCGGGCAGGCGCGCCTATGCGGGCGCCGGGACGAGGAGCGGTTCCTGGAGGCGGCGCACCGGCAGCAGCGCCGAGCAGGCCACCCGGACGGGGCGGGCCTCCGGGACGCGTGCCCATTCCGGGGCGTCCTCCCATGGGAGGACGTCCGCCCGGCACGGGAGCGGTGCGAGTCGGATGCATTGGACGACGCTCGCCGGGACGGAAAGGCGGACGCGACCCAGGAGCGCCGGCAGGCCCCGCGGGGCCGGACGACTGTCCGGGACGAGGACGCTGGAAAATTGGCTGTCCGCGCACCGGTAGGCCAGTGCGGTTACCCATCGTCGAAGGCGGCTGGGGCGCACGAGGCGGCGGTGGTGGCGGCGCGGTGTAAACCGGACGCGGTCCCGTCTGCGGCACGATCATGCGGCGAGCCGGAGGCGCGGGCGGCTGACCGGGCAGCGGCGGACGAGCCGAGCCAGTCTGTGCCGGTTTGTGTGCGGCGCTTTTAGCCGGCGTGGCCGGAGGTGCTACCGACGCAGCGGGTGCAGCTTCAGTTTCCGGAGAGGCCGTATTCGCACCCGCAGCCGGCTTGTTCACCGAAGTTTCGGCGGAGTCCGCGCTTACAGGAGCCGCGCTGTCCGGAGCCGGAGCGGCAACCGTTTCGGGCTCGGCCGTTTGGACCGGAGCAGGACGCGCGGGAGCCTCGACAGGAGCCTCGGGTGTAGCCGTCGCCTTGCTCGACATAGAAACATTGGAGGCAGTCTCATGCGCTACCGGGGCAGCCGGAGGCCGTAGCGTTTCAAGCCGGGAAACGTCAACCCTTGAAACCTGCGAGCGCTGCGCGACCGACTCCGGCGTAACAAAACGCGGAGTACGCTCGGGTGGCGTCGGAGGCGTGGGTGCCGCGGGCTTTGGCGCGGCAGGCTTGTTGACAATCGCTTTGGGCGGCGCGGGAGGAGTAGCGACGGGCGGCCGTGTTGCGGCGGCCGGCTTCTCTGCCTGCTCCTTGCGCGCCAGGATGGCTTTCAGCGCATCACCGGGCTTGGAAATCTTGGAGAGGTCGATCTTGGGGCGGAACTCTTCTCCGCCCGTGCGGTGACGGGCGTGCGCACCGCTGACCTCATGGAAATACTTGCGCACCTTCTCGGCTTCATCGGCTTCCACGGAGCTGGAGTGAGTCTTCTTCTCCGTAACGCCTACCTTGATAAGCACGTCGAGAATCTGTTTGCTTTTTACTTCCAGCTCGCGAGCCAGATCGTTAATTCGAATCTTCATCCGCCGTTCATTTCCTTATGCCAGACCGTCTCCACCTGCCCGGATCGGTGCGGCTGCGCCGGAGCGCGATACTGCTCTACTGGAGCGGTCTTCTACCGAAGACATCCATGCTGCGTTTGCCTGGGCATTCGCCAAGCCGGCCCAGGAACTGGCTTCCGAAAAAACTGGTGCTGGCGTAGCCCGAAGGCCACGCCGCTGCACGTTACTTGTTAGCCGGGTCGACATCTTGCTCGCCCGGATGCTCGTCGTGGGTGCGGATCTTGACTTCTTCCGCAGCCGGAGCATTCTCCTCGTCGCTAACGCCGGTCTCTACTTCGACTGGCGTTGCCGATGCATCCGCGTGCTCGTCCGAGGATGCAGCCTCTTCCGGAGCCGCGTCCGACGTAGCCTCAGCCGCACCCCCCTCCACATCAGGCTCGGAAGCCAGCAGTGGATCAGAGGAATATTCAACCTCAGCCGCGTCAGCCGAGGCGGCCTGCTCGGCCGTTTCCAGCCGGGAGAAGTAGTTGTTGACCGCGACCGAGATTGCCTCGACCGTCTCGGGACCGATGCCGGGAATGGCCTCCAACTCTTCGGGGGTCATGTCGGCCAGCGACTCGACGCTCGTAATGCCCGCGTCGGATAGCTTTTCGAGAACTGGATCGCCCAGTTCGGCGGCAATGTTCTCCAGCGAAGTGGCCGAGTTGCCGACCAGCGAATTCATCTGCTGCTCGACCTCCTGACGCTTCTCCTCTTCACTCTTGATGTCGATCTTCCAGCCTAGCAACTTGGCGGCAAGACGCACGTTCTGCCCCTTCTTGCCGATGGCAAGCGAGAGCTGGGTGTCGTCAACAATCACCTCAAGATGCTTATCGTGGCTATCCACGATGGAGACGCGTGAGACCTTGGCGGGCTGCAGAGCTTTCTCGGCAAAGGTCACGGCATCCTCGTGATATTCGATGATGTCGATCTTCTCGCCGCGCAGTTCGCGAATGATGGACTGCACGCGCATGCCCTTCATGCCTACGCAGGCGCCGACGGCGTCCACATCCTTGTCGCGCGACATCACGGCGATCTTCGTGCGCTCGCCAGCTTCGCGGGCAATGGCGCGGATCACCACCGTGTTGTCATAAATTTCCGGCACCTCGGTCTGGAACAGGTTCGAAACCAGTTCCGGAGCGGCGCGGGAGACAATAACGCCCGGCCCCTTGGTGGCGCGTTCGACCCGGGTAATGACGACGCGAACCCGCTCGCCAACCGCAAAGGACTCAAGCTTCGACTGCTCCTTGCGGGGCATGCGAGCTTCGGCCTTGCTCAGTTCGAAGATGTAATCCGGTCCCTCGATGCGCTTGACCGTGGCGTTTACCACCTCGTTCACGCGTCCGTGGTACTCGTTGAAAACCGTGTCGCGCTCGGCTTCCCGAACCTTCTGGAAGATGACCTGCTTCGCAAGTTGAGCGGCAATGCGGCCCAGTCCTTCAATAGACTTTTCCTGCAGCAGTTCTCCGCCGACCACGGCGTCTTCGCTGATCTTGAGCGCCTCTTCGAGCGAGATCTGAATCTGCGGGTCCTCGATATCGTCTTCGCTGGGAAGAATCTCTTTGACAGAGTAGGCGCGGATTGCGCCGGTTTCGCGATCGAGGACGGCGCGCAGGCTCTCCTGCGTCTTGTAGAACTTGCGCGTGGCGACGACGATGGCGTCTTCGACCGCGGAAACCACAATCTCGGGATTGATCCCTTTCTCGCGGCTCAACGCGTCGATCACGTTGTAAAGTTCACTTGCCATATTTCCTGCCACCTCAAAGTATGCGGGGCCACGCCCCGATTGAATTCTTCCCCGCCCCGGACTCGCGCCGGAGTCAGCATGTTGAATCTTGCACGCGGTGCCATGCCGCGCTGAATGGAACGATTACGAAACTAAAACTCGGGTACCAGGCTGGCCTTCTCGACGTTCGAATAAGGCACGACGACCACGCCGCCTCCCTGAGTCTTCGCCTTCTTCCGGCTGGCGACCTGATCCAGGTCAACCGTTAGCTGGCCATCGGAAAAACTCACTAAACGCCCCTCGAAATGACGATTGCCGTTGACAAGATCGCGGGTACTGAACTTCACGAGGCTGCCGGTGAACTGAGCAAAATGCTCCGGCTTAAAGAGCTTGCGGTCGAGTCCGGGAGAGGAAACCTCCAACAGATATGCCGCTCCGGGAACCGCATCCTCGACGTCGAATATCGTCGCAACTTCCCGGCTGTATTCCGCACAATCTTCGTGGGTGATGCCTTCCGGTTGTTTATCGATATAGATGCGCAGGGTGCGGCCTGCACCGCTTCCCTTGAGCTCAATATCCCATACCATCAGGCCACTGGACTGAGCAACTCTATCGGCAATCTCACGAACTTTATCGAGCGCAAACGCCATACCTGAATCAAAACTCCGCGGTACCCAAGGTGCCCCACCAAAACGCTTACGCTGCTACGACCGTAGTTCCCCTAACAGGCCTGGCGGCTGCCTGCCTTCGCCAACGTCGCAAATGGACAGGGAATGAATCAGGAACGCGGACCAACAACGTCCACCGCTGCTCACATCCAGGCCCTTACCCTAGAACACGGACGGAAACACCGCAGCTATCACGTTAGAGTATAGCGCCGGAAAGGGAGGGATTACAACCAGGACGCCAGGAGCGGATTGAACCCTATTCAGCGGCTCTCCAATGGTTTGGATAACAGAGGAGCGCAATAAGGTGCGGAAAAATGAATCTGAAGTCGATGTTTCGCGATCAGTAAATGTATCGGACGATAGAATATATCAAATGATACAATATATCAGTCGATAGGATTATACGGGAATCGAGCATGCACCTCACCGGTTCCGCACCGGCACACACATTGGAGTATTTGTGAAGACCATTCGTATCTGGCAGCTACCCTTATTAGCGGTCGCTGCACTGGCACTGGCGGCACCGTTGGCTGCGCAGAATATTACCGCCACGTCCGAACCTACTACAGCAAGCACACCAGAACTCCATTTAGCAAACATCATTGGGACTGTAACTGATGTGAACAATGGCACCATTCCCGAGGCCAAGGTCGCTCTCGTTGGCCCAGTTCCTGAAGACCGCCGCACTGTCGTGGCGAACGACAAGGGATTCTTCGAGTTCCACGATCTCAAACCGGGTGTTCCCTATCGCGTCACCGTCAGCGCCGATGGATTTGCAAGCTGGACGTCACCCGCCATCATCCTTAAGCCCGATCAGTATGAAATCCTGACGGGAGCGAAGCTCCGGATTGAAGAAGCGCGGACCACAATCACTGTGCAATATTCCACCGAGGAGATCGCGACCGAACAGGTCAAGGTGGAGGAGCAGCAACGCGTTTTCGGCATTATCCCCAGCTTCTACACA
Organism: Saccharimonadales bacterium (SeqCode); assembly: GCA_035539055.1. Taxonomy (GTDB): domain Bacteria; phylum Acidobacteriota; class Terriglobia; order Terriglobales; family Acidobacteriaceae; genus TOLSYN. The sequence goes on along the minus strand of DATLJC010000084.1, from coordinate 26,459 downwards.
GTCTATGATCCCAACCCCGTGCCGCTTACGACGAAGCTGAAGTTCAGACTCGCCCTCAAAACCGCTTCCGATCCCGTTACCGCCGTTGGCATAGTAATGCTTTCCGCCATGAATCAGGCGGCGGACACTCCCAACTACTCCCAGGGCTGGGGAGGCTTTGGTCAACGTGTCGGCTCTGCTGCGGCTGACGGATTTGCCAACATCATGATCGGCGGCGCGATCCTGCCATCCCTTCTGCATCAGGATCCGCGTTACTACTACCAGGGCACGGGCACACAGAAATCTCGCGCTATCCACGCTCTATCGTCCCCGTTTGTATGCAAGGGAGACAACGGAGCATGGCAGCCGAATTACTCGAGCATAGGTGGCGATCTGGCATCGGCCGCGCTCTCGAATGCCTACTATCCGTCTTCAAATCGCGGAGCGGGACTGACGTTTGAGAATGTCCTTATCAGCACCGGCGAACGCATGGTCAGCGCTCTGGTAAAGGAATTCGTCCTGCGCAAACTCACTCCCACGGCAAGAGAGCCAAAGTAGCACGACAATCATCGCTGCCCACGCCGAAGAAAGATCAGGAAGCCACCAGCGTTTGCTGGAACAGTTATGTTTGGGGTTGATGCCTTGATTCGCGCGGGAAATGATGGCAAAAAAAGGGGGCCGGAATATGCGGTCGTCACCGCCATCCGGCCTAAGGAGGAACACTTTTTCTCTGGTGGTTCGCTGACCCCATGAAGAAAACTGTTTGCAGCGTCTACAAGTAAGAGAATGCACTACGAATCCGGCGATGGGAAATCGGAAGTTTTTATACGTGCTATAAGCGCGGCGGAACCCGTTCCAGAGCGATGAGCCCGCCGCGCGCAACCGCACTGCCGAGCCCACGGTTTGCATGTGCTGAATGGAGTTCATACAATGCCGTATGACCTTCCTTTTGGACAAGCCTAATGATTAACTTCCCCGTTCCAGAGGCTCTGACCTTCGATGACGTGCTGCTGTTGCCGGCAAAATCCGATGTAGTTCCAGCCGAAGTGAATACCCAGGTACAACTGACACGTTCGATTCGCCTGAATATTCCGGTGATCAGCTCCGCGATGGACACGGTCACCGAATCGCGGATGGCAATCGCTCTGGCGCAGCAAGGTGGACTCGGAATCGTGCATCGCAATCTTACGATTGAGCAGCAGGCGGGCGAAATCGATAAGGTGAAGCGCTCGGAAAGCGGCATGATCGTCGATCCCATCACGATCGAGCCGGAGCGCAATATCAGCGACGCTCTCGACCTGATGAAACGCTACCGCATCAGTGGCGTCCCGGTAACGAAGGGTAAGAAGCTGGTCGGCATCCTGACCAATCGCGACCTCCGATTTGAAACCCGCACCGACATTCCTATCTCGCAGATCATGACCAGGGAGAATCTCATCACCGTTCCAGTCGGCACGACGCTGGAACAGGCCGAGCTGATCCTGCATCAGCATCGCGTCGAGAAGCTGCTGGTGGTGGACGACAACTACGAGCTCAAAGGGCTGATCACGGTCAAGGATATCCAGAAGAAGCTGAAGTATCCGGGCGCGGCCAAGGATGAGCAGGGACGGTTACGCGTAGGCGCTGCCATTGGCGCGACCGGCGACTACCTGGAACGAGCGCAGGAGATGGTTCGGCTCAAGTGCGATGTACTGGCAATCGACAGCGCCCACGGGCACTCGACGCGAGTCATGGAAGCCGTCAAGCGGATCAAGCATGCGCTTCCGGACGTAAGCCTGCTTGCCGGAAACGTCGCCACCTACGAGGGAACCGCCGAACTGATTGCCTGCGGGGCGGATGGCGTAAAAGTTGGCATCGGACCGGGTTCCATCTGCACCACGCGCATTGTGACCGGCGCAGGCGTTCCGCAGATTACGGCCATCGCCGAAGCCTCGCGGGCGGCGCGCGAAACCGGAGTGCCGATCATTGCCGATGGCGGCATCAAATATTCCGGCGACATCTCAAAGGCCATTGCGGCCGGAGCGAGCGTCGTCATGGTGGGCTCACTGCTGGCCGGAACCGAGGAAAGTCCGGGGGAAACAATTCTGTACCAGGGGCGCACTTTCAAGGCCTATCGTGGCATGGGATCGCTTGGCGCAATGGCCCAGGGATCGAGCGAACGTTATTTCCAGAGCCTCGACGATCCGGGCTCGTCGCATGGCCGTCTTGGTTCGGGCGCGGAAGAAGGCAATCGCCTGGCGAAGCTGGTTCCAGAGGGCATCGAGGGGCGTGTCCCTTATCGCGGCACCGTCGATATGATGATTCACCAACTGGTTGGCGGCCTGCGCAGCGGTATGGGTTACGTGGGATGTGGTTCGATTGAGGAAATGCACCAGAAGGCGCGTTTCATCCGCATCACCGGCGCCGGATTGAAAGAGAGTCACGTGCATGACGTGACGATCACCCGCGAAGCGCCGAATTATCGCGTTGAGTAGGAACCAGAGAACAGGGGAACGAGCAGGAGCGCTGGCTCTTGCTCGTTTTGTCTGCAACATTGAAAGCAGTTGAATTTACGCGCATCGAGCGAGGACGATTGAAACACGCACGAGAGTTGTTCTGGCATTACTGGCTGCCTGTGCTGGTGATGCTCACATTAATCAAATTGGAATCCACGGATGCGATGTCGGGGCTGCACACCGGCGAACACCTGCAGCATTTGTTTCTTTGGATTGGGCTACACCTGAGCACTTATCAGCTCAACGTAGTGAACCTGGTATTGCGTAAATGCGGACACGCGCTCGGCTATGGTGCGCTGTGTTTCTGCTGGATGCTGCTGCTTCGCGGCGCCTATTGGCTGCAGCACGATTACAGCCGCTTCCTGAGAACCGGCATCCAGGTGCGACGGATGTGGTGGCGTCCGGAGTGGGCACTACTCGCCGTATTCTTCACCTTCCTTGTCGCCGCCTCCGATGAACTGCACCAGATGAATATTCCGAGCCGCACCGGAACATGGCACGACGTAGCGCTCGATACCACCGCTGCCGTCGTATCAGCAATGTTGGTGTGGGCCAAAGCAGAATGGACCTGCCAGAGCGGGCAGCAGATCGCAAGCGAACAGTAAGGTCCCTTTCTATCACTTTCGATTCTTTCTTTCGCCGACGTAAAAAGGACTATCCTAAGGGAAAGCGCCGCTGCTCAGTGATTGCGAATCTGAGCGCCTCAGGCCTTTCCTGACCCGCCTCCAGACCTCCATACCACTGAACCTGGATACTGCGCTGGCTCTCATCCGTGCAGATCCTGGGGCTACGCAAACCTCCCAAGGAGGGATTTATGGAAAATCAAGACAACAAGATCACCAATGACGTTCTGCATTTTGAGAATCACAGCAAGCTTTCCGCCACCGAAATCGAAAAAGCTGTAAAACGTCACAATCGCGAACACAAAGGCGATGCACAGAAAGCCGCTACACAGGCAAAGGCTCCGGCGAAGCGTCGATAAAGCGCGTCGGTAAGATAACGAAAGGGCACCCCAACGGATGCCCTTCCAACTTACTGTTGCTTGTTAACTCAACTTACCGACAGCTCACTTACAAAACCAACTGTGCAAGCACGAGATTATCCTCAAGCTCAGGCGCGCTGAGTTGGAAGCCCAGCTTCTTGCAGAGGCGCTGCATCTCTTTATTTTCGCCGAGCATATTTGAATGCACGGTCCGTAAGTGTTGATCGCGCGCAACCTGGATCAGGCGGCGATAGAGTTCCGGCCCAAGTCCCTTGCGTTGGAAGCCATCCTGCACCAACGCGGCCATTTCCGCCTCGGGACGCCCGTGTATCTTGCTGAGGCGGCCCACGGCGACGACCTCGGAAGTTCCATCGGGATTCTTGTGCTCGGCAACCAATGCCATCTCGCGGTCGTAATCGATAAAGCAGATGCGAGTCATCCGCTCGTGCGCGGTGCGTTGCGTCAGCTTCAAGGGCTGGAAGTAACGCAGGTACACGCTGCGCTCACTTAGCTTCTTGTGGAACTCGATTATCAAAGGTTCGTCCTCGGGACGAATCGGACGAATCGTAACATTGTCGCCATCCTTCATCGTCCACTCGGAAATATACTGTGCCGGGTAAGGACGAATGGCGGATTGCGGAAGCTGATCGTCAGCCACGTCCTTGTCGAAGACAACGACGCGCGCATCCAGCGCGAGCAGCCGTTCCGGAGAGGCGAGGACGGGATTGATGTCGATTTCCATGATCGACGGATTCTCAATCACAAGATCGCTGAAGCGAACCATCAGTTCCTCAAGGGCAGCGAGGTCCACCGACTTGCGGCCTCGTACGCCTTGCAGTGCTTTGTAAATGCGGGTCTGCTCCATCATGCGGCGGGCCAGTGTGGTGTTCAGCGGAGGCAAGGCCAGCGAGCGATCTTCAAACACCTCCACGAGCTGGCCTCCGGTGCCGAACAGCAGTACAGGGCCAAACTGTGGGTCCATCGACGAGCCAAGAATCAGTTCGTAACCATCCTGCTTGGCGAACGGCTGCACGGTAACGCCCTGGAAATGGCCTTCTCCCGCCTTCGCCGCCACGTTCTCACGAATCTTCGTAAAGGACCGGCGCACGCTTGCGGCGTCAGGAAGATTAAGAATGACGCCGCCTACATCCGTCTTATGGGTGATGGTGAAAGAGTGCAGCTTCAGCACCACCGGATATCCAATCTTATCTGCGGCAGCGGCAGCTGCGTCTTCGGTCTCGGCAATCTCTGTTGGTACGCTGGGAATGCCGTAGGACTCAAGCAGTTTCTTCGATTCGTACTCGGTGAGAATCGTGCGTCCACTGTTACGCACGGTGGACAATATCTCCGAAGCCGCTGCTCGATTTGGCTGAACCGATGCCGAGTTGAGCGATGGAGTCTCGTAGATTCCGCGCAGGTTATACGAGTAGCGCCACATGTAATTGAAGGCGCGTACCGCTGTGTCTGGATAATAGAAACTCGGTATACCCGCCTGGTTCAAGATGTCTTCACCCTCGGCAACCGTCTCTCCGCCCATCCAACTGGCAAGCACCGGCTTCCCCAGGCCCTTGGCATAGGGCTTGAGCTGCTCTGCGATCTGCGTGGGATTGGTCATTCCTTGCGGGGTCATGATGACCAGCATGCCGTCGATGCTCGGATCCTTCGCCGCAATCTCCAGCGACTTGGCATAGCGCTCCGGTTCCGCGTCGCCGAGAATATCCACCGGGTTCGAGTGGCTCCACGCAGCGGGCAGGAAAGAGTTGAAGGCCGTCATGCTCTCTGCCGAAAGCTCCGCGAGTTCTCCGCCGCCCTGAATCAACGCGTCGGTGGCCAGCACGCCAGGTCCACCGGCATTGGTCACAATGGCGAGACGGTTGCCTTTGGGACGCGGCTGCTTGGCAAGCACGTCCGTCATGTAGAAGATTTCAGCAATGGAGTTGACGCGCAGCACGCCGGCGCGACGGAACGCCGCTTCCAGCACATCGTCTGAGCCGGTGAGCGAACCGGTGTGGGATGCGGCAGCCTTGGCTGCGGCAGCCGTTCTTCCGGCCTTGATAACGATGATCGGCTTCGTAAGGGAAACTTCGCGGGCCGCGGAAAGGAATGAGCGCGCGTCGCCAATCGATTCCATGTAGATGATGATCGAGTGCGTGCGGGGATCGTTGCCGAAATAGTCGATCAGATCGCCCCAGTTCACATCCAGCATGGAACCGATCGAGACAAAGCCGCTGAATCCCACATTTTCACGAATGGACCAGTCGAGAACCGCCGTGCACAGAGCGCCGCTCTGGCTGATGAACCCTACACTGCCAGGCTTCGCCATGGAATTTGCAAAGGTCGCGTTCAACCCCAGCACGGGATTCATGACGCCCAGGCAGTTGGGACCGATGATTCTCATCCGGCCCTCAATTGTCCGCATGATCTCAGCTTCCAGTTGCACGCCCTGCTCGCCGGTTTCCTTGAAGCCCGCTGAAATGACGATAGCGCCGGGGATGCCGAGTTCGACACAGTCTTTGAGCAGTGCGGGAACGCCAGCGGCGGGCGTGCATACAATGACCAGGTCGGGGACTTCCGGCAACGACTCCAACGAAGCGTAGGCGCGAATTCCGAGAATGTTCGAACGCTTTGGGTTGACCGGGTAGATGGTGCCGCCAAAGGGGCTGCTGATCAGGTTCCAGAGCACGTTGCGACCCACCGAACCGGCTCGCTCGCTGGCTCCTACAAGGGCCACGCTCGTCGGTTTAAAGATAGGGTCAAGTGGATGACGATCGGCTCGTAAGACGTCATGGGCAGGGCTGACATTAGACACCGGGAGCTTACCTACAGGAGTCATGCGGCATTACCTCGCAAACCGGAATATCAATTGTTGAGCTGGTAGTTGTGCTGTTGATTCAATCCTATAACGAGAAGTTCCGTTTCTGCCACCCTGTCCGAAGTTTCCACCTTGCCTTCCAACCAGAGCCGCTGTTCCCGAGTCTTTCGATTGCACGAAACACGGTCGCGCGTGATGGCATCCGAAAAGATAACCCAATTAAGCGAGGCGTGCTGATTATGTTGGAAATCAAATCTCCGCAAAATCCAATTGCGGAATTCGCGGGCAACAGCCATGCCAATGGTCACCGGAACCGCTGGCAAAGTACAGGAAGCACGGTGGGCAGCATTGTTGCGGGCAGTATGCTGGCCGTCTATGGCGTCACCCGTAAGAGTGCCGGAGGCGTAGGATTGGCCGCCGCCGGAGGAGTTTTGGCCATCCGCGGAATTCTCCGGGCAGCCACTCCCAACGCCATCCACGTGGAGCGCAGTTTTACCATCAACCGTCCTGTTTCAGAGGTTTACGATTACTTTCGAAACTTTGAAAATCTCCCTAAATTCATGCTGCACCTCAGAGAAGTGCGTGTCACCGGCGACAAGACCTCGCGTTGGGTGGCCGAAGCTCCCCTCGGATTCGAACTTGAATGGGACGCCGAGATCGTGGACGAAGCGCAAAACCGCCATCTCGCCTGGCAATCGCTACCCGGAACCTTAATCCCCAATCGCGGCTCTGTCGCCTTCCGCCCCGCCAGCGAATACCACGGCGGAACCGAGATCACCGTGGTGCTGGAATACATGCCTCCCGCCGGACGAGGCGGCGCACTGTTCGCGCGCGTCTTCGGACGCGAGCCCGGCATGCAGATTCGCGAAGACCTGAGACGGCTGAAGCAGTTGCTTGAAGCCGGCGAAATTCCCACCACCGACGGGCAGCCCCACGGACGCCGGACGGCATTCGCGCGGATGGTCGAGGCCGTCAACCATCAACCGAAACGCCGCAGCGAGACAGACCACGCTGACCGGGCGCATCCGTGGGCCGAAGTCGGCTAACAACATTTCGCCAATGCCAGCTACAAAACGCATTGGCACCTGAAAGGCCCTCCCCGCACACGTCAGGGGACACAGGCGAAAGGGATTTACTGATGAAAGCAGTTTGCTGGTTTGGAAAGCGAGACATGCGGGTGGAGAACGTTCCCGACCCGAAAATCCTGAACCCACGCGATTGCATCGTGCGCATCACCCGCTCGGCCATCTGCGGCTCCGACCTGCACCTCTACAACGGATACATTCCGACGATGGAGCAGGGCGACATCGTTGGTCACGAGTTCATGGGAGACGTCGTCGAGATCGGCAGCGAAGTGAAGAAGCTCAAAGTCGGCGACCACGTCGTAGTTCCCTTCACCATCGCCTGCGGACAGTGCTTCTTCTGCAAGCAAGGCATCTGGTCCGCCTGCGACAACACCAATCCGAACGCCTGGATGCTCGAAGCGCAATATGGGCACAACGCATCTGCCCTCTACGGCTACTCTCATCTCTACGGCGGCTACGCGGGAGGACAGGCGCAATACGCGCGCGTGCCGTTTGCCGATGTGGGCCCTGTCGTGGTTCCGCAGGGAATCGACGACGAGAAAGTGTTGTTCCTCTCCGACATTTTCCCCACCGGATACCAGGCCGCCGAGCAATGCAACATCCAGCCCGGACAGGTCATAGCCGTCTGGGGATGCGGCCCTGTCGGCCTATTCGCCATCCGCTCGGCCCAGTTGCTCGGAGCCGAACGCGTCATCGCCATCGACCGCTTCCCCGACCGTCTGCGTCTCGCCGAGCAGGCCGGAGCCGAGGTGCTCGACTACTCCGAGACCGAGGACATCATCGAAGAGTTGAAGGTGCTCACCGGAGGCCGCGGCCCTGATGCCTGCATCGACGCCGTCGGCCTCGAAGCCCACGGACACTCCATCGATTACTTCATCGACTCGGCCAAACAGAAAGTGAAGCTGCAGTTCGAACGCGCCAACGTCCTGCGTCAGGTAATCCAGGCCTGCCGTCCCGGCGGAACTGTCTCCGTCCCCGGTGTTTATGCTGGTTTCATCGACAAGTTCCCCTTCGGCGCGGCATTCGGAAAGGGCCTGACCATGCGCATGGGACAGACCAACATGATGCGTTATCTGCAGCCGCTGCTTGAGCGAGTAGAAAAGGGAGAAATCGATCCCAGCTTCCTTATCAGCCATCGCGTCTCGCTTGAGGACGTGCCGGAGATGTACAAAAGTTTCGTCAACAAAGAGGACCACTGCGTGAAGGTGGTCATCGACCCCTGGGCACAGAGAGCCGCCTAACACGAGACAGACCTCGCCACCCTGCCGCCCGCGTGACGCGGCGGCAGGGGTGGCGTCGAAATCCATTGAGCTAAACCGGTTTTGATTGCACAATGTTGCAATGCGAAAATGCATTGCTTTCCTCCCTCTGCTCTTTCTCGCCTTGAGTCTGTTCGCCAAGACTCCCACTGCCGTCCCCGTTCAGGTCAAGCGCATTTCGGATGGATGGGTTCTGCTGCGCGATGGCCGACCCTACTACATCAACGGAGTCGGCGGCGTCGGCAATCTCGAACTCGCCAGCCAACTCGGCGCAAACTCCATCCGGACGTGGGGCGCGGACAGCCTTGAGAGCGACAACCTGCTGGCCCATACGCAGAAACTTGGCCTGACCATCGCTGCTGGACTCGGGCTGGGACATGAACGCCACGGCTTCAGCTATGCCGATCCGGCGCAGGTCAAACGGCAATTCGACGAAACCATCGCAGCCGTCGAAAAGTTCAAGAACGAGCCCTCGATTCTAGTCTGGGGCATTGGCAATGAGATGGAGGCCGACGGTTCGAATCCCGCCATCTGGAAAGCCATCAACGATATCGCCCGCGAGATTCATCGTCGCGACCCGAATCATCCCACGATGACCGTCATCGCCGGAGCCGGCGAGCACAACATCAAACTGAAGCAGTTCATGGCCTACTGCCCGGATGTCGATATTCTCGGCATCAACACCTACGGTGGAATTGCCACTCTGCTGGAAGATGTCCGCGCCACCCAACTCGACCGCCCCTACATCGTCACGGAATTCGGCCCGATTGGCTGGTGGGAGCGCCCGAAGACCGCCTGGGACGCGCCGCTGGAAAGCACCAGCACCGAGAAAGCGGAGACCTACCGCAACGGGTACGAACACTCCATCAAGGGCGCCGGACATCTCGCCTTCGGCAGCTATGCCTTCATCTGGGGCAACAAGCAGGAGCGCACTCACACCTGGTTCGGACTGCTGGTTCCAGATGGCAAGGGTGGTGTCGAAAAAACCGCCGCTGTCGATGCTCTGAGCTATGAGTGGACCGGCGGAAAGTGGCCCGCCAATCGCGCCCCGCGGATTTCACCCATCGAAACCGCCGCCGCCTTGAAACAAGTTCCACCTTTTTCCGAGTGGACGGCCACCGCCTATGCGAAAGATGCTGACGGAGACGTCCCGCGCTACGAGTGGGAGGTTCGCGAGGAAACCTCGGATCCCCGCGAGGGCGGAGACGCCGAAGCCATTCCGCCTACACATCCTGAGGGTATCGTGAAGGCTACCGGCCCGAGCGTTACTTTTCGCGCGCCGCAGCATCCCGGAGCCTATCGTCTGTTCCTGGCCGTACACGACGGACACGGCAGCGTTGCCACGGCAAATGTTCCGTTCTACGTGAAGGCCAACTAAGCTTGCCAACGGTATCTCAGGTTGGAGAGGTTCCTCAGATCGTGCATGACGATTCGGATACATCGAATGTCCCGATCAGCGAAGATCGCCGGAATCTGATTACCGTAGTTCCAGAACCTTCTTCGGCAACGTTTGCTGCGAGTACGGTCGCGTGCGGCGCGGTGTGGCGCGGCTCACCCGTCCCCTGACCAGCGTCACGGCGAAAATTGCCGCGACTACGCCGCCGATGGTTCCCGTCCACCACGGAAGCCGAGTCAGGTCCACCGTCATCTGTATGGTGAAGAACGATCCCATGAAGAGGAAGCACGACCCCAGCACGCGAATCTGCGACATTGCGCGTGCGTCCTGTTGCGACTCGGCCCATGCGGCATCAAGGCTCTGCGCGGGCAAGATTCGTTCCGGATGAAGCCGAATCCAGCTACCGATGATTGCTACAGCAACGCCAAAAACAACGAATATCCAGTCGAGAAGAGCCATGGTTCCTGATTCAGCGCCGCCGCGCATTGCAGAGTGCGCACGGCTGTTCGGAAGAAGTACGTTAAGGTTGATCGCACAGCAAACGCAGCCTGCCACTTCAGTATCGTCCCCCAATGCGGCCCCCGGCAATTGCCCGTAGTCGGTGTCCTATTGGAAATGGCCGGAAATGCTGCGCTCAACGCCGCTTCTGGTGCCAGCCAATGCTACAATCTTGACTGGCACCCCCGGAATAATTCCTCCACGGACGTGATTACCTTGGCCGAAGAGATTGAACAAAAAAGCCTGACTTACGCAGATGCAGGCGTGGATATTGAACAGGCAAATCGCACAAAGCAGCGCATCAAGTACCTGGCGCACCGTACGTTCAACAAGTGTGTCCTCAGCGAGATTGGCGGCTTTGGCGGACTTTTCCAGGTTGATAAAAAGAAGTTTACCGATCCGGTGATGGTCTCAAGCGTCGATGGCGTTGGCACAAAGCTGAAGCTCGCCTTCGAGATGGGCGTGCATCACACCGTTGGCGGCGATCTGGTGAACCACTGCGTCAACGATATCGCCGTGCAGGGCGCCACGCCTCTGTTTTTCATGGATTACCTCGCCGTGGGCAAACTCGAGCTGGAGATCGCTGAAAAAGTAGTCAGCGGACTAGCCGAAGCCTGCAAACACAATGGCTGCGCGCTGATCGGCGGCGAAACCGCTGAAATGCCGGGCTTCTATCCCGATGGCGAATACGATCTCGCGGGATTCATCGTGGGCGCAGTCGAACGCGACAAGATTCTCACAGGCAAGGACGTGCAGATCGGGGACGTGCTCGTCGGCCTGCCTTCGACCGGCCTGCACACCAACGGCTACTCGCTGGCCCGCAAGCTGATGTTCTCCGTCGCAGGCTACACGCCCGACACCTACGTCAACGAGATGAAGGGCAAGGTCGGCTCGGAACTGATGAAGCAGCACAAGAGCTATTGGCCCATCGTGCGTCGCGTTGTCGATGGTGAAGCCGTCTCTGCCATGGCGCACATCACCGGCGGTGGCATCACGGAAAACCTGCCCCGCGTTCTGCCCAAGGGCGTAGGCGCGCTGGTCGAAATGGGAAGCTGGCCGGTACTACCGATCTTCGAGCACATGCAGAAAATCGGAAACATCGAGCAGGCCGAAATGATGCGCACCTTCAACATGGGCATCGGCATGATCCTTGTCGTCCCGGCCAAGAAGTTCAAGAAGGTACAGACGATCCTCGACCGCGCCGGAGAAAAAGGCTACGTCATCGGACGCATCGTCAAAGGCGAGCGCAAAGTCCAGTACACATAAGCAAATCAGTTTCGTATCGACAACGAGCAGCAGGTGCCCCACGTCCCGCCCGGCTTCATCGGGCTGACGTGGGGTTTTTGACGTTGCCGCTGTTGTGCTTTTACCCTACCTACTTCACCGGCCAAATTCCCAGCATTCTCCGCAGCGCCAGCAGCTCTCCCACATGATAAGAATTGTGATCGATGATCAGAATTACCTCGCGCAGCAGATTCTGCCCATCTCCCCACGGAAACGCCGCGACCAGGTCCTGCTTCTTGTCTCCCACGAGTTTCGCCATCGCATCGCGATCCGCCACCACCGCCGCAACTGACTTATCCCAAGCCGCGGCGCTCGGAGGAACGGGATCTTTCGGCCAATAGTCATCCGGCCACCTCATCTCCTTGTAGCTCCCGTCATGGTTGAGACTGAAGCGCAGAATGTCATCCTGTGCCAACCGAATATGCTCCAGCAGTTGCCATGCCGAGTACGGCAGCCCGCTCTTTCCTGTTCCCTCTTTCACGCCACGTAGCCGCTCCGGAAAATTCGCTATCACATCGTCAAAAGTAGCGTGCGCATTCCCGCCCTTCAGCGCTGCAATCAGTTCCTTACGCAGCCCGCCCTCCGTATCCGTCGCCATCTTGCCAAGCCTCCTGAATACCTAGATTGATTCGCGAGAACTTTCGATGCACTGACACTCCGCCGAATCGAGAGCTTTGCAATCCCGGCGATCTGCGCAATTCGCCACCGGCCTCCTTGAGCATTGGCCTCGCCGGGCTATATCCTGAAAGCCAATGATAAAACTGGGCATACTTATTTCGGGGCGCGGCTCCAACTTTCTGGCCATCGCCGACAACATCTCAAGCGGCAAACTCCACGCGGAGATCGCCATCGTTATCAGCAACCGCGAGGATGCCGCCGGAATCGAGGCCGCCCGTAGCCGCGGGTTGAAAACCCTCATCCTCCCCAGCCGTGGCCGAAAGCGCGAGGACCACGACCGCGCTGTTGCCGAAGCTCTGCGCGACGCCGGAGTCGAACTCGTAATTTTGGCTGGATACCTGCGCTTGCTCTCCCCGTGGTTCGTGCGGCAATACCCTGGAAAGATTCTGAACATCCATCCTTCCCTGCTCCCATCCTTCCCCGGCCTCGACGCGCAAAAGCAGGCGCTCGACTACGGAGTTCAGTTCAGCGGCTGCACCGTTCACTTGGTGGATGAGCATCTGGATCATGGAACAATTCTTCTGCAAAAGGTGGTTCCCGTCCTCCCGGACGACGATGAGCACACGCTCTCCGAGCGGATCCTCGTCCAGGAGCATCTTGCCTACAGCGAGGCGATTGCCCTTGTGGCCGCAGGAAACTACTGCATTGAGGGACGTCGGGTACTAACGATTGGGGCAACAGGCCGGGCAAAAGATACCTCTAATCACTAAACACGAGAGAGGAATCGTCCAACATGACAGACTTTCGTATTGGTGATTATCAGTTTTCGCGTCGTCAGAGGAATTTTACGTCGGCAATCGGCTTTCTTATGATCGGCTTGGGCCTGGGAGCTTTAGCCACCCTTCTCGTCACGCCCAAGACTGGCAGGCAGGTTCGAAAAGAAGTTCGCCGCCGTTACGAGGATGCCCGCGACGTCGTCGGCAACTGGACCGATCGCGCCTCCGACATGTGGGATAAGAGGGATGAATGGGCCGAGGCCGCTCGCGAAAAAGCGGAACCAGTGGCCCGCCGCTTCCGTCGCGGTTAACGTCTGAAAGCTCTTGAAAGCGCTGAGAAATTAGAAGAAAGAAAGCTCAAACCGGATACAACAAAGCGCTGGGAGCGCTCAACAGCAACGGCAACAGCTCTGGGTTGAAAGCTTACCTGTTCCCCACATATGCGCCAAAAGCGGGCGCATATATGGGCCACCCGGTTCTTGGGAATCCGTGCAGTTAGTAAAGGTGGAAGTTGACTTCCATGTTGACTTCCACCGGCACGGGTTTGCCGTCTTTCAAACCGGGCTCAAAGCGCCACAGTCGGGCCGCTTCGACAGCCTTTTCATCCAGTCCCATCCCCAAGGATCGCGCCACGCTGATCTCGTGGGTTCTGCCGTCCGTGCCAATCACCACGCGAAGCACGACAATGCCCTGCCATTTATTCTTGCGGGCCTCATCGCTGAACTCAGGATCCACCTTGTAAATTACCTTGGGAGCGCTGACTCCGCCGCCTACGTGGTATGCGCCGCCGCCAATTCCGCCGCCCCAGCCCGGTCCCACGCCCGGACCACGTCCCGATCCCACACCGCCGCCGGTGCCACTGCCAATTCCGCCGCCTGTTCCGGTACCATTTGACGCCGGCCCCATGACCTTGGCCAAGGGATCGCCCATCGGTCCGACCTGCGGCATTTTAATCTCAGGAGGAACTACCACCGTGGGCATCACCGGCAACTTCGGCTGCTCCATTGGCAGCACGGTTGGGGGAGCAATCTGAGTCTTGGAAAACTTGGGAAGCGCGCCTTTTGACGCCGCATTTACATCGTGCGAACCGCCACCACCGCCGCCACCGGAAACAGTCTTGCTGGATGGCATGATGTAGGGACTGACGTCCACCGAAAGCCCCACCACCTGCTTGATCTCCGGTGCATGACTCGCCGTCCAACTTCCCGCCCAGATCAGCAACGCCAGAATCGCGGAATTCAGCAGGAACGAGACGACGAACGAGCCCTTGCGGACCTCGTAAAGCCCGGTTCCATCCCCAAACAGTGTCGGCATTACATCATGTTTCTGCTCACTGAGGGGCACTCGTACTTCCGGCTTTTGGACTTCGGGAGTGGACATGAGTATGTCCAAGTATAAATCCCCGGCCTGTGAACTGCCTTGAGAAAAACACCTGACCGGGCACTCCGATTCGGTCTAATCCCGGCCACACCGCGAATTAGGCAATTTGGGATTGGCACTAATGCACATACCGGGCTTTGGGATTTGGAACCTGGACGGAGAGCATTCAGGCCTTCTCGCGGCGGGTGGCCGACATCCGCCCGTTTTTGGGCGAATGTGGGGACAACAAGGGCTACACCCGTTAGTGAGTTACTTGGCCTGTTTGCAACAGGTATTCGTTGATCGAGTGCGGGAACGTAACTGGATATAATTAGCCGACATGGAACAGCCAAGAACGCCTCGGTTCAGAATCGTATTGGAAGCCTCTTTCCCACAGGCGGCCCCATTCGCCCCATCAGACTACGAAAACATGATATTAGAACGCTGGAAAGAAACTCTTGAGAAAGACGCAGTGTTGCCATGCCAGAACGTTCGGTTCAGAGAGGTTCTAACCATTGGCGATGTAGATGACTACGACGACTGGCGGGACCACAAGGGTGAATACGATTACACTAAGGAAAGCGAACGCTTTCTTCGTACTCGCAAGAAGAAGGATGAAAGCGGCTAGTCGAGATCTAAAGGTGCGAAAAAATATGCTCCTCGCGAATCGCTGTTGAAATATCGCCAAGTATCCAACAAGCGAGAAGCGCCACCAACCTCATCAGCCTGAATAGGCCACCCGCACCCGTTAGGCCCGCGTTCCGCACCGCTGACAAAACACCTCTTCGCTTCGCATTTGGTTTCCACATTTTGCGCAGAACCGAGCTTCATACGCCGGTGCCCCACGCTGCGGTTGCTGCGGGAACCCCGCATACGCCAGTACCGGGTGACTGAGCAGTTGGTTGGAGTACTCCGATATTTTGACCCAATAAAGAATCAGGCAGATGAACCCCGCGACCCCAGTGAAGAAATGAACGACCGGGATAATCCAGCAGACGTGCAGCACAGCTACGGTGAGTCCGAGATTCCTGAGAGGCTGGGGCTCAATGGAAAGATTGCGCGCGCGGAACTCCCGTTCCAGCGTTTCTGAAATCCTCGGATAGAGAATGAACTGCCAGAACATATTGAACAGTGGGATCAGCAGCAGCCATGCCGATTCCGGCGAAGTTGCGCGGTTTTGCGGAGCGCAACGCGAGATCGCGCGTTGCAGCGTAAGGATGTAGGCAATGTAGAAGCCAGTGATGACGAGGAACATCAAGAAGAAAAAGGGCAGGAAGTGCGGCAGGATATGCGGCCGGTAATACATGACGAGTCCTTTCCCTCCAGCAGAGTTCCTCCGGAAGTGGCGACAGTCCTCACGGAACCTATCGCCCGAACATTGATACGGCTCCGCGTGCCACGCGGTTCCCGGCAGGCCCTTCTTTTTTAGGCATGGGTCGCATTCCCGAACGTAAATCGCCAAGCTGCTTACAATATCGCAGCGTCACATCGGAACAATCACCCGCAGCGCTCTCGGCGAGGCCGATATTTCCGCGGGTGCCTGGCAGAGATACTCCCCATCCGCATAAATAGGAATTGGCGCATCGCTCTCAATGAAAACCTGCCGGGTTCGGAAGTAGCGAACCCTTGGCACCTTCAAATGGGTGCCCGAGTAGATGCGATGGAAGTTCCGCAGCACCGCGCTCTTCGACATTGCCGGAACGAAGCACAGATCGAGTTGCCCGTCGTCGAGTCGCGCCTGCGGCAGCATCCTGATGCCGCTCCCATACACGGGAGAGTTCCCGACAGCCACAGACAGCACAGGCCCATCCAGGCAGGTTTCCCGGCCACAGGCGTCATAGCTATGCAGGCGAACCGTCGGTGGAGAATACTTTATAAGCGCCTGCAGCGCGGCGATTGCATATCCGCCATGCCGCCGTAGCCATACCGGCATCTGGTTGGCCCGCTGATTCGTATCTGCATCGAGTCCCAGCCCCGCGATGCCACTGAAGTAGATCACGCGCTGATAGTCCACGCCCTCCTCCGCCCGCCGCAGATGGTGACGCATAATGACCGGACCAATCGGCTGTTCGGGACGAGGAATGCGCCCTTCCGCGTCGGCAAAGGTCATGGAATCGAGTTGTTCGACATCCGTCGGCCACGGATCGGCCATCGGACGCACCGAACCGAGGTCGATCGTACGCACGTTATCTCCGCGATCCAGATAGCGCCGCCATGCCCGCAACGCCTCGGCCGGACTCGTGACGCCGATGCACCGCGCGAAATCGTTGGCCGTTCCGATAGGCACCACCAGCATCGGAGTCTGCGTGTAAGCCAGTGTCGGCAACACGCGATGCACCGAGCCATCGCCCCCAAAGACCATCGCCACGTCGGGCAGGTCATCGGGTTCCAGCGCATTCCCGCGAAAAACGTTCACCCGCGCATCATGGAAAGGCTCCACAATTTGCGGTTTCAGGTATGCGTGAATGATCGCGGCGGCTCGCACCGGGGAATTGTACAGCGGGACGATATCGGGAAGCTAAAAACCGAGAGCTGGTCTTCGCGTTTGGCATTCCAAAGTAGTGGCCGTGAAAGAGCGGCTTTCGCCAGCCCTCCCGCACATCGCCGCTCCATTCAGGGCCAAGCGCTCTACAGCTATGAATTTTTCGTGTCGGTTGCTGGGGTTGAGCTCTTCGGTGCCTTTTGTGCCAGCTTTGCGTTCTTTGCGGCCAGGCTTTTCTGGCGCATCTTCTCGGCGAACTTCTCGCGATTGCGATCTTCGGTTTGTCGTGACATATTCACAGTCTACGCGGTTTACCGGGCTGCGGGAAACTCCTTCTCCGGGGCTGGCGTTACTGACTCAGCGCTCCCTGCCGCACGTCCCGTGACGCCTGCAGCAGACTGGCCTCAGTCCCCAGGTCGCGCCAGTAATATTCGTCAGCCGGAAACGCGACAATCCTATCGCCTTCGCCGGCCAGCCTCAAGTAAACAGGAATGATCGGGAAACTGTGCTCCTCCTTCATGTGTCCGCCACTCATTCGCGTAAACAGCCGTGGAGAAATCACGTGAATACCGGCAAATGCGCGCGGCCGCGCATTTTCGGAGAGCCTCGCCATGTGCGTCTCGCCATCCACCAACCGCCCGCAGAGCAGGCCCTCCCTGTCGAAGAGCAACTGACGAGAGCTTTCGCGCTTTTGAACCGCCAGGGTCGCCAGCGCCTCGTGCTCGCGATGAAATTGCACCATCGCTCCGAAATCAATTGTGCTGAGCACATCGACGTTGTGCAGGATGAAAGGCTCGTCCCCGCCATCTTTCAGGAAAAAGTGTGCCGCCTTTTGCAGTCCGCCACCGGTGTCCAGCAGTTCTTCTTCACGCGAAATCTCAATCTTCATCCCGAAGTTGTCATTCGCCTTCAGACACTCCACGACCAGATCAGCAAAGTGATGCACGTTCACAATCACTTCACGAATTCCAAAACCGCGCAATCGGCCGAGCGCAATCTCCAGCATCGTGCGCCCCGCAATTTCCACCAAAGCCTTAGGCCGATCATCCGTCAAAGGACGCAGACGAGTGCCGAGTCCGGCAGCCAGGATCATCGCTTTCATCGAACCCACTTCTCCTGCTCACGATGCCGCACCACGACGTTCACTCCGCGCGCGCTCAGTCGTTTCGCCACCTGCTCCGCCAAGAAGACCGAGCGATGCTGCCCACCCGTACATCCAAAAGAAACCATCAGGTGCCTGAATCCGCGCTGCTGATAATTGCTCACGCTCGCATCCACCAGCGACATCACGCTCGCCAAATACTGATGCACGCTCTCCTGCTGATTGAGATACTCAATCACCTCCGCGTCTTTACCTGACAGTGTTTTGAATCGCTCCTCGCGTCCCGGATTCGGCAGGCTTCGCGCATCGAAAACGTATCCTCCACCGTTTCCGCTGTCATCCGTTACCGGACCGCGATGGAATGAAAAGCTTGAAACCACCACCGCCAGCCCTGGCGTCTCCGCCGCAATGCTCTGCAATTTCTCAGAGCCCACCATTCTGGTGAATGCTTCCATCAACGTCGGCAACGCGACCGGCAACGTGACATTGTGCAGCAGCCATCGCAAATTCCTGAGCGCATACGGCACCGATTGGAGAAAGTGCGCCTTGCGTTCATAGAAGCCGCGGAATCCGTACGCGCCCAGCGCCTGCATGATTCGAACGTACACATACGCATAGTAGTGATGCAGGAACGCCTCGCGATCCACCTTGATGAACCGGCCCAGCGAGTCGAGATAATGGTCGAGCAGTTGCCCGCGCAACTCTGGCGGCAAATCCGCCTTGCCATCAAACAGCAGCGAAGCAATGTCGTACTGCAGCGCGCCCTTGCGTCCGCCCTGGTAGTCCAAAAAATACGGAATCCCATCGCGAAGCATGATGTTGCGCGACTGAAAATCGCGATAGAGAAAATAGCCGTGATCGGCGCTCAACAGCAGCTTTGTCAACCGGCTGAAATCTCCTTCCAACGCCTGTTCGTTGAATGGAATTCCCGCAAGACGAAGGAAGTAGTACTTGAAATAATTCAGATCCCACGCAATCGATTGCCGGTCGAAGTTCGCGCGTGGATAGCAAACTCTGTAATTCAAATCCTGACCGGCTTCCACCTGAAAACGCGGCAACACCTCGACCACCTTGCGATATGCCTCCACCACTCCAGGCCCTATTTCCGCACCCGATCGGTGTTCGGAGAGAAACTGAAAAAGCGTCGTGTCTCCCAGGTCTTCCTCCAGATACGCGCCCTCGGCGAGGTCCTCCGCATAGATCTGCGGAACCGGAAGGCCATACCGGTGAAAGTGTCGCGAGAATTCAAGGAAGGCGACATTCTCTTCACGCACATCGTGCACAATGCCAATCGCTTTGTGGCGGGCGTTGGCAAGGCGGATAATTCTACGGCCCGATCCGCCGAGTTCTCCCTGCACGGGTTCTATCTCGGAGGCAGCGGAATGAAAATGTCGCTCAAACAGCTTTTTGAGAACGTCCATCGATTTGATTGTTCCTGACCGTCTGCTCCAAGGTAGCAGATTGCAGCGGCAGAAACAGTTGAAATACCGTGCCGCTGCCGCCTTCTTTCCGGCTGCTGCGGAAACGCAGGCGGCCGCCGTGCTTGCATGCAATCTCCGACGATATCCAGAGACCGAGCCCCGTCCCCTTGATCCCCTTCGTGGTAAAAAAGGCCTCGAACAGCCGCCGCTTTGTCATCTCATTCATGCCCTCGCCCGTATCGGCAATCGTGATGCGAAGAGTCTTCCGCTCATCCAGCCAATCGGTCGCAATCTGGCTTCGCAATCGCAGCCGTCCGCCGCGCCACATTGCATCCACTGCGTTTCCGACCAGGTTATTCAGCACCTGCCGAATCTCTCCATCGAAGCAGACAACTTTCGAATCGGTCCGGTACTCCTTTTCCACCTTGATCCCCGAACTGTTCATACGGCTCATGTGCAGCATCACAATTGGCTCAAGCATCTCTGCCGCTCCGGTTTCCATCGCCTTCGTCGATTGCCGATGAAAACGCAGCGTATGCGTGGCGATCTGTGAAACGCGTGCCAGTTCCTGCTCGGCTGACTCAAGATATTCCCGGCCTGCCCGCGATAGATTCTCGTGCCTTAGCAGGTAGAGCAAATTCGTGACCGCTTCCAATGGATTATTGATCTCGTGCGAAATCGAACTCGCCAGCCGTCCCACGGCGGCGATTTTTTCGCTCTGGATCAGCGCCAGCTCCGCCCGCTTCTGCGCGGTAATCTCAAGCGAAGCCGCTGAAATTGCCTGGATCGAACCGTCTGCGTCATACACCGGAAGATAATTCACCGTCCAATAGCGATGCTCTCCGGGATTCATCGGCAACTCGCCTTCCAGCAACTCGTTAATGACCGGCATGCCCTGCGCGACCCTCTCCAGCATCTCTCGCAGTCCTTTAATCGGCGCAACCTCAGTCAGAGTCTTACCGAGAATCTTTTCCGGCGGAAGTCCCGTCATTTCCGCCTGCCGCCTGTTTAGGCGCAGATAACGAAACTCTACCGGATCAAACAGTGCCAGTCCGATAGGCGCAGTGCGATAGAGCGCCTCCAACTCGGCCCACTGTTGCTGAACTTCCTTCCTGCTCTCTTTCAGCTCTTTTTCCGCGTTCTTCCGCTGAGTGATGTCGGCCCCGCTGCCGACAATTCGCTCCACCGCTCCAGAGGCGTCACGATGAATGTGCCCGGTCAGCGCGACCCAACGCTCGCGCCCCTGCGCATCGACCAGCCGGTGATCATGAATCTGCAGCAGTTCGTTTTGCGCCTCCATCGTATCCAGCAGTTCCCGCCGCAATCGCTCCCGATCATTGGAATGAACTTGCGAGAGATAGAAACCCCAATCCGCCCTTTGATCGACACTAAACCCCGCCACCTCACAAAACTCCGGGGACCACTCGACATTTCCGCTTGGCGGGTGCCAGTGATACATGCCAAGCCGCGCGGCTCGCTGCGCCAGGTGTAACCGTTCGCCAACCCTCTCCAGCTTCCGTCGCGCCACCACCTGCTCGGTAACCTCGGAGGATACGACCAGGATATCGCCAGTCGCCAGTTGTATGACGGACCAGCGCCAGTAAGTAACACCCCGCGCGAACCCCACGTGCTCGTACTCCGTGCTGACAAAGGGCTCATGCGTACCCCGCACACGCTCCAGAATTCGGATGATCTCTTCCGCGCGCGGCACCGCGTCAAAAAGTTTCTCTCCAATCAGGTTTTCGATGTTCCACTGCGCATCCAGGAGAGTGACAAAATACGGGTTACACCACTTCACTCGCAGTTCACTATCCAGCACGATAATTCCGGCCGGAGCGTTATTAACGATATTCGCCAGTAGTTCATGTTGTTCATCCACCGTCTCAAATAGCTGCTTGCGTTGCGATTCGACCAATCTGCGCTCCTCCTGGTGCCCTTCGCTCTCAATCAATCCGCAAATTCTGTTTCCGGCCAACTGAAAGAAGCTCGCATAATTGCTGTCAAATGTAAGTCGCGGGCTCGTGCCAAGCACCAGCACATATTGCAATTGAAGAATCGATCCCGACGGTTGGATGAAGGCTGCTTTGATCTCTTCCGGCCAGGGCTCGCAAATCAATCCTCCCGCGCGCTCCCGCATGTCATCTACCAGCTTCGGCTGCTTGCTTCGTGCTACTTCCATGATCGGCAACTGTTCAGCCATTTCCAGGGCATCGCGCTCCAGACCTGTCTGGCCCACTAACCGTGTCTTGCCATCGTCCACGCAATAAAGCGCCGCAAACGGAATGTCCGCCCGATTGCTCGCCAGTGTCTGCACAATCTGGTTCGCAAGCTGGTCCAATGATTCCGCCGCTCCGACTTCTCTTTCGATTGCGAGCAGAGTCCGCAGGCGTCTCTCGTTCACCACTTGCTCCGTCGTCTCATGGCAGGTGACCAGCACACCGTTAACCAGCCCATCGCCATCGCGCACCGGACTGTAGGAGTACGTCCAGAAAACTTCCTCGATCGATCCATTGCGGAAGATCGGCACCAGCTTATTCACATTCCAGATCGCTTCGCCCAAGCGCCTCACGCGGTCGATTTCAGGACCAATGATCGGCCAGATCTCCTCCCAGCATTCCTTGCCCCGCTGCCCCAGGGCGCGAGGATGCTTGTCCTCTCCCATACTGGGCCGATACGCATCGTTGTAGAACTGAATCAGCTCCGGTCCCCACCACAGAAACATCGGAAACTTTGACGCCAGCAGCAGATTGACCGTCGATACCAGCTCGTAGGGCCAGCCCTCGATGGAGCCCAGAGGCGTGGCTTCCCACGCATGCTTCCGAGTACGATCCGCCATCTCTCCCGAGCAAACAATTCTGTGAGGCACCAGCTATCTCCCGTCCATGACGGTATTACGTTCTCCGAACACGAAAACTACACCAAAAAACGCAACCTCGCATGGTAGCAAGTATCATGAACCGCCGCTCGCTCAATACGCGAAATCATCAACATTCATTGAAATTAAATTCTGTTTTTCGCGTGTCGCCTCAAATCAAATCTGCTGGCGCTCCTCATAATTTTCAGCTACGCTTGGCCCTCGAAAGGGGTTCAAATGATCAAGCTACGTGTGGTACTTGCGGGAGTGCTCGGCGGCATCGTCTTATTTCTGTGGCTCACCATCGCGCATATGGCGACACCGCTTGGGTATGCGGGCATCGGCCAACTGAACTCCGAAAAAGCCGTTACCGATACCCTCAAGGCCAACATCCCCGACGCAGGCTTCTATTTCTTTCCCGGCATGGGAGTTCCCTTTGATGCGCCTCGCGCCCAGCGCCAGGCAGCCATGCCTGCTTACCTCAGCAAATACGCAGCCGGCCCCGTCGGAATCCTCGTTTATCGCCCCGTCGGCGGAGCCATGATGACAGGCGGCCAACTGACCGCCGAGTTACTGAACAACATCCTTCAAGGTCTTGCACTGGCCATGATCCTCGCCCTGCTCGCCTCCCACACCGTCGCCTCCGGAGCCTATGTCGGCTTCGCCGTCGGAATCTGTGCTGCCACTGCCACCAACGTTTCCTACTGGAACTGGTATGGCTTCCCGCCAACTACACCGGCGCCGCCATCGTCACCGAACTCATCGGCTACGTGCTCATGGGTATGGCCTGCGGATGGCTCCTCAAACGCCTCGCGCGCAAAGTCGCCATCTGAGATTTATCGCCGCGCGGAAATCTCCCAGGTGGCCCACATATGCCCGTTGTTGGCATATG
The DNA here is from genome assembly GCA_035539055.1 of Saccharimonadales bacterium (SeqCode). Classification (GTDB taxonomy): domain Bacteria; phylum Acidobacteriota; class Terriglobia; order Terriglobales; family Acidobacteriaceae; genus TOLSYN. The sequence goes on along the minus strand of DATLJC010000084.1, from coordinate 3,165 downwards.
TGGGGACTCCGCGCGGATCGCTCCGCGCGGAAATCCTCGCCTCCAGTACTCCGCGCGGCTATGATGATCGAGAGGGCGCGAACATGACTACGGCCGAACCCCAACGTAACCTCTTTCAGACCTGGGTGTACAACTTCTTTGCCATGTACCTCGGCGTTACTCCGCCCGCGCCGGGCAAAGAGGTCTTCTACACCACGCTACTCATCGGCGTCACTCTCGGGCTCGTCGGAGCCGGATTCCTGATCGTCCGCTTCCTTCTCACCCAAATCCTGGGGTAGCCGCGCTCAATCCTTATCGCTTCTTCGGCGTTCGCAAAAACCTTGTTCATATTTCTCGTTGCAGGCCTCCCCACGAGGCCCGACGCCGATTAGATGCAGAGTTGTCTTTGGGAATCACCCGGGCTGCCGAGAAACTTCGATCGGTAGGTAAATTGTGTGGACTTGCTTTGCTGTTTGCCCTACATTCCACAAATGCCCGAAATCGAGCAGGCAGCCTTCGATGCCGTGCAATCGGAGCTAGTGCCCGACGAGACGGTACTTTGGGCTGGTCGCCCCGATGCCTCCGTCCTCTTTCACCGAGAAGATATTCTTCTTGTTCCGTTCAGCCTGCTCTGGGGAGGCTTCGCTATCTTCTGGGAGACGATGGCCATTGGCATGCACAGCCGGGTTGCGCATCTTGCTCCCTGGTTCTTCGTACTCTGGGGCATACCCTTCGTCGTCATCGGCCAATACATCGTTTGGGGACGGTTTCTCGTGACCGCCTGGAAGAAGCAGCGAACCTTCTATGCCCTGACGGACTATAGAGCGCTGGTTGTCCAGAATGGCTGGAACAGAAAAATTTCGTCCGCCAAGCTCGATGATTTACCTTCACTGGTGAAAGATGGCGTATCCGATACCATCGGAACACTTCATTTTGCCCCAATGGCTTCTGCGTGGTCCGGCCGTGGCACCGGCTGGGGAGCCTGGGATGGTATGAGCATCGAAGAAGATGTTCCTGTATTCCGCGATGTCGAACGCGTCGACGATCTCTACCAGCTCATAGCCATTCGGTGCGAGCAACTCCGAAAGTCAAATCCTGTTACCCGCAGTGCTCCCCGGATAGTCGCCGTGCAGAGTAGGCGCAAAGTGAAAGAGTAAAGGAATAAGTAAAATAGGTAATAGAAAGATCGAGGGCCTTTCTGAGCGCAGCGAAGAATCCCCGCCCCGTTCTTTTCTCCTGGCCCCGGCGGGATTGAGTCCCATCCCACAACTCAGACCAAAGTTGAGTCCCCGGACGCTTTCCCGCAATCAGTGTAGAAGCACCCCGACGTTATAGGATTGTGGACGGTGATGGCGCAATCGAAACTTCAGCGCCTCCCCTGCAATACGAGAGAGAATTGAGAGATGAAAGTGAGAGACTGGCCAGCATACCCGGTTGCCCGAAAGGTTTCCGAGCTCATCTACCCCCGCTTTATGCGCGGGCTCGCCGAAAACGATGGGCTGCCTGAATCGCCACACCGTCCCGAGATCGCCGACATCGAAGGCATGATCGACGCCGCCTTCTGGGCCAGCCTGCGCCGTGAGGAGGGCTACGTCCCCACCATCTCCGCGGCCTTCCTCGATCCCGACGGAGCCCTCCATCCCCTGCGCTTTGCGCAACCCATACCTTTTGCTCCCGACGCGCTCGCCAAACTCGCTCCCGCCGTCGAGCGCCCCGGCGTACACCTCGGCGTCTGGCGTCGCGAAGGCGAGTTGCAGGTCTGGGGCACGGTCACCCGCATTCCCAAGCACTGCTTTGTTCTCGAAGTTACATCGCCCGGCTTGCTGGTCATCAAGGAGAGCCGGGGCAAGGAAACCGGAAAATTCGCCAACGTCGCAGTGCTCGAAGGCGACCTCATCAAGGTCCTCAGCGAAGACGCCATGAACCTGCCCGACTGTCTGCCGATGGTCCGCACCATGCTCGGCTTCGGTGAAGAAATTCCAAGCGACGACCAGAACGTCCTTCTGCAACTCGCCATCTCCATGCGCCTACATGGCCGTGGAGGCTCTCTGCTCGTCGTTCCCTGCGCCGGAGAACGCTGGCGAGACTCTATCGTTCCGCCCGTTCAGTATGCGGTGTCGCCGCCATTCCTGGGACTTCCCGACCTGCTCCACAAAGGCTCCGCCGTGAAAGACTCTGCCTGGAAAAACGCTCTGCGCCGCACCGTTGATTCCATCGCCGGACTCACTGCCGTCGACGGCGCCACCGTGATGAGCGACTCCTATCAGCTGATTGCCTTCGGCGCGAAGATCGGCCGCCATCCCGAAGGCACCCGCGTCGAACAGGTAGTCATCACCGAGCCCGTAGCCGGATCGGCACCTGAAATCGTGCATCCCACGCAACTCGGCGGCACGCGTCACCTGTCCGCCGCACAGTTCGCGCAAGACCAGCCCGACTCCATGGCCCTCGTCGCCTCGCAAGACGGACGCTTCACCATCTTCGCCTGGTCCCCCTGCGAACAAATGGTCCACGCCCGCCGCATCGAAGCTCTATTGCGATGATGTAGATGATGTATTGGATATGTCTAACTCACAAATCCCCAGGTAATCCCCGGGTGTCCCATCACGTCCCGCCCGGTGCTTTTCCGGGCTGACGTGGGGTAGTTGACTTTGCCTCTATCTTCGCCCACGCATCAAAGCTCTGACACGACAAGTTGGCGCAATACCTGCAAATCCCGTGCAGTGGAGGTATCAGAAAATGTGCCGCAACATCCGCGAGCTTTTCAACTTCGACCCTCCCGCTACCAACGAAGAGATTCGAGCCGCGTCGTTGCAATACGTGCGCAAAATCAGCGGCTTCAGCAAACCATCGAAGGTCAACGAGCCCGCTTTCCTCGCCGCCATCGACGAAGTAGCCGCCACCTCCGTGCGCCTTCTCCGCACCCTCGAAACCAACGCAACTCCAAAGAACCGGGAAGAAGAAGCCGCCAAAGCAAAAGCCCGCAGCGCGACGAGATTCCGTGCCTGAGTGCGCCCATATCGCAACATCCGAAGCCTACGTGGGCGCCGGGTGCCCCATCGATAAGAACGAAGGCGTTGTCAAGGCGAGATTTTCCTGAGCGGTGCGCAAGCGCCGCCTGGATTGCCACCAGAGTTAAGTTTGAGGACCAAGACTCTGGAAACATCACTCGCTGATCACTTCCGGTGG
>DATLJC010000083.1:0-13846 GCA_035539055.1 Saccharimonadales bacterium (SeqCode) | reverse complement strand
GGAGACAGGAGCAAAAGCAAAGTCAAAAACCCCAGGTTAGCGCCGCAAAAAACGCGGCGCGGAACCTGGGGCACCGAAAGAGTTCAGCAGAACCATTTCACTTCAGCTTAGGCGCCGACCTTTTGGCGGACGGGAACGGGAGTGAGCCAGTTGTAGCGGTCGGGCTTGCTGCCGTCGAAGATGCTGAACAGTTCGTGGCGGATTGCCTTGGTGACGGGGCCGACCTGGCCATCGCCAACCGTGATCTTATCGACCGAGCGGATAGGGGTGACTTCGGCGGCGGTGCCGGTGAAGAAGACTTCGTCGGCAAGATAGAGAAGCTCGCGAGGAACAATCTGCTCGACGACCGGGATGCTGAGATCTTCGGCTACGCGCAGGACAGAGTCGCGGGTGATTCCAGAAAGAACCGAGTTGCCGAGCGGCGGAGTGATGAGTTTGCCGTTGCGGACAAGGAAAATGTTTTCGCCGGAACCTTCGCTGACGTATCCGTTGACATCGAGGGCGATGCCTTCGACGTAGCCGTTGAGGACCGCTTCCATCTTGATGAGCTGGGAGTTCATGTAGTTGGCGCCAGCCTTGGCCATGGAGGGCAGGGTGTTGGGCGCAAGGCGGGTCCAGGTGGAGACGCAAACATCGACGCCTACGTCTTCGGTACCTCCGAGGTACTTGCCCCAGGGATAGTTGGCGACGTAGCACTCGGTGGGCACGCCAATGGGATTGACTCCGATTTCGCCGTAGCCGCGAACGATCAGCGGACGGATGTAGCAGGGCCACACGCCGTTGGCGGCGATGGTATCGACCATGGCGTCAACGAGTTCCTGGCAGGAATAGGTGACGGGGATGCGGTAGATCTTCGCGGAATCCAGCAGGCGCTGCATGTGTTCCTGCGCGCGGAAGATGGCGGGGCCGGTTGGCAGTTCGTAGCAGCGAACGCCCTCGAATACGGAAGACCCGTAGTTCACAACGTGCGCCATGACGTGAATTTTGGCGTCATCCCAGTTGATCAGTTTACCGTTGTGCCAGATTTTCTCAGTGGGCTTCATGGGCATTTTGTGCGCTCCTCGGAATACAGACAATTCATTATAAAACAGCGCGGGAAGGAGAGCGCCAGATTCAAGAATTGCGCGGGAGTTGCGGACAAATTGTTCTATAGGGGCTATAGGAAAGTGTGATAAGGGCGGGGTGAAAAGCTTGCTAGCTAGAAATCATGCGGGGTTTTGCGATTTTGAGTGCGTTTCAATTTGCCGGGGCGGCGGTGCATGCGCTCGGCGTTCCGATGCCGGGAGCAGTGGTGGGGCTGGTGATGTTTACGGCTTCCCTGTTCCTGGGATGGGTCCAGGTGGAGTGGGTGGAGTCAACTTCGAGTTTCCTACTGAAGCACATGCTGCTGTTCTTTGTGCCGATGACGGTGTTGACGATGCGACTGGCTCCGATGATCAAGGCCAACTGGGCGGCGCTGGCGGTCAGCATACTGGTGAGCACGATTGCAGTGATGGTGACGACGGGGCTGGTAGCTGATTTTCTGCTGCACAGAAAAGGCGCGGAGGCGGAATGAACAACTTCACCGCGTCTCCTGTATTTGGGGCAAGCCTGACAATTATGTTTTATGCGGCGGGGCTGCTGGTGCATAAGAAGTTGCACTGGGCGCACCCGCTGGTCACGACCTGCGTTGGACTGATGCTGACGGTCAAGCTGATGCATATTCCGCTGGAAAACTACGCAATCGGCGGGGACACGATTACATATCTGCTGGGTCCGGCGGTGATTGCCCTGGGCGTTCCGGTGTACAAGAACGGCAAGAAACTGAGCAAGTCTGCGGTGCCGCTGTCGGTGGCGATTGGCGTTGGCTCGGCGGTGGGAATGATTACGGCAGGAGTTTGCGCAGCGCTGATGGGCGCTCCGAAGGAATTCGTCGCGAGTGCGGTGCCGAAGTCGGTGACTACTCCGATTGCGATGGAGATTGCGCGCCAGTTGCATGGGCTGCCGGAGATTGCGGCAGCGATGGCGCTGGTGGCGGGAGTGATTGGAAACCTTGCAGGACCGGAAATTCTACGATTTTGCGGAGTGAAGCACGATCTTGCGATGGGCGTAGCGATGGGAACTTCGTCGCATGGATTTGGCACGGCGCGGTTGCTGAAAGAACATGATTTACAGGCTTCGACGGCATCGCTGGCAATGGCGGTGGCGGGAATGACCGTGTCGGCGCTGGCGATGTTCGTGCCGTGGTTCTTGAGGATGATGGCGGGACACAGTTGGCATGGAATTTGAAAGACGTCCACGTTATTCGATAATGAGCAAAGGCAAGAGCCGTGGGGTGGTGGGTTTGGGTTTCCCAGGTTATCGCCCCAAAAAGCCGGGGCGCGAATCTGGGGCACCAGCGGTTTTCTCTTAAGAGGTGTGAGAACAAATGCGCGTTGAAAACGGCCCCGTGGAGGGGCCGTCGTTTGGCTCGCACTTCAAACCTACATAGTTTCGGTTTCGAGGAGTTCGGGAGCTTCCTGTTTTTCACCGGCTTCGATGGCGCTGGCTAGTTCGCGAACGAACAACTCGGCGTCGGTGACCAGACCTAGCGCTTGGAAGGTTCCGCGATCGGCGAGCTTGGTGACTACGGCAGGATTGATATCGACGGCTACTACTTTGACCGAGGCTTGCAGCATGTTTCCGGTGGCGATGGAGTGCAGCATGGTGGAGATCATGAGCGCCATCTCTACGCCTTCGATGGCTTTGCGCATGGCGACCTGAGCCTTGGCGGTGTCGGTGATGACGTCGGGCATGGGACCGTCGTCGCGGACGGATCCGGCGAGGACGAGTTCGACGTTGTTTTTGATGCACTCGTACATGATGCCCTCTTTGAGGACTCCGCTCTCGACGGCGTTGCGCAGCGATCCGACGGTGCGGACAGCGTTGATGGCGGCCATGTGGTTGCGATGTCCGCCAGGGACGGGACGGCCGTTGTGGAGACAGACTCCGAGCGAGGTGCCGAAGAGGATGCTCTCGACGTCGTGCGTGGCGATGGCGTTGCCTCCGAAGAGGACCTGCACGTAGCCGTCGCGAATCATCTTGGCGAGGTACGGCCCGGCGCCGCTGTGGACGATGGCGGGTCCGGCGACGATGAGGATTTTGCCGCCGTGGGCCCGGGTTTCGCGCATCTGTTTGGCAATCTCTTCGATGACGAGGCGCTTGGGATGCTCGGAGGAAACGTTGCTGCCCATGAAGCTGAAGACTTCGCGCTCACGCGATCGCTGCGGAGGCAGGATGCGGATGCCTTCGTGTCCGACAACGACGAGTTCGCCTTGGCAGACGGCGGACGAGGGTATCATGCGCGCTTCGGAATAGGCGGGGCTGACGACGATGGCGAGATCCATCTCGGTATTCTGCACGTTAACCCAGCGGCCATTGAGGCGCACTTGCGTGGGCAGGTGAGTGGTGGAGTAGAACTCAGGCGGCAGAACGCCATTGGCAGGAGCGGGCAGATAGGAAACGTCATCACGCGAGGCGAGCACGGCGCCGTAGGTCTGAAGCGCGAGGAGGATGGCTTCCAGTTTCTTTTCCGTGGTGGCTTGTATCTTGAGACGAGCAAAAGAGACTTCGTCCTTGGCGCGGCCGACCTGAATCTCCTGAACATCGAACGTGCCACCCATATCCATGATGGTGTCAAAGGCGCGGGGGAGCGTCCATGAATCGATGATGTGGCCTTCGAGAGTGACTTCTTCGCTGAATGAGTTCACTGAGTCCCTTTTCATGATGCACAGGTGCCGGATTTGGAACGGGAAATCAGAAATCTGTGCGGTTAAACCGGAGTAAAAAAAAGCCCGCGGCTATTTGCCTGCGGGCCTGGAGATGAGTGCTTAAAACTTACGAGTATTGTAGCTCTCTCCACGCACACGGGCCTTCGACCGACGGTCGCGGCTGCTGCGGTTGCGGGTTTGTGCTCTGGAAATTCATTTCCCTAGATTTTGATGGAAGCGAGCTGAAATGTCAACCCTGGCCTTGCGTGGGTGGCCATCTGGGACGGTGCCGAGGATGGCTGTTGATGCTTGAAAGGCAGTTCCGGCATCCAACATTGCGAGCCCTAGCTGGAATCGCATTTCACTGCACGCAGGCTGGGCCTTGCCTGGAGGAACCATGTCAAAGAACTTTTCGCTGTCACTGTTATGCGCCGCAGCGGTGCTGGTGCCCGTGTTGCTGTTTGCGGCGCATCCCAAACCCGGCTCGGAAGCACCGCCTTTCACGTTGATGTCGCAGGAAGGAAAACCGGTGAGCCTGCAGAGTCTTCGCGGAAAGTGGGTGGTGCTCTACTTCTATCCAAAGGACTTTACGAGCGGCTGCACGTTGGAAGCTCACAATTTCCAACGCGATCTGGCGCAATATGAAAAGCACAACGCTGTCATTGTGGGCGTGAGCCTGGATGATCCGAACTCGCACAAGCAGTTTTGCGTGAAGGAAGGACTGAGCTTCAAATTGCTGGCGGATACCGATCACAACGTCTCAAAGGAGTATGGAACTTTGACAGAGATGGGCTTTACTTATGCGGCGCGCAATACTTTCCTCATATCGCCGGACGGAAAAGTGGCGCGCGTGTTTGAAGACGTGAAGCCAGCGGAGCACAGCGCACAGGTACTGGCGGCGCTGAATGAATTGGAAAAGAAATAAGGATCTCGGAAGACTACGGCATACCGCCGCTGCGCATCCACGCGGTACTAGGTGCAGGCGGTGCTGCTGCGCTGCACGACGGCTACGGGCTCGGCGGGCAGGAGGATGGAGAACACGGTTCCAGAATTTGAGCCGCCAAAGCGGGAGCGCACGTGAATGGCGCCATCGTGTTTGTCTATGATTTGCTTGCTGACCCAGAGGCCCAGGCCGGTGCCGACCGTGCCCTTGGTGGTGTAGAACGGTTCGAAGAGGTGTGCTCGTGAGTGGGCGGAGATACCTTGGCCGTTATCGGCTATGGTGATGCGGACACGATGACGGCCATCCTTGAACGATCCGCCGGTGGATACTCGCAGCTTGATGGTGCCGCCGTCGGCCATGGCGTCAAGGCTGTTCACGAGCAGGTTGGAGAAGACCTGACGGAGTTCGCCGGCAATGGCGATGATCTCAATTTCGTCAGTCCATTGCTTCTCGATGGTGGCGCGTTTCTTGCTGATTTTGCTCTTGAGCAAATCAATTGCAGACTCCAACACACTGGTGACCGCAATCCGCGACGGGGCATTGGACTCGCGATAGAAGCCTAGCGACTGCCGGGTGATGTAGGCAATCCGCTTCAATTCGGCATCGGCCATCTCGAGGTACTCGCGCGCGACGTTCGGCAAGTCCGGAACGGTCATGGCGATGAACAATGCGTTGGTCGTGGCTTCGAGCGGGTTATTGATTTCGTGGGCGATGCTGGCGGCCATGCGTCCCACGGAGGCCAGTTTCTCGCTGCGCAAGAGTGCCTTCTCGGCCAACTTACGCTCGGTGATGTCCATGATGGTTCCGAAGGCGCGCGTCGGTTGGCCGGCGGCGTCCTGCAGAAAGCGACCCCGAACCCACACCCAGCGCACCTCGCCGTCAAGCCGAAGAATTTGCGTTTCGAAGTCACATGGTCCATCAGGTTTTGCGGCCTTAATCAAAGCTTCCACCTCGGCGCGGCTCTGTGGCAGCAAATGGTCGAAAAACTTCTGGGAGTTCCAATCGCGTTCCGATGGCGGGTAGCCGAAAATCTCAGCATGGCGGGAGGAGCACATGCCAGTTTGGGATTTCATGTCCACCTCCCATTCGCCCAGGCTTGCCACTTCCACGGCGAGATCGAGGCGAGCGTTCGCCTTGCGTAACTCCAATTCGACCTGCTTCTGCTCACTGATGTCCGTGCTAGTCCCGAACCAGCGCACGACCTTGCCAGTCTCGTCGCGAAATGGCCTGACTCGTGTGAGAAAAGGACGAAAAACGCCATCGGCACCGCGCATGGGGAACACCATGTCCAAGGGATCTCCGGTCGAGATGGAAAGCCGCCAGCGTTCCAGAACCTGGGGCAGAGTCTCCGGATCGTGGACGGCTTGCCAGCCCCAGCCGCGCATAAGTTCGGGGATGGTGCCGGTGTATTCGTACCAGCGCTCGTTGTACCAAAAAACGGAGCCGTCGGCACCGGCCATCCAGCACAACTGCGGGATGGAGTCGGCAAAGATACGGAACTGGGCCTCGCTTTGGCGCAGGGCTTGCTCCGATTGCTTGCGCTCGGTGATGTCGCGGAGAATCACCGTGTAGAGCTTTCCCCCTTCGGTACGCACCAGGGAAAGGGTAGCTTCAATCGGAAATTCCTGCCCATTGGCGCGAACCGCTGTCAATATGCCGGGCGATTGCATGGAACGAGCCGTTACACCCTCCTGTCCAAAGCGGCGCATGTGTTCGCGATGAAGATCGCGCAAACTGGCGGGGATAAAGCGGTCAATCGTAGAACCGATTGCCTCCGACGCCGGACACTGGAAGACAGCTTCGGCGGCGCGGTTGAAGACGACGATGTGCAGTTGCTCATCTACGGAAATTATGGCATCCATCGCGGAGGCAATGATGCCCTGCAATTTGGCTTCGCTGGCAAGCAGACCTTTTTCGGTCCTGCGCTGATTGGCGATATCGGTATTGGCGCCAAACCAGCGGACTACTTTCCCTTCTCGATCTTTTATTGGCGTGGCGCGGCTGAGGAAAGTACAAAAACTTCCGTTGGCGCTACGAAGAGGGTGAACCATTTCGAAAGGCTCGCCGGTGGCGATTGAAGTCTTCCACGATTCAAGAACCTTCGGCAACATCTCCGGATCGTGGGCTGCTTGCCATCCCCATCCCTGCGCCTGCTCGGGCGAGATTCCGGTGAAGTCATGCCAGCGCTGATTGAACCAGAAGACATAGCCGTCAGGATTTGCCATCCAGGTTAACTGCTGGAGCGCGTCGGCCACGGTTTCAAACTCCTCCTGGCTCTGGCGCAGCTTTTCCTGCATCTCTCGGAGATCTTGCTGCTCGCGGCAATCGGCCAGGCTCTGATAGTTCTGGCGATAACGCCTGAAAATGATGCTGGGGAGCACGCCCATGGAGAAAAAGAAGATCAGGGCCAGAATGTCGGAGGTGCGGGCAATTGAGAAATGCCCAATCGGACCGAATATCCAGTAATCAGCCAACAGCGAAGCGAATATGGTGGCCAGCAGTCCTGCCCAGAGTCCACCGATGAGCGCTACGAACATTACGGCTGGATAGAACGGGAGGAATTGCGGAAGTTCAACACCGAAATACCGGACAAGGGCAGCCCTCAGCAGAAATGCCGATCCAACCACGGCCACCACGGCCCCTAAATGAAGGTAAGAACGTTTCAACGCGCGCTCCAGTATCCCCCAGGTGGCGGTTTAAAGAGTGAGCTTATCATCAGTGCTGTCCGAAAGGAGCCAGGGCGAGAACAGAATCAACCACTTTGAGGAAGCGGAGCGGGCGAAAAGGCAGATTGCGCGACTACAATGTTCCATTTCATCACTTTAAAACAGCGAAACATGCTTGCCGGTACATCTCCGGACGTGAGAGTTGACTCTGTGAAAGGAGTAAGAACAAGGGAGTTACCTGATGGTTTTCGCTTTCCGGTCTGTTGCGTTCGGGTCTAGGGCACGTTTGTTCGTCATGCTGCTGACGTTTGCGACGATTTCGACCGCGACTCAACAGTCCGACACTCACCCGCAGAACCAGACACCTCAGCCCGCCCAAAACAAAGTCGAGCAGCCCTTGGGAAAGGCGGCGGAACCCACTGTGGAGCATCCCGCGGAACAGGCGGTGGAAGTCCCAACGGAACATCCCAAGGAAAGCATTGCGGCACGCCCAGCGGAACCGAATGATTCCCCACAAAAGGCGTGGAGAATTCTGAAAGAGGGTCTGGGTGATCACAATAGCGAAAAGCGAGCGATGGCTACCCGAGTACTTGCGTTATTACCCAACAACCCCGTGGCGCTCAATCTCGCTGAAACAGCTTTGGGCGACGAGAAAGCAGAAGTCCGCGCTTCCGCCGCTTTTGCGCTGGGGGAAATGCATTCGAAGCGCTCAATTCGTAAACTGCGGCTGGCGATGGACGACGAGGAAATTTTGGTCGTTATGGCCTCGGCAAATTCGCTGAGGACTTTGCAGGATCCTACGGCGTACCGGGTTTATTACGCAGTGCTGACGGGAGAACGCAAAAGCGGGAAGAGGTTGCTGGAAGGTCAGGAGAAGATGCTGAAAGATCCAAAGAAGCTGGCGCTTTTGGGCGTTCAGCAAGGTATCGGCTTTATACCTTTTGGCGGAATCGGATTTAATGCCGTAATGGAAATGAGGAAGGATGACACCTCTCCCGTACGCGCGGCAGCGGCTAAAGCTCTGGCTAAAGATCCGGACCCGCGTAGCGCTAAAGCCCTGAAGGAAGCCGCGCTGGACAAGAGTTGGATAGTTCGGGTGGCGGCCCTGGATGCTATAGCGCATCGTGGCGATCCGGCCTTGATGGCGACAGCCTACGGTTCCCTGGACGATGATAAGGACGCAGTGCGCTTTGCGGGAGCGGCAGCGGCACTGCGGCTCGGGATGATTTCCCAGGCACGACGGAAACAATCTTCGCGACGCCGCTGAAGACGGGATTACTTATATCCGTGTCTTGCGGCCGGCTGCCTCAATGGTCTGCGTGGGGTCGGCGCCTTCCCATGAAACGTCTGACGTTGGTCGATAGGTCGGAGGAACAGCCTTGTTCATCAATCGCAGATAGACCGTGAGTTGAGTGCGGTGATGGCAAGTGTGAAGAACTCGCCGCCAGAATATCCAGATGCGCTGACGGACAACATCGAAAAACGGCACTTCTTCGAGCCACCAGGCTTCGTTCTTGACGGCAAGATGCCCGAGACGCAACTGAGCCAGTTGCTGCATTCGCGTCCAGTACTCCTGCGGAATATCACTGGCGGGCAAGAGTAGCGAGGGGGGAGGTTCGGGCAATCCCATGAATTCAGCAAAGAAACGGCGCTCGGAGAGTAGCTGGTGTTTCATGATGTCAATCACAGGCCGGGATGGCGGATCGGGACGAAATGACATGTCGGGCAGGTCGAAGCAGCGCCATATGGAGATCACTTTGTTGGACTCGCTGGCGTAGGTATCCAGCAGATGCTGAAATACCGGCATGGCTGCGCGGGGAACCGCCGAATCAGGCAGCGCAATGTATTCGTAGTTCATGGGCATGGGTGGCGCTCTCCGAAAAGTACTGTATCTGCTATGCGGGTTTCTGGCGAAGAGATGTTTCCAAACAGCACCGGCACTGAATGTCGGGATCGCTCTCCAGTTCGGCGGTGAAGAGTATTCGCCTGATAGAATGCTGCAAATGAAAATGGAACGCATTAGTTTGGCGGGCGTCTTAAAACAGGCGGCACTGCTTTCGAATCTCTCTGATCCCGAACTGGAGCTTCTTTCAGCACGCACGGTGCGAAAAATGTTCAGTAAAGGAGAGCTGCTGTTTTCGGAGGGTGAGCCCTGCAAGGGAATTCAGATCATTGCGATTGGCAAGGTCCGTATCTTCAAGGCTTCGGCAACGGGGAGGGAGCAGGTGTTATCTGTCGATGGCCCGGGAGAATCAATTGCCGAACTGCCCGTATTTGACGGTGGTCCCTACCCGGCGTCAGCCATAGCGCTGGAAAACACGGAGATCGCCTTTATTTCGCGCGGGGATTTTCAGGCATTCTGTGTGGAGCATCCCGAGGTTGCGCTGAAGGTGCTTGCCTTGGTGGGTGCCAGACTGCGACGATTGGTTGGCATTATCGAAGAGCTTTCGTTTACGACAATCCGTCAGCGGCTGGTGTCAACTTTGATAAGGCTGGCGCAGAGCGAAGGCAAAAAGACGGAGCGTGGTATTGAGTTTCTGCTGCCCGCAAGCCATCAGGAATTGGCCAATCAGCTTGGCACGGTGCGCGAATTAGTATCGCGCAACTTGACACGATTGCAGGCCGAAGGATTGTTGGAGGTGGATGCGCGACAGGTCATCATAAAGGACCTGAAAGGACTGTCCGAAGTACTGAATGCTTCCTTCGCCTAAGATAGTGCGGCGAGAGAGGAGTGGGTCGCATCCATATTGCTCAAGCGCAGGGCCAGGCACTTGGCAGCGCCGCCAGCCTTCAGAAACTCCGTCAATCGCAGTTGCGCGACATGGTACCCGCGGGATTCCAACTGGCGGGATAAGTCGCTGCTGATTTGATTCAGTAGAATCCACTGGCTTACGTTGATCGCGTTACAGGCAAAACACAGCGCGTCGGATTCGCTGACCGGAATGCGGCGCTCATACGGATAGCGAGACTCGATTTTCGCGTTGGACTCGGCGTCGAAAGCAGGAGTGTCACAAACGGTGAATCCTAAGTCATCGAACCACTTGCGGAAATGCAACTCCTCGCCTTGCCGTTCCGGATGAAAGAACCTGCTGATTGCTACTACTCCGTCGCGTACCAGCCCCGCGTTGGCGGTGAAAACCATGTCAGGCCAGCCAGGTTGAGGCTCGACGAGCAGCACCTTTGCTATTCTCTCCAGCGCATTGCGCAGCTCCTCCCACTGGGCTGTTGCCTGTTCGCGTGACGCGCGATGGACGTTGCAGGCCATCCATGGATTGATGACGTAATCCACCTCGTACAGTTTTGGGGGACACATCAGAAAAGTAGGTCCCTTGAAGACAGGCGCGCGCTCGCTTCGAAAAGTCGATTGGCTCATAAGAGTTCCACAACAGTGAACTTCTTAGCTGTAAATAGATGCCGGGAGACTGCACTGGGGTGCTTTGAATCGGGCAGGGGTAGAGTGAAGGTGAAATCCGAGTCAAGCGCGGCCACTGTTGCGCCAGAAACCGGTTCGGCGTTTACTCATTTCAGGGAGTCATCGGAGAATCGCAATGTCGGAAAGAAAGAGTCTGTCGCTGAGCACTCGTGCAATTCATGTTGGAGAAGAACCGGATCCCACTACGCAAGCAGTGGAAGCTCCGCTTATTTTGTCGACAAACTTCGTAACAGATCCCGACACATCGGGTTTCTCGGCAGTCGATCTCGGCGAAGACGATCCATATCTGTATGCGCGGTGGTCGACTCCTACCGTCAACGCACTCGAAAAGAAGCTGGCTAGTCTTGAAGAAGCCGAGGATGCGCTGTGCTTTGGCAGCGGGATGGCTGCAGCATCCGGACTGTTGCTCGGAACCCTGAAAAGTGGCGATCACCTTGTGTTGAGCGATGTTTGCTATGCCGGAGTCGCAGAATTGGCTCGCGACACCTTACCTGGATTCGGCATACAAGTGACCGTCGCAAATTTCTCGGATTTGGACTCCGTGCAAGCGGCAATTCGCCCAAACACACGCCTGCTGTGGGCGGAGTCGCCATGCAATCCAATTCTAAGATTAACGGATTTGAGGGCTGTTGCTGAGATTGCTCATGCTGCAGGAGCGGAGTTCGCCGTGGATTCGACGCTGGCTACTCCGGTGGCAACCTGTCCCATTGCGCTTGGCGCGGATTGGGTGATTCACTCGCTTACCAAGTATTTGAACGGGCATGGCGACGCGCTCGCAGGTGTGGTCCTCGGAAAGCGTGCAGCTCTCGCCGACCTTCGGCGGAATGCGCTAATTCATTTCGGAGGCTCGTTGAGCCCGTTCAACGCCTGGCTGATTCGACGCGGTCTGCATACGCTTGAGTTGAGGATGCGCGCGCATGCAGAAAGCGCGATGAAGATTGCGGAGTTTCTTGAATCGCATCCACGGGTGAAACGGGTCATATATCCCGGCCTCTCATCGCATCCGCAACATGAACTCGCGCGACGGCAGATGAAGAACTTTTCCGGGATGCTGACATTCCAGGTGAAAGACGACCCATTGCCAGTGGCGCGCGAAATCGCACAACGAGCCCGCTTGTTCAGGTACGCCGTCTCACTTGGAAAGCAGCGCAGCCTGATTTACTACATCCCAACCGGGGACATGCTGCGAACATCCTTTAGCCTGACAACCCAGGCAGAGAGCAGCTATCGTAGCTTTGCAGGCGACGGCATCTTTCGTACTTCAATAGGGTTGGAAAATCCAGATGATCTTTGCGGGGACCTGGAACAGGTACTAAGCGTTTGAGAAAAGCGCGTTCGGATTGCTGAAAGCTTTAGTCTGTCGCGCTCTGCAGCCGTTGTACGATCTCGCAGCTTTGCGGGCCCGGTTTCAGCGCTACAGGGAAAGCATCCTCAGTCTGCACCCACTCATACTCCGGGACTATTTCCTTAACTTTGGAGCGGATGCGAGAAGACACGTCTGTAGCTATCTCGGCTTCCAGCGACTTCAATTTCATATCAAGATCTGCCCAACTTGTAACGTTGCCGCGCGTACGGAAAACCTTTTCGGCAGGTGTACTGAACTGCTGCTCAGAAGCGTAAAACAGCTCCTCGAATAGCTTCTCGCCTGGCCGAAGTCCCGTGAATTTTATTTTCACGTCGTCCCCCGGAATACCCGAAAGACCGATGAGCATCTTCGCCATATCCAGGATGCGAATCGGTTCTCCCATGTCCAATACCAGGATATCGCCCTTGGAACCAATTGTGAACGCTTGCAACACAAGTGACACCGCCTCCGGAATTGTCATAAAGTAGCGCGTAATATCCGGATGTGTCACCGTAATCTGCCGCTGGGACCTGATCTGTTCCTGGAACACCGGTATTACGCTTCCCTGCGAGCCCAGTACATTCCCAAACCGCACGGAGAGGCAACGCATTTTCGTGAATGGATGCGCAGCAATGATCAGTTCGCCGATCCGTTTTGTGCAGCCCATGAAGCTCGTCGGATTCACGGCCTTATCGGAGGAGATAAGCAGGAAGTCTTCGCACCCACATCGATCGGCCACTTCCATCAGTGACAGCAAGCCAAAGACGTTGTTCTTCACTGCCTCCTGCAGATTATCCTCCACGAGTGGCACGTGCTTATATGCGGCCGCGTGAAAAATCGCACTTACGTCATGTCTAACGATGAGTTCGCGCATCCTGTCCGTGTCGGTGATGTCGGCAATGCAGTATTCCGTCTTCATCTTGTCGTGTAGATTTGCTTGTTGAAGATAGAAGAGCGGGGTTTCGGCCTGATCTATTGCGATCAGCTTAGCCGGCGAGTACCTGAGCAGTTGATGAAACAGTTCAGAACCTATAGAACCAGCCGCGCCCGTTACCATCACCACTTTTCCAGCGACACTTCGACGAACCGAATCCAGCTTAAAGTCAACTGGAGCTCTTCCCAGTAGATCCTCGAGATTCACTTCACGCAATTGATCCGGTGTTACTGTTCCGTGAATCAGGTCGGCGAGACCTGGGATCGTGCGAAAACGCAAACCCGTCTGTCGGCAGAATTCCGTAATATGGCGCATCTGCCCACGTGTCGCAGAGGGTATTGCGATCATCAACTCATCCGGCGAATAGGTCTGCGAGATGGACAGCAGGTCTTCGACTTTGCCGACGATGGGAACCCCATGCAACCTCACGCCGGTCTTTCCTGGATCATCGTCTACCATGGCGACAGCGGTGTAGCCGCTGCGTGGTAATTCGCGCAATAGCATTGCGCCCGCACAACCGGCCCCGATCACTATAACGGTCTTATTCTCGCCGCTTCTGGCGTGATTCCTCGCCGCCTGCAGAATTGCGCGCGATAACACCCTCACTGCCCCAAGCGCGGAAGCGGTCAGAATGGCTTCGAGGAAATAAATCGAAATTGGAAAAGACTTCTCGCCGATTACAAAACGCTCCACAATCACGAAGCCGACTGAGCCGAGCGCAACCGCCTTCGTAATGTCCAGTGCGTCACTTATGCCGGTGTACCGCCAATACCCATGGAATAAGTTAAATCGGGCCA
>DATLJC010000082.1:0-25864 GCA_035539055.1 Saccharimonadales bacterium (SeqCode) | reverse complement strand
GGCTCTTTTGGTTAATCGATCTGCAATCTGCTTACAGAACCTGTACGTTCTCTGCCTGGAACCCCTTGGGTCCCTTAACGACGTTGAACTGGACTGCCTGGCCTTCTTGAAGGCTCCGGAAACCGTTCGACTGAATCGCCGAAAAGTGCACGAAGACATCTTCGCCGTTCTGGCGGCTGATAAATCCAAATCCCTTGGCGTCGTTAAACCACTTCACTGTTCCTTGTTCCACTGTGTTGTACCTTTTTCTTTTGTATTGAATTTCCTGCTGAGAAGATCGGATGCTACTGAGAGTGGAACGCGGATGGTTTTCGGCGGTACCAGCTCAAAATCGCGTACGTTCAAACTTAGCCAGATTTCGATCAACCTCAGTATAACCGTTTTCTCCAGAAACGCAACAGTAATATTGCCGCCCCGCGAAACAAGTAAGAAACGGGCGGGAAACCGAAGTTCCCCGCCCCCGCCCGCTGAAGATTCGAACCAGTTTCGCCAGATTACAGGCGGAAGAAGTCGAGAACTGCCTTCTTCATGACATCGCCGCCTACGTCGCTGATGGACTTGGTGAGCGGAATTTCTTTCGGGCAGACCTCAACACAGTTTTGGGCGTAGCCGCACTCCTGGATGCCGCCGTCTCCCATGAGGGCAGCGAGGCGCTCATCCTTCAGCACCTTACCCGTGGGGTGCATGTTGAACAGGCGCGCCTGGGCAATGGTGGCGGCTCCGACAAATCCGGTGCTCTCGTTGAACTGGGGACAGGCTTCCATGCAGCAGCAACAGCTCATGCACTGCGAAAGCTGATAGGCCTGTTCTTGAACCTGCGGGAGAATCCGAGGGCCATCGCCGAGAGCGTAGGTTCCGTCGATGGGAACCCAGGCTTTGACAGCCTTGAGGTTCTCAAAGAGCACCGAACGATCGACGACGAGATCGCGGATGACGGGGAACTTGGAGAACGGCTCAATGGTAAGGGGCTGTTCGAGGTTGTCCACCAGTGCGGAGCAGGCCATGCGAGCCCGGCCATTGATGAGCATGGCGCAGGAGCCGCAGACTTCCTCCAGGCAGTTGGAGTCGTAGTTGATAGGGGTTGTCGGCTTGCCGTCGCGCGTCACAGGATTGACCGCGACCTCCATGAACAACGAGATCACATTCAAGCCAGGTCTCCATGCGACTTCGAACTCCTCCCAGAAGGGTTCGCTGGTTGCATTCGTCTGGCGCTTGATCTTAAAAAGTATGCTCTTATTCGCCATGAGTTTGTAAACCCTCTGGCTTTCCGCTCCTTGAAGCGGAAAGCCGTGATCTCGGTGCTACTTGGTGTCGTAACGTCTTGGACGCGGCTTGATCAGCGAAACATCGACCGGTTCCCACTCGAAGCGCGGCTCGTCGGCGTCGGGAGCAAAGAACGCTTTAGTGGTCTTCAGGAAGTTCGCGTCATCACGTTCGGGGAAGTCGGGCTTGTAGTGCGATCCGCGCGATTCGTTGCGCAGGAAGGCACCCTGGGTGATTACGCGAGCAAGCTGCAGCATGTTGTATAGCTGCCGGGTGAAGAGGAACGACTGATTGGACCACATAGACTTGTCGCTGAGATTGACGTTGCGGTAGCGCTCAAGAAGCTCTACCACTTTGGCGTCGGTCTCCCGCAGTTTGTCGTTGTAGCGCCTGACGGTCACATTTTTCGACATGATCTCGCCGAGTTCACGCCAGAGCTTGAACGGATTTTCCGTGCCCTGATTATTCAGCAGCAGGTTATTTGACTCGACCTGACGCTTCTTTTCGTTCTCAAAGGCGGAGGCGAGATTGCCAGGAGCGGCGCCGGCGCCCTGGGCGTACTTGACCGAGTGTGGACCAGCAACAAAGCCCGCATAGATGCAGCTCAACAAGGAATTTGCACCGAGGCGGTTGGCACCGTGGATCGAATAGTCACACTCGCCTATGGCGTAGAGGCCCTGAATGTTGGTCATCTGATCGTTATCGACCCAGAGGCCACCCATGGTGTAGTGCATGCCAGGGAAAATCTTCATGGGAACTTCGTGAGGGTCGTCGCCTATGAACTTCTCGTAGATATCCAGAATTCCGCCCAACTTGCGATCGAGCGTGGCGCGATCGATGTGGGAAAGGTCCAGATAAACCATGGGCTGGCCACCGATGCCGAGGCCATCGTCATGCACTACGGTGTGAATTTCGCGGGTGGCGATGTCGCGCGGCACCAGGTTGCCGTACTTGGGATACTTCTCTTCTAGGAAGTACCAGCGATCGGCTTCGGGTACCTCTTTACCGGGTCGAGTCTCTTTTGGATTTCTGGGAACCCAGACGCGGCCACCTTCGCCGCGCGCCGACTCGGACATCAGCCGGAGTTTATCTTCGCCGGGAATGCAGGTGGGATGCACCTGAATCATTTCACCATTGGCGTAGGCCGCGCCCTGCTGATAGAGGGCGCTCTGCGCGGAACCAGTGCAGACCACGGAATTCGTGGACTTGCCGAATATGGCACCCACTCCACCGGTGGCCATGATGACGGCATCCGCGGGAAAGGTTACAACCTCCATTGAGCGCAGATCCATGGCACAGATGCCACGACACACATTTTGCGAGTCGAGCACGGCGGAGAGAAATTCCCAGTACTCGTATTTCTTTACCTTGCCTTCGGATTCAAAGCGGCGCACCTGCTCGTCGAGAGCATATAAAAGCTGCTGGCCAGTGGTGGCTCCGGCGAAAGCCGTGCGATTGAAGAGCGTGCCGCCGAAGCGACGGAAGTCGAGCAATCCTTCCGGAGTGCGATTGAACGGAACGCCCATGCGGTCGAGAAGCTCAATGATTCCCGGCCCCATTTCGCACATGGCCTTAACGGGAGCTTGATTGGCCAGGAAGTCTCCGCCGTAGACTGTGTCATCGAAGTGAGCCCAGGTTGAATCGCCTTCGCCCTTGAGGTTCTTGGCCGAGTTGATACCACCCTGCGCGCATACCGAATGGGAGCGCTTTACGGGGACAAGGGAAAAGAGATCGACGTTGCCGCCCATTTCCGCAACTTTGATTGCGGCGGAGAGGCCCGCAAGTCCGCCGCCGACGATGATGATTCTAGGAGTCTTTGTTGCCATAATTTCTCTCTTCAGCCTTTCCTATGTTGCCTGGCTGCTTGGAAGACAGGGAAGAACAATGCGGCTCTGTTCTGGAGCCGAGCTCTCCGCAGGCAGATCCCATGCCGGATTACGTTGCTGGGTTGGGAATTTGGCTACGAAGGCGTAGATGGTGAAGAGTCCCACAAGGATAAGCAGGACGGAAAGACCGATTCCGGCGGCCTGGGCTCGCTTCTGAGCCTTGGCGCCGGTGACGATTCCCCACTTTGCCGCAAACAGGAAGAGCCCGTATCCGAAGTGCCAGGAGGCGGCAACTATTCCGACCACATAGATGGCGAGCGCCAGAGGATGCGAGAGTTCGCTTTGAACCTTCCAGAATGACGCGTCGTAGTGATCGACGAGATGAACTCCACCGAATCGCATGTACCAGATGTGATAGGTGACGTAAGCAAAAACAAGGATTCCGGAATAACGCTGCAGTGTGTAGAACCAGTTGCCGGTCCAGGGATAGTCGATGACGTTATTTTCGCCGCGCCACCAGATATAGACGCCGTAGAGAGCGTGAAATGCGAGCGGAATAAATATTCCGAAGATTTCAAGTCCCAGGCGGAAGGGAAGACCAGTTAAGAACTTTACCTGCGCATTGTAAGCAGCTACGCCGTTCGTCGCTTCTGCATTGGAAATGAAGTGTTCGAGCAGAAACAAGCCTACGGGCACGATACCCGTCAGCGACTGGAGACGACGCCATAAGAACGAATTTCCAGTGCCGGCCCGTAAAGGGGCAACGCCCCTGGGCAGGGTACTACTTGTCGTTGGAGCGGTAGAAGCCACATTAACTCCTTGAACCGGGAGGTGACGAGAACTAGCAAATATAGTTTCGTGCTGGAATTGAGTCAACAATGCATCAGAAACTCTGGCGAAGCAAGAATAAATTAATTTTCAAAAGCGAGATATTTTCGGCGATGGATTTTGTTCGTGCGGAATTGAGGGGCAGAGAGTATGGGCAGGGTTTCCCAGAACGCGCTAGAATAAGCGTCATCGACTCACAGGTTCAGCGCACGCGGATTCGCGTTCACTCTCTGGCGTTCTGTGAGCAAAGCTCAACAAAATCAGCAGGTAGCGGGAGAAACAAATGTCGGACACGAATGGCAATGGGCTGCGGTTGAAGATCGGCCTCGCGGAAATGCTCAAGGGCGGCGTCATTATGGACGTGATGAGCGCGGAACAGGCGGAGATCGCCGAGAAAGCCGGGGCATCCGCTGTAATGGCCCTGGAACGTGTCCCCGCGATGATCCGGGCCGAGGGCGGCGTGGCTCGCATGGCATCGCCCAAGGTAATCAAAGAAGTCATGGCCACGGTGAACATTCCAGTGATGGCGAAGGCTCGCATTGGTCACTTTGCGGAAGCACAAATCTTGCAGGAACTCGGCGTGGATTACATCGACGAGTCCGAGGTGCTGACTCCGGCCGATGAAGAAAATCACATCGACAAGCACGCGTTCAAGACGCCGTTCGTTTGCGGGGCGCGGAACCTGGGGGAAGCGCTAAGACGTATTGCCGAAGGCGCTTGCATGATTCGCACAAAGGGCGAGGCGGGTACGGGAGACGTGGTGCATGCGGTGAAGCATATGCGGCAAATTGTGAAAGAAATGCTGCAACTCACGGTGATGACCGAACAGGAACTGTACTTGGCGGCGAAGACGCACCAGGCTCCCTATGAATTGATTCGCATGGTGGCCAAGGCGGGAAAGCTTCCGGTGCCGAACTTCAGCGCGGGTGGAATTGCCACACCGGCAGACGCTTCGCTGGTGATGCAGTTGGGCGCGGAAGCGGTGTTTGTGGGCAGCGGGATTTTCATGAAGGGCGGAGCAACTCCGCTGGATCTGCATAATCCCAGCGAGCGCCAAGAAGCAGTATCGCGGGCAAAGGCGATTGTGATTGCCACGACTCACTACAATGATCCGAAGGTGCTGGCGGAAGTCAGCGAGCAGATGACGGGATCGATGAAGGGGTTGGCTGTGGCGGGGATCGCTGAGGCGGACTTGCTGCAGACTCGGGGCTGGTAGGAAGAAGGCAAAGGCAAGGTTGGCAAGGTTTCGCGAGGTTGGAAGAGCAAAGGCAAGAGCAAAGGCAAGAGCAAAGGCAAGAGCAAAGGCAAGAGCAAAGGCAAGAGCAAAGGCAAGAGCAAAGGCAAGAGCAACTACCCCACGTCAGCCCGATAAAGCCGGGCGGGACGTGGGGCACCAGAATCAACCCGGACGGGGGGTACCAGGATCAATGCGGACGGGGGTACCAGAATCAATGCGGATAATGGGGTAGCAGAATCGATGGGCGCAGCTTGCGGGCTGCGCTTCTTATTTGTGCGATATGCGAACGCGAGGGAGCTGCTAGATTAGAGTAATGCTGAAGATTGGGATACTTGCCCTGCAGGGGGATTTTGATGCACATCGCAAGCGCCTGGAGGAACTGGGCGCGGAGCCGGTGCTGGTGCGGAAACCTGAACAACTGGATGAGATCGACGGGCTGATTATTCCGGGTGGGGAGTCGTCGGTGTTTTTGAATCTGCTGGGGGAAAAGGGATTCAGGAAGTTGGCCGACTTCGTCCTGAATAAGCCAGCGTTTGGGACGTGTGCGGGATGCATTTTGCTGGCGCGAGAGGTGGAGAACCCTTCGCAAAAAGGAGTCGGGGCGCTGGATGTTACGGTTCGGCGCAATGCGTACGGCAGGCAGATCGATTCGGCTATTTTGGAAGGGACAACCAAGCTTGCGGGAGGACCGCTGGAGCAGGTTTACATTCGGGCCCCAAGGATTGAACGGGTTGGTGACGGGGTCGAGGTGTTGGCGGAGCGCGATGGATATCCGGTACTGGTCAGGCAAGGAAAGCTGCTTGCGGCTACGTTTCATCCCGAGCTCAGTGCGGACACCAGGGTTCATGCGGAGTTTCTGAAACTGGCGGAGCATTATAAGGACGCACATCATTGTCCGTGAAGTTTGCGACGCGAGCGCGGAAAAGCCGGATGAATAGATGTTGCGGGTGGACAAGGCTTGGGGCACAAGATATCCGGCTTTGCGCAATATGAGGCCCTGCAACTTGTGGCGGACTTTGCACTTGTTTCGTAAACATGGTATTTTGAAGTGGTTACAACAATGAAACAGTAGAAGCAGGAGCGCGTCAGTTCCCAGTGTTAGCACGAGAGCAGAAAACCAATATCATCGAGAAGTACAAGACCCACACCTCCGACACCGGCAGCCCTGAAGTCCAGATTGCCCTTCTCAGCGAGCGCATCGGTCAGTTGACCGAGCACTTCCGTACGCACAAGAAGGACCACGCTTCGCGTCGTGGGCTTCTGATGATGGTTAGCAAGCGTCGCAGCTTGCTCGACTATCTGAAGAAGTACGACACAGAGCGGTACAAGGCTGTAATTCTGAAGGTGGGTATCCGCAAGTAAACCTCCGCCGGTGACTGGTTATGCCAGTCTCTGCGTGTATTCCGCTGGCGTCACTCCGCAAGAAGAGTCCGCCAGCGTACTCCCAACCTGTCGCAGCGCCGGCATTGGCCATGCTGCTTGGGAGTGCCAGCGAAACTCGTTGCGGCTGGAACTGTTCCTGTTCGCATTCTTAACTGCGGCTTGACGCGTACTGCTCGCGCTTGCTGTGGTGGAGTGCTCCTATCGTGGACGCGCCCCCTGGCGAAAGGGAATTAATGAAACAAGAAACAAGCGTTACACTCTCCGGCGGTAAAACCATTTCATTCGAGACCGGTCACTGGGCTAAACAAGCTCACGGATCCGCGGTTGTTCGCATTGGCGAAACCGTTGTTCTCGCTACCGCTTGCGCCAACGCCGAACCCCGCGTCGGCATCGACTTCTTTCCACTCACCGTGGATTATCGTGAATACACATACGCCGGCGGACGCATCCCGGGTGGCTTTATAAAGCGCGAAGGAAGAATGAGCGAACGCGAGGTTCTGACCAGCCGTCAGATCGACCGTCCCATTCGTCCACTCTTCCCGGAAGGCTTCCGCTCCGAGACGCAGGTCATCGCGTTTGTACTTTCGGCGGATACCGAAAATGACCCGGACGTTGCCGGAATCAACGGCGCCTCAGTGGCGCTTGCGCTTTCCGATATTCCATTTAATGGTCCGGTCGGCGCAGTGCGCGTGGGCCTGGTCAACGATGAATTCGTCATCAATCCCACCTACGCCGAACAGCGCGATAGCAAAGTAAACATCATGGTCGTCGGCACTGCCGAAGGCATTGTGATGATTGAAGCGGGCGCCGGCGAAGTGGATGAAGACCGCGTGGTGGATGCAATTGAGTTCGGCCACGGCGAGATCAAGAAGATTTGCGCCACCATCAGCGAGTTTGCGCAGAAAGCCGGGAAGCCAAAGCGTGCATTCGAAGCTCCAGTGATCGATCAGGAGTATCTTGACGCATTACGCGCCAAGGTCGGTGAAGCACTCGCGGATGCGGTCAATACGGAGAAGTACACCAAGATCGACAGCTACTCCAGGATCAAGGCCCTCAAGGACAGCGTGAAGGCCGAGGTTCCGGACGACAAGCCCGAAGAGAAGGCCAAGGCCGGTAAGTACTTCGACATGCTTCGCGAGCTTGTGTTCCGCGAGGAAGTGACGAAGAACAAGCGCCGTCCGGATGGCCGCGCGTTCGATCAGATTCGTGCGATCTGGAGCGAAGTCGGCGTGCTGCCGCGTACTCACGGCTCCGCGGTCTTTACCCGCGGGGAGACGCAGGCGCTGGTCACTACCACGCTCGGTACGAGCGACGACAAGCAGCGCCTGGAACGCTTCGAAGGCGAGACCAAAAAGCGCTTTATGCTGCATTACAACTTCCCGCCGTTCTCGGTTGGCGAAGTTGGCTTTCTGCGTGGCGCGGGACGCCGCGAAATCGGTCACGGAGCACTGGCAGAGCGCGCGTTGAACGCGGTGCTGCCGGAAGAAGATGATTTCCCTTACGCGATTCGCGTGGTCAGCGACATTCTTGAGTCGAACGGCTCATCGTCGATGGCGACGATCTGCGGCGGTTCGCTCAGCATGATGGACGCCGGTGTGCCTCTACGCGCGCCGGTTGCCGGAGTTGCGATGGGGTTGGTTAAGGAAGGCGAAGATTACGCCATTCTGACCGACATTGCGGGCGCGGAAGATCACTACGGCGACATGGACTTCAAGGTAGCGGGAACCCGTGAGGGCATTACCGCACTGCAGATGGACATCAAGATCATGGGCATTACGCCCCAGATCATGCGTGAAGCGCTCGCACAGGCCAAGCGTGGACGCCTCTTCATCCTCGACAAGATGGAACAATCGCTCACGTCCGGACGCGAAAACGTCAGCACGCACGCTCCGCGCTTCTACACCGTGATGATTCCTACCGACAAGATCCGCGAATTGATCGGACCGGGCGGAAAGGTCATTCGCGGAATTGTGGAAGCAACTGGCGTGAAGATCGACGTGGAGGACAACGGCCAGGTTCGCGTTTCTTCGAGCGACTCTGCTGCCGCTGAAAAGGCTCTGCAGATGATCGGCGACATTACGGCTGTGCCGGAAATCGGACGGACGTATCTTGGCACCGTGACCCGCCTGGCTGAGTTCGGCGCGTTTGTCGAAATTATTCCGGGCACCGATGGTCTGCTGCACATCAGCGAAGTGGCCGAGCACCGCATCAAGGACATCAAGGACGAACTGAAGGAAGGCGACCAGGTTCTGGTCAAGGTCCTGTCGGTCGAAGGTAATCGCATCAAGTTGTCACGCAAGGCCATCCTGAAGGAACAGCGCGCAAAGCTGGAAGCTCAGGGCGGAGGAGCGGCTCCTGCGGCGGAAGCTGCAGCAGCACCTGCTCCGGCAGCGGAACGGTCGCTTGAAGGATCGGCTGTTACCTTCGAAGGCGGCTTTGACGATGAAGGTGAAGATGATGGCGATGATCCGAATTTCAATCGCGAGGACACGCCGAATGAGGCTCCCACGCACGCCGCTCGTCCCGCAGTAGCGGGTGCAGGCGCCGGTGCAGCTGGAGATCCACGTCGCCGCCGCCGTCGCGGCCCTCGCGGTCCGCGCGGCCCTCGTCAGTAGCTAAACGGTTTTCACTGGAAGGCCACGGTATGATGCCGTGGCCTTTTTGTGATGTACAATCCTCCGCAGTTTTATGGCGAGGTTCCATGCACGATTCACTTCCATTTCTGGATAGAACTCTGGAGGCCACAACGGCCAGCACGGTGGGTGCGGTGCTGCTTCGACTGACGGTGGCCGCCGCGCTGGGAGGCGCTATCGGTCTGGAGCGGGAGATTAAGCATCGTCCGGCGGGACTGCGCACGAATATGTTTATGTGCTTCGGCTCGGCGATGTTTACGATACTTTCGTCATTGCTGGCCGGTAGTGGACAGGATCAAACGCGCATTGCCGCGCAGATCATTGCGGGCATCGGATTCATCGGCGCAGGCTCGATTCTGCACTTTCGCGCAGGAGTTCAGGGAGTGACGACGGCGGCAACTATCTTTGTGGTTGCTGCGATTGGAATGTGCGCGGGCGCGGGGTTGATGTTTCCGGCGGCGATGGCCACGGTGCTTGTGATCTTCGGGCTGTTCATTCTGGGATTTTTGGAGAAGCGGGTTTTCGTGCGGCCTTATCCCACGGCTTACCAGGCTGAGGCGCAAGGGACGGACGAACTATACGGACTCTTGGATGGTGAGTACGGAGGCAAGCACACGAAGCTTCTCGACGTAAAGCTATCGACCGGGCACGAGAGTTCGCGTGTTGAGTTTACGCTGGAGGCGGCTCCCGAGACGCACGGGCGATTGCAGAAACAATTGCGCGAAGACTTTGATTCGCACAAGATCATATCTTTCAGTTCGAGCGAACAGGAGTAGTCATTGTCACAGATTTCCCGAATTCCATTTGTCAAAGCAAGTGCCTATGGGAACGACTTCCTCATTATCCGTAAAGAGTTTCAAGGTGTTTTTGCACCGGCGCTGACACGCGCTCTTTGCGACCGTCATAACGGAGTGGGTGCCGATGGGGTGGAGTGGGTGAGCGATGAGCCGGGTCATGCAGCGCGCATCCACCTGATTAACGCGGATGGTTCATTTGCGGAGCTGTCAGGCAATGGGACTCGGTGCGTGGCGGCGCACCTGGTGGCCGCTGGTGGGGCGGAGGATTTGCTGATTGCAACAGATGCGGGATCGAAGCGCTGCCAGCTTACGGGACGCAATGAGAACCGATACGACTTCCTGACCGATATGGGTACGCCGATAGTGGACGAGCCGTTTGAGGTCGATCTCGGAAAGGTGCGTTATACGGGGGTTCCGGTCTCAATGGGCAATCCGCATTTCGTGATTTTCGTTCAGGAGTTCCCGGCGAACTGGCAGAAGGAGTCGCAACAGATTCAGGCGCGAACGGATCTGTTTCCCGAGGGGATCAACGTGGAATGGGTGCAGTTCAAGCGCGCGCCCGACATTATGATTCGCATCTACGAACGCGGGGCAGGGGAAACGATGTCGTCGGGAACAGGGACTTCGGCCTCGGCGGCGGCGGCGATTGCGGTGCGAGGAACGGCGGAGAAGTTGGTGGTGGTTGCGCCGGGCGGAGTGCAGCGGGTGGAGTGGAAGTCGGGGAGGTCGCTGATGCTGGAAGGCTCGGCGAATCTGATCTGTAGTGGGGAATTCTTCGTTTAGAGCACCTCTGCTTAGGCGGGATAAGATCGAAGCCGTCAAGGTGGAGCGTGCTGATCTCCCAGGTTATCGCCCAAAGAACGGGCGCGAACCTGGGGCACCCGCGCAGCTATTGCGACTTCAGGGAAAAGCTGCGTTACATCCATCGGAACCCAGTAAAGCGGGGACTGTGTGAAAAGGCCGAAGATTGGACTTGGAGTAGTTTCCGGCACTACGCGCTCGGAGAGGTGGGAGCGGTAGAGATTGAGTCCGAGTGGACGGCTCGTAGACGAGAAGGCAAAAAGACAGAAGTGCTCCAAATGGGAGAGCGATGATTCCCACCTTAGCCGCAAAGAACGCGGCGAAGGTGGGGCACCCGACCGTACCTATCGGGCTAAGCGAGGCAAGCGACATTTCGGAAAGTCATGCGACAAGACAAAGCCCGAGGGCGGATTTCAGTTAACATCGAAGGATGAAGGCAGAGGCTCTTTCAATGCGTCCTGTGGCGTTGCGGCCAAATGGCAAGATTGGCGTGGTGAGCACCGCTAGTTGCGTGGATGGCGACGCGCTGGTAAAGGGCTGCGCGGAGTTGAGCACGACTATGGGGTGTGAGGTCACCGTTTCTCCGATCGCGCTGGAACGCGATGGGGATTTTGCCGGTGGACCGGGGGCTCGCACGGCGGCTCTGATGGAGATATGGCAGCGTGAGGACGTGGACGCGATTGTTTGCGCGCGCGGGGGGTATGGGTCGAATTATCTGCTGCCGCTAATGGACTTCGACTTTCTGAGACGACAACCGAAAGCGTTTGTCGGATACAGCGACAATACCTCTATTCTGCTGGCACTCGACCGGGCGGGAATTGTGTCGTTCCACGGGCCGATGGTGGCGAGTGATTTTGCTTGCGGACGTGCGGATGAGATTTCATTTCGTGCGGCACTTCGCGGGGAGAAACTGGATTTCGATTTTGCGGCGGGATCGAGTGTGAATTCATTGATCGCGGGAGAGGCCAGGGGGACGATTACGGGAGGATGTCTCTCGGTGGTGGTGGCGTCAGTGGGTACTCCGTGGGAGATTGCTACGGAAGGAAAAATTCTTTTCCTGGAAGACGTGAACGAGAAGCCTTTCCGCGTCGATCGCATGTTGATGCAGCTTTTACTGGCGAAGAAGTTATGCGGAGTGCGGGGGATTATTTTCGGCAAGATGCTCGGTTGCTCGACTGCCTCCGAAGAAGAATCGGTGCGGGAGGTGATTCGGCGGATTGTCGGAGTGCTGGGGATTCCCGTGGTGTTTGGATTTCCCTCGGGGCACGTGGAGTCCGGAAATCTTACACTGCCGTTCGGTGTTCCGGCTGTATTGCGCAGCTCGGAGGCGGGGGTTCGGCTGCAGGTGGAAGCGTCAACTTTGCGGGAAGATCAAGTTTCAAATTCATAAGGACCGTTGGCATTGATGAAAGCTCGCAGTATTCACTTGATAGGAATTTGCGGTACGGCTATGGCCTCGCTCGCGGGAATGCTGAAGGCACGCGGACTGGACGTGCGCGGTTCAGACGCGGCGGCATATCCACCGATGTCCACATTTCTTGAGTCGCTGGGGATTCCGGTTATGCAGCCATGGAGCGAGCAGAACCTCTCTCCCGCGCCGGATGTGGTGGTGGTTGGGAACGCAATTTCACGAGGCAATCCGGAGCTGGAATACCTGCTGGACGAGCGGCTCCCGTTTGTATCCATGCCGGAGGTGATTCATCAGGAGTTCATCCGCGGACATAACTCGCTGGTGATCGCCGGGACTCATGGAAAGACTACGACGACGAGCATGACGGCCTGGATCTTTGAGTTTGCGGGACGGAATCCGTCCTTTCTTATCGGCGGGATTGCGGAGAATTTTGGATCGAGCTTCGCGGTTACAGATGGAAAGGAATTCATTATCGAAGGCGACGAGTACGATACGGCGTTCTTCGATAAGGGGCCTAAGTTTCTGCATTACTTTCCGGACTCGGTAATTCTGACGTCGGTTGAGTTCGATCATGCCGACATTTATCGCGACCTGGAAGCGGTGAAGTTCGCATTCAGGCGATTGGTGAACCTGGTGCCGCGTCGGGGGCGGGTGATCGCCTGGGACGGTAGCGAGAACATTTCGGAATGCCTGGAGAAGGCATTCTGTCCGGTGGAGCGGTATGGCTTCCATGAGGACTCGTTTTGGCGGATCAGGGACGTGCAGTACGAAGCCCAGAGCACGCGCTGGACGGTGGACCGCGACGGGAGGCACTTTGCGGATTTTGAATTCCCGCTGGCCGGTGAGTACAACGTGTTGAATGCTACGGCAGCGGCGGCCTTGGCGGATTCGTATGGAATTCCGGCGGGAACGATTGCGGGGGCCTTGCGCGGATTCTTGTCGGTGAAGCGTCGGCTGGAAGTCAGGGCGGAGGTTGACGGAGTGACTGTGATCGATGACTTCGCGCACCACCCTACGGCGATTGCGGCGACGCTGACGGCGCTGCGCAAGCGCTATACGGGAAGGCGGCTGTGGGCGATTCTGGAGCCGCGCTCGAATACGCTTCGGCGCAATGTGTTTGAGCACGAACTGGTGGAGAGCCTGGCATTGGCAGATCAGGTGGTGATTGCGAGTGTGTTTTTCAAGACGACGGACGCGCTGAAGCCGGAAGAGCGGCTGGATGTGGACACGGTGGTTGCGGAACTTGGGCGTCGGGGCATAGCGGCGCAGCAATTGCCGGATGTTGCGGCAATTGTTAGCGAAGTCGCTCCGAAAGTTGCATCGGGCGATGTGGTGGCAATTCTTTCGAACGGCGGATTTGGTGGAATCTACGAAAAACTTCCGGAAGCGCTCGAACGCACTGCGTTGGAACGTAAAGCGTTGGAACGTAAACCAAGGTGAGCATGCGGAAAGCGAATCGATGGCTACTGATTGCAGGAGCGATGTTCCTGACAGGCACGCTGGTGGCCCAGGACTCTCCTTACTGGTGTCCGGCGCAGGGAGTTGCTTACGGTGTCTCGCTCAAGCGGGCTGCGGAACACATTGTGCATGTGGACGCGGTGACGCATCAACCGGCGACGGAGTTTCAGCTTCCGGTGTGGAACGCGCTGTATCAGGTTCGTGATTTTGCGATCAATGTGAACCACGTAACGGCATTCGAAGGTGTCCCGGAGTGGATGTGTGACCGGTGCGACACAGCCGACGCGCGGGCCGAGAAAAGCGACAAGACCACGTGGCATGTGACGAGTTCCGGCAATCATCCGTGTATTACGTTCAGCTATAACATTACGACAAATGATTCAGGAGCGTTCGGCGCGAGCCTCGATCTGCAACATGGATTCTTCAACTGGGCCGAGGTGCTGGTCTATCGTCCCGAGGACAGAAATGCGCCGCTTTCCGTGCGCATAATGGATGCACCGGCGGGATGGAAATTGCGCGACGGCGGTATCTTCGGGTCGTTAAGCGGTGAGGAACTGGCCAACGCGACGGCAATCGCAACGAACTATGATCGGCTGGTTGATACGCCGGTGATGATGGGGAAGCTGTATGAAAGCAGCTTTGAGCAGGACGGCGCAAAGTACCGGATTGCAGTGGATTCCGCGGACGTCGATCTGACGGCATTGCAATCGATGCTGCGCAAAATTACCGCGGCGGGCGTGGACTGGATGCAGGACCGCCCGTATGACGAGTACACTTTTCTCTACCTGGTAACGCATGGCGCGGGAAGCGGAGGCATGGAGCACGCCTACTCTACGGCAATTGACATTGGCGGTGACCGGCTGAAGCAGGACGTGACGAGCGCTGCTGGAGTGTCAGCCCATGAGTTCTTTCACCTTTGGAATGTGAAGCGCATCCGTCCGCAATCGCTGGAACCGATTGACTACGCGCACGAGCAGTATTCACGCGCGCTTTGGTTCAGCGAGGGGATGACTAGCACGGCTGCCGATATCCTTCAGTTCCGCGCGGGACTGACGGACGAAAAACGCTCGCTCGCGCATTTGGCTTCGACGATTGCGGGATTGCAGGCGCGGAGCGCGCGGCTTACGCAATCGGTCGAGGAGTCGAGCGTGGACACCTGGTTCGACGTGTACAGCAGTTACCATCGCCCGGACCGAAGCATCTCCTACTACTCGAAGGGCGAGATACTTGGATTCCTAGTCGATCTGGAAATGCGGAGGCTGACCAATGGCCGCCGCTGTTTGCGCGATCTGTTCCAGTACATGAACCAGCGCTATGCGAAGCGGGGAAGCTATTTCGAAGACTCCGAGGGCGTGCGGCTGGCACTGGAGGTTTTGACCGGAAACGATTTCAAGGACTTCTTCTCGCGGTATATCGCGGGGACCGTGGAACTTCCTTATCAGCAATCGTTCGCATACGTGGGACTGAACCTGGCACATAGGCAGAGCGAGCAGGCGTACGCGGGATTTGCAAGTTCGCGCGCGCCGGGAAGACCGACGACGATTAGCCGGGTGGATGAGAACTCTGTCGCGTCGCGTCTGAAGCTGGCGGTGGGCGACGTGGTGCTGGAGGCTGATGGCGCCCAAGTTTCCGGAGATTTTAATCAGGTCGTGCAGAAACACGATCCGAAGACGAATCTGCATCTCAAGGTCAAATCCGTGGCGGGAGAGATACGGGAGCTGGATTTGCCGCTGGGAACGCGGAAGATTGATGAATATCAATTTGAGGACTTGCCGGGAGTTACTCAGGCGACACGGAACCGTCGCGCAGCCTTCTTGCGCGGTGAAGCGGAGGCAGAGTCGCAGTGATTCGACTTTTGCTATGTGTTGTGCTCTGGGTGGTGCTCTCGATACCGGCGGCCGTGTTGGGATTTCCGGCTCTATTCCTGACGGGGCGCGTGGAGCTTCTGTGGACGCTCTCGTTGTGGGCGGCAAAAACCGGATACCGGTTGGCGGGGATTCGCGTGCGCGCCGTGGGACGTGAGAGGTTGGATGGGCGGGCATACCTGTATATGTCCAACCATGTTTCTAATCTGGACCCGCCGATCATTACCTCACTGCTTGACCGCAGGATATCCATCATCACGAAGCAGGAACTATTCAAGATTCCACTGTTTGGCCGCGCCATGCGCGCCACCGGCTTCGTTCCCATCGATCGCTCGAACAGGAGATCCGCGATAGAAGGTATTCGCGAGGCGGCTCATGTGCTGCAAACGGGAATGGGAATGCTGGTGTTTCCGGAAGGAACACGGTCACGCAATGGGAAGCTGCTGCCGTTCAAGAAGGGGTCGTTCCACCTGGCGATGGAGGCGGGCGTTCCCGTGGTGCCGATTACGATTGTGGGGAGCTACGAGGCTTGGCCGAAGGGGAGGATGTCAATGCGTAAGGGCGAAGTCGTGGTGAAGTTTCACCAGCCCATCGATCCTCACCAGTTTGCGCGTAAGGAAGATTTGCTCGCTGCGGTTCGAGCTGCTATCGCCGGCGGTCTTCCTGAACAGTATCGCGACTCGACTACGGTCGAACCTGCCTCTCGCTGAGGCTCATTCCGATGCCAACGTCGAAAGCAACCTCGGTAGGACACTTGGCGCCGAGATCGTAATTATCTGAATACTTCCTGCCCGTTTGATCTTCAAAGGTGATGGAGAATTTGCAGGGTGCTCCCTGGGCGGCCATGTGACGATGTGTCTGCTCATTGCGAAGCTCGGGCAGGCCGAAGATTCCGGTGGGATGCTTCACTTCGAGATTCATCATGGGATGGCCGGAGTGATTGGCAATGTCAATGTACATGATGGGCTTGGCGTAGTTGCAGCTTGTGAGGAACAACGCTACAGCCGAAAGGCAGACAAGAACCACGGGAGCAGCAGGCTTCATCCAGATATTCTACGCTGGAGTGAACGAGCGTGACACGTTACGGGCGGGAGCTTATTTTCTTTCGACGAGCCGGGCGCTCAGGACCGCGCCGTCTCCTCCGTCGTGCAGCTTGATGGGGAAGACAAGTATGTTCCATTGCCAGTGCTGCGACTCGGCAGGGAGGTGCGGCATGTCGCGATTATTGCGGCGATCAATGTAGGTCTCGCGGGTGTCGGCGACGGTGCGGATGATCTCGGCCCACTCTTCGCGCATTTCAGGAAAGTGATCGAAGATATTGCGGCCCACGTACCATGCCCGGCGCTGATGGCTGAGAGCAGCGAAGTAGTCGTTTACATATTGCCATTTTCCTTCGCGGTCGACGATCTCGATTACCATATCGTCGCCCATGGCAAGAATAATGCGCGAGTAGTAGAAGTCCCGAGAATCGACTACGACGGGACGGCCACGGTGCTTCGCCTCAAAGCTTTGCAACGCCTGCACGAGATCATCGACGGAGCTGTAGCCCTTGAGGAGATGCATGTCGGCAATGCCGCCGAACTTGCGCTCAAGTGTTGCGGACAGAATGATGATGGGGACTTCCGGACGCTTCAAGCGGAGGGAGTTCGCCACTTCGGTGCCGAACTTGCCCGCGCCCAGGTGGTAATCCAGAACGGCGATGTCGATGCCCGCGAGCTTGGTTTCCGCCTCTTCGATGGAGGTCGCGGTGACGATGTTGTAGCCTTTTTGGCGCAGGATGGTTGAGCGCAGCAGAAGATTTTCTTCGCGGTCATCCAGCAGCAACACCGAAATCGGCTTCTGATCCTCGGACTTGCCGCCTTCTACCAGTTCGAACTGCTTGGAATCTTCCATCCGCTGTCTCTCCAGTTTTGAACTCTTCTGATATGGATGCAAACTAGAAGCCTGATGTACGAAAATGCGCTACTCGGTGCCGCGACTCAGTTTGCGGATTGCTTTGGCTAATTCCGGTAACTTGTTGAATACAGCCACTGCGCGCAACCATTGACGATTATCGATGGCGGGATAACCACTTACCGTGGCTCCGGCGGCAACATCGGATGGGATGCCGGTTTGGGCCGTGGCAATGGCGCGGTCCCCGATGGTCAGATGTCCGGCTACGCCGACTTGTCCAGCTAGAATGACGTTGTCTCCGACGTGAGATGAGCCCCCGACGCCTACTTGCGAACAGAGCATGGTGTGTTCGCCAATCTTGCAGCCGTGTCCAACCTGTACGAGGTTGTCGATCTTCGTGTCTGCTCCGACGGTGGTTTGTCCGATACTGGCGCGGTCAACGCAGGAGTTGGCCTGCACCTCTACACGATCAGCGAGCCGGGTGATGCCGGACTGAACGATTTTGTGCCATCCAGCGGCACCATCACGGGCGAAACCGAAACCATCTGCACCGATGACGACGCCGTTCTGCAGGGTAACGTCGTTTCCGAGTTCGCAAAACTCCCGCACCTGAACGTGAGAGTGTGCGAAGAACCTTTGCCCGATTTTCGCCCCACGGTAGATCACTACATGCGCCAGAAGTACGGATTGTTCGCCGATGACAACGTCAGCGTCAACCACGACGTAGGGACCAATGTGCGCACCGGCTCCAATGCTGGCTGTCGGATCGATTACGGCAGTGGGATGTATCCCCGGTTCGTACTTTGGAGCTTGGTAGAACAATTCCAAGGTGCGCGCAAAGGCCAGGTAGGGATTGGCGATTCGGAGGACGGGAAGGCCGTCGGCAGGGAAGTCGAGGGGCACGAGAATGGCCGCGGCGTGGGTGGTCCTGGCCATGGCGGAATACTTTGGGTTAGAGATAAAAGTGATCTGTTGAGGGCTGGCGTCTTCAATGCCGGCTACACCGGTGATCTCGGCTTCCGGAGCGGCGTTTTCCAGGGATGCACCCAGTATCTGGGCAATTTCTGAGAGTTTCATCTTGGAGATTAGCCTACAGGAGCAGCGCACTGGAAGTCAGTAGAATCGATGAATTCTCGATGGAGACTCTGGAGGCTACTCGGTGGGTGCTTCGGTGAACAGGAGGGGCGCCTGATGCTCGGTATCGAGCTGTCGGCGGCGCTTGGCGGCAGAGCCAATGACGGCAAGCACTGTAATCTCAGAGAGGGCGGAACGGGGTACGAAGATTCGCTGGACGTTGCCACGGGTGTCGGGAGGATTGAGGAAGTAGCCTTCGGCACGGACCTGGGTGAGGTCGTTGGGCATTAAACCTTCCACTGTCTCTGAGTCGCGGAAGCGAAGGCGTATCCAGAGGCCCTCAACCCGCGGACGGGTGGTGAATGTCTTGCGCTGCAGAGAGTTAGAGTCGGCGAAGTCCCTGACAAAGTACACTCCCTTGATCTCACTCAAGTCGATCAAGACGACGTTTCCGGCGGTGTTCAGGAGCTCCACTTTGCTGCCGGACAGGAAATCTCCCGCGGAGACGAAGCCCTGAATACTGTCGCGGTCCATCTTGCGGACGATTACTTTCTTGTGAGTGGATGCCATGTACCTGTCCGTGACTCGGAGCGCCCAGTGCCGGTTGCGGTTGGGGCTTCGCTTGATTGTCGCACCCTCGCGGTTATTGACGAAACAAAATGATGAGAAGGTGATTTATCAGTTACGGGTGGAGCGGCTAGTTCCGTATTCTCCCGATATCAACAGCTTCCCCGGAATCAGAGTAGCCAAGTGCCTCTCGTCTGTGATATTGTCTGGAGTTTGTAGCGGGAATGTTGCACTTCCCTGTAAGTAGCTAGCTGTAAAAGAGTTAAAGATCGGGTGTTTTTGGGTCAAAGAATTCTTTATGTCTTTCAAGTATTACCTAGCTTTACACATTTAAGTACTTGATTGCAGAGCCTTAAATAACATGGCCGATTACATTTACACGATGGAGAGCCGGTTATCGCCCGACCAGTTTCGGACGGTGAATACGGTTCAGCAAATTGCCCGTTCTCATGGAATGAATGTCTATCTGACCGGGGGGGCGATTCGCGACATTCTCACCGGATTTCCGATCCGTGACTTGGATTTCACCGTTCAGGGGAACCCTCTCGACTTCCAAAAGGACCTTGAGAGCGCAGGTGGAATCGTGGACATGGTCGATAAGACATTCTGCGTGCTTCACGTGGTATTTCAGGGGATCAGCGCCGAAATCGGCATGGCTCGTGCCGAGGTTTTTGGTAAACCCGGGAAGCTGCCCGTAATTACGCCTGCCACAATCAACGAGGATCTGCGGCGACGAGACTTCACGTTCAACGCAATGGCGTTGTCGTTGAACGATGGCTCGCGCGGATTACTGCTGGATCCGTTTAATGGCGCAGCTGATATCGACGCGCGACTGATCCGTATTCTGCATAGCTATTCATTTCTGGAAGATCCATCGCGCTTGATTCGCGCGACACGTTTCGCGACGCGCTTTGGTTTCGAAATGGAAGAACGCACTCGTACCCGGTACGATTCGGCGCGGGAGGGCGAGTACATTCAGTATCTTGGCACGCGCGCGATCGGCTATGAAATTGAGCAGATTGCTCATGAAGAAAACCCGATTGCCGTGATGCAGGCACTTGAGCGGGAAGGCTGGCTAAAAGTCCTCTGTTCGAAATGGACCGTGGCCAAGGCAGACGATCCTGAGTTGGCTAAACTGCTCACAACTCGCGCCACGATGGCGGAGTTCAATATCAGCGTCGATGCCGCGCCAGCCATCATGCATTTCCTGACGCTTAAGCTCGGGCACGAAGAAGTGGCGTCGATTCAGCAACTCATTCCTCATCGCGAGTTTGTAAATTCATGGAAGCGGTTGGATAGCGAGGCCAAGGAGCTTTCAAAGAAGCTGCTTTCGAAGGAAGCCGCGTTGAACTCGGGGGCTTGGCAGATTCTCTCCTCAGCCAAGCGGGAAGCTCTGCTGTATCTGGACGTGACAGGACGCAACAAGACGGTGGAAGAGAAGATAAAGAATTTCTTCGGCAAATGGCGTCAATTGCAAGAAAAAATTCCGGTTACGGAAATGGCATCCTTACGGATCACGCCTCAGCTACCGGAGTACGCGAAAATCGCTCAGGAAGCGTTTCTGCTGCTTCTGGACGGCAAGCTGCGTTCAGAGAGTGAGATTATGAAATTCCTGGCGCCCTACGAGCCACCACCGCCACCGCCGCCACCCACTCCGGTGCGTCGCGGTCGAGCTGGGGTAAAGAAAGCAGCGGCGGCAAAGGGACCGGCTCTGAGTGAAGCAATCCCGGCGCAAGAAGTAGCGGAAGTTGCGAAACCAGTGGCGGACAAGCATCCGGCGGAGAAGGTCAAGGTTCCGGCAGGGAACAAGGAACCGGCTCAGAAGAAGCTCGCGCAGGGAAAGAAGACGGGAAAACCTTCTCCGGCAAAAGCCAAGCCCGCGTTCACAAAGAAGGCCGCCGTACCGGCTCCCAAGAAGATTGCAAAGGTCGCAAAAGCTCCGGTGAAAGCGGCGGTAAAGAAGAAGGCCGTAGCGCCGGCCAAGAAAGCTTCGAAGCCAGCGGTGACGAAAGCCAGGAACAGCAAGCCGGTTGCGAAAGCTGCAAAGCCCGCTGTTCACAAGGCGGTCGCAAAGAAAGTTGCCAGTAAGGCTCCCGCGAAGAATAAGCATGCGCAGAAGAACAGTAAGGCCGATAAGAAACATTCGAAGCGCCGCTAGGACCGAAACAGAATGAAAGCGGCTCCGTTTGCGCGGAGCCGCTTTCATTGAAATGAATTTGGTGTTGAACGCCTATCGTTGAATACTGGTCAGTGAGCTATTTTGAAGGCTTCTCTTTGGAATGGGAAGGGGAAGGCGTGGAAGTGTTGCCTTCGGCTGCTGACCCTTTGCTGTCTTCGTGGCACTGGCACTTTGTCATAATGGCAGAATGAATTCGAGTTCGAAGTTCATCCGGAAGTTCGTAGAGCTTGGAATCGCGATAGATCTCGATTGTGCTCTTGGTTGTATTACAAACGACGTAGCAGTTATGACACCACTGTAAGTGTTCCTCGAGCTCGGCCTTGGTGTGCGAGTCCATGGTGTTGTCGAGATAATCAGTCAGCTCTTTGAGGAAATCAGAGCATTTCACGGTCGGGTGTCTCCATCGCGTCGTTTGAAATACTTGTTGAGACGCTCGCGCAACTGAAGACGTGCGCGCAGCAATCTCGATTTCACTGCCGGGACGCTCAACTCCAAAGCCGATGCAGTCTCTTCGGTTGAAAGCCCCTCGACATCACGCAGCACGAACACGGTGCGGAAGCTGGGAGGCAGACCTTGAATCGTCTTGCCGAGAATGTCCTTCAGCTCCGCTTGCGTATACTGCTGCTCCGGGTTCGGAGACCAATCCGCGATTTCGCGCGGCATGGAGTCCTCTTCCGTCTTCACGTCCTCATCGATCGAAACCATGCGCTCGGGACGTCTCCGCCTGAGGCGCATGAGCGCTTCGTTTACCGCGATCCGGACCAACCAGGTGTAGAACTTCGACTGTCCCTGGAACTGCCCCAGATTTTGATAAGCCTTGAGGAACGCATCCTGTACAACGTCTTCAGCATCCTCGCGATTCTGAGTAATATGTTGCGCAATGCGGAAGACGTTTCGATCGTATCGCCTTAC
The DNA here is from genome assembly GCA_035539055.1 of Saccharimonadales bacterium (SeqCode). Taxonomy (GTDB): domain Bacteria; phylum Acidobacteriota; class Terriglobia; order Terriglobales; family Acidobacteriaceae; genus TOLSYN. The sequence continues at coordinate 3,737 of DATLJC010000082.1, read as the reverse complement.
GAGTGATTCGAAAGCTCCGATGTCTCCGCCGCGTGCGGCTTCGACGAGGATACTTTCTTCACTCGGTGGCTCTCCTACTTTGTTTTCGATGGCTTCCATTCGTCCGTCGATTCAGAATTTCCACGATTAAATAACTTAGGCCCCATTGTATAAGCTGAAAGACCAAGATGACAAAGTCTGAGAGAATGCCCGCCTGAGCGGGGCGACAAAGGAAGGGGCGTTGAACGGTTGGTGCCGAAGTTGGGGCGTTTGCATTGACATGGTGCAGAGTGGCCACCATAATCCGAGCAGCCCTAAATGCTCAAGCGGAGAAGCGCCGAACGACGCTATGGAAAATGAACAGGTAATTCGGGAGATTGCAACCAAGGCTTGTCGCGAGGCACTGCAGGACCATATCGAGGAGATCGCAGAGGGCATCGCACGGCGAATGAGATCGAGCCTGACGGGGCAGTTGTCGCAGGGCGTTCGCGACCGCACGAGGGAGTTGCACGACGGAACCCGGCGCATTACCGGCGCAAAGACACAGACAGAAGCACTGGAATCGCTTCTCGTGGCAAGCGCCAGTGTCACGCCTGGATGTGGCTTGCTGATATTGCGTGGCGTACTGGCGGGAGGTTGGAGTTGCCACGGTATCACCACTCAGGAAAATTTCAGGCTGGCGAGTTTGGATTGTTCGCGAGGATTGGCGGCCAAGGCGATCAGTTCTGGGACTAGCGTGGTGGCGCAGGCATCTGAGCTGGAGCTTGCGTTTACACAGAGATTGGGAATGAAGGGCCCGGAGCAGGTTCTACTGATTCCGATAACGCTAAAAGATCGGGTCTCCGCGTTCCTGATGGCTTTATCGCAAGAGACCGGCGATTTGGCGGCATTGGAAATACTGGTTCAAGTAGCGCAGTTAGCTCTGGACATGCAGGCATACCGGAAGGCGGCTCCGCCACAGGCGGCTGCCGCGGCTACACAACATCAGACCGAGGCTCACCATACGGCGGAGTCACAGGTGGCGACAGTTCCGCGACATGAAGCTTCCTACTCAGCAGCGAGGGTTGCAACGTCCTACGCACCGCCAGCGGCGGTTGCACCTGTGCATGAAGTGGCAAAGCCTGCCGCGGCCGTCCCGGTTCCGGATGAAGCACACGAGAAGGCACGTCGATTTGCGAAGCTGCTGGTAGAGGAGATCAAGCTCTACAACCAGACGAAGGTTTCAGAAGGGCGCGCACGTAACGATCTGTACAGCCGGTTGCACGAGGATATAGAGAAGAGCCGGGCAGCCTACCAGAAGCGCTACGGTGAAAGCGTGAGAGACGTCGATTTCTTCACCCAGGAACTGATAAGAATCCTCGCAGATAACAACCGGGCGGTCATGGGACCAGGGTTTCCGGAGTAAACTGAATCAGCGGTCATGTTAACTAAGTTTCGTTCTATCGCACTCCTCCTTTTGGCGTTCACAACTCTGGCTGCGGCGCGTCCGGCCGCAGATGAGACAAAACCGGCAGCGCATAAAGCGCCGGCACATAGGAACGCCACGCAGAAGACACCTCCAAAAAAGAAGACGGCGAAGGGGCATACGGCAGCGGATGCTTCGCGGACTTCAGCCAGGAAGAAGGCCGCTCCGGCAAAGGTGCGCCGAATGGCAAGGGCGTTTGTGGCTTCGGTTGACCTGAAGGTGATGGCGCGCCAACTGGTGGAAAACCGTACGCCCGCAGCCTACACCGGCGTAGAGGATTATGCGCGACGGCATTCGGGCACGGATGCGGGAGCACTTGCCTGGCTGGCGGTGGGATACTCACGCGTGCTGGATCAGCAGTATCCCCAGGCGATTGTCGCGCTGGACAAGGCAAAGCCTCATATTGGCGAGTTGCATGATTATGCGCGATATCTGGAAGCGATCTCCTATGGCGGCGAGGGGAACAGCGCGAAGGTTGTGGAACTGCTGCATAACTTCGACGAAGAAGCGCCGGAGTCAATTTTCTTCAAGGATGTGATTGACGTTTATGGGAGCGCCCTGGTGGCGCAGGGGAAGGCGGACGAGGCAATCACTTATCTGGAAGCGCACCGGCAGCCGACGAGAGCTTCGGTGGAGCTGGCGCTGGGCAAATGCTATTTGCGCACGACTCGTCCCGAGAAGGGAATCGAGATTCTGAAACATCTGTACTTCACGATGCCATCGAGTGCGGAAGCTGCGCTGGCGGCGGCGCAGTTGACCTCGTCAGGTTCGTCGTTTGAAGGCAGCTATATCGATCAGAAGACGCGTGCGGAGTTGCTGGCGAAGGCTGGGCGCTGGGGCGACGCGGCACGCGAGTACAAGCAACTGGAGGATAAGGCTCCCGCGGCGGAGCGGAGCAATATCGAGGTGGCGCTGGCGTCGGCACTGCGTCATGTGAACGTGAATGAAGGTAGAGCCTTGCTGGAACAGTTGCAGGCCTCGGGCGAGGTCAATGCGCAGCGGTTGTACCTGATGGGGGAGATTGCTCGCGGCGAGAATAACGAGAGCGCAGTGGCGCAGAACCTGGAACGCATGAGGCGGGAGGCGACGGCAAGTCCGTGGCTGGAACAGGCGCTGCTGTCGGCGGCAAATATGTATTTGCTGCAGAAGAACTACGACCGCGCTATCGATTTGTTCCGAGAGATGCAGCAGCGGTTTCAGGGAAGTTCACGCGCCAGCTATGCGCACTGGAAAGCGGCGTGGCTGACCTATCGGCAAGGACGCACGGAGAACGCGAAGAGGGATTTCGAGAACCAGGTGATGTGGTATCCGGATCGCCCCGAGGTTCCGGCCGCACTGTATTGGCGCGCACGCATTGCAGAAGATGAGCACGATTATGCGGTGGCGCGGGCATGGTACACGAAGCTTGGCGACCGCTATCACAATTACTACTACGGATACTTGGGACGCGAACGCCTGGAGAAGCTGCCTGCCTCCGCGACGGATGTGTCGCTGACGCAGGATGCACGGCTGGCGAGGATTCCGGAAGTGAAGCTGCCGGGGCCAGAGGCTCTTGAGTTGGAGCCTCCAGCAAGCCAGTTACGCGCGGAAAAGAGCAAGCTGCTGGTGAACGCCGGGCTGAATGAGTTCGCAATTCGCGAATTGCAGGCAGAGCAGGGCGGGCAAGGAGCGCGGTGGGCGACACTGCAGATTGCGCGCATTTACCAGGATGGGGGGCAGAGCCATCGGGCGATTCAGTTCCTGAAGAAAGCTCTGCCGGGATATTACTCGGTGGACCTCACGGCGCTGCCGCGGCCGTACTGGGAAATATTGTTCCCGCGTCCGTACTGGACGGATTTGCAGCGACAATCATTGGCCAACGAGCTGGATCCCTATCTAGTGGCATCGCTGATAAGGCAGGAAAGCGAGTTTAATCCGGGGGCGGTGTCGAGCGCGAAGGCTTATGGGCTGATGCAATTGCTGGCGCAGGTGGGCAAGGGTGAGGCGAAAGCAGCGCATATCAAGCACTTCTCGACGGCTTCGCTGCTGGTGCCGAATGTGAACATTCAACTTGGGACTCACTACTTCAAGGAAATGGTGACGCAGTATCACGGGCAGGTGGAGTACGCGCTGGCGGCTTACAATGCGGGTTCGAATCGCGTGGATGATTGGCTGCAGAGCGGACACTATCGGGATGTGCCGGAGTTCGTGGAGTCAATTCCGTTTACGGAGACCAGGGAGTACGTGCAGGCCATTGTAAGGAACGCGAAGGTGTATCAGAGGCTGTATCCGCAGTAGGGGAAGTACGAAAATC
>DATLJC010000081.1:0-12211 GCA_035539055.1 Saccharimonadales bacterium (SeqCode) | reverse complement strand
ACGCCGTCAGGTTCACCTTGTCCAGCCACACATCGTAATTTGCAGCCTGGCTGGTTTCATCCATCTGGAAGGCGACGTTCAGTTCATTGCCGCCACCCGCCTTCGATCCACCGTACCGGTTGAAGTAGGACTTCTGACCGTTCAAGGTCACGGCTATGAAATGGGTCTGTCCGTTGGCGCGCTCAAACTCCAACACAAGGTGGTTCCAGGTATAGGTCGGAGGAGCCGAGCATCCGATCCCGGTATGAACCCAGTACGCGCCGGAGGTGTTCCAAATGTCCCACTGTCGCGCCGCAACGTTGCACTGGTGGCCGAAGATATACTTCCTGCCGTCCACCGACTGATTGCCATCGAACTCAAGCGCCTGCACTGCGCCAGCATTGGTGTAGTAGAAGAACAGGTCATAGATGAAGTGCGTTGCGCCTGGCTTGGGCGCGAGCTGTTTCCACCACAACGCATCCGCGAACGGTGTTCGACCGCCGATCCAGAAGTGCGCGGCATTGCCGTCCATGGAAGGCGAGCTGGCATATTGCGACAGGGAGTAGGGGACGTTGGGGCCACGGCCACCCTCTCCGGCGCAAGCGCCGCAGTTTGCCCATCCGCCCATTTCATCTATGTTCTGGTAGGTCGCGTTATTCGTAGTGCTTTGGGTGGGAGTAGTACTGCCTCCAGTGCCGGTGCCGGTTCCAGTGCCCTTGCCAGTGCCAGTTCCAGTGGCCGTGCCGGTTCCAGTGCCGGAAGGAGAGCTTCCGCCCGGACTGGATTGCGTGGAGTTCGCCGCCGCAACCGTGACGGTTGCCTTTGCGCTCTGGGTCTCGTCCGCCTGATTCATCGCGGCAATAGTATGTGAACCATCGGCTACCGGAGCAGTGTACAGCCCCTCGGTCGTGATGGTGCCCACCGAGTTGTTGCCTCCGGGAACGCTATCTACGAACCACGTGACCGCCGTAGGGCTCGAACTGAATTGTTGCTTGGCGCCTTGCGCAATCGTAGCCGCCGCGGGCACAACCGAAACCGGGGTGACCGCGGCGGGAGCCGAAGGCGAGACAGATGCCTGATGGCTTGCGCCGCCGCCACAGGCCGCGATAAATGCCGCACAACAGATAGCCAGCACAGCCGTGATGATTGAAAGATAATTCCTTTTCACATTCCTCCACTGAACCACTCATGGGCAGGCAACTTCAAAATGCCCGACCGTCACGCGGGGATCGCGCTTCGCGGTTGTCGAACGATTGGGATTGGCTTATTTTTTCTAAACTGCCACCACTGACCATGACTGCGAGTTGACCACTGCAGCATGGCGGCCTAGCGACTTAGGTATTGGGTCGCTGAGCTCCAGATTCTTGGCTTTGTTGAACTCACGCCAGAGACTATCCAGTAAACCGTCACACCCCTACCCTATACCAGCCGGTAAATTCCGCACACCCCTAAATTCAGCTACAAACCTTTTCTTTCCATCAGGTTGCGGGCTAGGGCGAAAACCGATTCAAACATGGGGACGGTGAGTTTTCCGGTGGCGGTGTTCTGGTTGGAGGGGTGATAGGAGGCTAGAAGAGTGATGCCGTTTGGCATGAGATATCGGGCGGCGTGACCGAAGATGTATTCGGTTTTTCGGACAATAACCTGCTGGCGGCGCATGGCCTCCAAGTAGGCGTCAAAGGCGATTTTTCCCAATGCAACGACTACTTTCAACTCTTTCAAGGCGGCTAGTTCGCGATCGGTGTACCGGGCGCAGTTGGCAATCTCGGAGGGTAACGGCTTGTTGTCCGGAGGAGCGCAGCGGACGGCGGCGGTTATCCAGAGATCGTGGAGAGTCATTCCATCGCCTCGTCCGGTGGCTTCGGGCTGGGAGGCAAAACCCAAGCGGTGCAGGACAGGGTACATGAACTTTCCGGAAGCATCTCCGGTGAAGGGCCGCCCCGTGCGGTTGCTGCCGTGGGCTCCGGGAGCAAGGCCCAGGACTAGAACACGTGCCATCGGATCTCCGAAGCCGGGGACGGGGCGCGCCCAATAGTCGCACGCCAGGTAGGCGCGGCGCTTTTCGCGGCCAATGCGCTCACGGTACTCGACGAGGCGAGGACAAAGCTGGCAGTTCACTACTTCGGTTTCCAGGACATTGAGGGCATGTTCGGCGCTGGGATCGCGGTTTGTGATCTGGTCTGTGGCCACGCCAGAAATATACGCTATCGCGACAATGAGACTTCGTGTGAGGCGCTCAGGGCCATTCAGGGCAAAATTCGAATAACAGCTCTCGAAATCCAGTGCCGCAGCTGGATTCGGCCCAACGTATGCGTGTGAAGGACCATCTCATAAATACGCCACTTTTCAAGATTTTTTCTAACGAAGCCGTAGAAGAGACGGCCAAAAAGGGAGATACCTACACATGAAGAAGCTTTTACTTGTCGCAACACTCTCACTCGGAACATTCGCCTTTGCTCAGACATCTGGCAGCGGAGCAGGAACGGGGGCAGCCGGGAGCACGGGAACGATGGGCTCAAGCACCTCGACACAGTCATCTCAGGGATCGCAGACTGGTTCGAGCACGACGACTCCGGGCAGCAACGTCGGCGATACCGGCGCGCAGGGATATCCTTCAAACAACACCACGCTGAACGGGCAGACAGGCGGTAGCACGACAGGGACCACGAGCACTGCTCCCACCCCGGACGGAACTTCGGCGGGAGCTGGCACCGGTTCACCGACGTCCGGGAGCAGCACGACAACAGGTAGCAGCTCCAGCACCACGACGACGAGCCCCGGCTCCATGAGCAATCCAAACGGTAGCAGCACGGGAACGTCAACGCCGACTCCGTCAACTACTTCCTCGACGCCGTCGACTACTTCCTCGACGCCGTCGACCACCACGCCAGATTCCACCAGCGCGCCTAAATAACGACTGCAACTTCCGCTAACCAAAGGTCAGTTCCCAATATTGACTTCCACGTGGCCCGTATCAGATACGGGCCACAGCTTTTTGCTTACACACATTTTATTTGCCCTCGGTTTGACCCGCACTTGCCCGGTCTCATACACTGAATCGTTCGCAGTTGGCAGTTGCGCCGCTGCATGTGCTCTCGGATAAGAACAAGCGGCCGTTCCGGCCATTACAAATCTTCAGAAGACTTAAGGCTATCCCTTTGACATCCACTGATTTGACATCTACCGATTCAACCGCCGAAGTAACGAATAATCCCTGCGAGCGCGAAGTCTCCGTCGAGGTTTCCGCCGATAACGTGACGCGTGAGTGGAAAAATGCCGTAGCGCGATTCCAGAAGCATGCGCGTATTCCAGGCTTCCGCAGCGGAAAAGTCCCGGTCACGATCATTCGCAGCAAGTTTGCCGATGACATCAAGTCCGAAGTCGTGGAACACCTGGTTCCCGCAGCGTTTCGCGAGGAAACCAAGAAACAGAACCTGATTCCGATTGGGCAGCCTCGCGTTGTAGAGCTTGAGCTGGAAGATGAAAAGCCGCTGCGCTTCAAGGCGGTATTCGAAATTCTTCCTCCGTTCGAGATTGACGGCTATAAAGACATCAAAGTGGCACGCGAGCCGTTGGTAGTCGACGACGCAGAGGTCCAGAAGACAATTGACGGACTGCGCGAACAGAACTCGACCTATGCCAATGTGGATGAAGATCGCGGACTGGCCGATGGCGACTATGCTTCCGTGGCTTTCAAGAGCATGAGCCAGGAAGAAGGCGCGGAGCCGGTGGAGATGAAGGACGTGCTGGTCGATATAGGCGGCGCAAATACTCTCCCGGACTTCAGCAACAACCTGCGCGGCGCCAAGGCCGGTGAAACCAGAAGCTTTGACGTGACCTATGCCGAGGACTTCGGCGACAAGCGCCTGGCAGGCAAGACGCTGCATTACGACGTCGAGGTGAAGGGCATCAAAACGAAGGTGGCACCGGAGCTGAACGACGAGTGGGTGAAGGATCTAGGGCAGGACGACTTGAACACGCTCGACGATCTGCGCGCGCGGATTCGCGAAGGTATTGAGCACGAAAAGAAACATCAGGCCGAGCACAAGATCAAAGAAGAAGTGCTGCAGCAGTTGACCACCAAATTCCCGATCGACGTGCCAACGCTGCTAGTGGAGAACTCCATCGATCAGCGCCTGGAACGCGGATTGCGCTCGCTGGTGTCCCAGGGATTGCGCGCGGAAGACATCAAGCGAATGGACCTGAGCAAACTGCGCGATGGCCAGCGCGAAGGCGCGGTTCGTGATGTAAGGGCAAACGTGCTGCTGGAAAAAATCGCTGACCTCGAAAATATCGAAGTGTCGGATGAAGACGTCGATAAAGAGATTTCCGCCGCGGCGCAACAGTCGCGGCAGAATCCGCTGGCGCTGCGCAAACAGCTTGAGGAAAGCAACGGGCTGGTGGGATTGCGTCAGCAGATGCGTTGCGACCGGGCACTGGATTTCCTGTTCAAGCAGTCCGAATAGGTGTGGTGAAATTGTTTGTCATCCCACGCGCTCCCGACGAGCATCAAAGGTTCGGGAGCACGTTTAAAAGAACTGAGCAGACACTTCAGAGCTCAGTTCGCAAAGGAGCCGGATAATTATGCTTGTGCCGATGGTGGTCGAGCAAACCAGCAGGGGCGAGCGTGCCTACGACATTTATTCCCGGTTGCTCAGAGATAACATCATTTTTCTGGGCACTCCGATTGATGACAACGTCGCAAACCTGATCATCGCCCAGTTGCTGTTTCTCTCCGCCGAAGACCCGGAGAAAGATATCTCGCTATACATCAACTCGCCGGGTGGATCGATTACGGCGGGCATGGCAATTTACGACACGATGCAGTTCATCCGTAATGATGTTGTGACCATCTGTATAGGACAGGCAGCATCGATGGGAGCAATGTTGCTGGCGGCGGGTGCCGCGGGCAAGCGTTATGCGCTGCCGACATCGCGTATACTGATCCACCAGCCGCTGATCATGGGTGGCGGAATTTCCGGTCAGGCCACGGATATCGACATTCATGCTCGCGAGATCTTGCGAATGCGCGAGTTGATGAACCAGCTGATGGCCAAGCACACCGGCCAGGTTCTGGACAAGGTAGAACGAGACACTGAGCGTGATTTCATCATGAATGCCCAACAGTCGAAGGAATATGGCATTGTGGATGACATCATCTACAAACATAAGTAACGAAAAGCCGGAGTCTGATTCTCCGAAGGCCGGGGTAGCGAGAAAAACGCTACCTCCGCCGTTGAAAAACAACAGTTTCCGTGAATGCGAAGAAGAAATAGGGTATTCACGTTATTGTCAGTACCCACATTGACGTTCAGTTTGGAAAATTGACGAACATTCGGTGGTGGTGTTCGGCAATGTAGTTGGTCGAGGACAGCAGAGAGAGAGTATCTGTCGAGGACCGATCTTAGATAACCGGGCTAACCCGGGGACGTAACAGGAGTCATTAGTGAGATCCAGGTCTGGTTCTGACGAAGTATTGCGATGTTCGTTTTGCCACAAGTCTCAGGATGCTGTGGCAAAGCTGATCTCCTCTCCCTCCGATTACCCACGCGCCTACATTTGCGATGAATGTGTCGCGGTGTGTAATTCGATCCTTGAGGATGATCGCAGCGAAACAACGACCGCAGCGGGCCCCAATCACCTGCCCAAACCGCAGGAGGTAAAAGTCTTCCTCGATGAGTATGTGATCGGACAGGAGCGGACGAAGAAGAAGCTTGCCGTGGCCGTTTACAACCACTACAAGCGCATTTACATGAATCGGCAGAAGTCGAGCGAAATCGAGCTGTCGAAATCGAACATCCTGCTGATTGGCCCGACCGGAACCGGCAAAACCTTGCTGGCGCAGACATTGGCCAAGATGCTGGACGTGCCGTTCGCGATTGTCGATGCGACTACGCTGACCGAAGCCGGTTACGTGGGCGAGGACGTGGAAAACATTATCCTCAAACTGCTGCAGGCCGCCGACGGAGACGTTGCGCGCGCGCAGACCGGCATCATCTATATCGATGAGATCGACAAGATTGGCCGTAAGGATGAGAATCCGTCAATCACGCGCGACGTGTCGGGCGAAGGTGTGCAGCAGGCACTGCTCAAGATTCTGGAAGGAACGGTCGCCAACGTGCCGCCGCAGGGAGGCCGCAAGCATCCGCACCAGGAGTTTACGCCGGTCGATACGACGAACATTCTGTTCATCGTGGGCGGAGCCTTTGTGGGACTGGAGAAGGTGATCGAGCGCCGAATCGGTAAACGCTCCGTCGGATTCAAGACCGGAGAAGAAGCCCAGCGCGAAGAAGCCACCCCGATTCACAAACGCGATGACGAGATGCTGCAACTTGCGCAGCCCCAGGATTTGATCAAGTTTGGATTGATTCCCGAGTTTATTGGCCGCCTGCCGGTGATGGGTGTTCTGAGCGATCTGGATGAGTCAGCCCTGGTGCAGATTCTTACCCGGCCGCGAAATGCCATCGTCAAACAGTACCAGAGGCTATTCGAGTTTGAGAATGTGAAGCTACGCTTCTCTGACGATGCCCTGACGGCGATTGCGCGCGAAGCTCTGAATCGTAAGGTGGGTGCTCGCGGACTTCGCATGATCCTGGAAGAGCTGATGCTCGACCTTATGTATCAACTTCCGGGACAGAAGAAAATCAAGGAGTTCGAGGTGACCCGCGAGATGGTGGAACAGCGTGATGTTTCCGTGCCGCGAGTCGAGAAGCAAGCATCCTAGCTTGTAGGGATTGCCATAGCGCCCAGCCGTTACTGGCTGGGCGTATGTTTTAGGGCACGAGTTCAAACAATTCGAACCTTGAAGAAAAGCAAGATCCGGGAGTGGCCTGACACGCAGAAACCTTACTTAACACTCTTGCCACCGGAGGGTAATCGGCGCAAAGTCATGGAAGGAATGCAGATATCCTTTTTGCTTGTGATTCTCCTTTCTGATTCGGCTTGATGTTTGTTGGAACGGGCGGGTGTATGCGTTAAGTCAGTCGTATTGCCGCCGATATGACGTTGTAGTAGGCTCGAAAACAATTCTTGCCCCGGCGTATTTTGATTTAGCACAAGCCAGGGCCGACTAACCAGGGAAGTGAGGCTGCGTGAGCCTGATCAAAGAGAAATTCGAAACCCGCAAGCTGCCGATGATGCCAATCCGGGATGTTGTCATCTTTCCGTTCATGATGACGCCCTTTGTAGTAGGCCGCGAGTCCAGCGTGCGAGCCCTCGAAGAGGCTCTTGCCGGAGATAAGAGGATTTTCCTCGCCACCCAGCATGACCCGGGAGTAGATGAACCTAAGCCGGATGAAATCTACCAGATCGGCAGCATCGTCAACATCGTTCAGAGTCTGAAGATGCCTGACGGCAACATCAAGGTGCTGGTGGAAGGCATTGAGCGCGGACGCATTCTGCAGGTTACAGAGACCGATGGATTTTATATGTCTTCGGTGCGGGTGAATCGCTATACGCCAGAGATTACGCCGCAGGTGGAAGCGACAATGCAGCGCGTCTCTTCCCTGTTTGAGCAGTACGTGAAGCTATGCCAGTCGCTTAATCAGGAGACGATTGCCGCGACCGTACGAATGGATGACATCTCTCGCCTGAGCGACACGATTGCCGCCAATCTCCAACTCTCTATCGAGGAGAAACAGGAACTGCTGGAGATATTCGATCCTTCCGAGCGGCTGACCCGCATCTCCGATGTGCTCGACATCGAAATCGAAAAGCTGAATATGGATCGCAGCATTCAGTCGCGAGTGAAACGGCAGATGGAGCGCGCCCAAAAAGAGTATTACCTCAATGAGAAGATCAAGGCGATTCAGAAGGAGTTGGGGCGCGGTGAAAAGAGCGAGTTCGACGAGCTTAAAAAGAAGATCGACAACTCAGGGATGCCGCCCGACGTGCTGGAGAAAGCTACACAGGAATTGAAGAAGCTAGAGGCGATGCCTCCCATGTCGGCTGAGTCCACTGTTTCCCGCAATTACCTGGACTGGCTGCTGGCGGTGCCGTGGAAGAAGAAGTCCAAGGAAATACGCGACATTGATTTCGCAGAGCGCACGCTGAATGAAGATCACTACGGACTGGAGAAGATCAAGGAGCGCATTCTTGAATTCCTGGCCGTGCGCCAACTCGTCAAGAATCCCAAGGGGTCGATTCTGTGTTTGGTTGGACCTCCCGGCGTGGGCAAAACCTCACTGGGCATGAGCATTGCCAAGGCGACCGGACGGAAGTTTGTGAGAATGTCGCTGGGCGGAGTGCGCGACGAGGCAGAGGTCCGAGGCCATCGCCGCACTTACATCGGAGCGTTGCCAGGGCAGATCATCCAGATGATGAAGAAGGCCGGGACTCGCAATCCGGTGTTCATGCTGGATGAAGTGGACAAGATGTCGAATGACTTCCGTGGCGATCCGTCTTCGGCGCTGCTGGAAGTGCTCGATCCCGAACAGAACTTCATGTTCGTCGATCACTACCTTGATGTGGAATACGACCTCTCGCAAGTGTTCTTTATAGCGACGGCAAATGTGCTGCACACGATTCCCGCACCCTTGCAGGATCGTATGGAAGTGCTCCGCATGCATGGCTACACGGAACCGGAAAAGCTTGAGATTGCGCGCCAGTACCTGGTGAAGAAACAGTTGGAGCAAGCGGGACTGACGTCGGCAAACATTCAGTTCGAGGATGATGCCCTGCGTGGAATTATCCGCTACTACACGCGCGAGGCCGGTGTTCGCAATCTGGAACGCGAGATTGGAAACGTCTGCCGGAAGGTTGCGCGCTCGGTTGTTCGCGAAGGTGAAGCATTCTCTGCCGCGATTACGGCTGAGAGCCTGAACACCTACCTCGGAGTCATGCGATTCCGCGATACTCCGGCAAACGAAAAGAGCGAAGTTGGCCTGGTCACAGGACTGGCGTGGACGGAAGTGGGAGGATGCATTCTGACCACCGAAGTTGCGATCATCGATGGCAAAGGCAAGCTGACGCTAACGGGAAAACTTGGCGATGTAATGCAGGAGTCCGCACAGGCGGCGATGAGCTATCTGCGTTCGCGATGGCAGCGGCTGGGCATTCCACGCGACTTCTACCGGAACGTGGACATTCACGTTCATGTGCCGGAAGGAGCGATTCCGAAAGATGGTCCCTCGGCGGGAATCACTATTGCCACGGCGATTGCCAGCGCACTAAGCAGGATTCCGGTGCGGCGCGACATCTGCATGACGGGCGAGATTACGTTGCGCGGTAAGGTGCTGCCGATTGGCGGAATGAAAGAAAAGCTGCTGGCAGCGCACCGTGCCGGGATTCTTGAAGCCATTCTGCCTGCGGAGAATGAGAAGGATATGGCCGAAGTACCCGACAATCTGCGCAACGAAATGAAGCTGCACTTTGTGGATTCGATGGACGAGGTGCTGCAGATTGCGTTGGAACAACCTCTGCCGGAGATTCCAGTGGGAAGCCCACTGCCTACGATTGCACCGACAGAACAGACTGAGGCTCGCCAATAATTTGACGGCTCTCGACAACGAATGGCCCGCTTCGCAGCGGGCCATTTCATTGAGGCAACCCAGATAACGGACAGATCGGGGCCCCGCCCGGAGAATCAGTAGTGAAATCGATAGCGCGGTTCGCCATAGATTTCGCGTGGAGAGCGGAACACGTCGAACGCCACGCCGTTGTCCAATTCCACGCGGCGATTCCTTAGGTTCACTCGTGATATTGATCTACAGCCTGCGAGTTGGATCATCGGTAGATCCTGGCCCCCAAAAGAACCTATTCCCATCATGATTTGTTTTGTCACCTATGGTGATGAACGTTCCGGAAACGGCCAAATAGGCAAGACGGGTTGGCAGCAGTTCGGCAGCTGTGCGACACTAAATCTGCTCAGAGCGTGATCATCATTGGCGCTGTGAGCACCTCAGCAGGGAAAGCCGGGATGGCGAAATCGGCAGACGCAGCGGACTTAAACTCGGCTATCAAAACAGAAATAACTCTATATCCGTCTCAAAATACAATATTTATCGTGACATCACATATGATGTGAGGCTTACGCAACTCTTGCACACTTTTTCGCTTCTGAGAGAGAAGCAGGAGGTGCAGCCACATGTCAGAGCATTACACCATCCTCGGCGGCAAGGTTCACGTCTACAAGCGTCCGAACAGTTCGAGTTGGCAGTGCGCAACCTATCTAGCCGGAAAGAACCGGCGTACAACCACCAAAGAAGACAGCCTCTCGAAAGCGAAAGAGATCGCGGAGGACTGGTATCTGCAGTTGCGCGGCAAACTCCGCGACGGTGAGTTGAAAAACGGCAAACTGTTCCGCGAAGCTGCGAAGTTGTACCTCCGCGAATTCGACATCATGACGCAAGGACAGCGCAGCGCAACGTATGCGCGCGGACAGCACGCACGGACGAACGGACACTTGGTTCCGTTCTTCGGCAGCATGGTTCTACCCGAGATTACGGCTGGCAAGATCAACGAATATCGCATCCACCGGCTTGAGGAATCTAAAGCCATGCGCGGCAAGCCGCCCGCGCACAATACCATGCACCAGGAAATCGTGACGTTGCGCCAGATTTTCAAAACGGCTCTGCGTCACGGATGGATCGATCATCTTCCGGATTTGTCAGCGCCATATCGCGCATCCGCAAAGATTTCCCATCGAGCATGGTTCTCCCCGGAAGAGTACAAGCAGCTTTACGAGGCAACACGGAAACGCGCGCGTGATCCGAAGCAGCCCCGTTTTCGTTGGGAGGCGGAACAACTTCACGATTATGTTCTGTTCTCCGCCAATACCGGACTCCGCCCCGACGAGGCGATGCGTCTTCAATTCCGCGATGTCACGGTGATCGAGGACGAGGGCAGCGGCCAAACCATCCTTGAGATTGAAGTACGTGGAAAGCGAGGCGTGGGCTATTGCAAGAGTACAGCGGGTGCCGTGCGCCCGTTCGAGCGGCTTAAGGCGCGCTTGCGTCCAGACGGCGGGCCGGGGAGATCAGGCAGCCGTGCCGCATCGATGGCCAACGGTGAATGGCACACGCCCGAACCCGCCGATCTTCTCTTTCCAAAATGGCCGCGCGATTTGTTCAACGCGATTCTTGAGGAAGAGAAACTTCGCACTGACCGCGACGGCAGGTCGCGAACGGCGTATAGCCTACGTCATACGTATATTTGCCTGCGCCTGCTCGAAGGTGCAGGCATCTATCAGATCGCCAAGAACTGCCGGACAAGCGTGGAGATGATTGAGAAGTATTATGCGGCGCATTTGAAGACACAGCTTGATGCCGCAGCGATCAACATCATGCGACCACGTCCGAAGAAAAAGATAGCTTCCAAGAAAGGCCCCGACAAAGTGGAAGTCCGTGAGGCTAAGGAAGCGTAGACAAGCATTATTTGTTTTATGATGAAGTGGTAGCTATTTCATGCGGGCGTGGCGAAATTGGCAGACGCAGCGGACTTAAGCGATTGAGTGCCCATCGGGAAACCGAAGGTGTAGAACTGCTCAAATTCGGGGAAACCTGCAATGGCAATCCCGAGCCAAGCCCGGAAGCACTTCCGGGAAGGTGTAGAGACTAGACGGGCAGCACCTAAACCTCATGTGAGGAATGGTGAAGGTATAGTCCAGACCACGAACCCGCCCTTAGCGGGGCGGCGAAAGCCGAAGTGGTATGAAAATCCGCAGGCTCGAAAGAGCTGTGAGGGTTCAAGTCCCTCCGCCCGCACCAGAATCTGCTATCCAGCGAGCCAGGATGGAACCATCCTGGTATATTGCCACTGCCGGACTGGGGCCGCTCCGGCCCCGTTTAGTCCGGCTGATGGTAGGGAAAGATACTGGACACAACCTCAATCCCTAAGCCGTCGTTGCCGGAGCCGCTGGCGGAGGCTTGTGCATGGAGATGCTGTCCCGTAGTCCTATTTGTCCGCCCCCGACCTTCTCGCTGAAATGATTCCGATTTGCCGCTGCCCCGTCGGGGCGTTCCTGCGGCAAATCCCCGCGCACGAGTCGCCCCCGGCGACTGTTCTTCGTGCGGCGCTGCTTGCTTTGATATAGGTCGCTGGCAGTACCAGGCAACGCTGTATGAAGTTCAACCATTGTCATAGTCAATCACAGTGATTTTGGCATTATGAAGTGGCCCACTTCGGCAGTTTGTTTTGGCCCACCCCTGGACACAGCAAGCTTCTACTCTGGATGTAAGCGTGAGCTTGGATCTGGAGGCGGAAGTTGGACTGGAGAGCCAAGGTGGAGCTGTTC
>DATLJC010000080.1:0-19145 GCA_035539055.1 Saccharimonadales bacterium (SeqCode) | reverse complement strand
TGGGGCACCCTCAGCCGCGCCGATCCAGGTACTTGAGAATCTACAGCTTGCGAAAGGGCCACTTACAACTTCTTTAAACAACGCTCGTTAGGCGGCTTACTTCACTCATTTCAATGGAGCAGATGCGGAGGCGACGCATTGCCACTTCCCATCCTTTTTCACCCAGGTATCGGCCCAACGTTCCCTGGCGTCGATGGGCTTTCCCATTCCGTCAACGCCCTTGCCGGTCCAGGTGCCGGTAACGACGGCGGAATCTCCGTGGGGGTTGACCTGCAGGTCGCTGACCTCGCTGATCTGGAACTTGGCCTTCTTCATGCGGGCGACTGTCTCGGTTTTATTATGCACAGAGCCGTCGGAATCGACATTCACGAAATCTTCGGAGAGCATGGGCATGACGGCATCGCCGTCGCTGGCTAACGAGGCTTTTGCCCACTGGTTTTCCATGTCCTTGAGTTGCTGTTCGACGTTAGCGCCGGTGCGCATATCGGCTTTGGAAGCCATTGCCGAGTCCTGCGCAATGGCCATGCTGCCCATGAGCAGAGTTGCCGCTGCGATTACATTGAGTAGCTTCATAAGACTCTCCTGATTGTGAGTAGTGAGACCTGGCTAATCCCTGGATTCTCAACGCACTCAGAATTTGAACGGCAGGCGGGAGTTGCCCTCAAAATTCCGGGAGAGTGGGATTTTGGCGAGGGGAGTTGCTGAATGGAATGCACCCCACTCCAGTGCAACTGCCGATATCACAAACATAGGGTGATAGGGCTCACTGCGTACTCGGGCGCGTACCGCATAAAGTGACGCGTCTGAGTTCGGCCAAAAGGCTTTGATGAGGCCGGCCTAGCACACAGACTGAGGCCAAAATGTCCATTCTTGACTCCGCGACGCTGCATCCGGTTCGACAGTATTCCATAGAACAATTGAAAACAGAGGCGGCGCTGATGCGCGGCTATAACTTGGCGGCGCTCTACTGCGCTGGATCTGGCCATGCTGGCGGAACGCTCTCCATCATGGATATAACTGCGGCACTGTATTTGCAGGTTGCCGATCACACCCCGCTGAATCCTACGTGGGCGGATCGAGATCGCATTATCTGGTCGGCGGGACATAAGGCTCCGGCGCTGTACGTCGGACTGGCCTTTGCAGGGTTCTGCAAGAAGCATGACCTGGCGCTGCTAAGAAAGCTCTCCTCACCAATGCAGGGACATCCGCATTGGGTCAAGCTGCCGGGAATTGAGGTATCCAGCGGATCGCTGGGACAGGGATTGAGCATTGCGGTGGGCAATGCGCTGGCCGCGAGGCTGGACGGCAAGGCATACAGCGTTTTCTGCATTATGGGCGATGGCGAACAGCAGGAAGGCCAAGTATGGGAGGCGGCGATGGAAGCGGCCCACTACAAGCTCGACAACCTGGTGGCGATTGTCGATAAGAACCTGCTGCAGATCGACGGCAAGGTTTCGGACGTGATGGGGATCGATCCGATCGAGGAGAAGTACGCGTCGTTTGGATGGGACGTGGTTCGAATTGACGGGCACGACATGGAACAGGTTGTGACAGCCCTGACGAGCGCGAAGCAGAGCCGCAACGGAAAACCGAAGGTCATTATCGCGGATACGGTCAAGGGTAAGGGCGTCAGCTTTATGGAGAACGTGGCGGGCTGGCATGGCAAGACTCCGAATCGCGACGAACTGACGAAGGCGCTGGAGGAACTGGGCGTAAGCGAGAAAGTTGACGTAGAGGCACTCACTGCCTATGCGAGCGAATACCAGCACGGAGTGGATCGGAAGCTGGCGGCGAAGATGCCGAAGTTCAACGAGAACTACTGGTGGAACAGCCACGAAAATATGAAGGTGGCGATGGAACCGACGCGCAAAGGGTTCGGTCAGGCGCTGGCGGACAAAGGCAGCGACGAGCGCGTGGTAGGACTGGGGCTGGATATATCAGGGTCGATCACGATCAGCGATTTCTATGCGGGACATCCGGAACGGAAGTCGCGATGGCTGAGTATGGGCATCGCAGAGCAGTCGGCGACGGCCGTGGCGGCGGGGCTGGCGAAGGAAGGAAAAATTCCAGTGTTTGGTACCTACGCGACGTTTGCGGCGGCAAGGAACCTGGATCAGGTGCGCGTTTCGATCTGCTACGGGAATCTGAATGTGTTTATCGCAGGGGCGCATGGTGGAGTGAGCGTGGGGCCGGATGGAGCGACGCATCAGGCGCTGGAAGACCTGTTTGCCATGTGTGGACTGCCGAACATGAGCGTGGTGGTTCCGGCGGATTCGGTGGAGACGAAAAAAGCTACAGAGTTCATGCTGATGAAACACAAGGGGCCGAAGTACGTGCGATTTGCGCGTGAGGCGACTCCGGTGATCTCAACAGAGGCGACGCCTTTCGTGTTTGGGAAGGCGAATGTCATTCGCTTCCGCGGCGAGAACGAAAAGTTCGTGGAGGCGTTTGAAACCTGCCTGGCGAAAGATTACAAGAACGAGCATGAGGACTTGACCATCATTGCGTGCGGTCCGATGGTGCCGGAGGCGATGCGTGCTGCCTGGATTCTGAACCGTGATTTCGGATACCAGACACGCATTCTGAACATGCATACCTTGAAACCGATTGACCGCGATGCGGTGCTGCGGGCGGCGAGCGAAACGGGAGTGCTGATCACGGCGGAAGAGCATCAGGTGGGCGCACTGGGCTGGCGCGTGGCCGGGCTGGTGATGGAAGACGCGGCGATGATGCAGCATCCGGTGCTGGCCGGTTACATCGGCGTGCAGGACCGGTTTGGAGATTCCGGCGCACCGTGGGAACTGGTGAAAGAGTTTGAGGTTTCAGCGGAACACATTGCGCACAAAGCCGTCGAACTGATTTCGGCACACAGGCAGTCAACGGAAGTGGCGATGGCGGTGGCCGAAAGTAAGAAGTAGAACGGTCGAGCTGATAGAGGTGGAGGCCGCGCGCAGATGGTGGATCATACCGCCGGGGCGCGCGGCTTTTCTTGAGCTGGAAACTTCCCCGCTTGATTCGAGCACAAATTCCGAACATCAATTCCAGACACCAGTTGGAGACTCGCAAAAGGGTCCAATGCTGCTTGTTGGCGGTCTTCTGATATAGACTACGCAGCCTGAGGCATTTGCGAGGCCGGTGGGAGACGGAAACCCGAGAGCAACGCTCACTCACAAATATTGGAAGGATGTTCTTATGGCGACAGAGCAACGCGAGCAGAGTTTGAGTGTCGATTTGCTGGATGCGGAGTTGTTTCGGCAACAATGTTACATAAACGGCGAGTGGCTCGATGCGGACAGTAAATCGACTATTTGCGTAACCAATCCTGCTGATGGAACGCTGCTGGGTCATGTTCCGAAGATGAGCACGGACGAGACAAGACGCGCCATTGAAGCCGCTAATGCCGCGTGGCCCTTGTGGCGGGCAAGAACAGCAAAGGAGCGAGGTGCAATCCTTCGCCGCTGGTTCGAACTACTGATGGCCAATCAGGATGATCTTGCAAAGTTAATGACCGCGGAACAGGGAAAGCCGCTGGCGGAATCAAAGGGCGAGGTTGTGTATGGCGCCTCTTTCATCGAGTGGTTCGCCGAAGAGGCAAAGCGGATTTACGGTGACACCATTCCGCAAACGCAGAAGGACAAGCGGCTGGTGGTGATCAAGGAGCCGATTGGAGTATGCGCGGCGATTACACCCTGGAATTTTCCGATCGCAATGATTACGAGGAAAGTGGCTCCGGCATTGGCGGCTGGCTGCGTGGTAGTGGTGAAGCCGGCGGGACTTACACCTTTTTGCGCGCTGGCTCTGGTGGAACTGGCGGAGAGAGCCGGTGTGCCGAAGGGAGTCTTCAACGTAATCACGGGAGACACGAAGGCGATCGGCGCCGAGCTTACCTCCAATCCAATCGTGCGTAAAGTTACATTCACTGGATCCACTTCGGTGGGGTCACTGCTGATGAAACAGTGCGCCGGCACGATCAAGAAAGTCTCACTGGAACTCGGCGGCAACGCACCATTCATTGTCTTCAACGATGCCGATGTTGACACGGCGGTGGAAGGTGCAATCGCGTCCAAGTATCGCAATACCGGGCAGACCTGTGTTTGCACAAATCGGTTACTGGTGCAGGAGGAAGTGTATGAGGCATTCTCCGCAAAGCTTGTCGAGAAGGTTCGCCAACTCAAGGTCGGCAATGGCATGGAGCGAGGAGTAACGCAGGGGCCGCTGATCGACGACGCCGCAGTGGCGAAGGTGGAGGAACACATTGCCGATGCGGTAGGCAAAGGCGCTCGGGTTCTCACGGGCGGTAAGCGTCACGCGCTGGGCGGAACTTTCTTTGAGCCCACGGTGCTGGTTAACGTAACTCCCGAGATGGCCGTGGCGAGAGAGGAAACCTTCGGTCCGGTTGCCCCGCTGTTCCGATTCAAAACAGAAGAAGAAGCCGTGCGAATGGCGAATGACACAGAGTTCGGATTGGCAGCTTATTTCTACTCACGCGACATTGGCAGAGTATGGCGCGTTGCAGAGTCGCTTGAATACGGGATGGTCGGAATCAACACAGGGCTCATCTCAAACGAGGTCGCACCATTCGGCGGCGTAAAACAATCTGGCATTGGACGCGAAGGTTCGAAGTATGGAATCGAAGAATTTCTGGTCGTGAAATATTTATGTATGGGAATTGAGTAGCCGCACAAGTCAGTGCAGGCCGAGTCTCCTACGAAATCGCATCCCGACGAGCCTCTTGAGAGTATCGACTTACGGACTCAGTCGAGCGTATCTCCCTGGCCGCACTCATGGAACAAACAAGGGTTGGGGAAATTATCTTTTGATTTCCTCCCCCTTCGTCCAGAAGTCAAACTTCTTGAATTCAGCGAAGTCCCCCTTCTTCAATCACCTTGCGCCGGAAAGCCGCTGGTGCCAGACCGAAATGCGCCTTGAATTGACGATGGAAGTGACTTAGGTTGGAAAACCCGCTATCCAAGGCGGCCTGGGTCACGGAATGGGGGCGAGTGACCAGTATTGTCGCTGCTTTTTGCACCCGGCGCACATTGCAATAGTCCACAAAACTCTTGCCGGTGTAGAGACGGAACTCCCTGGTCAACAGACTGCGGGATAAACCGGAGCGAAATGTTGCCTGCTGAATACTAAGCTCCTCTGCCAAATTGTTTTCAATCCACGAGAGGAGGTCAAGTATCTTGGCCCGGTGGCGATTGCTGGAATGGTCCTTGCCCACATAACGTTCTTTGGCGTGAAGCGACAAAAGCAAACTCATCGCACTCCAATTCAGCTGGGCGGACGGCTCCTTGTCAGTGCCTAATCCATCGACGATCAGACTACTCAGTTGGCTGAGCCACAGTTCCTGCCCTGGATGATCCGCCACACTCACGCCCATTCCGCAGAGGCCTTCTAACATGGAGATCTGAAACGGCGAAACAAAACAAGCCAGGTCTTTCGGTGGAACGCAGATAATTTTCAGGCGCCCAATTTCGGATGTATCCAGGACGAAGCGATGATGAGTGCCCGGTGGAACGAGGATGGTTCGGGCTGGGCGAAGATCGACTTCGCCATCATCTGTCAGAAGACTCCCGCCATGGTCAAGGCATAATGCGAACTCAAAAATATCATGGTCATGCCAGGATGAAGACTCGGCAATTTCGGCGCTCAGACTCCACAACATTTTTTATATCCAATCGTACACATCAAATATCCAATTGCATAGGACCAGCGATAACGCTGAGCTTAATATCATTTTACCGGCGATAGCAATAAGGCCGATAGAGCATAGAAGGTTTTTGTTTCTTTCGCCGCAGTCCCCGAGTAGTTTACCCGGCTGTGCGGCCCAGCCCTGAACGCTCTTAAGCGTACGAACCGGCCATATTCAAGGGGCCGAGGAGAAAATAGGATGACAGAAATTCAGGAAATTCCACTCAAGACCATTACCGGCGAAGACAGCTCTCTGGCAGCGTATCGAGGCAAACTCATTCTCGTTGTGAATGTCGCATCCAAATGCGGCCTGACGCCGCAATACGACGGGCTGGAAAAACTCTATGAACGATTCCGCGATCAGAATTTTGTAGTCCTTGGTTTTCCGGCCAACGACTTCGCCGGACAGGAGCCTGGGTCGGATGCGGAAATCCAACAATTCTGTACCGGCAACTTTAGCGTGCAATTTCCCATGTTCTCAAAGATCGCGGTTGCGGGCGAAGGCCGTCATCCGCTATATAGCGCGCTCGTTGCTGCGCGGCCTGCGGCGCGCGCCAATTCTGATTCGTCTTTCCGCGAGAAGCTAATGGCATATGGCATCACCCCTAATGCCGAGCCGGAAGTTCTGTGGAATTTCGAGAAATTTCTCATCGACAAAGATGGCAACGTGATCGACCGCTTCGCCCCCGACGTCACGCCCGACGATCCGATGCTCGTTCGAGCGATTGAAAAAGCTCTCGCCGCTTAATGTGCAAGGCTACCGGTTGTGATCAGAGAGGCGGAGACGTGCTATCAGCGGACGTCCACACTGCTCATCGGGTCGATACCGACCGAAGTTTTAGAACTTCATACTTAAGGAGATAATCAGATGCATACTCTTCCAGCGAACGCCCCCCAAAACCTCTACGAAGCCTTCGCCTATATCGGATCGGTCACCAAGCCAACGATCGACGATCTCAAACTGATGGTGATCCTCGAAGCCGCAGGCAAGGCGATGTACGACGAACTGGCGGCCGGAGCCAATCCACGGGTACAAGCACTGCTGATCGATAGCGGCAACGACGAACTGACCCATGCATGCCGCCTCAGCGAGGCGATCGGTAAACTGACTGGCACCAACTATTCCGTTCCGGAGGCGACAGAGAATCCCTACCTCACAGGTTGGGTAAAGCCCGATCTCACCGCGGATTTGCTGAATAGCCTGGCGCAGGCAGAGTTCGGAGGCGAGGCACTTTACGAGCATTGGGCAGAGAACTGTGAAAACTCGGAGGCGCGCCAACTCTTTCGTCAGAATGGCCGCGAAGAGACCAGTCATGGTCACCGCCTAAAAGAGGTCTCGGGACTTCTGGCCCTCTAACCCGGATTTCCGCCAGAGTAGGTTCGAGCAAAAAAAGCCGTTATTTCAAGCATCATCGCTCTATTAATCGCGGGGGAAACTTGGAACGTATCTTCGTTGGTCGGTTTGATCGGGTTGTTTGGAATTGCTGTGCAGAACGGACTCGTCCTTATCTCGCAGACTCGTGGACTCATCGCTGAGGGGCGGCCATTCACTGGCAAGAAAGGCTCGCAGCTCGGAGGGCAATGAATGCATAGTGCCACCGAGGCTAAGGTGGACGCCTTCGCACAAGGGCTTCTGAAGTGTCGCCAGAAGGTATGCGTTTCTTGCCCTGTTCACTTCGTCAAGGAACACTCAGCAATGATGGCGCGAGAACTAGCAGCGTGGATCGTCCGGCACCATCGCGCGTAGGACCTGACAGATCGGGTGATACCTGCTCGGCAAAGAACTCCGCTACGAGTAATCCGATGCTCGTCATCGCCCACGAGAATTTTGTTTTCGGTTCGGCGTATCTGCCGCGATCATCATTCTCTATTATTTGCCTGCGCGCTATAACTACAGTGCGGCTGGGAGTGAGAAATGGAACACGGAGCCATGACCTAATTGGCTGGTCAAGCCGACAGTGCCGCCATGTGCCTCTACGATTGCTTTGACGATGGCAAGTCCCATGCCCGTTCCATGCACGGTTGAGCGCTGCCCTCGACCGCGATAGAACTTGTCGAAGATCAAGCTTTGCTCGAACTCGTCTATTCCGGCGCCATGATCGGCGACACTCGTCATGATGCTTTGGCCACGAAGTTCCGCGCTGATATGAATCGGGGTTCCCGCAGACGCGTATTTGCCAGCATTGTCCAGGAAATGAGCAATCACTTCATGAATCCTTTTCCGGTCCATGCGGACCTTGGGAAGGTTCTCCGGGACTTCAATGTGAATGGGGTGAAACTTCGCAACGTGCGTGGACTGTTCCACTGCTTCCTCGATGGCATCGCGGATGTCGTACGACTCAATCTCAAGCACGACCTGCCGTGCATCAAGTTGCGCCATCTCCGCCGCTTCGCCTACAAGCCTGTTCAACCTCTCCCCTTCTTCATCGATAATGGCCAGCAACTCCTTCCGCGCCGATTCATCCAGTTGATCATCCCATAGGAGAGATTTTGTCGCAGCCAGCAACGAGGTGAGCGGGGTTCGGAACTCATGGGTAACCGAGTCCAGCAGAACACTCCTTAGTTTCTCGTTCTCTCTTGCCGCTTCCGCGCGGCTTAGTTGTTCGATGGCTCCGGCCCGCTCGACTGCAATCGCAACGAGGCTCCCAACCGCATCCAGAGTCTCTGGTGATAACGTGCTGTCGAGAACGCCTAATGCACCAACAGAATGTATCCCTATCCTGAGCGGAACGATGCTGATTGCGTCCAATTCATTGAGTTTTGGCTCATTACGGGCTGCTGTTGCTTTCAAAGCTTCCTCGGCAATGGTGCTCTGTGCTCCTAAATCCGAGTAGTACGCTTTACCACTTCGGCTCAGAAGGATTCCGGCTGAACTCACGCTGAAAGCGTCGACGATTTGACCTGGAATCCCATTCAAGAGTTCGAGAATGTTGTCTGTTGCCAGTAGCTGCTGGCTGAAGGAATAGAGTCGCTCCACATCGCGACGCCGTTGATCGGCATTGAGCGCCTCTTCGCGGACACGGTTTGCGAGATGGCTCGCGATAACCGCGGTGATCAAGAATGCGAACAGCGCTACCCAGTTTTGTGGATCTGCGATGGTGAATGTGCCGACCGGAGGAAGGAAGAAGAAGTTGTAGACGAGGGCAGCGAGCAGGACCATGAACACCGAGCAGGCCAGTCCCCAGACGGTTGAAACCACCAGCACTGAAAGCAGGAAGGTAAAACCAACTGTCGTCGGATTGACATGTATAACTCTATGGAAAATCAACGCAATCGCCGCAATGATGAGTGTGGCGCCTGCAAAACGAGCTATCTGGATTCGCAGTAACTTGTTCACTCGCGAGATTGTACCCGATTCGACAACTGTGGAACTGTTGAACGAGAATATGTTCGAATTATGAAGACACCCGAACAGTGGCTCGAAGATACCGCGCCAGCCAAGACGACTGGGACATTGAAGTTATTTTTAGGATATGCTCCAGGCGTTGGCAAGACGTACAACATGCTGAGCGAAGGCATACGGCGCCATAGTCGAGGCGAAGACGTCGTTATCGGCGTTGTCGAGACACACGGGCGTGCAGGTATAGCCGAACTCGCCTCACACTTGGAAACTGTTCCGCGAAGAAAGCTCACCTATAAAGGTGCGGCTTTTGAAGAGATGGACGTTGATGCAGTTCTCGCCAGTCATCCTGCGGTCGTTCTCATAGATGAACTCGCACACACCAACGTTGAGGGAAGCCGGAACGTCAAGAGATATCAGGACGTAATGGAATTGCTCGATGCGAGGATTGACGTAATCTCCACGATGAATGTCCAGCACATCGAGAGCCTCAATCCTCTCGTACAGCGAATAACGGGCGTGGTAGTCCGCGAGACAGTTCCCGATCTAGTAATGCAGCGGGTGAACGAGATTGTTCTCGCAGACCTCACACCCGAAGCGCTCCGCTCCCGAATGCGTCGAGGCGATATCTATCCGGTTGAGCGAGCCGAGCGAGCCCTCGCAAATTTCTTTCGCCCCGGTAACCTAATCGCTCTTCGAGAGCTGGCATTACGGCAGGTCGGAAATGTTGTCGATCGGAGCCTTGAGGCCTACCTTGAAAAGGAGCACATCGAGCAGCGCACTCCTATTAAGGAGCGCATCGCCGTAGGCGTCAGTTCCAACCCCGCTGCCCAGTACCTGATTGCACGAGGCGCGAGAATGGCCGAGAGCACCAAGGCGGATTTTCTTGTGGTCTATATTGACGTCGGAGCAGACGAGGGCCCGGAGAACAGACGTACACTAGCTGAGAATATCCGTTTTGCTGAGAACTTAGGAGCCAAGATCGTGCGTGTGAAAGGAAGAAACGTCGCTGAGGAGATGGCAAAGATAGTCCGAGAGAAACATATCACGCAAGTCATCTTTGGTCGCTCCGCCCTGAAAGGATGGAGACGGTATCTATATCTCTCGGCCATTCACAAGTTCCTGCGTGATGCTCCCGCAGCCGACGTGCATATCGTGACTCAGGAGGCAAGGTGACGACTGTGGATAGTCAACCAGCAATTGACCAGCAACGGCGGATTCTCGTCGTCGACGACGAACCGCAGATCACGCGTGTGCTGCGCGCCACGTTGTCCAGCCATAGATACAGCATCCACACGGCAGCCGATGGCGACGAGGCGCTTGAGATCATGCGCGAGTGGACTCCTGATCTGATTATCACTGATTTGGCGATGCCTAACATGGACGGGACCGAACTCTGTCGACGCGTTCGCGCCAAGTCGACAGTTCCGATCATCGTCTTGTCAGTTCGAGGCGAGGAGAAGAGCAAGATTGAGGCCCTCGATGCTGGGGCAGACGATTACGTAACGAAGCCCTTTACGCCTAACGAACTACTGGCTCGCGTAAGAGCAATTCTCAGGCGCGCTGGAATGCTGCATGTATCGCGAGATGTTACGAAGATTGACATCGGTGATTTCGCGATCGACTTGGAGACCAGGCGAGTAAGCGTTCGCGGGCGCGAGGTCCACTTGAGTCCCAAAGAGTTCGACCTATTGAATTACTGTGCCATGCACCCGAATAAAGTCATAACCCATCGCGCCTTGCTTGCCGCCGTATGGGCAGAAACGCCAACAGCTCAGGCCGATCACCTGCGAGTGTTCGTCAACCATCTCCGAAAGAAGTTGGAGCCCGAAGATGGTTCTGCTCATTACATCGTGACTGAGCCTTGGGTCGGATATCGCTTTGACCCTGGCGATGAACAGTAGGTCTCATCTAAACCCGAGAAGATGTTCAAGTATTGGTCCAAGGGTAAGAGCTGGAAAGAAGCTCAGTCCCATTACGATAAGTGCCGTCGAAATCAGTACAACGGAGAATGTAATTGAGTCGGTGCGCACTGCTCCGACGGTTACCGGCTGGCGAATCTGTTTAGCGTAGAGGCCCGCGAAGCACAACGCGGGAATAGCCAGTGCGAACCGACCTATCATCATTGCGGCGGACGTGCTCACGTTGTAGAACACTGAGTTGGCGCTAAGGCCCGCGAAGTTTTGACCGTTGTTTGCCATCGATGAGGCGAATGCGAAAAGAATTTCCGTGAAACCATGAGCCCCGTTGTTGGTTGTGAGCCCTGCCAATCCTGCCTTTGATACGACTGCGATTGCCGTGAGCGGAAGAATTGCGATCGGTGTCGCAAGAGCATAAATGGTTATCATTTTTGCCTCCGATGGACGAATTTTCTTTCCAAGATACTCCGGCGTTCTTCCCACCATTAAGCCAGAGAGCATCAACCCGATCAGGGCCAGCATGATGATGCTGTAGAGTCCAGTTCCCAAACCTCCGAAGACGATCTCGCCTAACAGCATATTGACTAATGGAACCGTTCCGCCGAGCGGCGTGTAGCTGTCGTGCATGGAGTTGTACGATCCTGTGGCTCCATTGGACGTGACGACCGCAGTCAGCACTGACTGAGATACGCCGAACCTCACCTCTTTGCCTTCCATGTTTCCATTGATTTGGGAATCAACGCCAGCACGCGAAATATCAGGATTAACTTGCTGTTCCGCAGCGCCGCAAATGAGCAGTGCTGCCATGAATAACAACGACATGACGACGTAGAGCGTCCATCCTTGGCGGGTGTCTTTGACCATGCGGCCAAACGTGTAGGTGAAGGCTGCCGGAAGAAGCATGATTGCCAGCATCTCAAGAAAGTTTGAAAGCGGCGTTGGATTTTCAAATGGGTGTGCGCCGTTCACGTTGAAGAAACCGCCACCGTTGGTTCCCAGGTTCTTGATGATTTCCAGCGCAGCCACAGGGCCTTGAGCAATCGTTTGCATCGTCGGTGCGGGATTGGTGGAGGACTGATCGCCTATCGTTTTCACTTCGGATGAGTCGACTGGAGCTGCGGCCGTGTATGGCCGGAAGTTCATGATGACTCCCTGCGAGACGAGCAGCAGGGCTCCGACTACTGACAACGGTAGCAATATCCACAACAGTGAGCGAACAAGATCGACCCAGAAATTGCCGAGCTTCGTTGCCTGCTGACGAGCGAAGCCGCGAACGAACGCTACTCCCACAGACAATCCAGATGCCCCAGCCAAGAAGTTCTGAACAGTCAAGCCGACGAGCTGACTAAAGTAGCTCATCGTTGTCTCGCCACCGTAAGCCTGCCACGTAGTCGTCGTCGAAAAGCTGATGGCTGTATTCATAGCCAGATCAGGGGTCATGGGCGTTGACATGTGGGCGGCATCAAAGCCGGGAAGAAACTGTTGAACGCGAAGAATTGCATACAGCGCCACTGTTCCCGTGAATCCAAGCAGAGCGAAACAGTAGGCGTACCTCTTCCAATCCATCTCGTCCAAGGGATCAACGCCAGTAATTCGATACAGAAGCCGCTCCACCGGACTCATAACGGGGTCAAGGACTGTGCGTTGCCGCTCGAACACTCGCGCCATGTAGGCTCCAAGCGGTTTTACGAGCACCGTCACAAGCGCAAGAAAAGCAGCGTATTGAAGCACCGTATGCGAATTCATAGGGCCTCCCCGAGACGACCTGCTGTTGAGAAGTGCTCGTAGAAAGCACGCGTTGCCCAAAAGCTGACGAGCGGCTGCAACGTTAATGGTTTCTTAAGGGACCTTTCATTCATTGTCAAGGCGAGTTCTTATCCAATGAATTGAGTCAACTGATGCGGCTGGACCCAGCTGATCTTGGAGGCTTTATGGAAACGGTCCTGATGGCAATGATCGGAGTCGGCGCAGTGACGTTCCTGACGAGTTTTTTTATCGCGCTATGCAGAGAAAGTCGAAAAGCCCAAAGCCATACGATCCAAATCGTTCCGGAAGAGGTGCCCGGAAGTCACTACATTCAGCTTGAATCGTGGATCGTGTACGACTTCCATGCAGAGCGTGAAAACATTGCGCACGCCACGCGGCGTTAATGGTTATTTAATGACTTACCTATGCCACCTTAATGAAAGACAAGCTCAAATAGAGTGAGTCACTAGTCGAGGAGCGACGGAAGGAATTGATAGTGAGTGGATTGCGAAGAATATTCAAACTGCGGACGTCGAGTCTCGTGAGCTGCGTGCTTGCAGTAATGCTTTGGGGCGTTTCAGCGGTCGGACAAGACCAAAGCGGAGAGCTACCGAGCCCATCACAGCAGCATGAAGCGAGCAATTCAGGCACGCAGCAACCCGCTGACAAGGTATCAGAGCCAAGTCCCCTTTCGACTCCGGCGATAACCGGACCTTTGAACCCCGTGCCTCCAATCACGCTCGAAGCGGGACCTCTTGGCAAGGTCAACCTGAATGGCGTGATTAGCGGGATGGGAATTTGGCAGGGGAGTCGCGTCGCTGGAGATGACAACACACAATCAGCTCTTAGCAACGGTCAGCTCTTCATACAGAAGTCGACAGGTTGGTGGCAGTTCTACGTGCAACCAGGTGCGTACAACATCCTTGCGCTGGGAACACCGTTCATCAAGACCGAAACCGCGATCTCCGATCTCTACAGTCCCATACCAGTTGCCTATTTGAAGCTCGCCCCAACGAATAGCTTTTCGGTAATGGTCGGAGCGCTGCCGACGGTGATGGGTGCAGAGTACACGTTCGATTTCCAGAATATGAATGTTCAACGTGGACTGTTGTGGAACCAGGAGAATGCGATCAATCGCGGAATTCAGCTAAACCAGACGATCGGTAAGTTTACCGCCTCCCTGAGTTGGAATGACGGATTCTATTCGAACCGGTATTCATGGCTCAGTGGTTCATTGACGTACGTCAATGGTGTACACAGTTTAGCCTTCGCAGGAATGGGGAATCTCGGCCGAACCGTCTTCCGGACATTAGCCACCCCGGTTCAGAACAACAGCAGCATGTATGCACTGGTCTACACATATACGAAGGACAAGTGGATTATGCAGCCGTATGTGCAGTACTCCAACGTGCCAGCCAACGCGGAAGCCGGCGTTGCCAAGAGCGCCTCGACCATTGGTGGAGCACTACTGCTGACCAGAAAGTTCTCGCACGGAATCTCGCTCTCGGGACGCGGAGAGTATATCGCCAGCACCGGACGCTCGACTGATCACTCAATCAATTTGTTGTATGGTCCAGGCAGCTCGGCGTGGTCGATCACTTTAACGCCCACATATCAATATCAGCGATTCTTCACTCGTGGGGACATCTCTTTCGTGCGCGCAAACGACTACGCCCCGGGAGCAGTATTTGGCCGCTCTGGGACAAGCCGAAATCAACCACGCGGTGTTGTTGAAGTGGGACTGCTGTTCTAGTTTAGGAGCTTTGTAATGCAAGATCTCGTTTTCGCCGCCGCAACTATTGCATTCTTCATTCTCGCGATTGGCTACGTCCAGTTCTGCGACCGAGTGAAGTAGGAGAGACGTCATGAATGTGGAATCGATCACCATGCTCGTGGTCAGTGTCTTGCTATTGATCTACCTGACCTACGCGATGCTTAGACCGGAGAAATTCTGATGACCGCCAATGGCTGGTTCCAAATCGCGCTCTTCTTGCTCGTCGTGCTCGCCGTGACGAAGCCGCTTGGCATTTTCATGACGAGAGTGTTCAATCGCGAACGCACGTTCCTCGATCCTGTCCTGCGGCCCGTTGAGCGCCTGCTCTACCGAGTTGCTGGTGTTGATGAAGAGCGGGAGATGGGCTGGAAAGAATACGCGGCATCGATGCTGCTATTCAGCCTGGTTTCAATGCTGCTGTTGTATTTATTGGAGCGCTTGCAAGGTGTACTACCGTGGAATCCTCAGAAGTTTGGGGGAGTACCAGCCACGCTTGCATTCAATACCGCTGCATCATTCACAACCAACACGAACTGGCAGAACTATGCTGGTGAGTCCACGATGAGCTATCTGACCCAGATGGCAGGACTCGCGTATCACAACTTCGCATCCGCTGCCGTGGGCATCGCGATGGCAATCGCGTTTATTCGTGGAATCGCTCGCAAGGAGATGCAAAGCATTGGAAATTTCTGGGTGGATCTTGTACGCAGCATTCTCTGGGTGTTGCTCCCGTTCTGCGTCGTCGGCGCCCTCGTGTTTGTGTGGCAAGGTGTTCCGCAGAACTTCAAGCCATATGACACGGTGAGGCTCGTCGAACCGATGAAGATTCCCAAGATCGATGCCTCGGGCAAGCCGGTGCTCGGTCCTGATGGCAAGCAGGTAATCGATCCAGTCACGCAGCAGACAATCGCCCAGGGACCAGTGGCATCCCAGGAAATCATCAAAGAACTCGGAACCAATGGTGGCGGCTTCTTCAACGCGAACAGCGCGCACCCATTTGAGAATCCGACGCCACTCACTAACTTCCTTGAACTGGTTTCCATTTTCGCGATCAGTGCTGGCCTCACCTACACACTTGGCCGCATGACTGGATCGCAGCGTCATGGCTGGGCTGTCTGGGCAGCGATGGCGGTTCTGTTTTTGGCTGGAGTCACTACTGCCTATTGGGCTGAAGCCCAGGGCAATCCCCTGCTGCCATCCGTCATCAACCAGCACACCACTGCATTGAATTCGGGGGGCAATATGGAAGGCAAGGACGTTCGCTTCGGCATCGCCAACACGGCGCTGTGGGCAACAGTCACCACCGATGCCAGCTGTGGAGCGATCAATGGTTGGCACGACTCCTTTACCCCGCTGGGTGGTCTGGTTCCACTCGTCAACATGATGCTCAGTGAGGTGATCTTCGGCGGCGTGGGCGCTGGAATGTACGGCATCCTGATCTATGTGATTCTCGCGGTCTTCATCGCGGGACTCATGGTTGGCCGTACGCCGGAGTATCTCGGCAAGAAGATCGAGGCGTACGACGTGAAAATGGCGATGCTCGTTGCGCTTATCTTCCCGCTCGTGATTCTCGTATTTGCCGGGATTTCGACGGTCGCTGGATTCGGTGCCTCAAGCATTGCCAATCCCGGACCACACGGTTTGTCGGAGATCATCTACGCATTCACCTCGCAGGCAGCCAACAACGGTTCGGCGTTCGCCGGTCTGACCACCAACACGCCCTGGTACAACGTTTCGGGAGCCGTGACGATGCTCATTGGACGATTCCTGATGATCATTCCCATGCTCGCAATTGCGGGCAGCTTGGCGGGCAAGAAGGCTGCACCACCGTCACTGGGCACTTTCCCAGTCACGACGCCGCTATTCAGCACTCTGTTGATGGGAACGATCATCATCGTCGGGGCGCTCACATTCTTCCCGGTCCTGAGCTTGGGACCTATTCTTGAGCATCTGCTGATGTCCGCTGGCAAAGCGTTTTGAGGATTGATATGGCAACGAAACCTAGAGTTCCATCGCTGTCGCAGTTAGTGCCACCCAGTGACCCATCCACGCCGAAACCGAGAACTAACGCGGTGTGGGAGTGGAAGATTATTCGCCGCGCGATTGTAGACTCACTCTTGAAGCTTGCCCCGCGCCACATGATGGCGAACCCGGTCATGTTTGTGGTCGAAGTGGGCTGTGTGATCACAACGGTAATGCTTTTGATGAGTAAGGCCAATGTCGGGTTTAACCTGCAGATCACATTGTGGCTGTGGTTCACCGTAATATTCGCCAACTTTGCGGAGGCAATGGCAGAAGGCCGTGGCAAAGCGCAGGCAGATTCACTCCGCAGAGCGCGCTCTGAAACTGTTGCGCGGCGACTCTTGTCTGATGGACAAACCGAGACAGTTCCTAGCTCAAAGCTCCGCACTGGTGACATTGTCATGGTTCGCGCCGGAGAGTTCATTCCCGGCGATGGCGAGGTCATCGAAGGCGTTGCGTCTGTCGACGAGTCTGCAATCACCGGCGAGTCGGCTCCGGTGATTCGTGAATCCGGCGGCGACCGTTCAGCCGTCACCGGCGGAACGCGGGTTCTCTCCGATGAGATTCGCGTTCGCATCAGCTCGAATCCTGGAGAGACGTTCCTCGACCGCATGATCGCATTGGTTGAAGGCGCGGAGCGGCAGAAAACGCCAAACGAAATTGCACTCAACATTCTGCTCGCAGGATTGACCATTATCTTCCTGTTGGCCGTAGTGACATTGCAGCCGTTCGCGATTTACTCGGGATCGCGCCAAACGGTATTTGTCCTTGTATCGTTGCTGGTCTGTCTGATCCCGACAACAATCGGCGGCTTGCTTTCCGCGATTGGCATAGCTGGAATGGATCGACTGATCCAGCACAACGTTCTCGCCATGTCAGGCCGCGCAGTCGAAGCCGCGGGCGACGTGAATACCTTGCTGCTTGATAAGACAGGCACAATCACGCTCGGCAACCGTCAAGCCGCGGCATTCATTCCTGCCCCAGGCATCAGCGACGAAGAGATCGCAAGTGCGGCGCAACTGTCCTCCCTACCCGACGAGACTCCCGAGGGGCGGTCGATCGTTGTTCTGGCGAAAGAAAGGTACGGATTGCGTGGACGCGACCTGGCGCAACATGAAGCTCGCTTCGTCCCATTTAGCGCGCAAACGCGCATGTCTGGAGTGGATCTCAATGGCTTCGAAATCCGCAAAGGTGCGGTCGATGCCATAGAGAAATATCTCAAAGAGAATGGCGCGGTCTTGCCGAACGAGGTCAGGACAACAGTAGAACAGATAGCACGCAAGGGTGGAACACCACTCGTGGTTGCAGAGAGTTCGCGCGGCGCTCTGGGCGTGATAGAACTCAAGGACATCGTCAAGGGCGGCATGAAGGAACGCTTCGCTCAGCTTCGCGCCATGGGCATCAAGACCATTATGATTACCGGCGACAATCCTCTGACCGCTGCCGCAATCGCTCAGGAAGCTGGAGTCGACGACTTTCTCGCACAGGCTACGCCGAAAGACAAGATGGATCTGATTCGCAAAGAGCAGGGGCAGGGAAAGCTCGTTGCCATGACCGGCGACGGCACCAACGATGCGCCAGCTCTCGCGCAGGCCGACGTAGGCGTCGCTATGAACACCGGCACACAAGCTGCAAAAGAAGCGGGAAACATGGTCGATCTCGATTCCAATCCCACTAAGTTGATCGAGGTGGTGGAGATCGGCAAGCAGTTGCTCATGACGCGCGGCTCGCTTACGACATTCTCGATTGCGAATGATGTCGCCAAGTACTTTGCCATCATCCCCGCTATGTTTGCCGGGACATTTCCGGTCCTGAATGCGCTGAACATCATGCACCTGAAGACGTCGGAGTCGGCCGTGCTCTCGGCCGTAATTTTCAATGCACTGATTATCGTTGCACTGATTCCGCTGGCGCTGCGCGGCGTCAAATACCGTCCGCTAGGTGCGGCGGTTCTGCTGCGCAACAACCTTCTGGTCTACGGGCTGGGTGGAATCGTTGTGCCGTTCATCGGAATCAAGCTGATCGACATGCTTATCACGCGCATTGGGCTTGCGTAGGAGGTGACTATGAAAAAGAATCTAATTACCGCGGTACTAATGACGATTGCCACGACTGTCCTGCTCGGCTTCGTCTATCCATTGGTCGTGACGGCGCTGGCGCAGGTACTCTTTCATGACAAAGCTAACGGTCAATTGATCAAGCGAGACGGAGTTGTTGTTGGCTCGCGCATTATTGGCCAAGGGTTCGCTTCGCCGCTGTACTTCCATCCAAGACCATCGGCCACGACTGTCCCCTATGATGCCGCAAACTCAGCGGGATCGAATCTTGGCCCAACGAACCAGAAGCTCATTGATCGCGTGAAAAGCGATGCGGCGGCACTACAGGCGGAGAATCCAGGAAAGCCTGTGCCGATCGATCTCGTTACGACCTCGGCTTCCGGATTTGATCCGCACATCTCGCCTGCTGCCGCCGATTTTCAAGTGCCGCGAGTGGCCCGAGAACGTGGCATGACAGAAGAGCAAGTTCGTAAGCTTGTCTCAAAGCACACCGAAGGACGCCAACTCGGATTTCTGGGTGAACCTCGAGTAAACGTGCTGGAGCTGAATCTCGATCTGGATGCACTGCATCCTGCCACGGAGACTGCGGCAGT
>DATLJC010000079.1:0-18401 GCA_035539055.1 Saccharimonadales bacterium (SeqCode) | reverse complement strand
GACTCAATGTGCGACGCTTTCCCGGCAGTCCACGTCGCTTCTCCTGCTACAACGAGGTAAAGCTCAGTTGCCGGATGCCGATGCGGCGGATAGAAGGTATCGGGGCCGATCAGTGTCACGCCTAGACAAACATGGTCGCTGCGAAAGGGAGCGTCAGGACCGATGATTTCCGCAAACGCGATCTTCTCCTGCAGCCTTGGTGAATCTGCGCGCTCGGGGTAGGCGTACTGCCACGGCAGATTAAAAGCGATAACGTGAATGGCCTCCAGTATAGAGGGATCGGAAGAGTCTCCAGGTCTGAGTGCCGCATCGAGGTGCCTGATTGCTGGATGCCTACTCGGCGAGAACGTCCCGGAGAACGGTGGAAGAGGCTGCAATAGAGACAAGACCAAGGCCGATTCCTGGCCTATGGCATCATTCACTGCGGCGCGTTCGGCAAAGCGGGCCTTGATCACATCGACGAGTTTTAGTACTTCGTCGATTGGGGTCATGATATCGATTCAGATTTGAGGACCACCACGGTATGGGCCATACGTTCGCCACATTGAAAAGCTGCGTAGGCTGCGGCAGGATCCAGGCGATGGGTCTGCAGAGTGCGCTCAATCTCCAATGCATTTGCGCCCGCATCCACAGGATTCAATCCGAGGAATGTGCTCTGCAGAGTCTCCGCCCGATAAAAGTAGAAGGGGCCGAAGCCGCTTTGCTCGTTTGTCGCGTAATCGCGAATCAGTTCCGGATCGCCTTGCACCTTCCATCCATAGATGAGGAATGAAGGCTGATAGCCTGCAGCCTCACTGAGTTCGAGAAAAACTCCTAGCGGCACGCGCGCACCCAGGCATGAGAGCACAGCACCACCATGGTGCAGATAGGACTTTGCCTGCATGAGGGCAAGATAGTGAAGATCAAGCATCTGCTGCTTAACCAGCGATGGCACCTGTTCGATACGAGGCGGAACGTAGTCAGAACTCTTTCGGTCTGAAGCGACTACCGCGGTACTTGACGACGGAATGTTTGGAAGGTTCTCGTAGATCACATCATATTTTGCTCTGTACGGAGAGAGTGGTGTGAGCAGATCACCGAACCCCGCTTCGATCGTTACATCCTGACCCAGATGGTGATTCCGTTGAACATTGGACACTGCAGCAGCGACCACATCCTCATGCACATCCGTCAGTCCGACGCGCGACGCGCCGAGCAGTTCGATGGCCGAGAGCACATCAAGCCCGGAGCCCGTGCCGATGGAGCAGAAAGACTCGACAGGATGCTCGTCCCTCTGAGTTCTATATGCTTTAAAGGCGGGGGCGGCGACATGCGCCACCCAATCGCTCTGCAGATCGTCAATCCGCGGCAGGAAGCTGTGTTCGCTCAAGTTGATCGTGAGATGTTCGCGAATGCGCTCGGGCTTTTCGATTCCAAGATAGGTCGAGGTATCGACCGATATTGTTCG
This sequence comes from Saccharimonadales bacterium (SeqCode), assembly GCA_035539055.1. GTDB lineage: Bacteria > Acidobacteriota > Terriglobia > Terriglobales > Acidobacteriaceae > TOLSYN. The sequence continues at coordinate 16,954 of DATLJC010000079.1, read as the reverse complement.
GTGAAGAGCTTGCGCGGTGTGTCCTTTTGCCATCCTAGTTTCCCTTCTCTCTGCCTGCGCTCCACAATGCCTGATCGAAATCGGCGAGGATGTCTTCTATATCTTCGATACCGACGGAAACGCGCATCATGTCAGGACTGATGCCAGCGCTACGCTGCTGTGCGGGAGTGAGTTGGGCATGTGTGCTGGTTCCGGGGTGCAGAACGCTGGTGCGCGCATCTCCGATGTGAACCACCAATGCGGCGACTTTCAGGTTTTTTACAAATGTGCGCACTGCCTCAGTATTTCCCTTAATGCCAAAAGTAAGAATGCCGCTCGCGTGATCGCGCAGGAAATACTTCCTGATCCGGCTACGGTTAGGATTACCCTTCAGTCCCGGATATACCACCCAATTGACTTTTGGATGCGTGCTGAGAAATTCGGCGAGCGCCAACGCGTTGCGGCTGTGCCGCTCGATGCGCAGGTGCAATGTCTCCAGTCCGAGATTGAATAGGAATGCATTGAATGGGCTGAGGCAGGCCCCAAAGTCGCGCAGGTATTGTGCGCGAGCTTTGGCCACATAGGCGAAGGCAGGAAACTTTTCGACGTAACGCGTTCCCGCGTAGGTATCATCGGCCTCGGTGAGGTCAGGATATTTTCCATTGGCCCAGTTGTAGTTGCCGCCATCGACCACCACGCCACCGAGACTTGTGGCATGTCCGTCAATGTACTTTGTCGCTGAATGCGTGACGATGTTTGCTCCGAGTTGAAAAGGATTGCACAAGCACGGTGTGGCCAGCGTGTTGTCCACGATGAATGGCACGTCGTTCTCGCGCGCGAGCGATGAGAACTTGTCAAAATCGAGAATACCCAGCCCAGGATTTCCGATGGTCTCAGCCAGGATCAACCTGGTGTTGGGGCGAAACAGCTTTTGCAGATCCCTTTTCGGAGCCTCGGGATCAATGAATGTGGTCTCGACTCCATAACGCTTCAACGTGCGCTGAAGAAGCGTGTACGTTCCGCCATAGATTGTGGACGCCGCGATGACGTGATCACCGGCGCTTGCGATGTTGGTAATCGCCAGCACGTTTGCCGCCTGACCTGATGCCAAGGCAACCGCTGCGGTTCCACGTTCCAGTTCGGTAATCTTTTGCTCAAATGCGGCAACCGTCGGATTGCCCGTCCGCGTGTATTTGTACCCGGCTTCCTGAAGAGAGAAGAGGCGCTCCACCTGCTCAAGATCTTCATACTTGTATGTGGTGGACTGAAATATGGGAAGGATTCTCGGCTCGCCGACCTTGGGCACGTATCCACCTTGAATGCAGATGGTTCCCTTGCCGCAGATCGGAGATTCAGGCGTAACCTTTTTCCTTACTGCTTTTGTGCTCATTAATGCACTTCCTGAGAAAAACAATATTCATGGGCGGTTTCGACCATGGCTTTGACGTTGTCAATCGGCACGCTGGGAGGAATATCGCATCCCGGCATTAACAGAAAACCTGCACTCGCTCCTGCTTTGGAAATCGTTTGCCGGCACGCCTCGGCAACTCCCCCAGGAGTTTCCTTCTGCATGACCTCTACTGGATTCATATTGCCGGCAAATGCGATCTTTCCGTTCAGGATGCGTCGTGCTTCGCTGAGATCTACCTTATAATCCACCGACATGATGTCGGCACCAGATTGTGGAATCAGATCTAAACGATTTGTTGTGTTGCCACAGATATGAACAGTCAGCCAAACGCCACGTTCTTTCACCTTCGCCCCAACACGCTTTAAATAAGGCAGCGAGAACTCAGCGAACTGTTCGCGCGAGATGAGATCGCCGGAAGACGTCGGATCGGCCAGCGAGACGATTGACACTCCAGCTTCGATGAATGGCTCAAGATAGGCAAAGCATAGTTCGGCGGAGAATTCCAGCACTGCGTGGACCGCAGCCTTGTCCTTGTACACCGACCGCATCATCTTCTCGACGCCATACGCCAGTCCTCCAAGCGTGAATGGCGCCCACTGACTGGTGCCAACCGTCGTATGCGCGCCGATCGAACGGGAGAGGATACGGGCAGTCTCTGCCAGCAGTCGAATGCCGGGATCGTCCTTCATGCGAGTTATCAAGGAGTAGTCGATCTGCCTAGCACTCTCAATCAGAGGTGCCATGACATCGGGCGTACCCTTGGCGCGAAATTTGATTGTGCCGCCTGCTCCACGAATTGCAAGGTTGTGATATCCCGAGCCAGGCCACACAATATCGCATTTCACTTGCTCGTTGGTGCTGGCGATGATTTCCGCCAATCGCGCGGGGGATTCGGCTAGCGCGCGCTCCATGGTCAACCCGCCTCGATTCAGCGTCCATGCGCCGCCAGAGAGCAGGGAAACCGGAAGGCGTGGCGTCTCCTGCAACCTAATCAGACTGGCGATTGTCTCCTTGTGTGTCACTTTGTGCGCCTCCTTCCGGCGCAGTTTGCTAGAGTTTGCCTTCTGGGCTCAGCAGCCGTTTGTAGTAAAAGCCCGAGGTGTACAGTGCGGCCGCGGGATTGTGCGCCAACACGCGGTCCTTGGTGACCAGAGTCGTTACGGGGGCCTCGGAGTGCTTCATAAATAGCGAGTCGTGTCCCACACAGAGGCCCACAATTACGTTGAGGTCCGTCTCTTGTTCATTCAGAATCCTGGCCTGGAAGATCGGATTGCAGAGTGATTCATGGCAGCCTTTCATGATCTTCAGATCGTCTGGAATACCGACCTCGGTCTTATCCACCGAGCCAACCTTGCAAAGCACCGCGTATGTTTCCAGATCATGCTTCTCCAATATCTTCACGAACAATCGGGTTTCTTCGATGAGACCAATGCAGGTAGCAATGCCTATTCGACGGGCATCGATGCGATTGGCGAAGGCTATGATCTCTTCGACTCGCGTAAGCTTTCCGTAATAGGTGCCCTCAACTTCGGCAGCAGCACGCGAAATGCGCGCGTCTTCGCCGCCTCCGCGATAACTCTCGACAACCTCGGCAAGGGCGTTGCCGTCAGCGGATTGCGTCAGGCAAAATGGGGGAAAATCCTTGTCCCGCCGGTAACAACTAAGTAGGCCGCAACTGGAACACGTTGGATCAGATTTCTTGGACATATAAACTCCACTCAAAACTGTAATGACTTCACAAACGCTTTTTCGAAAGCTGGATCGTTCGCCAGTTCCAGTATGTTTACCTCTGCCACAATGTCTTTCATCTTTTCCCGCGTGTGCCAATTCAGGAGAAAAGCCTGTGCACCAGACTTCGATGTGTTGCCGACAAACTCCACTCGATCACCGAATCCGCTTGGGAGCAGCCCCAGATGAATCAGGTTCGAAGTGCGCAGATGAAAACCGAATGACCCCGCAATCAAAACGCGATCCACCTGCGAGGCATCCAGATGATTCGCTTTAAGCAGCATGTCGATGCCCGTGCGAATGGCTCCCTTTGCCAACTGCACCTGACGCACATCCTTCTGGGTCAGATAGACAGGCCCGGCGATGCGGAATGCGGGCCTGCCGTCCACCGTCTCCCACTGGTCCCGCCAAGGCTTGTCATGACTCGCTCCGTTATTCAAAAAGCGCCCGTTCTTGTCGAGCCCACCTTGTGAGGCCAACTCGCCAACTACATCGAGCAGTCCGCTGCCGCAGATTCCGACGGGCTCGGCTCCGGCTATGGTTTCGACTCGAACACCGTCATCACCGAGTTGCACCAGTTCCACTGCACCACGACTGGCGCGCATGCCGCAGACAATGTTCATGCCTTCAAAAGCTGGCCCTGCCGCAGTGGATGTCGCAGTTAGCTGCCCATCGACCGAAAGAACAATCTCGCCGTTGGTGCCGATATCTACAAGCAGAGTTGTGCCGGACTGATTTGCGAGATCGGCAGAAAGGATGCCGGAGGTGATGTCTGGTCCGACATAGGCCGACATGATCGGCGGCAGATACACAACACCATGCTCAGAGATTCTCAAGTCGATCTCTCGCGCGGGAACGTGCGTGCCGCCCTGCAAGTTCAGGTGATACGGGAACTTTCCAAGAGATGACGGATCCGTAGCCGTCGCCAGATGCAGCATGGTTGTGTTGCCGCTGAAGATGGCTTCGTAGATTTCCGCGACAGCTATTCCGGCCTTGGCTGCCAGGTAGGCTGCATGGCGGCTCAACTCCTCGATCAGCTCGCCATGCAACTTGCGCAGCCCTTCCGATTTCGAACCAAGCTTGATTCGCGAGAGCACATCCTGCGCATGACGAGCTTGTGGATTGAGGCTCGATGTTAGGCCTAACTCCTGCCCTGTGCAAAGGTCCAGCAGCGTGCTGACGAGAGTGGTCGTTCCTATATCGATTGCCATTCCAAAGAGCCGCCCGGTTGTGTCGCCCGGCTCGGTTGCAATCACGCTATCGCCTGCAAGAACGCGAGTGATTCCCGCCGCGGCATCGAAAGACTTGCGAATCCACGGATCGAGCTCCACCGTAAGCGACTGACCTTCGCTTATGATCCGAAGCCCATCGTTGCTGGTGGATGCCATCTCGACTTGCAGGTCACCCTGAATAACAGCTTGGCAAGCCAGCACCCAGCCCGCCTCGCGCTCGGTCTGCGTCAATCCTTCGTGCTCTTCTCCTCGCGGATGAAGGGCACCCTGATTGATCTTTGCTTTGCACTTACCGCACGTTCCTGCGCCATCGCAGGGAGTCTCCACTCGTATGCCTGCTGCACGCGCAGCGTCGATCAAGCGGGTTCCCGTGGCAACGGGGACGGCAATACCGTGGGGAATGAATTGGACGGTTGCATTCATTCCTTTGTTCCTCCGGTCACGGTGCCGGTCAAAGCGCGAATGCTCTCAAGACGGGTGGACGTGCTCAGTCCGCAGGCGGGGGAGATGATGTTAATGCCGCTTGCAACCAGGTTGCGCGTCACCGCGCTGATCTTTTCAGGAGCACTCCACTGCAACGCATAAGTGCTGAGGTTGCCCATCGTGGTGATCCGCGGAAACTCGTTCTTCAACTCAACCAGATTGACCATGGCATCGGTGCTGAGCGCGTCGCTGTGCAGTTGAGGCAGGCAGTGGCTCACCCGCTTCAGGTCTCCGCAGATGTGCAGAATCAGCGGCGCACCCGAGGCATGCACATCCCTCGCAAGCTGGTTGATATAAGGCACCGCGAACTTCTCAAACATCGCGGGCCCGAGAATCTCGCCTGTTGCGGATGGATCTCCGATGGCGATCACCGATGCGCCCGAGGCCAGCAGGCGCTTGGCGAAGGCAGAAAGCAAACTCGTTACATAGCCAAGAACTCTATGTGCTGCCTCTGGGTCTTTGCGCAGTGCCTTGTAAAACATGAGCGGGTCAACGATGGAAGCTGCGGTGCTGATTGGACCAGTCAGGCTCGCCACTACAGGAATGTCATGGTTTTCCGCCGCTATTTGACGCGCCGCGCGGGCAACCACATTCATGCGCCCCGAGCAAGCCATCGTCTCCACGTCCTGATAAACGACATCTCGTACCGTTGGGAATATCTCTCGCGCAATTTTCGGCTCGCAGGCCAGTGTGCCATGATTGATCTCGCTGCCCAGCAACTCGGCCTCTATCGTCATGCAGAATGGCACACCGATGTTTTCGAATCCTGTAAACGACTGAATATCGCCCGCCAGCGCGGCCATCTTCGCGGAGTCGAAGTGCGCCTCGGGAAGGGTATTCCCGGTACGCTGCATGATCTCTACGATTGCCGAGTTCATCATGCCCCCGGTGCAGATGACCGGCGGACGGTCCACGGGTTCCTTTCGCAAGACACGCAAGAGGCGATCTTTCGGCGTCAAGCTGTCCATGCAGCCTCCAATTCCCGCTTTTGTATCGGCCACCCAAGTTCGCGCACGGAATCGAGCATGGCGTCTATGTTTTCGAAAGGTGTCTCCACCGCCAGGCTGCATCCGGAGGCAACGATCAGCCCCTTGGGATTGTCATGCGCCTTGCCCACGCACTCGCGAACCGCACTGCGAACCGCGTGTGGCGTGCCCTGGAGCATCACCTCCGAAGGAGAGACATTGCCCATCAATCGGGCGCGAGTTCCAACCTTCGCCTTGGCTTCGGCAAGGTCGGCGGCGTTGTCGATGGAAAGACAATCCGCGCCGGTATCGCACATCTGCTCCCAGATGGCGTGCGTCTTGCCGCAAATGTGCAGCGTCACCGCGCGTCCCTGGGTGTGTATGAAGTCGATAAGGCGTTTGAGGTAGGGCTGTCCAAATTCTCGGAACTGTCGAGGACTGATGACCGTGGTTGAACACATGGCATCGGTGAGGCTCGGTGTACAGCCCGTTTCCAGAATGGCTTTGGCGTAGGCGAGCGAGCTTTGTAGTGCAACCTCGCAAAGACGATGTACGGCCTCAGGGTTTCTCAGCATGAGACGAACCAGCGTCCCGGTTCCGATCAGAAACGATGCGGTCGTGAACGGCCCGGTGAGCGCGCCATTTACGGGAACTTCCCTGCCCACTGCATCCTGTGTCCGCGCCATCGCTTCTAGATGATGTGGAAGGTTATCGTCCTTGCGCGGGTCCGCTGGTTCAAGAGAGCCAATCTGTTCGACAGACGTAATCGCCGGTTCTGCAAGATAAGCCGTCTCGTCCTCTGGATAATGGACGCGCGCTCCCATCGCCTCGGCCTGCGTATAGAGGTCTGTGAAGATGCGGATCACGTCATATCCGAAACGGCGGTAGGCGGCAATCTGGGCATCGGCAATCAAGCGGCCATTGCCGCGAAACTGCGAGACCTTTACCCCAATTACACGCGCTGCCGTGTTGCCGACAATCGGCACGCATGGGAGGCGGTCAATAGCTTCACCTTTGCCGAAGGCTGCGAAGCGTTCTAGCGGCGTCATGAGATCGACAGCAGACATCAGGCAGGCACTCCAACCAGTTGCTTTACCAGCTTCACTGCATTGGGCGCGGAGTTGGCATAGCCATCAGCCTGAATCCGCTTGGCAAATGCGGACGAGATCGGGCCTCCGCCGACGATGACCTTGAAGCTCTCGCGAAGGTTGTTCTTGTGCAGCTTCTCAACTACTTCCGCCATCGCATCCATCGTGGTTGTCATCAGTGTAGAGAGCGCGATGATGTCGGCCTTCTCCAATACTGCCGTATCCACAAATTTCTGCGCCGGGATATCGCGGCCAAGATCAATCACATCGAATCCCGAAGCCTCAAGCATGATCTTGACCAGGTTCTTACCAATGTCGTGGGTGTCGCCCTCGACAACGCCGATTACAACCTTGAAGCGCTGCTGATTTGCATCTTCAACCTTCAAATGCGGGCGCAAAATGTCGAGCCCCGCATACATGGCGTCAGAGCACAGTAACAACTCAGGAATGAAATACTCCTCGCTTTCAAACAGATCACCGGCGCGTCCCATGCCGTCCACCAACCCGCGCTCGATGGTAGTGTAGGCATCGAAGCCGCGTTCAACGGCTTCGATGGAGAGCTCGCATGCCCGGTCTTCGTCCATCCCGACCACCGCGTCGGACAATGCCTTATATAAATCCTGTGCGTTCTCTGACATTTCAACCTCCCTTTACTTCAACCAAAACAGAGCGCGCTTCTTAATGCGCTCAAGAATTTCCATGGAAATCCAGACGACAACTCCGGTGTATAGAATTCCGGCAACCATGCGCGGATAGTCGGCGTAATCGGCATAGAGTTGCACGAAGCGCCCCAGACCATTGCTGGCTCCGAATAGTTCCGCCACCGTCAGCATGATGAAAGCGAAGACCATCCCGACTCCGATTCCGGAAAAGATGTGCGGCAGCGTCGCGGGAAAGGCCACCCTCCTCAGGTATTCCAACTTGCGCAGTCCAAGAATGCGGGCGTTGTCACGATAGTGTTGTGGAACTGCGGTCGCGCCGTTGGCCGTGTTTAGAAACACGGGCCAAAAGACGCCGATGAACACCACGAAACCAGCAGCCATACGGAAGGTCGGCAGCAAGGCAATTGCATAGGGAATGTAAATCGTGGGAGGCACCGGTGAGGTGAAGCGCGCAAAAGGAGAGAACATGCGATTCAGCGCCGGAGTGGTGCCCACGAGCAATCCCCACACGACTCCGAACGCGATAGCCAGCGCAAGACTGGGGAGCAGAATTACGAAGGAGTATCCGGTGCCAAGCAGCAGCTCCGGAAGCGATGCCCACAGGGTCTTGACAGTCAGGAGTGGGCTGGGAAACAGGTACTTGCCTGAGAAGTGGATTGCCGAGCTGATAAATTGCCAGACCAGCACAACTCCTACGATAAACAACACGCCTTCGTGGCCATGCAACCGGAGTGCTCGTGGCCAACGCTGCGCCCTTTCTTTGGCCGGGGCGCCTGCAACTTCCGTCAACGCAACGGCAGTGTCGGCTGAGGCGATCGAGGCGTTCGGTTGATTTGCAAATGCCGCCATTAGATCGCCTCCCGCACTGGTACTGACTCTGACTCGATACGCTGCAACACGTCTTCGCGGAAGAGGCCATCAATGCGTTCGCTCAGTTCCACAAAGCCGCGGGATTGGAAGATGTGCCGCGAGCGCGGACGCTCGAAAGGAATTGTGATTTCCTGAATGATCCTGCCCGGCGAAGACCCAAGCATTACCACACGGTCGGCAAGATAGAGAGCTTCTTCGACATCGTGGGTAACGAAAACTATTGTCTTCCTGGTACTGGCCCACACGTCTAGCAGAAGGTCCTGCAGCTTTGCCCGATTCACCGGATCAAGCGCGCCGAAAGGCTCATCCATCAGCAGCACAGGAGACCCCAGAGCCAATGCCCGCGCAATGGCACCGCGCTGCTGCATACCTCCCGAAAGCAAAGATGGGTATTGAGCCGCCGAGTCCTTCAGGCCCACCCGATCGAGGTAATCCGACGCGTGCTTGCGTCGCCAGCTCTCGTCGTGCTGCTGATGCGACTTGGATAACGCAAGCTCGATATTCTGACTTAGCGTGAGCCAGGGGAACAGCGAGTAGTTTTGAAAAACAACTCCACGCTCCAGAGATGGTCCCTGAATCTGCTCCCCGCCGTGAAAGATCGTTCCGGCACCCGGCGAGTCGAGGCCCGCGAGAAGACGCAACAGTGTTGTCTTCCCGCAACCGCTCGGACCGAGAAGTGAGACAAACTCACCCTCCCCGATATGAAGACTTATGTCTGACAACACCGACGCACCCTGATAGGCGAACTTCAACCGCAGCACTTCAATGCCCGAGCTAGATCCGCTGCTTTCTGTCGATGGACTGCTCATCTCTGTTCTCCAATTCGCCTGCTTATAGCTACCGATCACGTTGGGCGAAGACCTGCTCGCGTTGCTGCCAGAACGGATCGTTCGGATTCTCTTTGGCAAGTTCGTCCAGAGCCTGTTTGTAAATTGCTGTCTGCACATGAGGTGCAATGGAATCCTTCGACTCCACAAATCCGCTCTTGTTCATCGTCTCCCAGAAGCGTTGCACTCCTGCCAGGTTGGGGTCTGTTGCCTGGTCAAGATGGCCGCTGTAGTAGGCATGCTCAATCAGTCCGTGGTCGAGTTTGAGATATTTGGCAATGTCATCCACGGTCTTTTGGTGGTTGTCATTGGCGAACTTCTCGGCGCGCAAAATAGCGCGGACGAAGTGTGCCCATACTTCACGCCGTTGCTGCGCGTCTTGCGTGTGGACCGTCAGCCTGCAGCAGGGATGTCCCGGTTGCAGGGAACCGCTTCGGATCACCACCTTCAGCCCCTGCTCTTCCGCACGCAGATCGTGCGGTCCCCAGATAACTCCCGCATCTACCTGACCTGACTTCACGGCTTCCAAAACCGCAGGCGGTGTTTTCAACTCGAAGATCTGGAGGTCCGTCTTCCAGTTGAGCCCGGCGTCACTCAGCGCGCCGCGGAGCACGGCATCGCCAGTGGCGAGGCGAATCGTCGCGACCTTCTTTCCCTTCAGGTTGGAAATGTTCTTGATGACGTTCTCGTTTTCCGGCTTAACGACGATGGCGGCGTCCTCTCCCATAACGCCGCCAATAATCGAGATATCTGCTCCCTTTGCGATATGCACGAGTGGGGCAGTAGTTCCAAATGCGCCCAGATCTAGTTTGTCAGCGCGCAACGCAGCCAAACCGTCGGCCGAGTTGGCGAACTCAGTCAGTTGCACGTTCAAACCTTCATCTTTGAAGAAGCCTTCCTCCTGCGCGATGAAAAACTTTGCGTGACCAGTCACCGGCAGATACCCGACGCGAAGGCTTGCGATTGTCTTTGGCGCAAAAAGCTTGGCTCGGAAGCCGTACACGGCAACAGCGCCGACGATAATTACAAGACCTACAGTGACGTATGCAAGCTTTCTCTTGATTGTTGAAACTCGAGTTGTAGTCATGAAACGCGGCTCCTAATCGGTTCTAACCGGAGTGCACAGGCTTTCCGTAAATGCAAAAAGCCCACGATCTGGAATCGTGGGCTTTGGAAATGGAATGAGTCAGTTATTTAAATAGGAATAGACTCTCTCTTCACACACCCCACAATTGCGCACGCGCACATACACAGACAACAACAAGCGTTGCTGCATACGGCGGAAGCGATGTGGGTTTTCTGAGGCATGCAGGCACTATAGCAGAGTTCTCGTAGCACGCGAAGAAAAAATCTTGTAAATACGCAAGTTCAGTTTCTCTTCGTCGACGAAAGACGTTTAGCACAGATCACTCCGAGAGCTCCGAATTCCGTAACTGTAGCACTCGCCACGTTCCCAAAGACGGCACCACTGACACTGGGTGAGGTTTCATTGGTGTAGTTATGTCCTTGGGCCAGATCGAGGAGCCGAACAATGCCTGGATAGACCGAGGTTGTGTGTTCCACTTCAAATGCCGCTGATGGGGTTCCTTCCGATGCAAACCAGATAACATCAATAAGCGCCACGACATTTCTAAGCTGCTCGCCGAAAGTTTGGAGGTCGTGCAGAAGACGGCAGCGGTCATCCTAGGGGCGCTTCACCCCGAGGAGACTCCCGCCAGCAGTGCCGCCTAAACCCCGAAACCACCTCGCAGCCAACGGAGAAGCCGTGATGAGTCCACAGTCCAAGTGTGTCGTAATGCCAAAACCCAACCACAAACCGAAGGGAGAAACCGCTATGTCCGCAACGGGATTGCGAGAGCTGCCCAAATGAAGCTGAGCAGAAATTCAGAATCTTCGCTCAGCGGGGCATTGTTTTGTCCAATGAGTCTTCTTTGAATTGTGCCTTTCGTCATGTCGGCGATAACCCATGCCGCTTTTTCGGACGAAACACAACATATCTCGCCTCTCTTGGATGCGTCCTCAATCGCCCACGCCAGACGGAGGACCGGCTCGCGCAGCCAGTCGCGATACTGGCTGCGCGTGTAGGATAAAGCTCCAGATTCGGTGTCCATGATGCGGAAGAATTCTTTTCTCGTCTCCGCATTTTCCAGACGAGCCAAAGCAAACGCCTGGATTTTGTCTTTCAGATTCTCTGCCGCATCGATCCGTTCCAGTGTGCTCTTCTTTACAAACTCCATATCCTGATCCAGGACAGCCCTATAAATTTCCTTTTTGGAGCGAAAGTAGAGATACACCGTCCCTTTGGCAATTTCCGCCTCCTGTGCAATCTCGTCGATGATGCTGCGAGTGAATCCTTTCCGCGCAAATACCGATCGCGCGGCATCGATGATCGCGGTGCGGCGGAATTCGGAGACGACTTTTTGTTTGGTCTTCATCATGCTCCACCTTTTGCGCAGGCGATGCCAGCGCTTTTAGGTTCAATATGACTATACAGTATTGTATTATGACTGTGTGGTCATCACTGCAAACATCCAGGTAAGACATCGGAAATCGGCGTTCCGCAAAGCGACCCTGTCCACCGGACATCGCTCCAGGCAGACTCAGCGGAGCGCCGTATGAGCACGGTGGTCAGCGCTCCGCTAGATGTGCATACCGCACAGGTTGAGTGGAAACCATCGTCGAACCCGTGGATGATCACGGTGTCCGTCATGCTCGCAACCTTCATGGTGGTGCTCGACTCCTCGGTCGCAAATGTCGCGTTACCCCATATTGCAGGGAATCTGTCCGCTACCACAGATGAATCGACCTGGGTACTAACGAGCTATCTGGTTTCCAACGCCATCATGCTTCCTGCAACCGGATGGATTGCGCGGCGCATGGGGCGTAAGCGTCTGCTGATGCTTTCCATCGGAGTGTTCACCATTGCCTCCCTGCTCTGCGGAGTAGCCATCACCATGCCGATGCTAATCATGGCCCGGATTCTGCAAGGGGTGGGCGGCGGCGGTATGCAGCCCCTTGCCCAAGCCATCCTGCTGGAAAGCTTTCCGCCCGACCAGCACGGCACGGCGATGGCCGCGTATGGCGTCGGAATTGTGGTGGCCCCGGTAATCGGCCCAACCTTGGGCGGGTGGATTACCGACAGCTACTCCTGGCGCTGGATCTTTTACATCAACCTTCCGGTGGGTGTCTTGGCTCTCCTTATGGTCAAAGCATTTGTCGAAGACCCTCCGTACATACGGCAGGCCTTCCGAGGGACAATCGACTATCTCGGGTTCGGTCTGATGGCCATTTGGCTCGGCACATTGCAGCTGCTGTTGGATAAAGGGCAGGAGGCCGACTGGTTCCAAGCAGACTGGATAAGATGGCTCGCCGTTGCTTCCGTAGCCGCGCTGATTGCTTTTGTCGTCCGGGAGTTTACGCATCGAGAGCCAATCGTGCAGTTGCGTATTCTAGGCGACCGCAACTTCAGCGTGGGGACATTGATTACCTCCCTCTACGGCTTTGTCCTCTATGGCTCCACGGCCCTGCTCCCATTGTTTCTACAGACCTTGATGGGTTACCCGGCGGTGGACAGCGGATTGGCCGTCAGTCCGCGCGGCGTTGGTTCCATGCTCTCCATGGTGGTCGTAGGCATCCTGGTACGGTACATCGACAGCCGCCTGCTGTTAGCGTGTGGCTTCGGTATCCTTGGCTACTCGACCTTCCTGTTGAGCCACGTCAACCTAGACATTTCCATGGCCTCCGTCGCCCTGCCAAATTTAATCAATGGCTTTGCTGGCGGCTTCATCTTTGTTCCTCTCACTACCATGGCTATGGGCAGGCTGCGCAAGGAAGAAGTCGGCAATGCGGTCGGCATCTATAACCTGATGCGCAACATCGGGGGCAGCATTGGTATTGCAACGGTCACCACTCTTCTAGTGCGTGGCTCTCAAGTGCATCAGAACTATCTCGTGACAAGCGTCACTTCCAAGAATCCGCAAATGATCGGGATGCTCCAAGGGTTGCAGGCACAATTATGTATCGCCGGGTTCGACGGCTATACCGCTCACCGAAAGGCCTTGAGGATGCTCTATGGAATCATCCAGCAGCAGGCATCCCTACTCGCTTATGCCGATAACTTCCGATTGTTAGGTTTTCTTTCGCTGCTCTGCATGCCACTTGCAATGATCTTCCGTCACGTGAAAGAGCACTCGCGAGACCGCTCCGATGCTCTTGGGGAATGAACAATATATCTAAGATTCTCCCAGGCTAGTCGAGGCGTAGGAACGAATCGTTCCCCCCGAAGACTGTGCATCCGCTGTTTCTAAGTTTATGATAGACGGAATCAAGGTTGAATCGCCTCAAACTTCCGTTACAATTTCCGTCGGCTTTCCCTTCTGTGTAAATGAGGTTTCTGATATTAGTTCCGTCGTTTAATGTTTAGCTCACGTCTTCTGCACTGTTTAGGATGGACTAGGTAAGCCACCCCGATGCCGACGAGATACAGCAGGATCATGGGATCTGCAAAAATACACATATTCATGATGTCGGTGGTCGGCTGATGACCGCTGCGACGATGAAAATCACGAGGATAGAGTAGCGCAGGTTACGCCACATCCAACCCGAACTGACAATGCCGAAGAGGGCCAGGAAGAAAACCAGAAGTAAGTATCCCCCGGCTCTGCCGCATAAGCGCTAACTTGTTTATTGCAATGGCGAGCTGATTTTGATACCGTCGGTTGCATGACGACCGCCAATGCAGCTAACGAGGATTGGAAACTCCTGCTTTCCTTTTTTCCGTCGAACTGGAAAGAGTTGGGGCAAGTGACTGAGGCGCTGAAAGGGTTACGTCAGGATAAGAGTGAAGAAAACTACATGCGCACGCTTTTACTCCACCTGGGGTGCGGTTTTTCCATGCGAGAGACCGTGGTGAGGGCCCGTCAGGCCAAGCTTGCGGAACTTTCCGACGTAGCTTTGCTCAAACGCCTGCGCAAAAGCAAGGATTGGCTCTATCGGCTTTGTTGCGCGCTGTTTGAGGAGCGCGGTCTTGTTACCGAATCGGCGTCGCTTCCAACGCTACGATTGATCGATGCGACGGTGGTCAAGGAGCCAGGAAAGACGGGCAGTCAATGGCGCATTCACTACAGTCTGCAATGGCCCACACTGGTTTGTGACTACTTCAAAATTACTGCCGCGGAGGGAAAAGGAAATGGTGAATCGCTGCGGCAATTTCCCTTGAAGCCCCGGGATTACGTTCTTGTCGACCGCGGATACTGTCATGCCAGTGGAATCCATTATGCTGCCAGCAGAAAAGCTTACCTTACCGTCCGACTCAACCCGGACGGCATCCTCTTGCAGGCGCCCGATGGATCCAAGTTTGGATTGTTGGAACGATTGGAATCGATAACCGCAACGGGGCAAATGGAGCAATGTGAGGTCTTGGTTCCCTTCGAAGACCATGCCGCGATTTCAGCTCGGCTGTGCGTGGTTCGCAAGAGTCAAACGGCCATCGCACTGGCCCAGAAGAAGCTCAGGCGCTATGCTTCCAAGCATGGCACCAAACTGCAACCTGAAACCTTGGTCTACGCGCGATATGTCATGGTTTTGACAACGTTTCCCGCGCCTGAATTCTCCCTGCAACAGGTTCTTGACCACTACCGGTTCCGGTGGCAAATCGAACTGGTCTTCAAACGCTTTAAGCAAATCGCCCAGCTGGGCCACTTGCCTAAATACGATCAGGACAGCGCCAAAGCCTGGCTTTATGGAAAGCTGTTCGTCACTTTGCTCACCGAGAAACTCATCCAACACGCCCGCGCCATTTCCCCCTGGGGATACCCATTGGCACACCAAGCGACTTCCCAGCCGATGGCGTGAGTTTTCCTTTGCGTTTCACCAAATCGTCACAGCAATCCAACCGACACTTGCTCTGAGCGACATGCTGGCAAACTGGGACCAGATAGCCAAAGGCCTGGCCGAAGCGCCTCGCAAGCGCAAATCGCAGGAACAAATATTCTCTCAAACAAGTTAGCGCTTATGCGGCAGAGCCGGGGGATACTTACTCTCAACTGCCGTGGATGCAAGGTCGACCGTCGGAATACGCCGGGCTCAACGAGCTTGACCTTGATGCGGCGGAGGCCCAACTCCTGTTGAAGGCTGAGTGGCATTTCCTGCACCGCGAACTTCGCAGTCGCAGAGAAACCGGTCCCGATACCCCTTCATCGTGCCGAGATAGTGCAGTGAGTTATCGCTCAGTGGACCAATGAATACTTAGCTGCCTTATATCCAAAATCACTCCGCGAGAGATTCAGCATGCGTGCTGCCTCCGCTTGTACACCGTGTGCGCGCTCCAAGGCACGCTCCATCAAAGATCGTTCAACATCGGCGAGCATCTCACGCACATCAAGGTTGTCAGGAAGAGTGCGCACCCAGGAAGCTGCATCCAGCGGTGTTGAGCTAGCGTTGCCGCAATCGAATGCCGTTGGAAGATCCTCAACTTCAGAACCGTGCGCCAAAATGTGGGCGCGTTCCAGAAGATTTCGCAACTCGCGAATGTTTCCCGGAAACGAATACGACATAAGTCTTTCGAGAGCTTTGGAACTGAGCGGAAGGGGTTGAACCTTGAGATCTTTCGCAATCTGCGCAGAGAGAAGTCTACATAACCCGGGGACGTCCTCCCTCCGTTCACGCAACGGTGGAAGGTGAATGGGGAAAACAGCCAGCCGATAATAGAGATCCTCGCGGAATAGCCCTTGCTTCACGCGCTCCTGCAGATTGCGATGGGTAGCCACCAGCACACGAACGTCAACCTTTCTCGCACGCGTCGTACCCACGCGTTGCACCTGTCCATCTACCAGTACGCGCAACAGCTTGGCTTGTGCTGCGGCTGACATCTCTCCCGCTTCGTCAAGGAAGAGAGTGCTCTCGTGTGCGGCTTCAAAGAGTCCCTGCCGCGCTTTATCGGCACCGGTGAAGGCTCCGCGCTCGTGTCCGAAGAGTTCGCTTTCGAGCAGTGTCTCCGTAAAAGCCGCACAGTTCACGGCGATCAAAGGTTTCGAGGCTCTGCGGCTATTGCGATGAATCGCCCGCGCGACAAGTTCCTTTCCCGTTCCGGTCTCACCCGTGATGAGCACGGTGGCATCTGTCATCGCAACTCGCGAGATATTCTCGCGGACATCCGCAATGCTTGGACTGTTTCCGAAGATGGCGTCGGCACCCGCCAATTGCCCGACGCTATTTCTTAAGATTGCATTCTCACGAACCAGGTGGGTGCGTTCACAGGCGCGGCGAACCGTTGCTTTGATAACCCCTGGTGTGAATGGCTTGGTGATGAAATCGAACGCGCCTTGCCGCATGCTCTCCACCGCTAGCTCGATGGTCGCTACGGCCGTGAGGAAAATAATCGACACCGAAGGGTCATTCTCGTGTGCATTGGAAAGTACGCCGAGACCATCTCCGTCCGGCATCTTCTGGTCCGTGATCACCGTGTCATATTCATGTTCAGACAATAGTACGGCTGCCGACGTAACGCCCTCTGCAACATCCACAGAGTGACCATCCATCGTGAGATTCGAGGCGAGTATTCGCCGCATTATGAGCGCCGGAGCAAAAATAGGCCACAGTGCGCCGCGTGAGCGGGGCTCTGCGGCGGAGTAAAAGTAGTCCGCCGGATTTCGTTTTGTGAGCTGGATTGCGAAAGCAGAGAAGCTCATGAGACACCGGAGGGATGTTCC
>DATLJC010000078.1:0-25411 GCA_035539055.1 Saccharimonadales bacterium (SeqCode) | reverse complement strand
TCGGGCTTGGTGCCGCTTCCGAAGCCATCCTTGCCCTTGGTGCTATTCAGAAGACCGAAGCCCTCGAACGACAGCGGAGCTTTGCCAATCTTGAAGGGGATGCCCCATGCGGTAGAAATCATCGCGGCGCTGTTGAACGTTACGCCTTTTCCCACGATCCCGTTATTGTTCCATTCCTTGTCCCAGAGAAGGGAGATATCCCAGAATCCCTTGGGGACTTTGACGGCGAAGGTGGGTCCGAAGACAGGCATGCGCTTTGCCGACGCGAAGGCGTTGTTCTTGGTGTTGAGATCGACGCCACCCGTGATCAGGACGTCTTTGATCGGGCCAAACGTAAACTTCTTGGACTTCGTAATCTTGTTCAGACTTACGTCGTGGCGGTAAGTGACATAGACCTCAACCGCGCCTTCCTTCGTATCAGTGCTGGAGATCGGGTCCGTGTGATTCGACTTGAGCATGTCGATGTTCAGAAAGTTATTGCCGAGCTTATTGCCGCCATCAACGTGGGTGAAGGAAAGAATGTTTTTGGAGATGTTCTTGCCATCATTTGTCCCTGGCTCACGGAAAGAGGATCCGTACCAGTAACGTATCGAGTTATCTTGAAACTGCGCATGAGCAAGCTGAGTACTGAACGCCGCACCTAGCAGAATGACTGCCGCCATGAACTTCTTAAACATTAAAACCTCCAATAATCCCAGGGGGGCCGGGTGAAAGACATCGGAGCAAAAGGATCCGATGACAGGTTGGGCCATTAGCAGCCCATGGAACGCTTCCTTGGGCGACCGACAGTACTCTGCGTTAGTTTTTATACAGGTCTTACAGTTCTTTACTTGACTTGAGTAGTGATGGGAGAGTAGCAGAATTCGGGAACTATGAGCTACTACAATCTTCTTATCGTCCCCATTAAATCCACTTATACCTTGGTAGAACCGATTAAGGGAAAGGCCTGCGCGGAGATCGCGGAACGCCGCAATTATTCAGCACCTTACCGGCTGAATCCGGAGCTCAGGGATGCTAAACTGGGCGCTTCGGAACACAACGTATGCGCGACTATATTGTTCTCTACGTAAACGGACAGAAACGAGAGATACACGGAGATGCCGCGTTCCTGTCGATTTCTGATTATGTTCGGCACGATCTGGGATTAATGGGCACGAAAGTGGTCTGCGCGGAAGGCGATTGCGGGTCGTGCACGGTGCTGCTTGGCCGGGCGCGCAATGGGTTCATTGAATACCGCTCCGTTTGCTCCTGCATACAATTTGTCTTCCAGGCCGATGGGTGTCACGTGGTTACCGTTGAAGGCTTGGGCAATAGCGACAACCTGAATGGCGTGCAGTCGGCTCTGGTCGAGCATCAGGGAACGCAGTGCGGGTTCTGCACTCCGGGAATCGTAATGTCGATCCAGGCGCTGCTGGAGACCGACTCCGTGTTATCGGAACAGCGGCTGCGGCAGGGGCTCGTGGGTAACTTGTGTCGATGCACCGGGTACGATCCGATTGTGCGCGCCGGGATGGCGGTGAATGGGCGGCGAGTAACTCGGATGAATGAGCTGTTCAATTCTTCTGCCATGGCAGAAGAGCTCGCGAGCACGGCTCAACAATCGGTCCGGGTTGAGGCGGCGGGAAAGACATTCTTCAAACCTGCGGAAATTGATGAGGCGGTTGGCTTCAGAGGAGCTAATCCGGATTGCGTGATCGTATCCGGCGGGACCGATTTTGGAGTGCAGGTAAACAAGGGCTCACGGGAAATCAAAACAGTGTTGAGCACAGCGGCTTTGGCTGAGTTGCGGGATCTGAGCGTCGATGACGTGGAAATGGTTGCCGGAGCCAATCTGACGATTGCAGAACTGGAGAACGCCGCTGCAGAGACGCTTCCGGAATATGCCAAATTGCTGGCCCGCTTCGGGTCTCCGCAGATCAAGAACTCTGCTACGCTGGGCGGCAACATTGCGAATGCCTCTCCTATCGGCGATACCATGCCAACGCTGTTCGTGCTGAATGCGCAGGTGGAGTTGGTCGGAAGTAAGGGCGGACGGCACGTGAACATCAATGATTTCTACACCGGTTACAAGAAGACGGTGGCTACAGCAGATGAACTGATTCGGCGCATTGTGATTCCACGGCTCAAGAGCGGCGAATTACTGAGGCTGTTCAAGGTGTCGAAGCGCTCGGACCTGGACATCTCGACGTTCAGCGCGGCGATCTGGCTGAAGCTTTCGGGAGCGGTGATTGACGATGCGCGGATTGCTTATGGAGGCGTGGCCCCGGTCATTCTCCGGTTGCATAGGGTAGAAGAGTATTTGAGGGGAAGACGGATTTCGGTGGAGACGTTTGCAAGGGCAGGTGAGATTGCGGCTTCGGAGGTTACTCCGATCAGCGATGTGCGTAGCTCGGCTACGTATCGAGGTAAGTTAGCCGGTAACATTTTGAGCAAGCTTTACTACGAATTGGATGCGGAACGGAAGCACGCGAGCATTGCGTAACACCTTGCAGGGAGAGGACAGGAACGAAGTATGCCGTCGGTTGGCAAGGACATTCCGAATGAATCCTCGGCGGGGCACGTAAGCGGGCGGTCTGTCTTTCTGGATGATGTGTCGCCTGCACGTAATGAGTCGCTCGTGGATTTTGTTGGGAGTCCGGTGGCGCATGGGCGAATTGTTTCTGTCGATTTATCGGCAGCGGCGCGGATTCCCGGGGTGGTTGCGTTACTGACTCATGAAGATATTCCGGGACATAATCGCTTCGGCTCTACCCTGAAGGACGAGCATTTACTGGCCGATGAAACGGTTGAGTATGTTGGCGATCCAGTTGTTCTGATCGTGGCTGAAACGCGCGCCGCGATCGATGCCGCAAAGAAGTCCATTCGGCTGGAGATTGAGGAGCTGGCGCCGATACTTTCGATCGACGATGCTATCGCAGCCAATAGCTTCATTGGGACCAGGCTGATGATTGAGCGCGGCGATTCGTCCTCGGCGCTTGCTCAATCCGAGCATCGGTTGGAAGGTGCGCTGGTTACTGGCGGACAAGAACACTTCTACTTTGAATCGCATACCGCAATTGCCGAGCCAGGCGAATATGGCAGGATGACCATACACTCCTCGACGCAGCATCCAACGGAGACGCAGCAGGTCGCGGCCGAGGTGCTGGGTGTCGCATTCAATCATGTGGTGGTGATCTGCAAACGCATGGGGGGAGCCTTCGGCGGTAAAGAAACGCAGGCCGCTGCACCGGCAGCGATGGCCGCGCTGGCGGCGGTGAAGACTGGAAGGCCCTGCCGCATCGTGTTGAGCAAAGATGACGACATGCGCTGCACCGGAAAGCGGCATCCGTTCCAGAGCCGATGGTCGGTGGGGTTCGATTCGACGGGTAAGATTACGGCAATGTCGATCGATCTTTATGCCAATGCCGGATGCGCATGCGATGTGTCCCCGGCGATTCTGGAGCGGGCGATGCTGCACTCGGATAACGCGTACTACATACCTGACTTCCGGGTGACGGGACGCTTGTGCAGAACGAATCTGCCGAGCAACACGGCGTTCCGAGGATTTGGCGGGCCGCAGGGCGTGGTGAACATCGAGAACATTATCGAAGAGATTGCACTGCACCTTGGTAAAGACGCACTCGATGTCAGGCAGACAAACTGCTACGGGATCGATGAACGCGACATTACACCCTACGGGCAGAGAGTGGACAACAACACTTTACCTGCTCTGTTTGCGCAACTGCGGCAGGCAAGCGGCTATGACTGGCGGCAGATGGAGATTGCGAAGTTCAACGCGGAAAGTCCTACGCATGTGCGCGGGCTGTCGATGACGGCGGTGAAGTTTGGGATTTCTTTCACCAAGAAGGCGCTGAACCAGGCCAATGCATTGGTCAATCTTTACACCGACGGAAGCGTGATGATTTCGACCGGCGGAACAGAGATGGGGCAGGGGCTGAATACGCGGCTTCGACAGATTGTGGCGGACGAGCTCGGTGTGGTATTTGAGAACGTAATTGTCGCCGCGACCAGCACGGACAAGAACAATAACACCTCGCCCACAGCAGCCTCCACCGGGACTGACTTGAACGGCGCTGCCGCGGTGGATGCCTGCCGCAAATTGCGCGAGCGGCTCGCCGAATTTGCGGCACCGCTGCTGTGCGATGCGAAAGCCGGGCTTGCGCCTTCGGCGGAACATGTTCGTTTTGCGGATGGCGTCGTCTGCGACTCGCGACAACCTTCGCGGCAGATGAGCTTTGGAGAGCTGGTCGCCAAAGCTTATGAGGAACGCATCAACCTTGGCGAGCGCGGCTTCTATGCTACGCAAGGGATTGAGTACAACCGCAATACGGGCAAGGGGACGCCGTTTCTCTACTTCACGAATGCGGTGGCTGCGTCAGAGGTTGAGATTGACCGCTTCACCGGAGAACTGAAGGTACGGCGCGTGGATGCTTTGATGGATGCGGGGCAGCGAATCAATCCCGGCATTGATCGCGGCCAACTTTCTGGCGGATTCATGCAGGGGTTGGGATGGGTGACTACCGAGGAGCTGAAGTATTCCACTCGTGGTGAATTGCTGTCGCACTCGCCGACTACTTACAAGATCCCGAACATCGGTGATCTGCCAGAGGTATTCAACCTGGAGTTCATGGAGAGTTCCGGCAACACGGTGAATCTGTTGCGCAGCAAGGCACTGGGCGAGCCTCCTCTGCTGCTGGCGATTTCGGTGTGGACGGCAGCGAAACAGGCAGTCGCGTGTGTGAACCCGGCCTCGGCGAAGAAGCTGACGGTTCCGGCTACGGGGGAAACGCTGTTGCTGGCAATGGAAGAGAGACAAGAACAGGCGCAACCCGCGTCGGCTGGCTGACTTAAATCGGTTTCAAGGAAAGTTTATCCCGCGAGAGCGAGGAAAAGAAAAATCGATGGCGGACTGAAAAGCTTGAGGCCGCATGGGAGACTTGGGCATTGCTGGGATCCTTCGCTTGCGCTCAGGATGCCCCTCTCACCCTCTGACCCTCTCAGCACATGGCAGACACATCTACATATGGAACCGCTTTAGGGGCGAGGTTTACGCAGCACCTTTCCGGCCAGGGTGCGGTCGTAGGAGCCGGAGCCGAGTACGATCTTCCCGTTGATCAAGACATGTTCGATGCCGGCTGGAAATTGCACTGGATCGACGAAGGTTCCGCGGTCGATGATGGTGGCGGGATCGAAGACTACCACGTCCGCATAGTTGCCAGGCTTTAGCAGGCCGCGACGGTCGAATCCGAAAACATTGGCGGGCTTGGAGGTCATCTTTCGGATGGCATCCTCAAGCGTAAGCGCCTGCTCTTCGCGAACGTACTTCCCGAGGATGCGGGGGAACGATCCAAAGACGCGGGGATGAGGTTTGCCGCCTAGAAGGCCGTCGGTGCAAACATTCTGCTCGGGCCGGATCAGGAAGCGGACGACGTGTTCTTCCATGCCGTAGAAATCGACCATGCCAACAGCATTCTCTTCGGCAAGCAATAGGTCGAAGGTGGCATCGTAAGGATTTTTGCCGCGCAGTTCACCGATCTGAAGCAGGTTCTTGCCGATTACATCCTGATTGGCTTCGGTCTTTGCGCTGGTGACGAAAATTTGATCGAGGCCGGCGAAATCGACGAAGTTATCCCAGCCGGGAATTCCCTGCTCGATGTCGTCGATCATACGCTGGCGGAGTTCGGGGCTGCGCAGGCGCTCCATCAATTTGTCGGTGCCGCCGTCGTGCGCCCACGGCGGCAGGATCACGCCTAGCATGGTGCTTCCGGCAACGTAGGGATACTGGTCGAATGAGACGCGAATGCCTTCGGCGGCGGCACGGTCGAGCATCGCGAGGACCTGGTCGATGAGGCCCCAGTTTTTGCGTCCGCAGACTTTGAAATGCGAGAAGTGAATCTTCACGCCGGAGCGGCGACCGATCTCTAAAACCTCTTCCATGGAGGCGCGGATCGTGTCGGCTTCGCTGCGCTGATGCACGACGAATGCGCCGTCGAACTCCGCTACGACTTTGCACAACTCTATTAACTCCGCAGTTTCCGCATAGGCGCAGGGCATGTAGATGAGCCCGGTGGAGAGACCGTATGCGCCTACTTCCATCTCGCGCCGGATCACGTCCTTCATGCGTCCGAGTTCCTGCGAGGTGGGCTTGCGGTTGTCGAGGCCCATGGCTTCCATGCGGACGTTTCCGTGGGGGATGAGGTAGCTTTCGTTGAGGCCGACACCGTTCGCTTCGAGCGCGCGCAGGTAGCCATCGGTGGTTTCGTAATCCCAATCGACTTCGTCGCTCACGCCATCAAGTCCGGCGAGATTCTTTCGCCAGGGCGAGATGTATCGCAGGGGCAGGGGGGCCATGGAGATTCCGTCCTGGCCGAGTAATTCCGTTGTAACGCCCTGGCGGATCTTGGCTTCGACGTAGGGATTCACCATCACTTGCAGGTCGGAGTGGCTGTGAGTGTCGATGAAGCCGGGAGCGACGATCATACCTTTGGCGTCAATCACCTGATCGATGCCGGAAGAGTGCTCGATGCTGCCGATTGAGGCGATGAGCTCATCTTCTACAGCGAGGCTGGCCGCATAGCGAGGTGCACCAGAACCGTCTATGACGGAACCGTTCTTGATCAGAATTTTCATCCGCTAACCTTTTTGCAGCACGGATTGCAGGATTCCATAATAGCCCGCAGTGGCCTTCGTTAGCTGATCGACCTCGATGTATTCGTCGATGGTATGGGCGAGATTCTCTCGTGAGGGTCCGAAGCCGATGGTCTGGATTCTTGCTTCGCCAGCGTAATGGCTGCCGTTGGTGCAAAAAGAATACTGGGTGATCTCCGGAGTGAGGCCTGCACTGCGCAATCCTACAAGCGCGGCTTGCACGAAATCGTCATTCTCTTCGAAGACCCAGCCGGGAAAGAATCGCTCGCCGCCGATTTCGTTGCCGGTGTAGCATTTCTGAACGTCTGCGGCGAAACTCACCTTGGCTTCGAACTGCGGATCTTTGCTTTGCATTTCTTGTATGAGTTCGAGCAGTGGCTTGAGCACGGATTCCTTGGTCTCTCCGACAAGCAGGCGACGGTCGTAGGTTGCACGACAGTAGTCGGGAACGACAGAAGCGCCGGGATAGGGCGAAGATTTGATGTCGGTGAGTTCGAGAATTCCAAGGCCGAGAGTTTTGTGAGTTGGAGCTTCGAGTTCGCTGATCGCGCGAATGAGTTCGGCCATTTTATAAACAGCGTTGATGCCCTTTTGGGGATTGGCGGAGTGGGCGGGCTTGCCGAAGGTCTCGACGACGATCTCGGCGCGGCCGCGCTGTCCGCGCTTGAGATTCAACTCGGAGGCTTCGCCAATGACGACGTAGTCAGGCTTGATGCGCTCGCTGATCTTGCGGGCGGCGATTCCCTCGAAACACTCCTCGTGGACGACTCCGGAGACGTAAATTTCTCCCGCGAAATCCTTGCAGGTGTCGGCGGCGAAGAAGGCGGAAGCAGCAATCATCGAGGCGACCGCGCCCTTCATGTCCGAGGTGCCGCGCCCGTAAATCTTTCCATCTTCGAGTTCGCCGCCGAATGGTTTGTGCTTCCACTTCGATTCATCGGGGACGGGAACGGTGTCGATGTGGCCGTCGAGGAGGATGACTTTACCGGGGCGAGTACCCTTGATGCGTCCAAGAACGTTGCCGTAGTTATCGACGATGACTTCGTCGAATCCCAACTCCTGGAACGCTTGCTTGATGCGGTCGACGACTGCGTCTTCCTGTCCGGAATAGCTCTGCTTTTGGATGAGGGCCTGGCACAAGCCAATGACCTGTTGCTCCCGCTCTGCTGTCAGCATGCCTGGATAATCCTTCTGATGAAAAGTCTAATTTCGTTTGACTTGCGCCTGTTGCGCACGCAGTTCCTTGAGAGCGGCGGTGTCGACACTGTAGGGCGTCTCCTGCAAGGGGAGACGACTGCGCAACTTCTTGTCTCGCTGGAAATAGGCGCAGGCTACGGCGGGCGGCGTGGCAACGCAGACGATTTCTCCCATGCCCTTGGCACCGTAGGCCAGATCGCTAGGATTCTTTTCGATGATGATGCACTCGATCTCGGGAACCTGAGTGGAGCGGAACAGTCCGAGCGTGGACATCCTGGCGAGCGGAACACCCTGGTTGAGTTCGTATTCTTCGGTGAGTGCGTATCCCAATCCCATGACGACGCCGCCTTCGATCTGTCCTTCGACACCGTTGGGATTGATGGCCCGGCCTACGTCGTGAGCCGCAAAGACCTTCTGCACGCGACCATCTTGATCAAGGAGAACAACCTGCGTGGCGTAGGCATAGGCAACGTGGGACATACGGTTTGGCTTGTCGGAAGTCATGGGATCGGTGATCGCATGATACTCGCGATAGTATTCGCGGCCTTCCAACTCAGAGAGCGGACGATCGCTCAAGTCTTGGTATAAAGCTTCGGCGGCGCGGCGGGCGGCCTCTCCGGTGACGAGCGTTTGCCGCGATGCGGTGCTGGTGCCGCTGTCAGGTGTTACATCGGTATCTGGGGCGTGCACGCTGATGGCGGACTGGGGGAGGCCGGTGGCTTCGGCAACGATCTGCAGAACTACGGTGGCGATTCCCTGCCCCATGCAGGCAGCGCTGGTGCAGATGAGGACGCCGCCGTTTTGTACTTTGAGCTTCACGCGTCCTACATCGGTGACGCCCACGCCTTTGCCACTATTCTTGAAGGCACAGGAAATACCCGCTTCGGGATGAGCGTCGATGACGTGCTTGAGGGCCAGCAGAGTCTCTTTCAACGCGGTACCGGCATCGGCGATCTGTCCGTTGGACAGCACGGCGCCGGGCTCGATGGCGTTGCGGAAACGAATCTCCCAGGGAGAGATTCCGACCTTGTCGGCAAGCAGGTTGAGGTTGCTCTCCATGGCGAAGCAGGTCTGCATGACTCCGAAACCGCGGAATGCGCCGGAAGGAGGATTGTTGGTGTAGAAGGCACGGCCATCGATGTCAACGTTCTCGATCTGGTAAGGGCCAGCGGCGTGAGTGCAGGCGCGCTGCAACACGGGTCCGCCGAGCGAGGCATAGGCGCCGGTATCGGCTATGAGGCGAACTTTGACGGCAAGGATTTTTCCGTTGGCATCGCAGGCGGTGGTGCATTCCATGTCCATGGGGTGGCGCTTGGGATGCACGGCAAGACTCTCAGGACGACTGAGCGTTAGCTTCACTGGGCGTCCGCTATGCCAGGCGAGCAAAGCAGCGTGATGCTGCACGGAGATGTCCTCTTTTCCTCCGAAGCCGCCGCCAACATACTTGCTGATAACGCGAACTTTTTCGGCAGGAATTCCGAGCATTTGCACGATGGCTTCGTGTTCGTCATAGACGCTCTGGCCGCCGGTGTAAACCGTGAGCGTGCCGCAATTGGAGGGAACGGCAAGCGCGCTTTCCGGTTCGAGGAAGGCGTGCTCCTGATGTGGTGTTGAGTAATGCTGAGTTACAACGTGCGCTGCACTGGCGATGGCCTGGTCGGCGTCGCCGCGTTTCATGATGGTTTGGGAGAGGAGATTGCCCTTGGGATGGATCTGCGGCGCATCTTCGGCCATGGCAGCCTGTGGCGTTGTGAGCGGGGAAAGCTCTTCGTAATCGACGCGGATGAGATCAAGAGCCTTGCGCGCGGTCTCCTTGGTGGTGGCGGCCAGAATGACCAGCGCGTCTCCGACGTAGCGCGTCTCCTCGCCCTCGGCGATCATTACCGGCCAGTCGTGCACGATGTGTCCCAGGAGGCGCTCGCCAGGAACATCTTTTGCCGTGAGCACAAGCTCAACACCGGGGCAGGTCTGCGCGGCGGAGATGTCGATCTTCTTCACCAGAGCGCGGGGATACTTGGACCGGAGCACGGAGGCGTGCAACATGTTGGGAAGCTGGAGGTCGTCAACAAATTCGCCGGTTCCTAATGTCTTCTCGGCAGCGTCGGGCCTTGCGAGGCGTGAACCGACTCTGGCGCTCTCTTCTACGGGAAGCGGACCGCCATCTCTGAACGCTTTGGCCGCCATGTGAATGGCGCGCTCGATTTTAACGTAGCCGGTGCAGCGGCAGAGATTGTCCTTGATGGCTTCCTTAACCTCGGCTTCGGTGGGCGAGGGCTTGCGGTCCAGCAGCCCTTTCGCGCTGATGACCATGCCGGGTATGCAGAATCCGCACTGCACAGCACCGGCTTCACTGAAGGCCCAGGAATACACTTCCTTTTCACGAGGCGAGAGACCTTCGACGGTGGTGACGGTCTTGCCTTGCAATTTGGAAACTTTCAACTTACAGGCGCGCCAGGTTTTTCCATTCACCAGCACAGTGCAGGTGCCGCAGGCTCCCTCGGCGCAACCGTTCTTTACCGAAATCATGCGTGCGTCTTCGCGCAGAAACTCCAGCAGATTCTTGTCGGCGGCAACCGACACTTGCTCGTTGTTCAACGTGAACTGGAACACTGTTGTGACTCCTTTACAACATGGGGCCGGCGTTTGAGATAGTGCCCCAGGGGCGCTTCTGCGATGGCGCCGTCCTGCACGATCTGGTGGCCTCGAAGGAAAACATGGCGGGCGATTCCCTGCTGGCGGAAGCCTTCGTAGAGGTTGTAGTCCACCCGTTGTTTCTGTGTGGCTGCCGAAATGACACTCTGCACGGAGGGATCCCAGACTACGATATCTGCATCGCTACCGGGAGCGATGAGCCCCTTCCGCGGATAGAGACCGAAGAGCACCGCCGCGTTGGTGGAGGTAATGGCGACAAATTGATGAATGTCGATGTTTCCGGCGGCGACACCATAGGTGTAGAGGAGGCCAAAGCGATTCTCGACTCCAGGTCCGCCGTTGGGAATACGAGAGAAATCATCACGACCCAATTCTTTTTGGCCTACAAAATTGAACGAGCAATGATCTGAGCCGACGGTGGCGAGATCGCCTTCGCACAATCCTGTCCACAGTTGACCTTGATTTTCAGGCGAGCGCAGCGGAGGAGACATCACATATTTTGCGGCACTGAAATCGTTGGTTTCGTAACGAGACGAATCGAGCAGAAGATACTGTGGACAGGTTTCACCGACAATCTGCAAGCCTCGGTTTCGAGCATCGCGAATGACTCCGAGACCCTCGCCGGAGCTGACGTGGACAACGTACAAAGGAGCGCCCGCGATTTCAGCGAGGGAGATGGCTCGGTTGATTGCCTCGCGCTCCGCGGCTACGGGACGAGTTGCGGCGTGATACTTCGGTTCGCAATGGCCTATGGATTTTGCTTCCTCGGCCAAGACATCGATCACGTCACCGTTTTCGCAATGCACGCAGACGAGGATGCCTAATTCCTTTGCTGCCTGAAGCGTGCGCAGCAAAGCGCCGTCATCGACCTGCAACACTCGTTTGTAAGCCATGTAGAGCTTGATGGAAGTTATGCCGCCAAGCTCTACGATGGAAGACAGTTCATCCAACACGTTCTGGTTGAGATCGCTGATGGCGATATGGAAGCCGTAGTCGATAAAGCTTTGGCCGTCTGCTTTAGCGTGCCAGTTGGAAACAGCTTCGGCGAGGGTTTCACCTTTGTTCTGCGTGGCAAAATCGATGACTGTTGTGGTGCCTCCGACGGCTGCGGCCCGAGTGCCGCTTTCGAAATTGTCGGCTGTCACCGTGACTCCGACTGACAGGTCGAAGTGCGTGTGAGGGTCGATGCCGCCGGGGAACAGGTAACAGCCGGTCACATCGATCTGCTGGTCGGCTTCGTGGCAAAGATTGACACCTATCGATGCAATCTTCTCGCCCTCCATGCGCACGTCGGCTCGCGAACTCCCAATCGCATTCACAACCGTTCCGCCTGTCAGCACAGTTGCCAATGGACAGTTACTCCTTGTGCTCAGAATGCCAAGCTAAACCGTACGCGCAAGTGCCCTGGATGACACGATCTTCTGATTGTATGCAGGTACTTTCGCATACTGTGCTTCCCAGAAATCCTGGCTGCGCATGGAGTCAAGAAACTCCTTGGTGTAGCCAAACTTAACCCAGTCACTTTCCTTCTGCTGGAACAACTGCTCCTTGACTGCGGACTTGCGAAAGTCGAACACATGGTCGTCGGTGGCTCCGAGGAAGATGTCGTTCGCCCAGCGGTCCAGCACCACAGGGGCCATTTCGAGATAGCGGCTGTTCATCTCCTCGAGCACTGAGTTATAGCGGTCGAAGCCGTCGGTTGCCACGGTGACGACGTTGTCTCCGGGGCCGAGGCGCAGGTGTTTGGCCAGCTTGATGGCGCCAAGAACATTGCAGATACCAGAGGGTCCAAACCAATCGCGCAGGCTCAGGGCAAAATCGCGATCAACGCCGAGCTTTACCAGAGACTCGGTCCCATCGTGGAAAATCTTTACGCCCTGGACGGTCTCTTCGTCTTTTACGAGGATGACGAAATCGGTGTTAAGAAGATTGTGAATCAGCGTACACATCTTGTCGCCGATTCCCTCGATGCGATGCTGGCCGCGACCTCCGTTGGCAAGGGTCGAGCACTCGTATGGTTCCAGGGCGGCAATCTTCGCTTCGGGGAAGGCCGACTTGATTTGATCGCCTGCGGCGAGCGTGCCCGCCGATCCCGGCGCGGAGGTGAAGCCCGCGATGCGTCCGTTGCCGACGCCCTTAACGGCTTCGATGGCGCTGTTGCCGGTGACGTGGCGATGAAAGCGATAGTTGGGGAAGAGCTCGAATTGGGCGAGAGCCTTGTTCTTGGGATTCTTCATCAGCTCGCGAGTCTTTTCGAGAGTGAGGATGACGTCGGATTCAGAGCCGGGAGTCAACTCCAGTTCGCCGCCGTATTTCTTGATGCGCTCGTATCGCTCCTTGCTCATGGTGTCAGGCATGATGACAATGGCGCGGAAGCCAAGCAGTTTGGAGATGTACGCGGTACCGATTCCGAAGTTGCCCGTAGAGGGGCCGAGGATGGTGTGTTCGCCGGGAACGATTTCGCCATCGACGAGACCTTCGATCAGCGTGCTGTACGCGGGGCCGACCTTGTGCGATCCAGAGGGGAATCCGCAGCCCAACATCACGACGACGTTCGCATCGATTCCGGTCATGGCCGGAGGCAACACAACCTTGCGAGTCTGATTTGCGGCGTCTTTCCATGTGATGTTGAACAGGTTGACCGGGTTGAGTTCATCCTGCTTTAACGCGGTCAACGCCTTGGCTCGTAAGTCTTTGTCGATAAGACCCGGGTTGAGCATCTCGTCGTAATTAGGGCCGAACGGAATCTTCGCCATCTGTACTCTTCTCCACTTCAAACTTCTTGCGTGCAGCAAATCAGCTTACGGTTACTTCCACGGCTTTGCGAACGTCTTCCATATCGGGCCGCACTGATATCGGGCGACCGGCGGCGCGAATGGCACTCTGAATGTCCTTCAGGCCATTGCCGGTAACGATGACCGCTACAGATTCCGATGGATCGATGATGCCTGATTCTACAGCTTTCCTGACGCCTGCAGCGCCGGTGACTCCAGCGGGTTCGCCGAAGACTCCGGCCTTGCGGGCGAGCAGGGGAATGGACCGGAGAATCTGTTCATCGGAAACGGAAACGAATGCGCCACCGGATTCGGTCACGGCACGCATACCCTTGATGAAATTTCGTGGATGGCCGACTGCGATGGAGTCGGCAACAGTGTTGGCATCGCAGAGGACGAGGTCGCAATGATCCTGCCATGCGGTTAGGAATGGCTTGCATCCATCGGCCTGCACGCCGAGGATTTTCGGCAGGCGAGGAATGAAGCCGAGAACGTGCATCTCGCGCAGACCTTTCCAGACGCCGCCAATCGTGCAGCCGTCACCGACGGAGACCACCACCCAGTCAGGAAAACTGCCGGGCGTAAGCGTCATGAACTGCTCCGCGAGTTCGAGGGAGACCGTTTTCTTGCCTTCGATCAGATACGGGTTGATGGCACAGTTGCGGTTGTACCAGCCGAACTCCCCGGCGGCCTGCATGCAAAGCTCCCATGCCTGGTCGTACGTTCCCTGCACGGAGAAAACCTGAGCTCCGAAGACGAGTAACTGTGCGACCTTTGCCTCTGGCGCACGGGCAGGAACAAAGATGCTCGCCGCAATTCCGGAGGCGGCGGAGAAGCCTGCCAAGGAGGAAGCGGCATTGCCGGTAGAGGCGCAGGTGATGTGCGTGGCCTTCCGTTCCAAAGCTTTTACTACACCCATGGAACTGGCGCGATCCTTAAACGATGCGGTGGGATTGCGGCCCTCGTCTTTCACCCAGCACTTCGCAACACCTAAGTCCGCAGCAAGCCTGGGAGCGGAGTACAGGGGAGTCCAGCCGACCTGCAACTGTGGAATGCGTGACGGATCGGCAACGGGCAGCAGCGGAAGATAGCGCCACATGGAGAGATTGGGGTTGCGCGAAAGCGAGCTCGGATTGAACACCTTCCGCATCGCCTCGTAGTCATAGACCACATCGAGAATGCCGTCGTGGTAACCGCAATCTTTGCAGTAGTACTCGACTTCGCTCGTGCTGTATTCGCGTGCGCAGTGAACGCACCGGAGCCCGGTGAAATAACTCATTGATTCCTCATCTCAACAAGACTTACGAAGCTCACTGCGAGCTACTGTCCCATGGCGAGCGCCTGCTTTTTGCAACGGGAGACGCACAGGCCGCAGACAAAGCACTTCTCCTTGTCGATCATTAATTGACCGTGCTCTTTAAGTGTTCCGGTTTGCGAGATGGCATCGTACGGGCAACTGGTTTCGCAAATACCGCACAGGACACAGCGCTCCATGTCGGCGGTAGGCGCGGAAACGGAACCTGCGGCGTCGCGTTCGGCCATCTTGCGAATGGTGAGGCCCTTGATTTCATCGACCGAAGCGTAGCCATGTTTGTCGAGGAAGATGTTCAGCTCTTTGGCGATTTTGCCGTACACAGTGGGGCCACGGAGAATTGCCTCGGTGCAGACCTGCACGGCGGATGCTCCCGCCATGAACATCTCGGCCACATCGCGTCCGTTGGTGACGCCGCCAACGCCGAAGATTGGAATTTTGACGGCGCGTGCCGCGTCATATATACAGCGCAGCGCGAGAGGTTTGATGGCCGCGCCTGACAGCCAGCCGAATCCCTCTTTGCTGCCCATCAGCGGCAGTCCGGTCTCGAGATCGATGCTGAGGCATGGGCCGAATGAGTTAATCATCACCAGGCCATCCGCGCCCGCCTGCTCCATGGCGATGGCGATTTCCTGAATGTTCGGATGCGGGCTCATCTTCATGAACACCGGCACGTCGACCGCGTCCTTGGCGGCACGGAGCGCGGCGATGATCGGCGAGATGTCGTTGCCAACATAATGCGTGGAAAGCTCAAGGGCATCCGCGTAGGGGCGCACCATGGGAGCCAGTTCGCGGATCTGGTCTGCGGTATAGCCGAGGCCAACAATGACTGGCAGGCCGGTGTCCTTGACCAACTTATATTCGGTCTCGATCCACTGCTCTTTGGGGAGTTCGGACCAGAGTTCTGTGTTAAGAAATCCCCCACGGATTTCCGCCATGCAGGGGTGCGGCACTACTGCGGGATTCACCGAGATAGTTTTGGTGACCAAGCCTCCGGCACCGCCCCGTGCAGCGGCCTGGCAGATGGCTCCATCCTTGGTGGGTGGTCCGGCGGCTGGCAATACCGGGTTGGAGAACTTGAGACCACAGATTTTTACACTAATATCGGCCATTGCACTTCCAGTTCATCGAAGTCACTAAAATCGGGCGCACGCCTGCAGATAGAGTTGCGCGATCCGTCCCGCTGGAGCTTCCAATCCGTACGATTTTAAAGAATTGCGTGTTTGCGGGGTGGTTATGCCCGCAGCATAGCGCACATGCGCAAAGAACGCGACCAGTCGCGATGACAAAGGTTTAACAACATCCAGATAAGGCGTGGAACGATTGTTATCGAGCTCTCTCCCAAGCGCAGTGATGAATATCACAAAGCGAGCTCTGACCTAGTCATCTTTTCTATAGCAGCAATCATTTCTTACTATACGAAACACCCGATGGAAACCGTGTGACTAAATGTTAGAATTCGGCAACACGGAGACATTCTGAATGCTGTTGGTCGGGAACGGGCGACTCATTACCCATGACGATCGGCTGCCCCTGCTTGAGGACGGGTGTGTCGCAATCAGCGATGGCCTGATCGCCGAGGTCGGAGCAACCCCTGAGCTGCGGCGGCGCCATGCTGACGCAAAGTTCATCGATGCGCGCGGACGCGTCATCATGCCCGGATTGATCAACACGCACATGCACCTGTACAGCACTTTCGCCCGTGGGATGGCGCTGAAGGACGATGCTCCGGAGAACTTTCGGCAGATACTCGAACGCCTGTGGTGGCGTCTGGATAAGGTTCTCAATCTTGAGGACGTGTATTACAGCGCGATGGTGCCGCTGATCGATTGCATCAAAAACGGCACGACAACCATCTTCGATCACCACGCCAGTCCCGGTGCGATAAGCGGGAGTTTGTTTCGAATTGCCGACGCGACACGCGAAACCGGAGTGCGTAGCTGCCTGGCGTATGAGGTCTCAGACCGGGACGGCACTCAGGTAGCGAACGACGGCATCGAGGAGAATCGCGCGTTTCTGCAGCATTGCAAGAGCGCGGGAGATGACGCGCTAAGGGGACTGTTCGGCCTACATGCTTCCTTCACCTTAAGCGACACAACTCTGGAACATTGCGTCGATGTTGCGGCGGGCGACGGCTTCCATGTGCATACCGCCGAAGGGCCGGAGGATCTGGCACGCTGCCAGAGCGAGCATGGAAAGCGAATTGTCGAGCGCTTCGATGACTTCGGCATACTGGGCAGCAAGACGATCGCCGTACATTGCGTTCACGTGGATGAGAACGAGATTGGCCGGTTGCGCGAGAGCAAGACGAACGTGGTACACAATCCTGAATCGAACATGGCAAACGCCGTAGGCTGCGCTCCCGTGCTCGACATGCTAGGCAAAGGCGTGCGGGTTGGGCTGGGAACCGATGGCTATACCTGCGACATGTTCGAGTCGCTCAAGGTCGCAAACATCCTGCATAAGCATCAGATGAGTCAACCGAGCGCCGCGTGGGCAGAGCCTCCCGCGATGCTGTTTCGCGAGAATGCCGCCATTGCCAGTGAATGCTTCGGACGCACGGTGGGCAAGCTGATTCCGGGAGCGCATGCCGACCTGATTATCGTTGACTACAACCCTCCGACTCCGTTGTGCGCCTCGAACATCTACAGCCACATTCTATTTGGGATGACGGGGCGCGCGGTGGACACGACGATCATCGGCGGAAAGGTATTGATGCGGGAAAGAAAACTTCTGGCGATTGACGAGGAAGAGATTACGGCAAAAGCCAGGTGTTGTGCGGCAAAGATGTGGCAGCGTTTTTGAATTTTGTGAATGTTCCCCCATGCTCTTGATCTAACACTCTAACGAAGTACGTAACTGAAGGAGTCTAACCTTGGCAATCAATTTTGAACCCCCTACGCGGCAATCGGCGGTGACTCCCAAGCCCGATCCCGCACCAGCGCGCGAGACCATTCAGGTCGACCAGAAAGTTCCCCTGCTCAAAGGCATTCCCTTGAGCTTGCAACATCTGTTTGCGATGTTTGGGGCGTCCATTCTGGTACCTATCCTTTTCAATCAGGCAGCGGGAACGACGGTAATCGACCCGGCTCTCGTACTGATGATGAACGGCATTGGAACACTGATCTACACCTTTGTCTGCCGCGGCAAGGCTCCGGCATTTCTGGGATCGAGCTTCGCATTCATCGCTCCCACCATTACTTGCATTACGCTGGCCAAAACGCCCGGCGTTGGATTCCAGCATGCTTTGGGCGGCTTCGTCGCATCAGGCTTGATCTTCGCCATCGTGTCGCTGATCATCCGCTTCGCCGGACGGGAGTGGCTGAACGTTGTGCTGCCACCCGCAGCCATGGGTCCCATCGTGGCGCTGATCGGACTGGAACTGGCTCCGGTTGCCACCGACATGGCATTCCACAAAGGTTCGGCGATAAGCGGAACCGCTACGCTGATCTCACTGTTCACTTTGTTCGTGGTGGTTATTGGGTCACTGGTCTTCCGCGGATTCTTCGCGGCGATACCGGTGCTGATTGGCGTGGTCGCCGGATACGTGATGGCCGTGGTCGTTAACGTTTTTGTGCCGGGGACCATGGATTTCTCGCCGCTTCATGGCGCCGCAATCTTTGCCGTACCGCACTTCGTGCTGCCAATTTTTGACTGGCCATCCATCCTGATCATTATGCCGGCGGCGCTGGTGGTGATCTCCGAACACATTGGACATCTCTTTGTGACCAGCAACATCGTGGGGCGCGATCTGCTGAAGGTTCCGGGACTGCACAATTCCCTGCTGGGCGATGGGCTGTCGACAATGCTCTCGGGCTTTACCGGCTCCTGCCCAACGACAACCTATGGTGAGAATATGGGCGTGATGGCCCTGACCCGCGTGTACTCAGTGTGGGTGATTGGCGGCGCTGGAGTCATCTCGATTTTCATTGCATTCTTCGGCAAGGTGAGCGGGGCGATTCGCACCATTCCGGTGCCGGTGATTGGCGGCGTAAGCATGATGCTCTTCGGCGTCATCGCTGCTTCGGGCTTGCGTATGCTGATCGAAGCAAAGGTTGATTACTCGAAGAGCAAGAATCTACTGCTATCGGCAATCATCCTTGTCGTTGGAATCTCCGGCGTTTCGTTAAAGCTGGGCCAGACTCAACTTCGCGGCATGGTGCTGGCAACGATCGTCGGCATGCTGCTGAGCTTGTTCTTCTTCCTGCTGGAGAAGTGGGGCTTGACGGCGGAGACGTCCAGCGTCTTCGCGGAAGAAGAGTAAAGTTGTATAAGGCCGCGCCTCCCCTGGCTTCGGCAATGGGAGGCGCGGGCCGCCCTGTTTCGACCATCAGATCAATCAGAGTGCCGAGCTTCGATTCTTCCTCTATGGAACAGAAGAGATGCTCGGCTCGGGCATGGGAACGCGGTTGGCGATGCCGGGGATGGTCACGGGAAGATGGCCGTGTGCAGGCATCTCTCCAAAGAGAAATTTTACCGCGCTTACCTCAGAGACAGGCACATTGGAAAACGTGCACACATAATTCTGAATAGCAGGATACTGCGCGATCAGATAAGGACTTCCCATTGCCAACACCGCGGTTTTGTCGGCTGCGGCCTTAATGACATTGGCCAAGATTGCCGACGAACCTTGCGCGAGCGCAGGCGATCCTGTATCCCCGCCTGCGGTGCGTCCGGCAGAGGGTGTTACATAGACGGCGGCCACCACGCGCTCGGCGTTCACCGCTGCCTCCAGCACGTGCGACGCGAGCAACGGGGCCAGTATGTCGTCGATGTAGATCACGCGCACATCCGGCACGCGGGCACGCACCTCGCGCACCAGTGTACGTCCATTTTCACTCCTGGCATCGTCGGTGAAAATCAGCAGAAGCAGGCGATTCCCCGCCGCCATGCCGGAGTGATAGGCAAATTGCGAACTCACGGCTTCACCTTTGGGCAAGGGCAACACGCTGCGATTCTGCCGTCCATTCTGATGGGCAACACTCTGGCGAACGACTGTGACGGCCTCATCGGCGATCTTTTGCGCGAGGGCGGCGTTCTCCGGGCGGCTGACATCGTTGCTGACGGCGGTGAGATCGACGAAGCGATTCTTGTGCAATCCGAGCGCGGCCTTGGCGTGAAGGATTTTGCTTACGGACTCATCGATGCGGCGCTCGGGAATCTCTCCGCGCTTCACTGCTTCGAGGACTCCGTTATAGGCGCCATCGAGGTCTCCGGGAATCAGAATGTAGTCCGCCCCGGCTTTCAGGGCCTCTACGGCAGCACGGCCCGCGCTCTGCGGTGTGTTACCGCCAAACATGCGGGTCACGCCATTCATATCCATGGCGTCGGTGATAACGATGCCCTGGAAGCCGAGGTCGTTTTTCAACAACCGTGAGGTCATGCTGTAGGAGATGGTCGCAACGTGATTCGGATCGGCATCAAGTGCGGGCACTGCGAGATGGCCTACCATGACGGAATCCACTCCTGCGGCAATCGCGGCGCGAAAGGGCGGTAACTCAACTTGATCGAGGCGCTCGCGGCTGGCGTTGATGCGCGAGACGGCGAGATGCGAATCCGTATCCGTGTCTCCGTGCCCCGGGAAATGCTTGGCGGTAGCCATGCCGTGCGAATTGTGCACGCCATCGATAAACGCCTTGACCATGGCGCTGACTTCCTTCGGGTCTTCTCCGAAGGCGCGGGCGTTGATGATGGGATTGTTGGGATTCGAGTTTACATCCGCGTCGGGATAAAAGTTCCAATGCACGCCGATGGCTCGCGCCTCAGCGGCGGAGATGCGTCCGAACTGGTACGCGTAATCGGTGCTGCCAGTGGCACCAAACGCCATGGCGTGCGGAAAGACCGTTCCTCCGTGGAATCGCATGGGCAGGCCGCGTTCAAAATCCGCGGCGAACAGCAGTGGCAGATCGCTATCGCGCTGCAGTTGATTGGTCAGGGCGGCGGCGTCCAGGGGACTCCCCTTCATCAACAGGCCGCCATCCATGGGGGACGTAATGCCGAAGGAGCCGAGGTGATACGTCCGCATCTCATCGCGCAGCCTGGTGTAGTCGGGTCCGCCGAAATTCATGAAATCAACCCGGGCCCAGACCATGAACAACTGCCCGACCTTTTCTTCCAGAGACATTTTTCGGAGCGTTTTGTCAGCCCAGCGCGAGCCTGATGCGTCGTTGGCTGCCGCCGCAGTGGCTACCTCATCTGCCGTGGTGGCTGTCTCTTTCGGTGGCGCGCCCATCGTAACGCCCGCAAACGCGAGGAAAATGAGGAAGATCCGCAATGTATTCCGCATGATGAAAACCATAGCACCGAAAATAGCTTGGTAGCATGCTTCTTGTTCGGTTCGTATTGGGCTTTTGCGCGATGCCGGGGAGCGGCCTGCTCGTGGGAGATTTGAGTTCACTCACTGTCCCACTCCAAGGAGCACCGGGTTGCCACCGATACGGCCACACCAGAAGCGCCGGATACGCAGAAACCTACAGGCGCTTGGTCATGAAGATGGCATCGACGTCGCGGTTGTAATAACGCTCCAGAACCTTGATCCGCTTGAAGTCGTGCTTGTCGTAAAACGCGAGGGCGGAGTGGTTATTGACCGCTACTTCCAGCACCACCATGAACGCAGTCATCTTCCGGAGGCGCTCGCAGGCGGCGTTGATCAGCAAAGTGCCGAGGCGATGGCGGCGAGCTTCGGGATGCACGTCAATGGTAATGATGTGTCCGTACCCCTGACGCTGGTAGTGAAAGGTGACAAATCCGGCAATGGGCTGTCGCGGGGGACGCGGGGCTTTGGAGCCTGGTTTCCATGCAATCGCCGTAACAGGTTCGGATTCGGACTCTTCCTCAACGCCAGAACCCTTGGCCCATTCGGCAACTACGGTGTAGGCGCGTCGCTGCTCAATAAAGCTCGCGAGTTCCGGGCGGCTGTAGGCAATACCGGGATCAAAGCATAGCCGGTCGAGTTTGAACAGCAACTCGAAATCGCGCTTGTCGTAGTCGCGCAGGGTAAAGATGGGAACTGTCAGAGGCATGGGACAGTTTTCATGGTAGCAGATGGGAGTGCGAAGCCGGTATTCACCACTGCTGTGCGGGATTTGGACGGGAAGCACGGGATCGTGCGCGCTCCCCATCATTCAACTCTCCGAGTTTGAAGATCAGGCCGCAGTCCGCGCCCGGACATGATGTTCGACGAACAGGTTTATGAGCGCCTGATTGAATCGTGGAATGTCCGTGGGCTGGCGGCTTGAAACCCAGTTTCCGTCAAGCACAACTTCCTTATCCGTCCAGAATGCTCCAGCGTTGCGGAGATCATCCTGAATTGCTTTGTAGCTCGTCATGTGACGTCCCTTCACCAAGCGAGCGGAGGCCAGCAGCCATCCGCCGTGGCAAATGACACCCACGGGGCGACGGGTCTGGTCGATACGGCGAACAAACTCCCGCGCGAGAGGCTCTTCGCGGAGAGCGTCGGCATTCATGGCTCCGCCTGGGAGCAGCACTGCGTCGAACTTTTCGGGATCGGCGTCAGCAAGCGTCTGATCGACTTTGACCTTCTTCGTTTTCTTGTCGTGCTGGACAGCTTGGATTTCACCGGCGTGAGGCGCGATGACGACCGTGGTAGCACCGGCTTCCTCTAGTGCCTTGCGAGGTTCAATAAGTTCAGCTTCTTCAAAGAGATCGGTGGCTAAAATTGCAACGCGGAAACCTGAGAGGCGCTCGGACATGGATACTCCTCCAATTCATTCGAGCAGTGGGATGCGTCCCGCAGCCTGGGAGGTTTTAAAACTTGCACATTCGCGTATGATCGTGGAGTCGCAAACTGAAATAACCAAACTTCAGGTTATTGAGGTCAGTCCATTGGTGCGCTTCAGTTGTCCGCAGGCGGCGTAGATGTCGAGGCCGCGTGGTCGGCGGACATAGGCTGGAATGCCGGCGGCGACGAGTATCTGCTGAAAGGCTTCAACGGCGCTGGCGGCAGGTGTCTGAAATGGAATCTCCGGGCCGGGGTTTAGAGCGATGAGGTTGACCTTGGCGCGAATCTCGCGCAGGAGCGCAACAACTTCGCGGGCATTCTCCGGCGTGTCATTGACTCCGGAGAGCAACACGTACTCAAAGGTAAGACGCTCGCGTGAGCGCAGCGGAAACCCGCGCGCCACCTCCAGGATGGATGCAAGATTCCACTTGCGATTGATAGGCATGACACGCTCGCGAACCTCGTCATTGGAGCCATTGAGCGAAATTGCGAGATGAGGCCGAACCTGTTCGCGACCAAAGTCCGCAATACGTTGAACGATACCGGAGGTCGAGACGGTCATGCGCGATTCAGAGATGCCTACGCCCGCAACCAGAAGCCGAACGGCACGAATGAAGTTCTCGTAGTTCAGAAAAGGTTCGCCTTGCCCCATGAACACCAGGTTGATCCGGTCACGCCCGATCTCCATTCCATGGTCATTGAGGACCAGCAGAACCTGTCCCAAAATCTCGCCTGCTGAAAGGTTGCGCTGCAGACCCAGCAGCGCGGTCATGCAAAACTTGCAGTTCACGGCACATCCCGACTGGGACGAGAGGCAGATGGTGCCACGCCGGTTTTGAGCGTTGCTGGAAAGCCGGGAGTCTTCCACGGCAGATCCGGGAAGGAGTTCTTCGGTATCCTCCACGCCGTCGCCCTCGGGCATCCAGACGGTTTCGACGGTTTGCCCGTCGGAGAAGCGGACGAGGTAGCGGACTGTGCCATCGGCAGAGACAAACCGCTGATCTATCGTGGGAAACCCCGTGCGGTATCCTAGGGATACGAGGCGGGAGCGCAGGGACTTAGGCAGGGTGGTGATATCCTCCAGGGCTGTCAGGCGCTGGCGGTAAAGAGCATCAAACAACTGTCGTGCCCGGAATCCCGGCTCGCCAAGCGACTCGG
Source organism: Saccharimonadales bacterium (SeqCode) (assembly GCA_035539055.1). Classification (GTDB taxonomy): domain Bacteria; phylum Acidobacteriota; class Terriglobia; order Terriglobales; family Acidobacteriaceae; genus TOLSYN. Next base: position 1,929 of record DATLJC010000078.1, on the reverse strand, counting down.
CCAGAGACGTAAGTTCTTGAAGGGTAAGCCCTAAAAGTTCAGATTGTAGGAGTGTTGTCATGCATCTAAAAGACGAGTCGCTTCAGAAATCCTGAGCACCTCTGTCTCTGTTTAAGATTGTATCGTGCCTGTTTCCTGGAGGCCGCCAATAACCCCGAGCGAAATCGGTGTAGCACCACTAGCCGTGTACATAACCGCTATGAGGCATTAGACCGGAAGGGGTCCAGATGGAAGAAGAAAGAAATTTGAGCGCAGCACTGCGAAATGTAAGAAGGACGGTTCTGCCCAACGGCCTCACTATCATCAGCGAAGAGATGCCCCATATCCGTTCGATATCGGCTGGAGTGTGGATTCGGACGGGGTCGCGCCACGAAGAGCCGGAAGTAAATGGAATCTCGCACTTTGCCGAACACATGGTGTTCAAAGGCACAACCACGCGCACCGCCGAGATGATTGCCCGGCAGGTGGATTCATTTGGCGGCAACCTGGACGCATTCACCGCGAAGGAGTGCGTGTGTTTCAATGTCAGGGTGCTGGACGAGCATCTGGGCAACGCGATGGACGTGCTGACCGATCTGGTGCTGAATCCTTCCTTCAACGACACGGATGTGAAGAAGGAACGAAGCGTCATCATGGAAGAAATCAAGATGGACGAGGACAATCCGGATTACCTGGTGCATGAGATCTTCGTGCAGAGCTTCTGGAAAGATCATCCGCTTGGACGTCCGATCCTGGGAACCCGCGATACGGTGAAGAAGTTCGCGCCTCCGCTACTGTTTGACTATTACAAGCAGCGATTCCAGGCTGGAAACATGGTGATTGCCGCAGCCGGAAGCCTGCAGCATGACGCCTTTCTGGAACTTGCCACCCGCAAATTCGCACATCTGCCCACGTCAAGCAGCGATCTGCGGGACATGGCTCCGAAGGCGACCGCGAAGATTTCCATGCGCAATAAGAAGTCGCTGGAGCAGGTGCAGCTCTGCATCGGTGTGCCGTCGTACTCGATCTCGCACGCAAACCGGTATGCGTCCTTTGTCCTGAATACCCTGCTCGGTGGTGGGATGAGTTCCCGTCTCTTCCAGAACGTGCGGGAGAAGCAAGGCTTGGTCTATTCGATTTTCAGCGAACTGAATCCGTATCGCGATACCGGATGCCTTGCCGTCTATGCAGGAACGTCGAAGGAATCGGCGCCCAAGGTAGTGCAATCTGTCCTGAAGGAGTTCCGAGACCTGAAAGAGGTGCCTGTGACGACTGAAGAACTGGTCCGCGCCAAGGCACAACTGAAGGGAAGCCTGATGTTGAGCCTGGAGTCTTCGATGGCGCGCATGAGCAACCTGGCACGTCAGGAGATGTACTACGACCGCTTCTACGGGATGAACGAGATCACGGACAAGATCGAGGCCGTGCAGGTAGAAGATGTCCAGAAGGTGGCGCAGGAGTTCTTCATCGCCGACCAGATTGCGGTGACCGTGCTGGGAAATCTGACTGGGCTTAAGCTCTCCCGCGACCAGATTGACTGCTGATTCGAAGACTTTGGAGAGCCGTGGCGGGTACTGTTCGAGAAAGTACCCGCCTGTCTGCAACTGCTTGAGCAGGTCACGGGCATTACTTTTGATTGACACTTCTTGTCATTGATTATTAGCGCTATTTGTCACTGCGCCGAATCTGCCGCGACCAGAGTTCCCCGCCCTCTGCGTCATTATGATAAAAATGTAATTTAAACAGATGATTCTAGGTGGTTTACCTGTTCGCTTTCCATCGGATAGCCAGGTCGCGCGGAATGGCAGACAGGTTGCACGTTGATCTAGCGCAGACTGACATTGCAGCTTTTTGAAGAGGACCAAAGGAGAGATATTCAATGCGTAAACAGAAGGGCTTCTCGCTGATTGAGCTTCTTATCGTTGTGGCGATCATCCTGATTATCGCTGC
>DATLJC010000077.1:0-97242 GCA_035539055.1 Saccharimonadales bacterium (SeqCode) | reverse complement strand
GAATCAAAAATCGCAATCTGCTGCCAACTGGGATGGAAATCACACCCTACAATAGTCATGAAGGCTTCTCCTGACCCAGCTTCTTGGTCCTCAACCAAAGAATACCGGGTTTCGCTGAAGCCTTCGTTCTTATCCCATCACCTTCCGCCGCGCGCCTTTTGCGCGGCTAAGGTGGGGGCTTTGACTCTGCTCTTGCTTTTGCTCTGTTGTTGTTTCCGCCGCTTCATCTTGCGCGGTGCTCTTCTCCACAGCCCTATCCCACCGCCGTCGGCACCGGAGCCCCTTGCAGCGACACGAACTTTGCCGGACTGCAGCAGCCATGATGATCAGGAATGATTTTGGTGCCCCACCTTCCGCCGCGCGCCTTTTGCGCGGCTAAGGTGGGGGCTTTGACTCTGCTCTTGCTTTTGCTCTGTTGCTGTTTCCGCCGCTTCATCTTGCGCGGTGCTCTTCTCCACAGCTCTATCCCACCACCGTCGGCACCGGAGCCCCTTGCAGCGACGCGAACTTTGCCGGACTGCAGCACGCCTGCGCCAGCCTCGTGCGATCCTCCTGCATCGCGCGCTCCTCCTGCAACCATTGCAGCGTCTCTTTCAATACCCTGGCCGCCCCCGCATTCGGAGGCATCACAATCCGGTAATGCATCCATTTTCCTTCGCGCCGCGCCGTCACAATCTCCGCCCGCCGCAAATACGCCAGGTGACGCGAAATCTTCGGCTGCGACTGCCCCAGTGTCTCCACGAAGAAGCAAACGCATATCTCCTGATCTCCCATCAGGTTCAGCAGACGGAGCCGCGTGCTATCCGCCAGTGCCAGAAAGAATCGCTCCATATCGAACGGTTTCTGTTTCTTACTCATGAGTTTTATTATATACGGGTTGACGCATGCGTTCATCCGTCATATAGTTGCCTAAGCGTATATGTTCCAGGGAGAACAGAGATGACTGACAATCTGATGATCGACTCGGTACGGTCCAAGTACGGCGCAGTCGCCAAGAGCTCGCTTTCCAGTAATCACGATGGAGTTAAAGCCATTGCTGAGGCATTCGGTTACACCGCCGAGGATCTGACCTCCATCCCAGCCGAAGCCAACATGGGACTCTCCTGCGGTAACCCTACGGCCATCGCCTCCATCCGTCCCGGCGAAGTCGTCGTCGATCTCGGCTCTGGTGGAGGACTCGACGTGTTCCTCGCCTCCAAACTCGTCGGCCCGGAAGGGAAGGCCATTGGAATTGACATGACCCATGACATGATCGAGCGCGCCGAGGCCAACGCCGCCAGTGGTGGCTACAAGAATGTCGAATTCCACCTCGCCACCATCGACAATCTTCCCCTCGCCGATGCCTCTGTCGATTGCGTCATCAGCAATTGCGTCATCAATCTCGCTCCCGACAAGCCAGCCGTATTCCGCGAAATCGTTCGCGTTCTCAAGCCCGGAGGCCGACTCGCCGCCAGCGATATCGCCTTGAAATCCGAGCTCCCGGAAGAGGTCGCCAAAAGTGTAGCTGCCTACGTCGGCTGCATCGCCGGAGCCATGCTCATCGACGACTACCGCGCCGCACTGCTAGCCGCCGGATTTGAGTACGTCGAAATCATAGACACCGGAGCCGATCTCAATTCGTACGCGAAACTAGAGAATCAATCTGCCTGCTGCTCTCCAGCCGTGAATACCGCCAGCGGCTCCGGCGATTTCAATGTGCTGTGTTGTTCGGCTGAACCATCGACAACTCTCCACGACGATTTGGGAGAGCTTCTCGCCAGGTACGATGTCAATGCCGCAGCCGCCAGCGTCAAAGTGTACGCAGTCAAGCCGTCCGCCTAAGCGCTTCGGTTCCATAGTAGATGGCTCTGCCATGTTGCTAAGAGGGAGCAACGCATTCCACCTCTACCGCCCTGGTTGTTGTTCTTGCTCTTGCTTTTAAAAGGGGCGTCCTGAGCGCCAGCGAAGGACCCCCGCAATGCCCAGGTCCTTCCGTGTGTCCTCAAGCTTTTCAGCCCGCTATCTTTCCCTCGCTCTCGATACACCTTCCTTGAAACCGTTCTGGAAACGAAAAGCCCGCATCCAGCCAGCGCGCTGGATGCGGGCTTTTTCGTCTGTTGCGTGAACCTTTCGACCGGTCGCTAGGTTTCCACCCTTTGTCCCAGTGCTTCAATCACGTCCACCGCTGCCGCAAACTTTCCCAGCGGCGCGCTCACCTGAACGCCCTGCACCATCGAGCGCACCTGGATCAGCATCTCGCGCGCGATCAATACCCCTTCCGCGCGCGCCAGTTCGCTGGTCCCGCTCGCCGCCGTCATACGCGTTAAAATTTCATCCGGCACGGACACCCGCAGTTCATTTCGCATGAACTCCGCATTCCGTACGCTGGTCAGTGGCCAAATCCCGGCCATCACCGGAATCTTGCAATGCTCCACTCTCCGCAGGAACTCTTCCAGCAGCCGGAGGTCAAACACCGGTTGCGTTACCGCGAAGTGCGCTCCCGCCTCGCACTTGTATTCAAAGCGTCGCACCTCCTCGTCGATATCGCTGATCCCTGGATTCGCTCCCACGCCGATTACAAACGATGTAGCCGAGCCAATTGGATTCGCGCCAATATCCACGCCCAGGTTCAGGTTTCGGACAATGTTCACCAATCCAATCGCGTCCACGTCAAACACCGCGGTAGCGTCCGGATAATTGCCCAGCTTCGGCGGATCGCCCGTGATGCAGATCAGGTTGTTCAGTCCCAGCGCGCAAGCGCCAAGCAGATCGCTCTGAATACTCAGCACATTGCGGTCGCGGCAGGTGTAGTGCAGTATGGTCTCAATCCCGCACTCGCGCTCGATCAAGTTGCACAGCGCCTGGTTCGCCATGCGTGCCGAAGCCCGCGGACTGTCAGGAATATTCACCGCATCGATTCCTACGCCGCGCAGATACTTAGCTGCCGCCAGTTCCTTCGCCGGATCGCTTCCCTTGGGCGGTACGATCTCAACCATCGTCACAAACTCGCCGGTAGCAAGCTTCCGTCCCATCTTCGACCGCTCTTCCAGCGGCTTTACCGCCGGTGCCGTGGCCGTATTCGCCACTGTCACGTGGAATGACGATGCGCGCGCTTCTCCCACACGCAGCGCCGACTTCATCGACTTGATATGCTCAGGCGTTGTACCGCAGCACCCGCCCACCAGTGACACGCCCGCCGCCACAAACTTCCTCGCATAGCTGGCCATGTACTCCGGCGAACACAGATAAATGTTCCGTCCCTCTACGCTGCGCGGCATACCTGCGTTCGGTTGCGCTGCCAGTGGAAGGGAAGTCACTCTCCGCAGCCGCTCAATGGTGTCCAACATCGCCGCCGGACCTACCGAGCAGTTGCATCCCACCACGTCCACGCCAAAGTCCGTCAATCTCGCGCCAAAGATCTCTACTCCCGTGCCATCCAGTGCGTTGCCTTCTTCGTCAATCGTCACTTCGGCCACGATCGGCAATCCCGGCGCAGCCTCTTGTGCGGCCAGTATTGCCTGATGCAGCTCATCCACATATCCAAAAGTCTCAAGCAGGATCAGATCCACGCCCTCATCGGCGAACACCTCGATCTGTTCCCGGAAAGCCGCCCTCGCTTCCTCACGCGCAATCTTGCCCAGCGGCTCAATGCGGACTCCCAGCGGCCCAACGCTTCCTGCCACCAGCACGCCGCCCGTAGCTGCCGCCCGCGCCAGGCGAACCCCGGCCTGATTGATCTCCCGCACCCGTCCCTCGAACCCATGTCTCAGAAGCCGATAGCGATTGGCTCCAAAGGTGTTTGTCTCCAGCACCTCAGCTCCGGCTTTTGCATAATCGGCGTGAATCGTGCCCACAATCTCAGGCTGCGAGACATTCAGTTCGTCATAACATCGATTGATGAACACACCCTTCGCATACAGCAGTGTGCCCATGGCGCCGTCGCACAGTACGGGGCCACCCTTCAGGCGTTCTAAAAACGATGACATTGCGGGTCCTTGACCTAATTTATCCTGGACTGCATTAAATGCTTTTCTGGAACCTTACCATAGCTGCCGTCCGGCAACCTCTATCCTCAATGTTATAATCGACCTTTCCAGCATCTTCGAATCCATCTCTTCTGGAGTGCGTTGCTTGAAGCAAGCGACATTGATTATCGCCCTGATGGGCGCAATATTACTGGCCGGATGCGGCAACGGCGACACCACAAGCCAGAGCACCTTCAACAATGGTTCCGGTGACCAGCCTTTCAAGCCCACCACCCACCTATCCCATCGCAGCGTCGTCACCAATTACTTTGCTGGCCAGCTTCAGGTAATGGACGCCTCACAGGACCGGCTCACGTCCTTCACCTTCGGCGTTGGCAGCCAGCCCACCTACCTGCAGTCCTCGCCTGACGGCACATTGACCTTCGTCAATAACTCCGGGTCCAATTCGATTTCCTCGCTCAACAACAACTTGGAATCCGTCAAGGCGACCATCCAACTCAACGGAACTACCGACAGCTTCGTCACTTCCGCCAACAACAAGGTCGGTTTCGCCGCCGTTTACAACTACTCCAATGGCACCTTCCGCACCCCCGGTGCCATCGTTCGTTTCAACCCCACCGATGGCAGCTTGAACACGCAGATTCCCTTTACCGGCGTCCGCTATATTTCCATGGACCCCGCCGAGAAACACCTGCTGGCTTTCACCGACGGCCAGCCCGATTCCTCCCAGGCTCATTGGATCGATCTAAGTATTCCCGATGACCCGGTCACGCAGGCCTCGCCGGTTTACCTCCTCACATTGGCCGATTCCGCAACCGGAACTCCCGTGTTGCTCTCCAAGCCTGTTGACGCCTTCTTTTCCGCCGACAACACCAAAGCCTTCATCCTCAACTGTGGAACCGAGTGCGGAGGTTCGAGCGCCCCAAGCGTTATTCAGGTTGATCTCTCCACTCTCGTTCTTGACAGCACGACTCGCACCGGAACCGCCAAAGTCACCAATCAGTGGAATAGTAACAACAATGTGTTAGGCGCACGCCGCGGCCTGATTGACCGCACCGCTAACAAGCTCTACGTAGCCGGATCGGCAACCACCGCCATTTCCAATGATTGTCCCTTCACCGGGTCGGCTCCAAACTGCACGACCGGTAAAAACATCGTGCAAGACGGCTTCTTCACCACTATCGATCTTGCCGCGGGAACCGCATCCGCTCCCATCCGAATCGGCAACGGCGCCAAGCGTTGGATTCGCAACATCAACGGCGTCTTCTGGGTGGCCTCCACCAACTGCGGAGTGCAGAGTTGCATCACGATGGTCAATCCCACCGCTGGAACCGGAACCGTGCTCGCCACAGCCAAAGGCGATGCTACCGGCATCTCTCTTGCCGTCAACCGCGGCGAGGTCTACACCATCGAGGGTGGCGAATTCTACATGTACGACCAGAAGGGCAATCCACTTACCTCCGAACACACCACGGACGTAACGGGTCAAGCCAGCGACGTTCTCTACATCAACTAGCAATCAACGCGCTTCACAATCAGTCCTGCCCTTGGTGCCCCCCGTCCCGCCCAGCTTCATCGGGCTGACGTGGGGTTCTTGTCTTTGTCCTTGCCTTGTCTTTCGAAAACCCAGCCAAACCCGCGAGCTATCTCATTGCGCAACCCACGTTCTTTAGCTTAAATAGCAAACAAGCACGCCTGTCCCGCTCGCGAGATTTTCATAATCGGTGCCCAAGGCAGGTCGCCCACACAACGCTCTTTTTGTTGAGTGGGGTTGTTGTCTTGCTCTTGCACCGCTCCCTACTCTCCCACCAGCCGCAACCGATGAACCCCAGTTTTCTCCACCGTCTCCGGCTTAAACGCCAACCCAAACGTCGTCCCCCGATACCACGCCTCGAACTGATCGTTGAAATACGGGCTAAACAGATTGCCCGACTGTCCATTCACAATGTTTAGCGTCGATTGATCCAGATCCCCGAAATCAGCCGTAAAGCGTTCCGAAGGCGCAAACATTCCGCCAACCTGCTTCACCGTAATCCCGTTGCCCGACTGTGGCAGTCTTTGCGTCATAGCGTACCTCTTCAGCCAAGGCAGCTTGCCGAAGATCGGATGCCCAATCTGCACCGTTGCGTAATCTCCATACTTCCAGCTTGACAAATCCCGCGGAGCCTGCGAATCGTTCACCGCTGCCTCCACTGCCGCCGCCAGTAGTCCGTCCCAAGTCTCATACTTCGCCGGTAGCCACCGATCCGGCTGAAACGCGATCGTATTCTCCAGCCAAACGGTCTTCATGTACCACGCATACAGCACCGTGTCGTTTCCCAGCTTGTTCGCCAGCAGAGTCTCCGTCAGCCAGTGCCGCGCTCGTTGTTCAATTGCCGCCCCTGCCGAATCCATGCTGATCTTTCCATCGAACTTCCGCAGAATATCCGCCGCGTTCTTGGCCCGTGCGCTTGCCCCCGGAGTCTGATCGACGGCGTACACCATCCTCTGCGCCACAAACTTATCCAGATCGCTCTGCACATCGGTCTGCAGCGCCAGCATGTCTGCCGCTGTAAATTTCTTGTTCTGCCGCAGCACCCGGTAGATCCGCTCGGTTCTGTACGGCGACTCCCATTCCTTCGTGATCGAATACTTGTACCCATCCGCCGTGATCCGCCCATTCGCCGTAGCGATAATTCCCGACGGCGGGTTGTACACGCTCGGCATCTCCTCAAACGGAACGTACCCCGTCCACTCGTGCTGATCATCCGCGCCGCTCACCGGCAGCGCCCCATCGCCTGCCGCCCGCACCGGAACCCGCCCCGTCGCCTGATACCCTATATTCCCATCCACGTCGCCATAGACTACGTTCTGTCCTGGTCCGTTGTATCGTCCAAATGCCGCGCGGAACTCATCCCAGTTCTGCGCCGCGTTCACCGCAAAGAACGGCATGCTCAACCCCGTGTCGTAGATGGCCCACTTCAGCGCCAGTTGCCGTCCCTCGCCCTTCATCTCCCGCGAAATGATCGGCCCATGCCGAGTCACCAGCACGTCCATCTTCACGTCCAGCCCGCGTTTCACGTGGATGACCTCGTGCCGCACCTCCGGCTTCCGCCAACCCTCGGGAGTCTGATATTCCCCCTGCCCGTTGAAGTTTTCGACGAATACGTCTTCCACATCCGGCCCCACGTTCGTAAACCCCCACGCGATCCGCCGGTTGTGACCCACGAGCACCCACGGAGTTCCCGGCAGCGTCACGCCCGCCACGTCGAAGTCGCCGCACGTCAGGTGCGCCTCATACCAGGTGTTCGGAATCCGATGCGGCAGATGCATATCGTTTGCGAGCAGCGGCTTTCCGCTCTCCGTATGAGTCCCGTTGATGACCCAGTTGTTCGACCCCGCCCTCACCCTATCCACCATCGGAGCCATGGGCCTCTCCAGCTCCGCCCGTCGCCTATGCCTTCTCTCGTGCTTCACCGGAGGCGCTTCTTTCGCCGCTCTCTGCGCCGTGTCAGGAGCCACCGCCGCCGGCTCAATCTCATCCAGATCGTGTCCCGGCACAATATCTCTCTGCGATTGTTCCACGTACAGATCGTTCGTCAGCTCCGGCCCCAGCCGCGCGAGAATTTTTTCGCGATTCAAGTCGTCCAAATAGGTCCCGTGATTCAGCATCTCCGCCATCGACACTCCAATCAGCAGGGAATCCTCAACCGTCCACGTCCTCGGAAAATACCGGAGCACTCGCATTTCCAGTGGCAGCCCATACTGATGTTCAGCAATGTAGGCGTTCACTCCGCGCGCATAGGCTTCCAGTTGTTCGCGCTCTGCCGCCGAAGCCTGTTCCAGCGAACGCCGCGCCACCTTTCGCAGCCCCAGCGTCCTCTGCTCGCGGTCCACCTTCACGTAATCGGAACCCAACGCCGCCGACAACTCTCCCGCCGCATAGCGTCTCGCCATGTCCATCTGCCACAGCCGGTCCTGCGCCGTCACATAACCCTGCGCGAAGAACAGATCGTCCAGCGTCTGCGCCGTTATGCTCGGCACCCCATGTGCATCGCGCACCACTGTGACCGGAGCCGTCAACCCCCGCAGTTTCACCGTGCCATCCAGTTGAGGCATCGCCGAACGCACCGCCGAATGCAACCAGAGACCAATCCCACCCGCCAGCACCACGATCACTAAAAGGACAACCAAAACGATGCGGCCCACCAGCCGAAGCCGCGAGCCGCCAGATGCTTGCAGGGAAGAAGAGCTTGTTGCGTAAGACATGATTGATTCGATTGTACCCGCTCGTTTTGCTTTAGTGGTGCGTATTTAGGGCCGGTTTCAGATGAAAAGACCTTAACGCACGCATCTTTATTCCTCGTGCCGCCCCGAAATATCTTTTTCATAAATCGCTGCAATATTCCTCATGAATTAACGTCTTATTAGCAGGAGTCGCTTGCAGACGCTTACATGAACGATGGCAGGAATCGACTAGGGGAGATATTTGTGCGCGAGAAAGCCCGTTTCCTGGGCTTTGTTCGGCGGCGTCTCTTCGAATTCTCCGATATGGACGCCGAGGACATTCTCTCGGAGGTGACGTCCAACCTCCTGCAGCGGGCCGATGTAATTGGCGAGGTCGAAAACCTAAGTTCCTACATTTACCGTTCTTTGGCCAACCGCATAACCGATCACCAGCGCCAGAGTGTCCCGCAGGTGCCTGCACTGGAAACGGCCGATGAATCGCAGCCATCAATGCCCGTGTTGCCGCCTGATTCGCGGCCACGGCCAGATCAAAGCTTTCAGCACGCCGAACTGCGCGAGCGTCTTGTCACTGCGATTGACGCGCTCAGTCCTCCCGAGCGGGAGGTCTGGATCGCCACGGAAATCGACGACCGAAGTTTCCGCGAGCTGTCCGACGATTGGGACGAACCCATAGGAACTCTGCTTTCAAGAAAGAGTCGCGCCACGGAGAAACTTCGCAAAATGCTCTCCGACTACAAGGATTACAGATAGGGGTTTGTGATGATGACTAATTTTCACGACTGCACGGACGCGCCACACTCTGGCCGCCGCCGCGTTTCAAGCATAGCCGCGCACATGGGTATGGCAATTCTCTTTGGCGCCGCGCTGGTTCTCGGATTCGCCTATGCCGTAATGCTGCTCTGGAACGGCGTCATGCCCGCATTGCTTGGCGTTGGGCATATCACCTTCTGGCGTAGCGCCGGACTGCTACTTCTCGCCCGTATTCTCGTGGGAGGTTTTCACCACGGAGCGCACGGTCATCGCCGTTTGGGACACGGGAGTTCACGCCGTCAATATGAAGAGTGGTGGCGCGAGATTGGTCAGCAATCCTTCCGCGATTTCTCTACTACTCACTCGCCAAGCCCCACGGATAGGGGCTAGCGGGTTTCATAATAGATGTGTCTGCCACGTGCTGCGAGGGCCCGATCGAGGGTCATCCTGAGCGCAAGCGAAGGATCCCAGCAATTCCCAAGTCTCCCGTGCGGCCTCAAGCTTTTCAGTCCGCCATCGATTCTTTTCCGCGCTCTCGCGGGAAATGTCTTCCTTGAAGCCGTTTCGATGAGAGCGGCTGCAATAATTCTCAAAATCGTGCAATAACTTCAAGCCTCATCCGTCTTAGTCATAGAGGGACTTCTCCAATGCCAAACATAGTTCAGACAAATCACGCGGATGGCCCCTGGAAGATCCTGTTGAAGGGTTCCCTGCTGACGCTCTTTCTGGGAACTCTCCTTTTCTGTATTGTTCCCACACTCGCTATCCGATTGCTGCCGATGGCTGGCGTGGTAATTCGCTGACAAAATTCATCCTGAGTGGAGTTATCAAATGGTAGAACAACGAATTCTCGATTCTTTTCAAACAATGTGGGGTCCATTTCCAGAGCCTGTCATGCTCGTACACAAGAGCAGAACGATTCTCGCGGTCAATGACCTTGCCCGCACCATCGGAATCCCCGCAGGCGTCAAGTGCTTTAGCCTCAATCCCGAGGTCGGCGTCGGCGAGAATCACTGCGGACGTTGCAAAGCAAATCTCGCCCTCAAGACCGGCGAAACGGTCACCACGCGCGAAGCGATGGGAGACAAGACCGTACTCGGATATTGGATGCCCTTGGCGGAAGCTCCCGACGTTTACGTCCACTTCGGCATAGGCACTGCAGAAATAATGGCAGCCGCCAAAGGTCCTTGCGCAAACTCATCTGAGCTTGTTAACCTCTAAGAGTGTGTCTGGGCTTCAGTGTGCCCCACGTCCCGCCCGGCTTTATCGGGCTGACGTGGGGTGTTTGACTCTGCCCTCGCCCTTGCTCCTGTTCCTGCTCTCTCGACTCCCATTCTCGAAAACAGGTGGCCCACATATGCCTTCTGTTGGCATATGTGGGGATCAGGCAACACTCCACTCCTGAGCTTCTGTATTCCCCCACCTCACCTGACTTTTACGAGGATATGTCCCTGTCGCCCAGGAAAGGTCTCGACACCATTCGGCGGCGAATCGCTCTTTCCTCCAGATAAGCAGTCAGCGTGCACTCAAGCTGATAGCCCAGGATGTCATGGAGCTTCTTCAGATCATGCATGAAGAAACTGAGATTCAGCAATAACAGGTTTTCGTTGACCACGTCGTAGATCGAACGCTCCAGAAGCCGCACGTATTTCGCGAACAGAGGAATCGTGTAGCCCTGCCGATATCGTTTCATGCGTTCTTCCGAACCTTGCATGATGGTTTGAGCCGTCACTTCCGAGTCGTTCGAGTCCAGTATCTTTGCCATCTCTTTCAGTTCCTGCGGGATGAATTCAATCCTCTGCTCATCCCTGATTGGCAGAGCCCCGAGCAGTGGGTCGGCCTTCATCTCGATCAGAGCTCGCTGTGCAATCTCCAGATAGTTATCGACTAGAATTCCTGAAAGCCGTTTGTTGGAAGATTGTCTCCTGGGCCGGGGATTTTCCAGCTTCTCTTTTATCAGCCGAATCAGTGTAGGTATCGGAGCGGGCTTGATCAGGAAGTCATCTACCTGGTTCCGGATCGCCTCCATCGCAGCCTCTATTCCCGGGAATCCCGTCAGGATGATCGTGACGCATCCCGGTTGTGTCCGGCGCATCGCGCCAACAACCACAAAGCCGTCGCCTGGTTCGCCAATGTTCAGGTCTGAGAGCAGAACGTCAAATTGGGCCGACGTAATCTTCGCCAGCGCTTCGTTGACCGTGCTTACTGCCGTAACATCGAAGCCGTGCAATTTCAAAATCGATGGCATCGTGAGAAGAATATTCGGCTCATCGTCGACAAACAAAACCCGTGTACCTTGCATTATCTAAACAACCCCGTTTTCCGCTTTCGGTGGGAGAGCCACGCTGAGAATGCGATCCAAAATGACTTGCGAGTGCCCGGCGCACTCCCGCATTCCTCCACTTAGACGCGCTTCGGGAGCTACAAACGTCAATCTTTCCAAGTTAATTTGCAATGTCGCCTTGCTTTTCAGCCCTGAGATTGCGTCTCACAGCACGCCGCCGGTATCCAGCATCCCTGTCTTCCTTGCTCCGCTCCATTGCATAATTTATTCTTGAGGCATTCAGAAACTCAGAAGAGGTGCGTAGTTGAATCACGGTAATCATGGACACCAACCCGATGAAGGCTCCGGCATTGAGCGCGAGCTGCACGACCCTATCTCAGACAAGCTCGTAGCCCTTGAGCCACTCGACCTCTCGAAAATCACTACTGTCGATGACCTGGTTCGCGCCATGGGCAAGACTGCCTTCACCGGACGCCAAATCGGCCATGCCGCCGACGTGCTCGAAGCCATGGCCCGCGACAAAGAGGCCTTTGTCATCATGACCCTCAGCGGCGCAATGACTGTCGCCAAGCAGGGTCTCGTCGTCACCGATCTCATCGATGCTGGAATCGTCAAAGCCATCGTCTCCACCGGAGCCCTCATGGCCCACGGTCTCGTCGAAGCCGCCGGTAAGTCCCACTTCGTCTGGGACGAAAAGATGAACGACGTGGAACTCTACGAAGCTGGCTACAACCGCGTCTATGACACCCTGGAGCCCGAAACCAATCTCAACTTCGTCGAAGGCATCGTCGCCCAGATGCTCGAATCCTGGGATGCCTCCGAAGTCATGTGCTCCTACAAGTTCACCCACGCCATTGGCAAGTACCTCTCGGAGAACGCCGCGGGACGCGGTATCCTGCGTTCCGCCTACGAGAAGGGAGCCTCCGTTTACATCCCCGCCTTCACCGACTCCGAGATGGGACTCGACGTAGCCCTACACAATCGCAAGCGCGCCAAGCAGGGAAGAGAACCGATTCGCTTTGATCCCTTCCTTGACCTCAACCACTTTGCGGAAAAGAATCTCCTGCAAACCCGCCTGGGAATCTTCACCATCGGCGGCGGCGTACCCCGCAATTGGACCCAGCAGTTTGGCCCCTACATCGAACTGCGTCATCGCCGCGGCGGAGAAGACCTTCCCTTGAAGCGCTATCACTACGGTCTGCGCATCTGCCCCGAGCCCGTTCACTGGGGAGGACTCAGCGGCTCTCCCTACAGCGAAGCCATCTCCTGGGGCAAGTTTGTTCCCCCCGCTGAGGGCGGCAAGTTTGCCGAAGTCTTCGATGACGCCACCGTAGCTCTCCCCCTGGTAGCCGGAGCCGTCCTCGAACGCCTCCAGAAAAAGTAGTTCCGTCGAAATTCAGGTGCCCCACGTCCCGCCCGGCTCTTTCGGGCTGACGTGGGGTTCTTCGTCCCATCCGATAAAGAATCTTCCCATTCCCCAACGATTAACCAACTAACAAACATCAACTGCTCCGAACCATTCACCACAAAGTCAATCGTCAGGCCCCCTGCACAACGATTAACCACCTGAGTACTCCTACCCCCGAAAGGATTAACCTTTCGTACAATGGTTGGCTTTCCAGCAGAAATTCAAAATTAAGCACGAAAAAAGCCCCGGATCATCTCCAGGGCCTTCCAAACCGCATAAACAGTGCCTTAATCGAAGATCAGGATCGCCGCTGCAATCGTCGTCGTCCAAACGCCGCTCTTATCACCGATAGCGCTCTGGGTGATATTCGTTGTCCGCACAATCTTATTCGACAGACGATAAACTTCTTTTTTCTCATCCCAACTTTTGTCGGGATCAAAATCGACATTGAGCGTAGTGGCAAGCATTTCCGCCGCCAGTTCTTCCGCGTAATCGCCGGCAATCTGGTCGGTCTCGCCGAAGCTATGATGTTCGCTCAAATAGCCATATGTCTTGCTATCGGCCGGCATTGCCAAGCCAATACTGGAGGCGACGAGCCGATGCGGCTCACGGGTGGAATTCTCCGCAACCACTGCGAACACTACTTCTCCCGGGCTCAAATACTTCTGTCCCTGTGCGCGTGTAAGCAACTTGCAGTTGGGCGGGAAGATGGATGAGACGCGCACCAGATTCTGCGCGGCGATACCCGCGTCGCGCAGCGCGAGCTCAAATGATGTCAAACGCTCTTTGTGCTTCCCCACGCCCTTAGTGAGAAAGATGCGCTTGGGGACCATGTCTTTGGCCAATTCTTGTTACTCCTCTGACGAAAGCATACAACCGAACCAGAAATGTGTTTTTGGCGGCACTTTTGAAATTAAATGATTCTGAGGAGAGGTGCAATCCACAATTGCACATATTTCCATGATGGCGAAAATTGCGGCTTCGTCATCTCACACGATGATACGCGACTGGCGTTATTTACGGGCAAGTTGCGGAGATTTTAATCGCACGGCAATATCGATGAATGCCAATGCTGCGCGGCTAAGTGCCTTGTCCTTGCGAAACACCAGTGCCATGTCTCGACGGATTTGAGCGTCCGCTAACTTTACGACTACGATGATGCCAAGGCGCAGGTCCCCGATTGCGGTTGAGTGCGGGCAGAAACCGATTCCCACTCCGGCTGCCACAAAGCGCTTCAACAACTCGCTGGAATCCAGTTCCATGCTGACGTTATGCTTCATGCCGCGCTCTTCGAACATGCGTTCGATGCTGTCGCGCGTGCGTCCCATCTTAGGCAGCAGCAGTGGATAGTCGGCAATTTGGGAGATTTGGATTTCCTTGAACTTCGCAAGTGGATGCCCAACCGGTGTAATCAGTACAAGCTCGTCTCTGTGGATCGGTACGGCAGTAATTCGTTTGTCGACGATCGGCATCGCTGCAACGCCAAAGTCGGCGGAATTGTCGATGATACCTTCCAGCACCTCGCGTGTTTCCGAGCGCTTCACCGTGATTCCAACGTCCGGATAGCTGCGTTTGAATTCAGCAAAAACCTCTGGAAGAATGTGTAGGCAGCTTCCTTCATTGGCCGCGACGACAATTTCTCCACCGGGTACGCGATCTGCTTCAGCCACTGCGCGCAAGGCTGCGCGGCGTGCCTCCAGCGCACTTTCGACGTAGGCAAGAAAGATCTTTCCCGCAGCGGTAACGGAAACCTTGCCCCCAGTGCGGTCCAGCAGCTTTGCCCCAACCTCTTCTTCCATCGCGCGGATCTGCGCCGAGATCGCGGGCTGGGTGCGGAAGCGGCGTTCTGCAGCCCGCGAGAAACTCAGGTTCCGCGCCACTTCCAAAAAGGTTTCTAGCTGGTCGAAATCCATAATCTATTTCACTCAGGCCCCGGAAATAAGCTCGTAAAACTGAACATCCCCATTCGAAATCACGCGAGGCAATGTAGTTCAAAAGTGTAAATCACTTCTACAAACAATTGAGAATAACGATGTTCTCAAAGGATGTGCAGTGCTCCTCGATTGTACGAGACGGCTACTCTGCTCGCTGGAGCCAGACCAAACCTCATGGGATCATAAGAAACCGTTATGCACCCCATAAGAACTTTCGATTTCCCGCAAGAGCACCTCGTCCATACTCTTAACACCGTCAGTGTGAGCTATGGAGAGTAGCTGTCCTTCAATGGTCTGTGTTTTTCTGATCTTCGTCCAGCAAAAACTGAACCTGACTCGTTATCCTGATCGTGTAGTGCCCGATGTGGCACCGAAGAGGACTTAAAGCAATGCGCTCGCCCAGTAAAGTTAATGCTGTCACGGTTCTAGAGTTTGCCCAGCAGCAAGGCGTACAGATGGTTGACCTACGATTCAGCGACCTCCATGGCCTATGGCACCACATCTCTTTTCCCATCGCCCAATTAACGCTCGACTCATTCCGTGACGGGTTTGGCATGGACGGTTCCTCGATCCGCGGATGGGCTGCTATCCACGAGAGCGACATGCTCCTGATTCCAGACCCCTCTACCTTTGTGATGGACCCATTCACAGAGGCTCCAACCCTTGGCATGATTGCCGACATTATCGACCCCGTCACCCGCCAGCGTTATGACCGCGACCCGCGGTATATTGCCAGCAAGGCAGAGATGTACCTTGCCTCCTCCGGCCTGGGAGACGAGGCGATGTTTGGGGCGGAAGCAGAATTCTTCGTCTTCGACAATGTCAGCTTCGACCAAAGCGCAAATCATGGCTTCTATTACATCGACGCGGATGAAGGGCGCTGGAACTCTGGCCGCCGCGAAAACAATCTCGGGTATCGCCCGCGGTATCGCGAAGGATATTTCCCGGTGCCGCCGACGGACCATCATCAGGATCTCCGTACCGAGATGCTACTGACGATGCAGGAGTGCGGTCTGAAAGTGGAGAGCCACCATCACGAAACGGCGAGCGGTGGGCAAGGTGAGATCGACCTTCGGTATAACTCGCTGCTGCGCTCTGCCGATTCGATGATGCTGTACAAATACATTGTTCGCAACGTGGCGCGGCAGCACGGCAAAACAGCAACTTTCATGCCGAAACCCCTGCTTCAGGACAATGGCAGCAGCATGCATACGCATCAGTCACTATGGAAAGATGGTAAGCCGCTCTTTTTCGGAGACGGGTATGCAGGCCTTTCGGAGATTGCGCTGTGGTACATCGGAGGTCTCATCAAACACGGTGCCGCGCTTGCCGCGCTGACCTCGCCGACTACAAACAGCTACAAACGGCTTTGCGCTGGCCTGGACTCGCCGGTAAACCTGGCGTACTCGCGTCGCAACCGCTCGGCCGCGTGCAGAATTCCCATGTACTCTTCTTCCCCTGAGGCAAAGCGCGTTGAGTATCGTCCCCCCGATCCGAGCTGCAATCCGTACATCGCGTTTTCGGCGATGTTGATGGCTGGCCTTGACGGTATAGAGAATCGCATTGATCCCGGCTCGCCTCTCGACAAAGATATTTATGATCTTGGACCGGAAGAGTTGCAGAAAGTGCCATCGATCCCGGCGTCGCTGGAAGCTGCTCTGGACGCACTCTCGGTTGACTATCAGTTTCTTTTGAAAGGGGACGTGTTTACCGAGGATTTGCTGGAGACCTACATCGCGTACAAGCGGGAGCACGAAGTGAATGCGCTTCGAGCCCGGCCACATCCGTATGAGTTTTCGCTGTATTTTGACAGTTAAAGATGGGGCTCGCACAAATGCAGGGGACGTGACTACAGATGGTCGTGGTCGCGTGCTATTCTTCGGCTGAGGCCAGCTCGAGGCAATAGGGTGACGGGGCTCGATATTAAGCAGCGAGGCGGTACGTTTTCCTTTGCGGAGAACTCGTCGGCGGCACGTTACGCGAAGGTCCGTGAGCTTCTCCCGGTCAGGGCGGCATTTCAGTTGCCTCGTTTACTTGAGGAATCGGGGAGCCCCGATCAGGCAGTGCTGCAACTGGAAACTCTCCTGCTGCAGCATCCAAGTGAGGCTGCTGCTGCTTTTGAATCAGGTGCGATGGCGCTTCGCGCCTGCGTATCATTGTTCGGCGCCAGTCAGTGGCTGGGCCAGACCCTTCTGCAAAATTCTGACTTATTGCAGGTCTTTTCGCATCCAGCGGGGCTTGTGACAACTCGCCTGGCTGAGAATTTCCGCGAGGAGTTTGCAGGGTTCCGGGTTGGTCTCAATGAAGTTCCTTTACCTGTGCTGCTGGTGCGCTTCAAGCGGCGCGAGTACGTCCGAATCTTCACCCGCGAATTGCTGGGCATCGCGTCTCTGCCCGAAATCACTGCGGAAATTTCGGCGCTTTCCGACGTGCTGATAGAGCAGGCGCTGGCGCATTGCGAATGCGAGTTGAGGCGTCGGTATCAGGGCTGGCCGAAGATTCGCCCCGTGCGTGGCCGTGTACACCCTGCGCGGTTTTCTGTTCTGTCGCTTGGAAAACTTGGCGGCAATGAACTGAACTACAGCTCTGATATCGACCTGCTCTTTCTCTGTGACGATGGAGAGGACGCGGGTGCCATACCGATTTCTACCCGGGAATTCTTTACCCGATTGGCGCAGGAGCTAACGTCTTGTCTCTCCGGCTTAAGTGTGGAGGGGCAGGTCTTCCGAGTTGATCTGCGTCTTCGTCCGCAAGGAATGAGCGGGGAAATGGTTGCCGGATATTCACAGGCACTGCGCTACTACCGCAGCGTAGCTCAAGACTGGGAATTGCAAGCGCTACTGAAGGTGCGCCTTAGTGCTGGGGACCGCACCCTCGCTCGCGAATTCAGCAGAAAGGTGCAGGAGCTGATCTACCTCAAGCAACTCGGCCTTTCCGCAATCCAAACCGCCGCCCGATCGCTGGAGCGCATACAACGTGGTGTTATTCGGCAGAGTTCGCGCGAGCTGGATGTGAAGAACGGCGCGGGCGGTATTCGGGAAATCGAGTTCACCGTCCAGTGCCTGCAGAGGGTTCATGGCGGAGTCGAAACATGGCTGCGTTCAGGTGGAACGTTGTTCGCGCTGCAAAAGCTTCACGACAAAGAGCATATTGGCGACGCGGAGTTTCGGGAGTTGTTTGAAACATATGGATTGCTTCGCTCTATCGAGCATCGTGTGCAGTGCCGTCAGGGAGTGCAGTCGCATCGCCTGTCCGGAACGGTAACGGAACAGGTTGCGTTGTTACGCACGCTTGGAATGGACACAATCAGGACTGTTGAAGATGTGCGGCGGGCGATGACATCGGCAAGCGAACTTTGCGCGCGTGTGTTGAGTCTGGCGGTGGGAGAAGGTGTGGAAGGGGTAACGGCGCAGTCCGTGAGTTTGGGCGCGCCGGGAGCAGAGCGCCTGACGCGTGAATTAGCGGCGCGATCTCCCGTGTTAGCGACGATGCTGGCAGCAGATGTCGGCGACCCGCGTTTGCGCAATCTGCAGCGTTTTCTTGCCGCAGCCTCGACGGGAGAGGGGCGTATCCGCACAGCAATCAAGAATGTGAAATGGATTGAAGGAGCGCTCCCGGTATTTGCGCAGAGCGTGTTTGCGACCGACATTCTGGCACGTCATCCGGAAGATATTGTTGCGCTTTTCCGTCCTTGCGAGCGGGAGCATAAACCTTCCGTGGCCGACCAACTGCGTATTGCATCGCGACGTTGTCTTCTGCGTTCAGTGGGACGCTCGCTTCTAGACAAAGTCCCGGTATGGAAAATACTGCGCGAGAATACAAACCACTTCGATGCTCTATTGCAGGAAGCACTGTGGGCTGCGGACCCACCAGAGGGCTTTGCGATCTTTGTCGTTGGACGTTTTGCGACCTGCGAACTCGATGTGGTTTCCGACGCAGACATAGTATTTGTGCGGAGTTCGGAATGCGATCATGACAAAGCAGAACAGTGCGCGCGGTCCCTGGTGGAAGTACTGTCGAGCTACACGAGAGAGGGATCGGTGATCGCGGTGGATACTCGGCTCAGGCCGCACGGTTGCGAGGGAGAACTTGTCGCCTCCACGCGGCAACTTGCGCAATATTTCGAAACAGACGCCAAAGCGTGGGAGACACTCGCATTCGGAAAACTTAGGTTCATCGCCGGAGCGGAACATCTTGCTGGAGATGTGAGCGCGTCCCTTAAACGTCTGCGGCAACGCTTTGCTACCTCGTCGGAGTTTGTCTGTGACCTTCGGACGATGCGTAAACGTCTGGCGGATTCAGGCGGACCGGATAGCTTCAAGACGGGGCCGGGCGGCCTGTACGACCTCGATTTTCTCGTGGGCTTGCTGGAGGCACGCGCAGGCTTGCCGTCACCGGGGAAACAGCTTCCCGAGCGGCTGCAAATTTTGGCTGAAAGGGAATTGTTATCCATATCGCAGGGGGACGGCTTGCTGCAGGCAGTTGATCTGTTCCGTCGGGTGGATCATGCGATTCGCATCGTGGAGGGGCGCTCCCGGAAAAAGCTGCCGGAAAGTGATTATCCGCGCGAGTGCGTGGGGAATATTGCGGGATGCTCAAATCTGGATGAAGCCTTGGGTGTTGAAATGCGCAAGGTACGCGCCGTGTTCACATCTTTTTTCGGCGATTGAAGAGCGGGACTTCCAGTGATAATCTCGATTGTTCGTTAACCGAGACACTCGGAGGGTTGTGTAAGAGTGAATTGGTACGGTAGTTACGTGGGGTGCTACCGTTTCGGTCCGAGTGCAAGTTGCGGAAGCGCAACGATTCCGAGCTACTCCCATGTTTATCTCTCAGGAGGATTTGAATGGCGGCTTCCTACAACGGATTTCCGCTGCCGGCCAATGGCCGCAGGGTTGAGTTTGCGAACGGTAAGTTTGTGGTACCCGATAATCCAATCATCCCTTTTATAGAGGGTGACGGTACGGGACGGGATATCTGGAAGGCATCCGTGCGGGTAGTGGACGCTGCGGTGGAGCGCGCTTACGGGGGTAAGCGCGGGATCGTGTGGTACGAGGTGTTTGCCGGCGAGAAGGCAAAAGAAATGTTTGGCAGTTGGTTGCCCGATGAGACAGTGTCTGCATTTCGCGACCTGCGAATTGGAATCAAGGGCCCACTCACCACCCCTATCGGGGGTGGAATACGGTCGCTGAACGTTGCGCTCCGCCAAATCCTTGATCTGTACTGTTGCCTGCGTCCCGTGAAGTATTACAAGGGCATTCCCTCACCGGTGAAGCGTCCCGATCACATGAACATTGTTATTTTCCGGGAAAACACAGAGGACGTTTACTCCGGCGTGGAATGGAGGCAGGGAACTCCCGAGGTCAAGAAACTCATCGACTTCCTCAACAACGAGATGTTGGTGGGCACCAAGAAACACGTTCGGGCCGACTCCGGTATAGGCATCAAGCCGATGTCAATTACGGGAACCAAGCGCCTGGTGCGCATGGCAATTCAGTTTGCGCTTGATAAGAAGCGCCCGAGTGTGACCCTGGTACACAAGGGAAATATCATGAAATACACGGAGGGAGCGTTCCGCGAATGGGGCTACGAAGTGGCCACGCAGGAGTTTCGCGCCGAAACGGTGACTGAACGCGAAAGCTGGATTATCGGCAACAAGGACAATAATCCGGCGATTACCGTGGAAGAGAACGCACAGCTGATTGAACCTGGAATGGAACACGCGCCAGAGGATTTCAGGCAGGGAATTTATGCCGAAGTACAACGCGTGCTGGATTCGATCTACGCGACGCATGGTCACGGTAAGTGGATGACAAAGTTGCTGATCAACGACCGTATCGCTGATTCGATCTTCCAGCAAATTGTGACTCGGGCTGATGAGTACTCGGTATTAGCCACGCCGAACCTGAATGGGGATTACATATCGGACGCCTGTGCAGCGCAAGTGGGAGGCCTTGGAATCGCACCTGGTGCGAATGTCGGGGCGGAACACGCAATCTTCGAAGCCACGCATGGCACTGCTCCAAAATATGCGGATAAGGACGTGATTAATCCGGGGTCTGTCATTCTGTCAGCAGTTATGATGCTGGACTTTATGGGCTGGCCGGAGGCCGCGAGGCTTGTCGAGAACAGCATGGAACTCACCATCGAACAAAAGCGCGTTACATACGACTTTGAGCGTCTTATGGAGGGAGCAACGAAACTGCACACTAGCGAATTTGCGTCGGCAATTATCGAGAATATGGCGGCGAACGTTTCAACTGCGCGATAATTCCTACGCTGGCTGAATTGACGTTTGATTCAGGGCAATTTCTTCTACCGTCTTTATCCCGCAGATCGCGGATTGAAAGGAAACAAATGCGCAAGAAAGTGTCTATCGTTGGAGCAGGAAATGTCGGGGCGACAGCGGCACATTGGATCGCCTCAAAGGAACTTGCCGATGTCGTCCTGATCGACATTATGGAGGGAGTCCCGCAAGGTAAGGCGCTAGATCTGCTGCAGGCAATGCCGGTCGAAAAGCGCGACAGTACGATTCTTGGAACTAATGATTACGCCGATACCGCGAACTCCGACATTGTTGTGATCACTGCGGGCATTCCGCGAAAGCCTGGAATGAGTCGCGACGACCTTCTCAACACCAACTACAAAATCATGCAGGATGTGGTCGGCAAGGTCGTGAAATATTCGCCGAATTGCATCATCATTGTGGTCAGCAATCCACTGGATGCAATGGCGCAGGCCGCGTTCAAACTCAGCGGCTTCTCACGTAATCGTGTGCTCGGAATGGCGGGCGTGTTGGATTCGGCTCGCTTCCGCACCTTCATCGCGCAGGAACTAAATGTGAGTGTGGAAAATGTCACCGCGTTCGTGCTTGGCGGCCACGGCGATACGATGGTGCCTTTGGCGCGCTATTCAACGGTCGCAGGTATCCCAATCACTGAATTAATTGAGAAGACAAAGCTGGATGCACTTATTGAACGCACACGCAATGGCGGCGCGGAAATCGTTAAATTCCTGAAGACCGGAAGCGCCTACTATGCTCCGTCGGCCTCGGCTGTGGAGATGGTTGAAGCGATTCTGAAGGACAAGAAGAAGATTCTGCCTTGCGCCGTGCACCTTGAAGGCGAATACGGAATCAATGGCCTCTACGTGGGTGTTCCCGTGAAACTGGGCGCTAACGGTTTAGAGCAGATCATCGAAATCAAGTTGACGGCGGAGGAGCAAGCCGCCCTTAACAAGAGCGCCGACTCCGTGAAGGAACTGAT
Organism: Saccharimonadales bacterium (SeqCode); assembly: GCA_035539055.1. Classification (GTDB taxonomy): domain Bacteria; phylum Acidobacteriota; class Terriglobia; order Terriglobales; family Acidobacteriaceae; genus TOLSYN. The sequence continues at coordinate 75,409 of DATLJC010000077.1, read as the reverse complement.
TACAGTCATTGGTCTATAACGCTTGCAAATAGACGAAAACGAACCCCGAGGTACAAGCCCCGGGGCTTTGTTTTGCATTTGTGCGGAAGAGAACTAAACGCGAGCGATCGTGATGCTCTCCAGCACTACGTCGGTTTTAGGCCGGTCCTGGTGATTGCGCGGAAGGGTGCTGATCTTGTCAGACACATCCTGTCCTTCGATGACTTCGCCGAAGATGGTGTGATTACCGGTAAGCCACGGGGTAGGCGCAACGGTGATGAAGAACTGCGAACCATTGGTGTTTGGTCCCGAGTTTGCCATCGCAAGTTTGCCTGGCTTGTCGAACTTGAAAGGTGAGCCCTTCGTTTCATCTTCGAATTTGTAGCCTGGACCGCCCATTCCAGTACCGCTTGGATCTCCGGCTTGAATCATGAAGTCGGGAATCACGCGATGGAAAATCGTTCCGTTGTAGATGGGATCAGGGCCTTTCTTTCCACTGACGCTGTCCTTCCATTCGCGCTTGCCTTCTGCAAGCTCCACAAAATTGGCGACGGTCTTTGGTGCTTCCTTCTCGAACAGGCGGCAAACGATGTTGCCCTGATTGGTGAGAAGTGTGGCGTATAACCCTGGTGTTCGTTCGGCCATGCTGGCTCCTTACTGAAGAAATAAACTGAACTCTCAGACTAACAGAAGTAGTTTGCTGCTTCGAGGACGGCAGCGAAGCGCAGGCTTGATCCGCACCTTACTGCCGTCAATTACGAAACCTAGTGCGCACCCTCATCAATCTTGATGTGCTTGATGACGATGGGAGTATTCGGCTTATCATTGCGGCCACGTGGCTGGCGAGCGATTTTCTTGACCAGAGCTACGCTAGCATCGTCGCACTGGCCGAAGATGGTGTAATTGCCATTCAAGGATGGGTAGGGAACTTCGGTGATGAAGAACTGTGATCCGTTTGTGTCCGGACCGGCGTTGGCATAGGCAAGGCGTCCGGGGCGATCAAATCCGAGATTGGACAACGTCTCATTCTTGAATTGGATGCCGACGTTTCCAGCGCCACTTCCAGAAGGATCGCCGCCCTGAATCATGAAATCGGGAATTACGCGGTGAAAGATCGTGTTGTCGTAGAGAGGGATGTTATGTTTCGTCTGTCCAGTCTTGGGATCTTTCCAATCCTTGGTGCCCTTTGCCAATCCAATGAAATTCTTTGTGCCGATAGGCGCGGCTTTTGGGAATAGGACGCAATTTAAATCACCCATGCTGGTCTGGATGATGGCGGCGGGCTGCTCCTTCGTTCCTGTCTGGGGCTTGTTGGCGGAAAATGCGCTGGCGCCCAACGCGAGCACAACCAGGCTACTTGCAATCAACAGTTGTCGCATAAATAGTATTCCTCCGAGAAAGTTCTAATTCGATTCTGGGACCGCGACTTCGAGCCGCCGATCCGGGTTTTGTTCAGTTTGGATTTGACGCGAGACACGTTCGACTTCACCGAATACCCGCATGAGGTTGCCGCCGAGGATCTTCTGCATGTCCGCGGCACTATAACCTCGGCGCAGAAGCTCGGCTGTAATCTTTGGGAGGTCCTGAACGCCATTGATCTCCTGCGGCAGACACTCCACACCATCGAAATCAGATCCGATGCCGACGTGCTCCACTCCCGCAATCTTAATCATGTGGTCGAAATGGTCGATCAAGGCACTCAAGGGAGGGCGGGGCACAGCCGTTTCCTTCATGGCAATTAGTTTATCTAATTCGGCTCTAGATTCGGACGTCTTTGGAGCAAGCCAGAGTTCCTGGGAGCGCTTCAACTCCGCTGGATGCGCCTCTTCGAATGCTTTTGATTTCGCATTGTACTCATCACTGATGAAACCGCAATTGAAGTTAATTTGGGCTACCCCGCCGTTTCTAGCAAGCGCAACCAACATGTCGTCCGTCAGGTTTCGGGGATGATTAGCAATGGCGCGTGAGCTGCTGTGGGAGGCAATTACAGGAGCGCGGCTCACGACCAGCGCGTGATAGAACGAGCGATCGCTTACGTGCGATATGTCAACCATCATGCCGAGCCGATTCATCTCGCGCACAACATTGCGTCCGAAATCAGTGAGACCGGGATCTTTGGGTTTGCCGTTATCGCCGGTCTTTACATCTCCAGACGACTGTCCTAGCTCATTTGAATTGGCCCAGGTAAGTGTCATATATCGCACGCCAAGCCGGTAGAAATCGCGAAGCACGCGGATGTCACCCTCAATGGCGTGTCCGCCTTCTACGCCGATGAGCGCAGCAATGTGCTTATTCGGTTCGCGGCGAGCGGCTGAAATATCTTGCACAGAGTAGGCCATCACCAGGTCACGGGGATGAGTCCGTGCGGCCTCGTGAACGGCGTCGATCATATCGAGAGCGCGCCGACTGTAGTGGTCCTTGTATTGAGCAGGGTCGACCCAGATGGAGAAGAACTCAGCTCCCAGGCTGCCGGATTTTGCCTTTGCAAGATCCCAATGCCCCTTGCCTGCGTCGGTGGCGAGATCAAAATTCTCATCGAGGAACCGGCCCGGGGTGTCGGCATGGGTGTCTACTACGATGGCGGAGTTGTGGATTGTGACGGCATCCGCCGTAGAGTTGGTGTTTATCTTCGAACTTGCCGCGCTCTTCTGAGAAACTGCCGATTGCGCCAGGGCAAGGATGGTTAGCAGTAAGGCAAGAGAAGTCACAACGAGCTTAGTTCTCATCCTGTCTCCGTTGAATTCTCAAGATTATACCCAAGCACCGGCTGGCGCCATGGGAGAGCTCAAACGAAGATCGCCGGGCGTGGGCCCGGACGTTCCTGAAACAGTTCAAGGGTTAGCGATTGGCTGTGAAATCGAGTGGGGCGTCTCGATATTCATGGTAGCGATCACTCACCATGATGTGGTAGCACGCTTGCCGCCGTTCTTCAGCAGCCTCCACGAGGCCGAGTTGCTGCAACTTGAGCACATACTGATCAAACCATGCACGCTGTTTAACGGACATCGGACGCTTGCCAATGTCGATTGTAAGGCCAGCCAAGTGGGAAGAAGCAGTGTCGCCATCGATAGGCGCTGCGTTGTGATTCCAGCGCTGGAGACGGGCCTGCTGATCCACGGTGCGTACGGCGGAAGTAACTTGAATAGGCTGATGGAAACGCGCGTAAAACGCCTGACTCAAATCTTCCAGAAAAGCCCGTGTCCACGGACGGCAGAAGCGCCGGTTCACGTCGAGATTTGGGGCAATCTGCAGCGCTCTTGAGTCATGCAGGCTGACAAGATCTCCACGCAACTCGAGTTCTTCCAGTTCCTGATCATCATTGATGCGCGTGAGCCGCAGGCGGTCGATCTCTTCATTCTGTCGCAGCATGGAATCGTGCGAGCCGCGCAGTACTGGATTCCAGTGTGCAACGCGGGCTCGTGCACGATGCAGCGAGCGTCTCGGGGTCCGATACGACGAGCGTATGGTGGCACCAGAGGCGAACGCCGTACCAATTGCAAAGATGAAAATCAGGGCGACGGAAACTCTGCGCTTCATTGAATACAAAATTGCTCCCAACAGGTATGATGACGTTTCAACACTCAGTGTAACCCAGCCCTCCTTAAATTCTTCTCAGGTATTCAGCGTAAAAAGCCCATTCTGGAATATTGCAGAATAGTGAAGGCTGCCTCAATGTCTCTGCGTAAGCTCCTAAGCGCTTGGTTCAGTGTACGACGTACTTGGGCAGAAAATACGGCGCCTGGAGGGCAATGTTGTGCGCAACTGGGGGCTATTCGGCTTCGATCACCATGCGCTCTTTGATCTCGCGGCACGGATTTCCAGCACTCACGGTCCATTCACGGATGTCTTTAGTTACAACGGAGCGAGCTCCGACTACCGCTCCCTCGCCAATGGAAACTCCGGGCGCGACGAAGACACCAGCAGCTATCCAGACTTGCGACCCTATTTCAATCGGCTTGCTCACGAGTGGATACGATGGGCTCGTGTAATCGTGAGTTGCGGTGCAGAGATACGAATACTGTGAGATTACCGAATTGTCGCCAATTCGAATTGGAGCGAAATTATAAAGCTCTACGCCGTAGCCAATTGCAGAGGCAGTTCCAAGTTCGAGATTCCAGGGGCACCATACCCTGACGCCACCGCAGATCAGGTTTGACGCACTGACCTTCGCTCCAAAGAGCCGCAATAAGAGAACGCGCAGTGGACTTAGAATCCGCGGCGTGTGCGGCAGGAATGGGAGTTGGAAGAGACTCCATACGGCACGCAGCAGTTTAATTCGAGTAGGCGTCGAACTGCCTATTCGTGCGAGGTTAACGGCCACGTAACCCTCCGGAAGGTTTGGCTGACTTTTCTTTCAACGTAGACTGCACCTTCGAATTGCCTGCGGTCTTCGATCTTAATAGAGTAAATTGGTTGTCCTTCGTCTTAATGCGCTGCTCGTTATAGAAGGTAGAAACCTTAGGTTTCGAATCTTTAGAGTCTCGATGCAGTTCAATACCGGTGTCCAGGGCGAGATGCTCGGACCCGAGGGAGTGGCTCTGTTTTGCAAGTTGTCCGAACCCATCCTGAGATTGTGCGGCATCCGACCGTGAACTCTCGCCTGGTCGGAGGGAAGAATGTCGCTTAGCCCTGGGGCCTGTTGAGGTGACGAGCTTGTCTGGTGAGAGTCTCGATACTTCAGATGTAGGTGTTATCGGCAGACGCGAAGCAACTCCGAGAGCTCCGCCCATTACAGTTGGCTTTGAGACGTTTCTTAAAGGTGTAGCGTTCGATGTTTTCTGTCTGTCAGTTGGCACCGTGAGCGACGGGCCCCAACTGGAATCGCTTTTGGAAGAAACAGGCCTGCTCAACTGAATTGAATCCGGCCTCTTCAAATTTAGGATCGTGATGCCACTTTCTTGCGAAACAGCCGGAGTCAGAAGACCAAGAATGACAACGGCACACCGAATGAGGGCCCTGCTACGCATTGTCACACGCCTTCCCGCCCAGCTCTCAACCGGCTTCCAGGAGGGTTTGCGTGTTCCAGTTCACGAACCTTCAGGACTATGAGGTACTCGTAAAAAGACTGGAGAATCGAGTAAGTAAATCCAGCACGACCATCCAGAAAGCCTCGTTTAGCTATGTAAGAGTAGGCAAACTTAACAAAGGGTCGACCGGGCAAACGGTAAAAGAGCTCCTTCTGATGAAAACGGCGCTCATGAAAATCTGAAGCGGTGAATGCCTTGGCAATTCGAAACTCCGACCGGTTTTGGCGATTAGAGATAATCTGCTGGGCTTCGAGAGTGCTGTAGGAGTTGTGACGATTCACCCAGTGACTCATTCCCTTGCTGAAGGGATAGTGATCTAGATGTCCCCTCAGTTCTCCGACCGGCCCGTCGGGAATTGAAATGGGATTCACTAGACGTTCGTAGCGCATCTTTTCGGGACGAAACAGCCGCAAGTAGAACGCCGAGGTTTGTACGTGCTTAAGCCACGTGCCGAGAAAGAAGTCGCGACGGTGAACACGGAAGCCAACTTCGTCACCCGGTGCTTCCACGGCTCGCACCGCGCTGGAGGCTAGTTCGGGAGTCACACGCTCATCTGCATCGATATATAACACCCACTCATGCCGGAAAGCTATATTGCGCAGTCCCCAATTCTGATGGGCCGCCCAGTTGTCGAACACTCGTTGGCAAACGTGCGCGCCAGATTCGCGCGCGATTTCAACCGTCTTATCTGTGCTGAATGAGTCGTACACATGCACATCATCGCACCATGCGACTGACTGCAGGCAGTCCGGTAAGTCCCGCTCTTCATTTTTGGTGAGCACCAAGACCGATATCATAGAGACGCAGTGCCCCCGCAAATGGAACGAGTGCGAGTACGGGTACAACCGGATTGCTGAAATGTTTGCAAGGTAGCGGCGTAATGATGCATGAGATTCTCAGTTCCATTCCCTGGCAACTGCGGTCAACGTAGAAATCAGAGTCCTGGCAGCATTGTGAATTTCGAAGTTTCGCTCAAAACACTTGCGCGCCTGGTTCCGCATCGCAGCTTTCTCTTCGCTGGACAGTTTCAGCCACCTGCGTAATGTAGCGCAGGTTCCTTCCAGATCATCGGCACCAACGATTCCGGCGCCGTCCCGCTGCACTTCGTGCCAGATGTTGACTTTGTCAGAAATTAGGGCGGGCACACTGCACGCAAGGGCTTCGGCCACCCCCATTCCAAAGTTCTCCTGGTGCGAGGGAAGAATAAAGATTTCCGATGCCCGCAATGCTCCCCATTTCAGGGCACCGTTGACCATTCCGGTCCAGGTGATACGTTCAGACAGGTTGAGTTCCTTCGCAGTATATTGCAGCGTTGCCTGCCAGCCGACTTGATCGGGCCCGCACATTAAAAGATGCCAGTCAGGGTCGAAGGCGAGCACTTTTGCAAAAGCTTGAATCAACAGGTCGCAGCCCTTCTTCTCGTGAAGGCGTCCAAGAAATATAGCGATCCGCTTTCCGCGCAGTTCCGGGTATCTCTGGAAGAAAATATCAGTTTCAACTTGCGGGTCACCTTGAGGGCCGGACGTACCGTAATTTACGACTATCTCGTTACAGCGGTATGAACGGAATGATTGGCGTGCAAGAAGGCGCTCTTCCTCGCAGGTGAATAACACAGCACCGGCATCCTTCAGCACCCTCCGTTCGCCCCAAGACCAGTAAAGCAATTTCTTCAGGTGCTTGAGCGGATATTTCTTCTTGAACCATGGGTCAAGCATCCCGTGGGTGAATACAACATACGGGGTGCTGGCTTCGTGCAGGGCGCGCCACGTAGCGAAGCTGTGATACTGCCAGATACCGTTAACTATGACGACGTCATAGTTGTGCGCATTCTCACTTAACCAAGGTACAAGACGATTACTGTATCCATACTTTCGCCATCCCGGCCCGAGTGCGTGAACTGGGTAAGGAAAGCCAATCGTACAGGGTGCGTCAGATGCGTCCAGAGAAGCGACCTCGATTTCATGGCCGCCGCTCTGATCGACTGAAGCCAACTGCTTAATGCCTTCGATTGGACCACCGCCGGTGGCGCTGACTGACCTAATAACGTGAAGGATTTTCATCGTCCCATCACCTTAGATTGCTCTATAACAACCTGCAGAGAATGCGACCAGGCACCACCAAACAAATTGCGACGCGGAAGGCCACCGAAACAGATAACTTCTAAAATGTTCATCAGTGAATGTATCCCTGTGAACGCCGAAAGTACGCCATGTCTTGTGGTAACGACTTGACGGGCGTTGCTGGATTGCCGGCATATACCTGATGGGTTTCAGAATGCTGCTTATTCAAAAGCGAGCTTGCGGCAAGAATGGAGCAGTCAGGAAGTGAACTACCTCCGAGCAGAACGGAGTTGGTCCCAACAAAGCAATAGTCGCCGATGGTTACGGGTTTGGAAGATTGACAGCCGCGATACAGATCAATGCTGTGCGTCAGAATCTGCGAACGAAAACCTGCGAATGTTGTGAAGCGTCCAATGCGTACAGAATTGGTGCAATCAATCAGGTGACGATTCGTAATGGCCGAATGCTCGCCTATGACCAACTCCGGGTGTCGGTCCGGCTCGCCCGCGAAGAATGTTTTGTTTGCAGCCGGAAATCCGCTGATCCAGTTGAGATTACCGATGCGCGATTGCCCACCCATTTCCAGCAGAGTAAGGCCCTTGCACACAGATAGGCTTCCTATACGAGATCCCTCACCCATAACAAGATGATCTGGATAAATCAGAGAGAAACCAATCCTGGCGGTGGAATGAATCTTATAACCAAACAGAGACAGCATCAGCCACCTTCTGATCGGCCACGGAAGTAATACCATTACAAGGTGAATCGATATCTTCATCATTTAAGCAGACCCCTACGATAGATTGGGCCTCTGGAAATTCTCTCGTACAGACTCTTTGGGTTTTGCATGTATCTAAACATGCGGAATGCCTGTGCGATCAAGCGGTCCGTACTGCGCTCTTCTCGTCCTACGATCTTGCGAAACATTTGCTTGTGGTGCTCTTGAGTTTGCTGGTGCAGCTTGCCGGAGGACGTGATGCTTTGCCCGTGAAGTCTGTAGCCGCTCCATATTTGGTCAACCAAACCAAAATGTCCACCGCTGAGCGCCATATCGGCGAATAGCTCACCGTCCCAGTTGGATTTGTTGCTGGTGTTGAATCCGTTGGTGCGAAGAAACGCTTCGCGTGTGAAGAACGTCGATGGCTGAATCAAGATAGAAGCGCCGTAGGCGTAAGCCTTCAACGAGTATCGTTCGGAGTATGCGACTCTCAACTCCCGGTCGTGCTCGTCAATGACGAGCGCATGCCCAGAAACAATGTCAAGTGTGTTGGTCGAAAGACACTCAACGGCGTTGCGTACCGTTCCAGGGAAGAGTACGTCGTCGGAATTTAAGAATGCAAAGACCTCACCGGTAGCGCACTTGAACCCTTTGTTAAGGGCATCAGCAGCCCCCGTATCTGGTTCGAGAATCACTCTAGCTAGTTGGTTCCGATATCGCTCGATGATATCGCGACTGCCATCAGTTGACCCCGGATCGACGACGATATACTCGATGTCTGGATAATCCTGGTCCAACACCGAATTCAAAGTCCGTTCAAGAAAAGCAGCCTGATTGAACGAAATGGTGACGATTGAAACTCTCAAGATGTCGACACTCCTGCCATCGCGGTTCTTATCTTGGTGGTGAATGAACTGAATAGTACGATTCCAGCAATGAAATACGGTGTCAAAAACCGCCGTTCGGCTCCGTATGGAGAGAACAGAATGTCCCAGCACAGCAGAAATGCGATAAACGCAAACATCGGAAGTAAAGGTTCCTCTCCCGTTGCTCGAAACAACGTGACCACTACAAATTTCAAGATCCATAACCAGAAAAGTGCGCCAAGGATACCCGCTTCGACCCATGCCCCGAAGATGTGCGAGTGAGATGGAATCAAATCACTTCCATCGTCATGTTGCTGTTTATATCCAAGCTCCGCGCGGCGCTGTCGCAGGATAGCCGCGTATTGTGGATCTCTTGCCCATGAGCCGTGGCCAATGATAGGTGAGTCGAGAATAGCTTGTGCGGAGCTCAAGATCTCGCTCCGCCCGCCAAGAAGTAGGCCACCAACACCCTGTTGAGTGTCGTACTTAGCTTGGGCGTCGGCTCCGAGCATCCCGTTCTGTACTGTGTATTCGTATGCTTCCTGGAACCCTGCAATGCTTAATAAGATCGCGGCTGCGATGATTAGCATGTGCGACTTTCCCAGCCGTATGCTTCGCTTGCGCGCGAACATGTGGAGGTATGAGAATCCGGCGCACACCAGGCAGGTAACTCCCAAACTGCGGAAACTCAAGAACAAGTTAACGCCTGACAGCGCTACGAGTACAAAGAGAAACAAAGAACCCTGGCGTTTAAGCGGAATACAACTTGCAATAATGATTACTGCGAATGTCACAGGTAGCGCGAATCCAAACTTCCAGGGGTATTCAAGTACAAACCGGTTTGGGGAGACTAAGCACGTGAGCATTCCCCCAATACAAACGCCGATGCCATACAACACAAACCGACGTATTGAATTTCGTAATAGCACCCAAATGACCGCAAAGTGAGTAATTGTGAGCGCAATTTTACTCCAGCCTCGCAGAAAGTCCTCTGGCTGTGATTGACGAATCATATCAGTGAAAACCTGTCCTAAAAACCATGCCAACCCAAGGATTAGGACCGTCTGGACTTGTCGTTGCCGCAATCGATGCAAGCGCCGCAAAAATATCAGAGGAAATGCGAATAGCAATAGCAAGTCACTAGCGAAAACGATACCAATTGCATTGAATTGCACGAACTGAAGCGCAGGAATGATGACCACGAGACCATCCCCAACACTTAGGCGGGACTTCCACTCCACGTGGGCTGGAGAAATATGTAGCGCCCGTGACCGCCTCTCTTCCGTACTGGCATCGACTCCCTCGGAGATTACTGTGTGTTTGTCAGGCACCGGCTCTCCTAAGGGCGGGTGTAGATGAGTAAGCCAGTTGTCGCACTGACGGCTGCTTCGATCCCGCGATACGCGATGGTCTTACTCCGGCTGGAGGGAACAAACAGAATGTCGCCGTCTTCAACCTGTAAGTCCGGTGATTGGTTTGCCAGAATTCGTTTCAGTGGAACCGGTAATTCCTGGCGGATTCCCGCCACCTTGCGAATTAACTTCGCGCCGTTTGAGGTTGCTGTCTTATTCGCGCCTTGTGCCAGAGCTAATGACTGCAATACGGTAAGACGATCATTGGTTTCGATGAGGAAGCCACCTGGTTTGCCGACATCGCCGACCACGTAAACGACGCCCGCGCGAGAGACGGTAATCGTGTCGCCTGGACGAACGTCGACCCTTGCAGCAACACTGCCCGGTTTGGTATCCATCTCTATGACTTCGGGATGAGCGGGATCAGCCTTGTGGGTCAAGGTGACGACTCTACTTGCGGCCGGCGTGAGGCCTCCAGCAGCAGCTACCAGTTCAGCAAGGTTATGTTTGCCCAGCAATGGGTAGATCCCCGGAGTTTTTACTTCACCGATGACGGTTACGCCCTGGGAGGCGTATTCACTGATGAAAACCGAGACATGCGGATTCTGCAGAACGTCTGCACTGCGAAACTTTGCTTCAACCGCGCCCGCAGCTTCTTCGGCCGTCATACCCGAAACTGGAACGGCCCCTGCGATTGGTACGGATATTTCTCCAACTTCGCTGACGCGAAGTTTGCCTGACAATTCGGGAGTGTCGAAGACGCTCACTTCGAGAAGATCGCCGGACGAAATCCTCAATGCGTGGGGAATATCTGAAACTGCTACAGGCTTAGTAGGCGTGCCGGATTGCGCATACGCAGCAAGGAGAGGAATTATGTTCATGGCAACCAGCGCCGCGAACATCTGAAATCTGTAAGAACGCATGTTATCTGCTCCCTTTAACATTTCGGCTCGAATCTAACAACTTCACTTATCCTGGTCGAAATAATAGTTGGACATCGCCTTGCCATATTGCGCGCCTTGAGCATAGTAGTAATGCTCCATCTGCAAATTGACGGCGTTGAAGACGATTCCAACCAGATTGCTGTTTGCACGCGCTAGAAGGTCGCGAGTTCGAATCACTGCTTTCTTCCGTGCGATTCCAGATCGGACGACTACGACTACAGCGTCAGCACTGTGGCATAGCGCGAGCGAGTCGGCGACGGCAAGCACGGGCGGGGTGTCGATGATAATGCGATCGTATTCCACAGAGAGTGCTTCGAGCAGTTCCGTCATGCGATTGGAAGCGAGCAGTTCCGCAGGGTTGGGTGGGTGCGGACCGGCCGGTATCAGCTTCAAGTTTGGCAAGGAGTGCACTGGGGTCAGGAAGGCGCGATGATCCATGCCTTGCGTGAGAACCGTGCTTAGGCCGAAGTGCGAATGTGGCCGACCAAAATGGGTGTGCATTGTAGAGCGCCGAAGATCCGCATCAATTAACAGAACCGACTCCCCACGTTGCGCGAATGCAACGCCGAGGTTTGTCGACACCGTCGTTTTACCTTCGTTGGCAATAGAGCTGACGACTGCAATCGTCTTCGGCGGACGGTCGGGAGAGGAAAGCAGCAATGAGCTTCGTAATCCGCGAAACGCTTCGGAGGCTTGCGATTGCGGATGGGTCAACAGCATTGGAGCGACACCGACCATGCTTTGCAATGAATCGGGGTCAACCTTCGAAGATGCACGAACTTGATTTACCGGAATGCTGCAAAGCACTGGAAGCGCAATGCGCATTTCCAGTTCTTCGGAACTGCTTAAGGTGTCGTCAATGGATTCGGTTGCGAACGCAAGGAGTATGCCGAAAATAAGTCCGCTGAAGAGTCCAACCACAAGATTTGCAGTGACCTTCGGCTCGATTGGCGTAGCGGGAATCTCCGCGCGGTCGACGACGCTGATGTAACCGGAACTCAATCCGGCGGTTACACCCGCCATCTTCAACTTCAGTTGCAAGGTGTCGTAGAGCTCACGACCGTTTTCAACCTCGTGCTTCAGGACTGCATACTGAATCGCGTGCTCGTTGAGTTCGTAAGCCTTTTCTTTTTGGTCATTGAACTGACTACGCAACAACGATTCTGTTTTCGCGGCCGACAGGTACTCTTCTTCGAGGCGCTTGCCAACATTGCTGATCTCGGTTGCGATTTCAGCATCCAGCCGGGTCTGCTGTGTTTGCATCTCGCGCAGCTTGGGGTATCCACTGCCATATTTTGAATTCAATTGAGCTAACTGGGCTTTCAAGTCCGCTTCCTGGGCACGAAGAACTTGCAGGTTGGAACTTGGCACGACAGCTGCGATCAGCTCCGGATTGCCGGAGGCCGCCAACTTGTGTCGTGCTTCCTTAACAATGCGGTCCGCTTCTGCTTCCGTGAGTTGTTGGTTCAGAAGCTTCAGGCGATCAACGACAATATTGTCGTTCTCGTTGGTTCCGAGAATGTTGTTTTGTTTTTGAAAGTCTGCAAGCTTCTGTTGAGCCTCCGCCGATTTTGTCTGCAGCCCCTGCATCTGTTTTGATAGCCAGTCAGATACCTGGACCGTACCTTCATAACTGGTCTGAAGGTTGCGCTGCATATATTTTTCGACCACTAAGTTCGCGGCATCAGTGGCGAGCTTAGGATCGGTGTTGCGAAAGCGAACTTCGACAATCTGAGTATTGGGTACAACCTGCACTCTCAGCGATTCCTTAAACCTATCGACCAATCGCTGGCGGTCTCCCGCACTCATCGCGAGCGGGTCCGTTACCTTGGCGGCGAAAGCCTTTTTACCCGCAAAGGCTGGCAGCTTCGCAAGACCGAGCGCATCTATGACTCGCATCGCAACCGTGTCACTCTGGATAATCTTGACTTCTGACTGCAAACGGTTGTTGCCTTCGCCATCGCTACCTGACAATTTCTCGCTGATCATTTCACCCAGTCCGAGCGTGGAAGAGCGGCTGGGATCGATTTGGACGCGGACGACACTTTCGTAGTCAGGCTTTTTCATCATTGTGAAGAACGCTACAGCGCAGAAGATTGCAGCGGTCGAGCCAAGAATGATGAACTTGCGCCTGAAGATGAGGCGCCATATTTCGTTCAAGGAGAGTTCTTGTTCTGGCACTCCGTCGCTCAATGCGATCAGGGGCTGTTTGTTTGTCGTTACCCCGTGCCCCTCTACTACCCGCATGCAGGGCTCATTACGAGATCGCAGGTCGTAGTAGCGGCAGCAAAAACTGTCAAAGAATGCATTACCGGAACTCCTGTGAGGTGTAAGATCATTTGCTGAATAATTGTCACGATGACTCTTGATCTCCTGCGAGTGCTGCCAGGAAAGGCGCTTCCGCGGGGACAGGTAACGCGCAGAAGAGAATCCGGTTCCAGAGCTCGGCATATGAGGGCGGACCCTTCTCTATGCTTTCCGAACCGGAACCTTGAAAACGGGAAGTGATTACTTGTTTTATTGTGAACTCGATTGAATATAGGTAACCAGAGTATCTGCTGTCAACCGATTCCCCTGCTCCAAACGGCTCCGGAAAAACGAAAACAAGACGGCGATCCGCCGAAACAAAAGGTCCAGCCGTCGGGGCCTGACAATGCGGCCAATTAACAGAGCGTCGGCGTTGAAGCAGACGCTCTGTTCCTCGACGAACAAACTGCGTTTACAGCTTTTCGAGCACCGCAGTAAGGTATTTCCAGAACTCGGAAACCGAAGAGATTTGTACCCGTTCAGCCGGACTGTGTGGGTGCTCGATCTGCGGTCCGAAAGAAATCATCTGCATGTCGGGATAGTTTACGCCGAGCACGCCAGTCTCAAGTCCCGCGTGCATGGCAATAAGGTTGGGGGTAGCCCCATACATTGCCTCATAAACTTCCTTGGATTTGCGGACGATGTCACTGTTCGGCTCTGGCTTCCATCCAGGATAGCTGCTGGAGTGCTCGACCTCGAAGCCTGCAAGCAGGCAGGAGGTTGCGACCAGGCGCTTGGCAATGTTCTTGCTACCTTCAATGGCCGACCGCTGGCTCGTGACGATTTCAACCACGCCATCTTTCAAACTGACCGTGGCGACATTGGTGGAATCCTGCACGAGGCCGGGAACGTCAGGACTCATGGCGAGCACGCCATGGTGCAGGCTGGCAATCAAATCGACAACCTTCTTTGCGTCTACCTCGGCGATGACCTGCTGCGGACGTTCAGCTTTTTCAACCGTGATCTGCAAGTCAGGGTCGAATGAGCCCAGATCCGTGCGAACATCTTCGGCGAACTGGGTGACAATGGATTTGAGCCGGCCTTCACTGGAGGAGCCGGTTACAAGGATGGCCGAGGCCTCACGCGGAATTGCATTATGCGCGCTTCCGCCTTTTATGTCCGCAAGTTCCACAGGGAGCTGCTCCATCAGGAGTTGCAATGTGCCGCCCAGAATACGTACGGCATTGCCGCGCCCAAGATGGATATCTACTCCTGAGTGGCCGCCTTTCAGTCCAGAGACCTTGACGCGATAGGCAGCATTTCCTTCGGGAGCCTGGAACGCAACCTTGCGTCGAGCACGTGTATTGAGACCGCCTGCGCATCCAATGCACAGCGTCCCCTTCTCTTCGTTGTCAAGGTTGAGAAGATAGTGTGCCTTGAGCACTCCGGGCTTGAACGCCGTTGCTCCGCCAAGGGTCGTCTCCTCTTCTACCGTAAAGACGAATTCCATTGGGCCATGCTTGATGGTTTTGCTCTCCATTACGGCCAATGCCGCGGCAACGCCCACGCCGTTATCTGATCCGAGGGTTGTGCCATCGGCATAGAGCCAGTCATCTTTGCGCACCATGCGTATTCCGTCGGTGTCGAAGTTGAACTCTGTACCCTCGTTCTTCTCGCAGACCATGTCGAGATGCCCCTGCAGCGCCGTGACCGGAGCGGATTCGCGTCCAGGGAATGCGGGTTTGCGAACAACTACGTTTCCAGCCTGATCAACGACAGCTTCCAGACCGAGTTTTGAGGCCAGGGAGAGCACATGAGCACGCGCGGCAGCTTCCTTGGTGGAAGCGCGAGGAATGGCGGCCAGTGCCTCAAAATGTTTCCAGATCTCCTGCGGTTCAACTCCTGCAAGTGCAGATGACATAACACGCTCCAATAACTGAATGCAATCATCCTACAACGTCTCCCTAAGTTATGACTGTGCTCTGCATTTGACCAAGCCGACGGACCTTCATTGCACGGTTCGGATACCTTACTTGGGCGAAGAAGGGATGACATCGGAATGGCAGCTCAGAGCGAAGTTCGTGCATAGACAAGACCGAGACTTCGACCGCGCAGACCCGTATCTTTTTGCATCAAAACCGCTGTACTGCTGCAAAATCCTGAAACGGGACACTTTTTTGTCGTTGGGTGACCCAGGTTTAGCAGACACTCTCATATAAAAAGCAGATTGCGCAGTATAAGAGCCGTGTGTCTGTGGAGGGATGACTAGATCAGCGGAGAGATATCCGAAGTTGGATGAGATTTCTCCGACGTGAAAAGGGAAGCGATGAATCTTGACGATGACGCGGGCGAAGAGCTAGGCGAAGGGTGGTAAGAGCATATATACTGTCTGGTCACGGTGTGGGGGCACATGCACGTCTTACGAAATATTGGCGCAATCGTTAAGGGCATGAGCATCACCTTCAGGGAGATGTTCCAACCAACCACGGTCGAAAACTATCCGGATGGAAAAGGTCCGATGCGGGGAGCGGTGTTCCAGGAACGCTTCCGCGGGCTACATGTGTTGCAGCGCGATGAAGACGGGTTAGAGAAGTGCGTTGCGTGTTTCCTGTGCGCGGCGGCTTGTCCTTCGAACTGTATCTACATCGAGGCTGCGGAGAACACGGCGGAGAATCGCATCTCTAGCGCGGAGCGGTACGCCAAGGTTTATAACATCGACTACAACCGATGCATCTTCTGCGGGTACTGCGTGGAGGCGTGTCCGACGGATGCGATTACGCATGGTCACGGATTTGAGCTGGCTACGTACAATGCGACGAATCTGGTTTATCGCAAGGAACAGTTGCTGGCGATTTCTCCGGCGCATGAGGGAGATAATGCGCGGTTCAATGCCAGCGATGCGGCGAAGCAGAGGATGATCGCAAGGTAGGGCGGTAAAGAGAAGGTCAAGAGCAGAGTCAAAGGCAAATCCAAAGGCAAAGTCAACAACCCCACGTCAGCCCGATGAAGCCGGGCGGGACGTGGGGCACCAGACATCATCAGACACCAAAATCATCGGAATCCCGTGTGCGCCAGCAGATATTGGGCGGGACGTGGGAAGCCAGAAGCCCTCCTGAAATACCACTCCGGTTTCGTTTTCAGCTATCCTGTTGTTTTGGTGCGAGAGGCTCCCTTTCCTGATGAGCGAATTTCTTAAGTTCGTGACTGAACGCGTTGTTGTTTACGACGGTGCGATGGGTACAAACATTCAGTTTCGCAACCTTACTGCCGACGATTATTGGGGCAAGGAAGGATGCAATGAGCTGCTGGTACTCTCGCGTCCGGATGTGATTGCGGACATTCATGCGGCGTTCTATGGCGTGGGCTGCGATGTGGTGGAGACCGATACGTTTGGGTCCACGCGCATTGTGCTGGCCGAGTATGGATTGGAAGAGCGCACGAAGGAACTAAACCTGGCGGCATGCAAGGTGGCACGCGAGGTAGCGGCACAGTTCTCGACGCCGGGGAAGCCGCGGTTTGTGGCGGGATCGATTGGGCCTACGACGAAGCTGCCTTCGCTAGGACACATTACGTGGGACGCGATGCTCGCGGCGTACGTTGAGCAGGTGGAAGCATTGATCGAGGGCGGCGTGGATGTGTTGCTGGTGGAGACGTGCCAGGACATTCTGCAGGCGAAGTGCGCGGTGGCTGCTTGTTTTGACGCGATGAAGAACGTGGGGCGGCGGGTTCCGGTGCAGGTGCAGGTAACGCTTGAGTCCACGGGGACGATGCTGCTGGGGACTGAAATTGGCGCGGCGCTTACGGCGCTGGAAGTGTTCGACGTGGATGCGATTGGATTGAATTGCGCCACGGGACCGCTGGAGATGAATGACGCGGTTCGCTATCTGGGTGTGAATTCGACAAAACATATTTCGGTGCTGCCCAATGCTGGCCTACCGCAGAACGTGAGCGGGCGCGCCGTGTACCTGCTGAAGCCGGAGGAACTAGGGGCGTATCACAAGCACTTCGTGGAGGACTACGGAGTGCGGATTGTGGGCGGATGCTGCGGTACGACTCCGGAGCATTTGAAGGCCGTGGTGGATGCGGTGAGCGGACTGGCTCCGGCAGTGCGCAATGTGAAGGCGACGGCTGCGGCTTCGAGCGCGTAC
Source organism: Saccharimonadales bacterium (SeqCode) (assembly GCA_035539055.1). Lineage (GTDB taxonomy): Bacteria > Acidobacteriota > Terriglobia > Terriglobales > Acidobacteriaceae > TOLSYN. The sequence goes on along the minus strand of DATLJC010000077.1, from coordinate 58,068 downwards.
ACGACGGTGCCGCTGGATCTGGAACCTAAGCCACTGATCGTCGCAGAAGAGATGAACACGACGACGCGGCTTGAGAACTTCCGCAACATGGTGCGGTCGGGCGATTATGACGGGATTCTGACGCTGGCGAAAAAGCTGGTGAACGATGGTTCGCACATGCTGGACCTTTGCTGCGCGGTGGTGGGCGAGGACGAAAAAGCCTACATGAGCAATGTGCTGGAGAAGATTGCTACGCGCGTTCCGGCGCCGATCCTGATCGACACGACGGAGGCAGAGGTGCTGGAAGAGGCACTGAAACGGACTCCGGGGAAGGCGATTGTAAATTCGATCAATCTGGAGGATGGCGAGAAGCGCAGCGGGAGAGTGCTGCCGATGGCGAAGCGTTATGGCGCCGCGGTGATTGCGCTGACGATTGACGAAGAGGGAATGGCGTTGACGGCGGAGAAGAAGATTGCGATTGCGCAACGCATCTTTGATCTGGCGGTGAACAAGTATGGAATGCGTCCGCAGGATTTGATTTTCGATGCGCTTACACTGCCGATTTCGACGGGGCAGGAGGATTATCGCTCGGCGGGCATGGAGACGTTGAAGGCCATTGAAGGGATCAAGAAAGCGCTGCCGGAGTGCAGGACGATTCTGGGCGTGTCGAACATCTCGTTTGGACTGAATGCTTATGCGCGGCGAGTGTTGAACTCGGTTTTTATGCATGAGGCGGTGAATCATGGGCTGGATATGGCCATCGTGAATTACACGAAGATTTATCCGCTGTACAAGATTCCGGAAGCGGAGGTGGAGCTGGCGCGCAAGCTGATCTATGGAGATCGCGGCGCGGGCGATCCTTTGCAGAATTACATGGCGCACTTTGCGGCGATGACGGGTAAGCAGGAAGTGGTGCCGACGGCACATGCGGAATCACTGGTGGTGGAAGACAAGCTGAAGTTCTGCATTATCCAGGGCGAGAAGGGTGTGGGCGACGGAGCAGGGCGGCAGACCATTGAGCAGATTCTCGATGTCGCGTTGGAGACATACACGCCGCTGGAAATTATCAACACGATTCTGCTGGACGCGATGAGGACCGTGGGCGATCTGTTTGGCTCGCGCAAGATGCAGCTTCCTTCGGTGCTGGATTCGGCGGGAGTGATGAAGGCCGCGGTGGCGCATCTGGAGCCGAATATGGAGAAGACAGAGGGCTCGCAGAAGGGAACGATGGTGCTGGCGACGGTGAAGGGCGATGTTCACGATATCGGAAAAAATCTGGTGGACATCATCCTGACGAACAACGGCTATAAGGTCGTAAACCTCGGCATCAAGCAGCCGGCAGAGACGATCATTCATTCGGCGGAGGAGCACAAGGCGGACGCGATTGGACTGAGCGGACTGCTGGTGAAATCTACGCTTGAGATGAAGTACGTGCTGCAAGATCTGGAACTGCGCGGGCTGAAGTTTCCGGTGATTTGCGGGGGCGCGGCGCTGACGCGCAAGTATGTGGAAGACGATCTGCGCAAGGAGTATTCGTCGGCGGTGTTCTATGCGGAGGATGCGTTTGCCGGTCTGCACGCGATGGAAAAGCTGAGTGGTGCGGAGAGAGTGGCGACGATTGAGGCTGGCTCGGTGGTTCGGGAGTTTGCGCGCACGAAGGCCGTGGCAGATGCTTCGCTGCCAGAGCAGCCGCGCGATCCGATTCCACCGGCGGATATTCCGCAACCTCCGTTCTGGGGAGTGCGGACGGAGTTGGCGGCAGATTTCGATTTGAAGACACTGTTTGAATACATCAATCCGACAGCGCTGTTTAAGAATCAATGGCAGTTGAAGACGGCTTCGCAGACGGATTATGTAAGGCTGGTGAATGAGAAGTACAGGCCGATTCTGGAGGGGCTGGAGCGGGACGCAATTGAGTATGGATGGTTCGACCCGCAGGTTGTGTATGGGTATTTTCCGTGCCAGTCGAAGGGGAATGACTTGATCGTTTACGCGCCTGCGCCGGGGTTGTCGCTGGAGAATTTCCGCGAGGGCAGTCCTGTGTTCGATAGGAAGACGCTTACTGCGGGTGGCGAGCTGCCTTCGGATTTGTCGGAGCTGTTGCGGTTTACTTTCCCGAGACAAGCGGAGGGGCGGAGGTTGAGTATCTCGGACTACTTCCTGCCGCAGTCGAGCGGGCGCGCCGACGTGATCGGGTTGTCGGTGGTGACGATTGGTTCGAAGGCGAGCGTTGAGACGCAGGAGCTATTTGAGCGCGGAGAGTACACGCGATATCTGTATCTGCATGGGCTGTCGGTCGAGACGGCGGAGGCGCTGGCGGAGTTTCTGCATAAGCGGATTCGTGAGCAGTTGGGGATTGCGCAGGATGACTCGGCGGAGGTGAACGACCTGTTCCACCAGAAATATCGCGGGTCACGGTACAGCTTTGGGTATCCGGCGTGTCCGCATATGGAGGATCAGACGAAGCTGTTTGCGCTGCTGAGGCCGGAGGAGAATATCGGGGTGAAGCTGACCTCGACGTATCTGCTGGAGCCGGAGCAGAGCACTTCGGCGATTGTGGTGCATCATCCGGCGGCGAAGTACTTTGTGGTGTAGAGGCTTCCACAGGGTGCAGATGACGGAACCCGAGGCATTTGTTACACTCGCAATGCGGGCGAAAGCTCGATCTGCGCCGCGGAGAGGTGGCAGAGTGGTTGAATGCACCTGACTCGAAATCAGACGTGGGGGTAACTCCACCGGGGGTTCAAATCCCTCCCTCTCCGCCAGACTTTTTTTGTAACCCTCCTAGAATCAATCAACTACAAAATAATAAACAAGTTATCATGAGCACGAAAAGCGAACAGAGCGCACAAAACGAAGGTTATAGCGCCATTGCTACCGTTTTGTCTAATTAAACGACGGGTGTCTGACCACGGGGGACGGCTCAACTAAGAACGTGATCCGGCACCTTTCGCCAGACTTTTCTGAGTAGAAGCGCGACGTGTAAGAGAATGTCGGAGTGGCGACCAATCCACAGGTATCCGCTTCCCCTTCACTTTTATAAATCCATGCTCTCTGGCATGAGCTACCACCCTCATTAGCAACTCAACATCGTTTTTGCAGTAATCAATGACTGCATCCTTCTTTCCTTCTCGCCACAAGCGAACAGCCTCTAAACCATCGCCATTCTTTCCCACTCCCAGCGTGTGAAATGCAACATCATCCAATTTGACTCGGTAACCAATCGTCTGGGTTAAATGAACTAGGACATCAAATGACCGCGTGGGAAGCCCTCGCGTGCTTGTGTATCCAGACAACACTGTAAAGTCGAACCGTTCACCGTTGTATGTAACAATGCGCTCGAAACGCTTCAATTCGGCAACAAGTTCGCTAACATCATCCTCGAACCAAGCACGGAATTGTCCTTGCAAATCCCACGTCACGGCAACGGCAATTCCGAATTTGTCAATGCTGGACCATCCACCTGGAACCTCGCTGGATAGCCGCAGTGTTTCGATGTCGAGGTATATCTCGCTGTCGATCTCCCTAGGGTTAACACTGATTGCCGTATTAAACAGTGGAGAGGCATCGACTGGTTTGGGAGATACTGCAGGAAGCGCTTGCGGAGAAACAACGGGAACAGGTTCCGGGCTTGCGGTGAATTCGGCGATGTAAGGTCTCGGCTCTTGGTTAGATCCTTTGGAGCCTATCTCAGCCCTTGAAACATTCCGAAATAAAACAAGAATAAAAACAGCTAGACATAGAATAAATACCACAGCGAAACCGAACATCGGGCAGGCTCCAGTGTTGCTGTTCAGAACGGCCGTATTGTAGCGTGTTCTCTGAATATTCCCTATAGAATTGGACGCGCCACAAAACGACAAAAGGGCCGGAACAGAGTTAGCTCCATCCGGCCTTAGCTTTGTCGATTGTGTTTCCCCAATCCATTCACCAATCTTGGAAACTGAGTGCTGGAAGCCTGAGCCTGTGCGGTTGTCGCTTGCGACTCGCTCACATGGGGCTCTCTCTGTTACTCTGCTGCGTCGTGCGAGGAGGGTAGGGGAATGTTTGCTGCGGATTTGCTGAAGAGGAAGAGGGCGCTGATTACGGGGGGTGGGACGGGGCTGGGGAAGGCGATGGCGAAGCGTTATCTGGAACTGGGTGCGAGTGTTTATATCTGCGGGCGTCGGGAGGATGTGTTGCAGGCGACGTGCGCGGAACTGGGGGAGGAGACGGGCGGGGAGATTCACTGGTTTGGGTGCGATGTGCGCGATGTGGCGGCGGTGGAAGAGGGGATTGCGCGGGTTTGGAGCGAAGGGCCGCTCGATATTCTGGTGAACAATGCAGCGGGGAATTTTTTGGCGCGGACAGAGGAGCTGTCACCAGGGGCCTGGCAGTCGGTGATTGGGATTGTGTTGATGGGGACCGTGAACATGACGATGTGCTGCGGGAGACGTTGGCTGGCAGAGGGGCGGGCAGGGTCGGTGTTGAGTATTGTGGCGACCTACGCTTCCTGCGGTTCGGGATCGGCATATGTGGTGCCTTCGGCGGTGGCGAAGGCGGGAGTGCAGGCGTTGACGCGCAGTCTTGCGGTGGAGTGGGGGCCGCGCGGGATACGGATGAACGCGATTGCTCCGGGGCCGATTCCTACGGAAGGGGCGTTCTCGCGGTTGCTGCCGAAGAAAGAGATCGAGGAGTTGGCGGTGGGGAGGATTCCGCTGCGGAGGTTTGGGACTTCCGATGAGCTGGCGAATTTGGCGGCGTTCCTGGTGAGCGATGGAGCGGGGTATATCAACGGCGAAGTGGTGACGATGGATGGCGGTGAGTGGCTGCAGGGGGCGGGGGAGTTTAACTATCTGGGGCAGGTGATGACGGACGCGGACTGGGAGGCGTTTAAGCCCAGGAAGAAGCAGAGCTAGGCGGCGGAAGACCATTACGATGACGGCGGTAACATCGTATAGTTCATTTGAGACTCAACCATTATCGACCGGCTTGGGCGCTATCGCGGCTCGCAGGAGCGGGCCGGACAGAGATGACTTTTTTCGGCCATTGAAAGGCTGGCAAGGGTTGGACTGCCGATGGACTCGGAGCAGGCTATGCATGTAGCAATGGTGATTCCATTTGACAATGTTTGGTGAATGAACCCGGGAAGAGGTAGCGTCCGATGGACGTGATCGTCGTTGGCTGCTCTCTTCGGGGTCATTGTTGTCCCATCAATTGTTCACTGTTCTGAGGAATAACTTCAGTTAGCGCGTTTTAAGAGTGCAGGTACTTCGTGTGTATCGATTTTAGTCAGCCTCAAGATAACCGTATTGCCGGCCACTTCAACTTTGGGGCGCATCAAGCAGGCGCAGCGAGCACAGAGCCAAACATATTCTGTCTTAGACTCACTTCCACCAGCTTTATTGCCGAGATCAAGATCCAGGCGGAAGAGCTTGCCCTCTTGATGCTGGCGGACAGTGGGACACCAGGCGTTGGCACACTTGTGAATCATTACACTTCCTAACTTTTTCAGTTGAAGTACACCTAAGGTAATGGAAAAATTCGCCGGATACTGTTCATAGTGACCCGTGCATGAGTGAGATTGCTCACATATTGCCCTGCGGTGTATGCCGCAGATATCTGATTGTTGCGCATGAAGTTGCACAGCGTTGAACGATGCGTGGCCCAAGTCCCATAAGCCGGCAGTGAAGATTCCGAGCACCCGTTGCGAGCTCGGCTGGGTGAGTTCTGTTTGCCGAGAGAAAGCGTCAGCGCAGCAGAATTCCGGAAACCGAGGTGTTGTGAAAACTACGGCATTTCACGTATCAGTTTGGCGGCTAACTGGTTTCATTTGTGAAGGGAACGTTGAGGACAGCAGGTCCGGAAACTCAGCTTTCTGATTTATAGCCATCATAAAATATTTCTATTCATTTTGAACGCAGCGGTGTTATATTCCTCAGGTTGCGGCAGAGAATAGAGAAGCCGCCCACTGCACACACGCCAGAAGTGTATGCAGTGGGCGGCTTTTTGCTGTAGCGCATAAATGGGCGAATTTCGAATGGAAAGATTCAATAAGGAGAACGTAATGGCGAAATCTCCAATGTTTCGTGGTCTTCGCAGCGGTTTCGGAAAGCTCGCGATGGTTTCCGGCTGTGCGTTGATCTTGGTAATGTTTGCGCTCCCCGCTTTCGCACTCTCTGGGGACCAGCCGGCCACAACGGATTCGGCAGTAGCGACCCCTCTTCCAGCTGACCCACAGAGCAGCACATCTCCAGCGGTTGCTCCCGCTCCCTCTGGCATGGCGTTCATGCATCAGGATTACATGCTGAACTGGGGACCGGAGCGCCAGAGATTGGCAGACAAAGGGCTTACCTTCAACTTCTTCTATATCACGGATGCGTTTGGCGATCCTCGTCGCCCGGAGGGCGCGCGGGACACGTTCAATAATTGGAACCGTATTCGCGGCACGGTTGATGTGGACTTTGGTAAGTTCTCTTCGGCCAAGGGCCTGAATTTCCACGTAACCGGACTGTGGCAGAACGGCTCGAATATGGGCAACGTGATCGGCAGCATTGCAAATCCCAGCGGCCTGGTCAGCTTCCATCAGTTCCGCGTCGATTCGATCTGGTTACAGCAGAAGTTTGGGCACGACAAGGTGATCGTTACCGCAGGACTTCTGGCTGCGCAGGACTTCTACGGACTGCAGGAATATGGCGGCAGCTTCCTGATCGAACCGTTGGATTACAACTTCGGCAACATGGGAAACGTTCGCGCTTCCTATGATCCTTCGTCGGGGCCCGGTGCGGAACTTAAGATCGCTCCGAGCAAGAAGTTCTATGTCAAGACGGCGTGGATTATGCCGTCGAGCAATGAGTTTGCGCCCAGCGATCCGCTGCACACGACGCACCCACCGCTTTATGCGACGGGCTTCAACTATCAGAATGGATCGTTTGGCTCCACGTGGGATACCGAAGTCGGTTTCTATACCGATCCTGACGCGCCGACCACGCGTAAGAGCTATCCGGGCATCATCAAGGTCGGCGTGATCTACAACGGCGGCAGAGACTTCCCGGATTACAAGGCGGGCAAGCTCGTGAGCGGCAACTACACGGTTTATTTCCAGGCGAATCAGCCAATCTATCGTGTGGCGGCGGGCAGCAATCGCGGTTTGGATATGACGTTTGGCGTCAACACGGGCGCACAGAACAAGAGTCAAGTACCGACGGAATTCACCGCCGGCCTGATCTTCCACGGCCCCATCCCACACCGTGATAAAGACAGCCTGAACTTTGGTTTTGTGTACAGCAAAATCGGCAGCGACTTCAATCACGCCGCGAACGCGTTGGTTCCGGGATCGGGACTGGATGATGAGAAGGCGTACGAAGTCAACTACAAGTTGCAGCTTGCTCCCTGGTTGCTGATCCAGCCGACGTATCAGTATTACGCGAATGTCGGCGGACGCCAGAAGGGCGCCGCTGGACTTGCAGGACTCCGTTTGCAGACGACGTTCTAAGCACTGCATGTCGCGTTTAGAAAAAACGAGGAGTAGTTGATGAAGAGCCGTAGTAGCGCACGTCAGACAATTGGTGAAAAGACATTTGACGTGTGCATCATTGGTGGAGGAGCAACGGGAACCGGATGCGCGCTGGATGCGCAACTCCGGGGATTGTCCACCGTTTTGCTGGATGCGGCGGACTTTGTTTCGCATACCTCGTCGGCCTCCACCAAACTCGTCCATGGCGGAGTCAGGTACCTGCAACAAGCCGTATCCGATCTCGATTATGGCCAGTACACGATGGTGAGGAAAGCTCTGCACGAGCGCATTCACATGTTGCGCGCGGCACCTTTCCTCGCACATTCTCTGGAGTTGCTGGTTCCGTGTTTTAGCACGTGGGAGCTTGTTTACTTCACGATTGGCATGAAGGTTTATGACTGGATTGCGGGCGCAACCAGCCTGTTCCCCAGCCGCATGCTGTCCAAGGCGGAGTCGCTTCGGCGGATGCCCTCCTTGCGCAGCGAGCGACTGGTTGGAACAGTTTCCTATGCCGATGGGCAGTTCGATGATGCACGATTCGGCCTTACCCTGGCGCAGACCTTTGCACAACAGGGCGGGGAACTCATCAATTACGCCAAGGCGGTAAGGTTCGGAAAAAATCCGAATGGAAAGCTGGAAGTCCTGGAAGTGGAGGATCAGCTTACGGGCGAGCGGTTCCAGATTCGCGCGAAGGTGTTTGTGAATTGTACGGGCCCCTTTGCCGATCACGTTCGCCTGATGGCGAATCCGGCGGTGCCGGAGCGCCTGCGCTTAAGCAAAGGCGTCCACCTGCTGCTGCCGTTGGAAGCAATTCAGAGCGAATCTGCCCTGCTGATTCCAAAGACGGAAGATGGTCGCGTGATTTTCGCGATTCCGTGGCTCGGCCGATTGCTGGTCGGGACGACGGATGACGAAGCACAGCTTACGGACGAGATGGTAGTCACGCCGGAAGAAGTCAAATTTCTGCTCAAGTACGTTAACCAATACTTGAACGTGAACCTGACTCCGAAAGACGTGGTCTCGGCCTATGCTGGCATGCGGCCGCTGGTGAAATCGAAAGACGCAGTAAACACCAAGAAATTGATCCGCGACCATGAAGTGGAAGTGGATGATGTTAGCGGACTAGTTAGTGTTCTTGGCGGCAAATGGACTACCTATCGCGCAATGGCGGAAGACGGCATCAATCACGCGCAGCAGGCCCTCACGGGCAAGCAGACACCGTGCAAGACGCTGGACTTTTTGCTGACGGGTGCGAAGGGATTCTCACCTGAGTACTGGAAGCAATTGGCTAAGGACTACCAATTGTCCCCCGAGACTGCCCACCACCTTGCAAAAAAGTTCGGCACGGATTCGCCCAAAGTGCTGGAGCTTGCAAAGCAGGAACCGCAACTTCTGCAACCGCTGATTGAGGGTGGCGCTCCCATCCGGGCGGAGGTGGTTTACGTGATTCGCGAGGAGATGGCCCAGACCATCGAAGACATTCTCTTACGAAGAATCGGAGTGCAATTCCATAGCTGGAAGGAAGCTGAAAGAGCCGCACCCGTGGTGGGCCAGTTACTGGCCCGGGAGTTTGCCTGGAACGAAGCACAAACCGAGGAAGCGATCGCCGCTTACCTGGGTTCGGTCCAGCACCTTCTCCATGCCGCCGGGATCGAATAGAAGCGTACTGACGACGGAAGCGTTGGGGCGACGCCCCGAGGCTTTGTACACCTTTTAAGAAGGGGAAGAAACAAAATGGCGAACTACATCGGAGCAATTGACCAGGGCACGACCAGTTCACGTTTTATGGTGTTCGATCGTACCGGAAGAATCGTCAGCGTTGCACAGAAGGAACATGAACAGATTTATCCGAAGCCCGGCTGGGTAGAGCACGATCCTGCTGAGATTTGGCGTCGTGTAGAAGAAGTGATCCAGGAAGCGATGGAGGCCAAGGGCCTGAAGCCTTCAGACCTGGCTGGCATCGGTATAACAAATCAGCGTGAAACCACGCTGGTGTGGAACAAGAAGACGGGTAAATCCGTTTACAACGCCATCGTATGGCAGGACACTCGCGTTGCCGATACGGTTGCCGAATTCAGCGCTCATGGCGGGCAGGATCGCTATCGCGCAAAGACCGGTTTGCCACTGGCGACGTATTTCAGCGGCTTGAAAATTCGCTGGATTCTGAATAATGTTCCGGGCGCACGCGCGGCAGCGGAAGCGGGCGATCTGCTGTTCGGAAATGTCGATTCGTTCCTGATCTGGAACCTGACCGGCGGCGTCAATGGCGGAGTACACGTGACGGACGTGACGAATGCCAGCCGCACGCAGTTGATGGATCTGGAAACACTGAACTGGGACAAGGACATCCTGGCTGAGTTCAACATTCCGGCATCGGTCCTGCCGAAGATTGTTTCGAGCTCGGAAGTGTATGGCCAGGCGGTTCTGGGCCCGATCAAAGGCGTTGCGATTGCCGGCGACCTCGGCGATCAACAGGCTGCCTTGTTCGGCCAGGCATGCTTCAAGCCGGGCGAAGCCAAGAACACCTACGGCACGGGCTGCTTCATGCTGATGAACACCGGCGAGAAAGCTGTTCCTTCGAAGAGCGGGTTGCTGACAACACTCGGCTACAAGATTGGCAAGAAGCCGGCTGTGTATGCACTCGAAGGCAGCATCGCGATTACGGGTGCTCTGGTACAGTGGCTCCGCGACAACCTGGGTATCATCGAGAAGAGCTCGGACATTGAGGCTCTTGCCCGCACGGTTAACGACAATGGCGGCCTGTACATAGTTCCGGCATTCTCGGGACTGTATGCGCCGTACTGGAAAGACAGTGCCCGCGGCGTGTTTGCGGGACTGACCCGTTACATCAACAAAGGCCACATTGCTCGCGCCGCACTGGAATCGACAGCGTTCCAGGTTCGCGAAGTACTGGATGCAATGGAAAAGGATTCCGGCATCCAACTCGCGAGTCTGCGTACGGATGGCGGCATGGTCGTCAATCATCTTTTAATGCAGTTCCAGTCGAACATTCTGAACAGGCCGGTGATTCGTCCTGTAGTTCAGGAAACGACTGCGTTGGGCGCAGCATATGCGGCCGGTTTGGCAACAGGCTTCATGAAGGACACGGATGAAGTAGTCGCAAACTGGGCTGAAGATCATCGCTGGAACCCTTCGATGGTAGAAGAGAAGAGAGCTGCTTTGTATCACTTCTGGAAGAAGGCCGTAACGCGCACCTTTGACTGGGTTGAGTAAAGAATCAAGCAGGAAAGTGAAACGACGAGATTTAAAAAAATCGAAAGTGAGGTCTGAAAATGCACGGACCAGTATTTGGTGAATTTCTCGGGACGCTGGTGCTGATTCTCCTTGGCGATGGCGTAGTTGCCGGCGTCCTTCTCAACAAGTCGAAGGGCCAGAACAGTGGCTGGATCGTGATCACCGCAGCTTGGGGTTTCGCGGTGGTTTGCGGAATCTTCACCAGTCTCGCGGTGGGTGGCATAGCCCATCTGAACTGCGCAGTAACGTTTGCTCTGGCATTAGCGGGTGCTACACCCTGGGCACAGGTTCCAGGATTGGTAGTGGCTCAGTTTGCCGGTGCGTTTGTCGGTGCAATGCTGGTGTGGTTGGCTTACCTGCCGCATTGGGCCGAAACGTCTGACAAGGGTCTTAAACTGGCCGTTTTCTGCACTGGTCCAGCCATACGCAATCTGCCCCTGAACCTGGTAACGGAAATCATTGGGACCGCCATGCTGGTCATCATTGGTTTCTCACTCGGGTCCAAGGGCGTGTCTCCGACGGGTCTGCCGGCTGGCTACAGCCCATTTATGTGGGGCATCGTGGTCTGGTCAATCGGCATGTCGCTCGGCGGTCCTACTGGATATGCCATCAACCCCAATCGTGACCTTGGTCCGCGTATCGCGCACTTTGTGCTACCGATCGCAGGGAAGGGCGACTCCGACTGGGGCTATGCGCTGGTACCAGTGATCGGTCCACTTATCGGCGCCGGTATCGGCTCGGTGATCTGCAAGGCGACGGGCATTCTGTAGCCAAGAAATGCGGCGCTCCTCGATGGGGCGCCGCAAGCCTTTAAGGAGAGAAGTTTCATGAAGAAGCTCATCAATTCTCCAGAGAACGTTGTTCGTGAAGAGCTGGAAGGTATTCAGTTGGCGCACGGAGACCGTGTCCGCGTAAGCCTTGACCCGTTTTACATCGCGCGAAAAGATGCGCCGAGCAAAGGCAAAGTTGGACTGGTTTCCGGCGGCGGCAGCGGTCACGAACCGATGCACGGCGGCTTTGTTGGACTGGGAATGCTGGACGCGGCCTGCCCAGGCCACGTGTTCACCAGTCCGACCCCGGACCAGATGTTTGAAGCCAGTAAAGCCATTCACGGCGGAGCTGGAATCCTGCACATTGTCAAGAACTATACGGGCGATGTCATGAATTTCGATCTCGCGGCGGACATGCTGCGGGAAGAAAAAATCGAAGTAGCCAGCGTGCTGACCGATGACGACGTTGCCGTGCAGGACAGCTTGTACACCGCGGGACGTCGTGGCGTTGGACTTACGGTCTTGATGGAAAAGCTACTGGGCGCAGCCGCGGAAAAGAAGATGGACCTCGCCAAACTGAAGGCGCTCGGTGACAGCATTCGTGCAACCGGACGCAGCATGGGAATGGCACTGACTCCCTGCACGGTTCCACATGCGGGCAAACCATCGTTTGAGCTTGGCGAAAACGAAATGGAGTTGGGAATCGGTATTCACGGCGAGCCCGGCCGGAAGAGGGTTCCAATGGCTCCGGCAGATCAGATAACGGAAATGCTGATGGAGCCCATACTCAGTGACCTTCCGTTCAAGCGTGGCGAAAGCATTATCCTCTTCGTCAACGGCATGGGCGGCACACCACTCATCGAACTGTATATCATCTATCGCAAGGCAGCGCAGATCGCGGAGAAACACGGTGTAAAGATTGCTCGCAACCTGGTTGGAAGCTACATTACCAGCCTGGAAATGGCAGGCACGTCGATTACTGCATTGCGCGCGGACGATAATCTGATCAGCCTTTGGGATGCTCCGGTGAATACTCCAGCTTTGCGCTGGGGAATCTAGTTGCGACAGGAAGAAGTCACAATGGAATTGTTGAGCCTTGAGCAACTGCGGTTGTGGATCTTCACGACCGCAGCCGCCATTGAACAGAATGCCAATGCGCTTTCCGATCTGGATGCTGCGATCGGAGATGGCGACCACGGCGCGAATATGTCGCGCGGATTTACTGCGGTGACAAAGAAGCTGGAAGCTGCTCCTTCCACCGATGTTGGAGCGATGTTTAAGACCGTGGGGATGACTCTGATTTCAACCGTCGGCGGAGCAGCAGGGCCGCTGTACGGGGGATTTTTCCTTGAACTGGGGAAACAGACCGCGGGTAAGCAGGAATTGGATGCAGCGACACTGAGTTCGATTCTGGCTGCGGGACTGGCCGACATCAAGCGGCGAGGCAAGGCCGAAGTTGGCGACAAGACCATGGTCGATGCACTTACTCCCGCCGTGGACGCAATGCAGTTGGCGGGTAACGACATCACGGCGGCGACGCGCGCCGCAGCGACGACGGCCCGCGACGCCGCGGAGAAGACCTCGCCGCTGCTGGCGCGCAAGGGGCGTGCCAGCTACCTGGGAGAGCGTAGCATCGGGCATCAGGATCCGGGTGCGACGTCTTCTGCTTTATTGCTGGAAGCGTTGGCCGAGGTCAGCGCAAAGTAGATAGAAAAATCATTATGGTCGGAATCGTCCTGGTCTCTCATAGCAAGAAGCTGGCGACGGCGCTTCGGGAACTTGTGGTCCAGATGGTGGGCAAAGAGTTCCCGATCGCGGTTGCTGCCGGAGTTGGAGAAGATCACGAGGAACTCGGAACAGATGCGGTACACATCTCCGAGGTTCTGCAACCTTTCCTCGATGGAGATGGCGCGGTTGTTCTGATGGACCTGGGTTCGGCCGTGCTGAGCGCGCAGACGGCGCTGGAACTGCTGGACACCTCCGTTGTTGCCGATCCCACAACCAAACTGCGGTTGTGTCCGGCTCCAATGGTGGAAGCGGCGGTGGCGGCGGCGGTGCAGGCGAGCGTCGGTGCAAGCTTGGACGACGTGGTGAGGGAAGCGAAGGCTGCGCTGATTCCTAAAGAAGCGCAGTTGGGTGAGGAAGCTGAACGGACTGTAGTGGAAGCCGCGCTGCCGACTATGGATTCACGTGCGGTCGAGTTCGATGTGGTAATCGAGAATCCGCATGGGCTACACGCTCGTCCGGCGGCTGCGCTGGTGCAGATAGCGAGCCGCTTCAAGTCGGATGTTCAACTGACAAACCAGACAAGTCATCGCGGTCCGTCTTCGGGACGGAGCCTGACGAGCGTGAGCCTGTTGCAGGCGCGCAAGGGAGATAGCCTGCGTTTCAGCATACGGGGTTCGGATGCGGAGGAGGCTTCCGAACAACTGAAGCAACTGGCTGCGACGCGGTTTGGCGAGGCGGCTACGGAGGGTGAGAAGAATGAGACGCCTTCGGAGGCGGCGGTTGGCGCGTCGGAGGGAATTGCTATAGGGAGGGCGCTTGCTTTAAATGCGGCGATGCCGTTGACGGAAGAAGGCGAACCGGGCTCGCCAAAAGAGGAACTGGAACGGTTAAGTCAGGCGCTTGCGCAGATTGCGAAGGATTTGAAGAGTGATCCTTCTCATGGAGCGGCGGTGGAGATTCTGGCAGCTCAAGCCTTGATACTGAGCGATCCCGTATTGCTGGACGCGGTGCGGGCGAAGGTGACGGCGGAGAAGGTTTCGGCGGCGAAGGTTTGGCGTGAGGAGTGCGCGAAGCTGGCCGATTCCTATGCTGCGATGGATGACGAGTACATGCGCGCACGCGCTGCCGATGTGCGGGACATATCGGTTCGCGTGCTGCGTGCGATGTCCGGAGAAGCTCAGGCGGCGAAGATACGGCCTGAACCTCCGGCGATTTTGCTAACCACGGAATTGCTGCCGAGCGAGGCGATGGCTTGCGATCCGAAGTACGTGTTAGGCGTGCTGGCCACGGCGGGGAGTGCAACGGCTCACGCGGCGATCCTGATGCGGACGCTGGGGATTCCGATGGTAGTGGGCGCGAGCAGAGTGAACAGTGCAAAGGTTGCGCCGGATACGGTGATTGCAATCGACGGCGCGACAGGTGAGGTTTGGATTGATCCCTCGGCAGGTGAAGTGACGATGATTGAGGCGCGTCGGCAAGTACTGCTGAAAGAGCACGCCGCACTCGAGGGAGCAAAGCGCGATCCGGCACTTACTCGCGATCAGGTTCGGATTGAGGTTCTGGCGAATGTGGGAAATGCTGCCGATGCGGTTCAGGCAAATGAGAATGGCGCGGAAGGCGTAGGGTTGCTGCGTACAGAGTTTGTGTATGCTTCGAGCAAAACGATGCCAACGGAAGATCAGCAGACGGCTTCGCTGGCAGCGGTGATGGCGGGGTTAGGAGCGGGGCCGGTGGTGATTCGCACGCCGGATGTGGGTGCGGATAAGCCTCTGGCGTACCTTCCGGCAATAGAGGAACATAATCCGTTTCTCGGTGTGCGCGGACTGCGGCTATCGTTTCACTACCCGGAATTCTTCCGCTCGAACCTGAAGGCGATTCTGCGCGCGGGAGTTGCCGAGGGCGCGGACCACGATGTGTGGATCATGTTCCCGATGGTGACCAGCCCGGAGGAAATGCAGCGGGCGCGGGAGTTTGCCGAAGAAGCGCACATGGAACTGGAGCGCGGGGGAGTAGCGCATCGATGGCCGGTGAAGTTGGGGATGATGGTGGAGGTTCCGGCGGCAGCGTTGCTTGCGGGGCGATTCGCGAAGCTGGCGGACTTCTTCAGCATTGGCACCAATGATCTGACGCAATATGTGCTGGCCAGCGAACGCGGCAACGCCAATCTGGCCGCGTTACAAGACACGGTACATCCTGCGGTGCTGCGAACGATCCGGCAGATTTGCGAGGAGGCGGACACGGCAGGCTGTCATGTATCAGTGTGCGGCGATGCGGCATCGGATCAGGTAGCTGCGGCCCTGATGGTGGGAGCCGGAGTACGCTCGCTCAGCGTGCGGCCGAATCGCGTGGCGGCCATTAAGGCGGAGATGAGGAATTTTTCTATAGGGGAGTTGCAGATGCTGGCGGCGGAAGCAATGATGCGGGATAACAGCGCGGCGGTTCGCGAGTTGGTGAGCAGCTTTCTGGAGAAGAGGAAAAATGGCTGAGAAATCTGTACTGATCTTTATTGAAGACGCTTACGAAGATATGGAATTGATGTATCCGAAATATCGGCTGCAGGAAGCCGGATACAGGGTTGTGGTGGCCGGTCCGAGTGCGGACTACAAGTACACGGGGAAACATGGGTATCCGTGCACGAGCGATGCGGCGATTTCGGAGATGAAAGAATCGGATTTTGTCGGTATCGTGCTGGTGGGAGGATGGGCTCCGGATAAATTGCGACGCGATGCGAAGGTGAAAAGTCTGGTAGCGGAGTTTGATAAATCAAAGAAGCTGGTCGCGGCAATTTGTCATGGTGGATGGATGGCAATTTCGGCTGGCGTGTACAAGGGTGCGAAAGTAACGGGGAGTTTGGGGATCAAGGACGACTTGGTGAATGCGGGCGCGATCTTTGAGAGCGCGCCGGTGGTGGTGGATCGGTATTTTGTGAGCAGCAGGAACCCGGACGATTTGCCTTCCTTTATGAAGGGCGTGCTGCAGGTGCTGGAAGGGAAGGGATAAGACCGAGTTGAAGAAGAGCAGAATAAGCGGGAGCAACGGCAAGAACAAGAGCAGGAGCGAGAACAAAGTCAACTATCCCAGGTTATCCGCGCAAAGAACGCGCGGCGAACCTGGGGCACCTGTGCCGTCTGTGTATATCGTCACCTGTGGGCGGGGAACTTGGAGAGGCAGACGATCAGGCGTTGGTGGCGTTGGCCGGGTTCGGTTTGGCTGCTCTGCTGTGGCTTCGGGCAGAACGGTCTACGCGATCCCAGAAGGCGATGAAGTAGTCTACAGCCGAGAGCAGCGATACAACCAGCATGAACCAGATGGACATGCGGGCGATCAGATCGACGCCGATGATAAAGCCGAAGAAATTCCACTCGTACCAGCGGTGCGCGAGAATCGCGGCAACAATCGCAACAATCTGCAGAACCATCTTCAGTTTGCCCAGGTCGCGGGCCTGAATAGCGAAGCCTTCAGTGGCGGCTACGCTGCGAAGTCCGGTGATCAGGAACTCGCGTCCCAGGACCAGAACCACGATCCATGGCGGCATGAGGTTGGGAGTGAAGCGGACGAGGAGGATCAGTCCCGCGGCTACGAGAAGCTTATCGGCCATGGGGTCGAGCAGAATTCCCATGCTGCTGATCTGGCCATGCTTGCGTGCTAAATATCCATCAAGCCCGTCGGTGATGGATGCAAGGATGAAGATACCAGCAGCCAACAGCTCCTGCTCACCGCGCGGAAAAATGCTGCTGGAGAGTACCCAGATCAAGAATGGGATGCAGCCAATTCTACTGAGGGTGATCGAATTTGGCAGGTTCAGCAATCAAAGCCATCCAGAGCGCAACAAATCTTCCCGTCAAATTATGCTGGAACGATCGGCGAAAAGCAACGCGGAGAAAGTGAGTTACCCGCGTGCATAGCGTTGCGAGGAATCACCGGTTCAGTTCAGGGAATCCAGAGTTTGGTATTGCTTACGGAGACAGAGCTTAACCCTTGGGCGAGCAGGTCTTCGATCTCGCGCATGGATTGGATAAGGCCGCCGCCGACAAGGGGCATTTCGGGGCGAATCGTGCGGACGGCATCTACCAGGCGCGGCGCGGCGATGGCGGGTAAAACTTCCAAGGCATCGGCAGCGGTGGTTCTGAGCTGGTTGGCAACGCTTTCCATGGCTCCGCGATCGAGGAGGAACGTTCGCTGAATGACATACATACCGAGTGCGTGGGCGTGCCGGAACGACTCGTGATGAGTGGAGATGATTCCCTTGAGTCCGCGCTTCTGGAGGAACGAGAGGGCGCTTGCATCGCGTGAAAATCCACTCAACAGATCCATGTTGACGATGGGTAGCTTGCCGCCTGCGAGCGTTCTTTGCAGCAGGTCAACGATGTTCTCCGGATCGCCACAAAGAAAATAGACCACTTTGCCGTGGCAGGCCAGAGCAAGGTCGAGGTGCTCTGGATCGCGAATCGCTGGAATGATCGGGGTCTCAGCCAGCAGATGCTTAATCGGTACGAGTTCCGTCATTGCCGCCGCAGCGCCATGAGGCCCACTATTTGCCTTGTATGCGGCTGACCTGCGTGACACATCCAGCAATGATCGCCCAGAAGGCATTTAACTCCTCCTATTATGTGCCGGTTCGGATTCGGCTCGGCCATAATTTCGAAAGTTTGCTCTGCCGTGTATAACTGACACGAAATGGTGTCTGCGATTCGCGCGAACGAAGTATATACGAATTCATCGTATCCGGAATACGACCCAAGTAGCGTGCTTAGTCTCCCACATCAGCAACAGTAGATGAGTCCGGGTAGATTTCGGTTTCTCTAAACAAACAGCGTTCCAGCCTGCATTGGTCTTAAGGATAAATGCCTCTCGAGATGAACCTTAGTCCCTTCGGAACGCACTTAATGAGGCGCATTATTGCTTGACTTTTATAGATCGCGGTATCAAGCTTCAAGCGGTTGGATCATTCCACGCCGCCACGTGAAGAGCGTATGAGATCAGCACGTGCGGGTGACCGAAGGCGCTAGAGAGATTTGTACCTGTGTGCGCGAAACGCACGCCGGAAATGAATCTGTATAGATGCGCTTGACGCCCTGCATTGCTATCGCGCTCCCCCAAAAGAGCGAGTCTTCACACACAGAGCGTAGCCCAAAATACAGATTTCATGAGTAGCAATGGGTGAGAGCCCTACTCTGCAGCTTTCGTCACGCGCGAACGCTTATGCACGGTTCAGCCAGTTCGGCTCGATTGCAGAGGGGGAGTGATGGAAGATACGCGAGTAGTAATCATAGGCGGAGGCGCTACCGGCGCCGGAATTTTATGGGATCTGGCATTGCGCGGTATTCCTGCGGTTCTCCTGGAGCAGAAAGACCTTGCGAATGGAGCGACTGGACGTTGCCACGGGCTGCTGCATTCGGGTGGACGCTACGTCGTGAAAGACGCGGAGGCGGCGAAAGAGTGCGTCGCTGAAAATCGGATTCTCAAGCACATTGCGTCCCATTGCGTTCACGATACGGGCGGCTTATTTGTACAGTGCCACCAGGACGATCCTAATTTCTTCGAGCAGTGGTTTGAGGCTTGCAAGAAGATCGGACTGCCGAGCGAGCGGCTTTCGTCCGATGAGGCGCGGGCGCTGGAATCGAATCTTCCAGAAGACATCCTCGGGGCTTTCACTTGTCCTGATGCGCATGTGGACGTTTTTCAACTCACGTTGTCGAACATCGAATCAGCGGTGGCTCGCGGCGCAGAGTTCAGAACGTATTGCGAAGTCCACGCGATTGTGACCGACAACGGCAAGGTAAAGGGCGTTCGCTATCGCGACACGCTGACGGGCGAAGCGAACTACATCTCCTGTGAAATTGTGGTGAACGCCGCCGGGGGATGGGCCGAGAAAGTGGCCGAGATGGCGGGCGTGGAAGTTCCGGTGCGTTGCGACAAGGGAACGCTGCTGGTGCTGAATCACCGGCTCTCGGCACGAGTGATCAATCGCTGCCGCAAGCCGGGAGACGCAGACATCCTGGTCCCGGCCGGCCCTGTGTGCATTCTGGGGACGAGCTCCATTACGGTACCAGGGCCGGAAGGGCTGACGGCGTCGCCGGAAGAGGTTCAGCATTTGCTCGAACTCGGAGCGGAGTTGGTTCCGGCACTGGCTGACGCAAGGGTGTTGCGCATTTTCTCAGGGGTGCGTCCGCTGTATGTCCCGAAGAGCGCCAGCACGGCGGGCGGTCGCGAGATCAGCCGCGGATTTGCATTACTCGACCATGAGTCATTGAACGGGGTGAAGGGGTTTGTTTCGATTGTGGGCGGCAAGCTGACTACCTATCGGATGATGGCCAAGGCAGTCGTAGATCTGGTGTGCAAGAAGCTTGGGGTGGACGTGCCATGCACGACGCATGAGGTTCTGCTAAGGCCGCGGCACGATAAGGCGGCACTGCGTAAGGCGCACAAGTTGCTTCCGATGCCGGTGGTGGAGAAGGCGGATAAACGGCTGGGGGCGAATCTGGCGAAAATTGTGAGTGCCATTGAAGCTCGTCCTGAACTGGCAGAAGTGGTTTGCGAGTGCGAGTTGGTGACACGCGCCGAACTGGAGTTTGTGCTGGGGAGGGAAACATCGATTCCAGCGAAAACGATTGGCGATGTAGGACGGCGCACACGCTTAGGATTCGGTCCATGCCAGGGAACCTTCTGTGGATACAAGGCGATGCTCGCGGGGTACCAGACGCATCGGTGGAATGCCTCGGAGGCTTCGGCACAATTCGAAAAGTATCTTGACGAACGCTGGAAAGGCCAGTCGTCGATCCATCAGGGCAAGCAGGTTGAGCAGCTCTACTTGAGTCACGACCTGTTTGGCGTTGCCTACAACTTTCACAATCAGGAAGGCAGGTGAGCAACGTGAAAAGCAACCAGTTTGACGTAATTGTCGCGGGAGCCGGGATCGCCGGAATCACGGCTGCGGCGGCTGCCAGCCATCGCGGACTGCGGGTGGCGCTGGTCAGCACGGGGCCGGGTTCCTTTGTGCTCGGCGCGGGATGCGTTGAGATTCAGGACATGGATTGGACAACGCCTTCTCTGGAAGAAGCAGTCAACTTCTTTTCGGATTTGACGGAGATAGCGGGTTGCGGGTTCCGGGGCGGGGTGGGAGAGGCGCGCAGTATTCCTACCATCCTTGGCAGCTTCCAAACCGTTTCCATGGCGCCTTTCTACATGTGGAATGGCGACCCAACGGCAGCGGATCGGGTGGCGGTGGTCGGGATCAGGGGACTGTCTACGTTCGACAGTAGTTTCGTCGCCGACAGGCTTGCCTATCACTCCAGCAAACTGGGGCAAAGGACGACATACATTGCGACCGAAATAAAGCTCTCAACCGAGGCGGATACGTTGCCGGGAACATTGCAGTTTGCAAACCGGTACGATCGCGATGCGGGTTTTAGAGAAGAGCTGCGGGCTGCTCTGAAAGATACGGCACGGGCCGTGAGACTGTTAATCCTGCCGGGGATTCTCGGGATGAAATCAGGATGGAACGAGATTGAATGGCTGGAGAGGGAACTGGGCTGCATGATTTGCGAACTGCCGACGTTACCGCCATCAATTCCCGGAATGCGCTTGTTCAATCGACTGGAGGCGCGTTTGCGCAAAGTGGGAGTTGAGATCTACACGGGCTTCCCGATTCAGCAGCTTCAGATTGAAAACGGCCATTGTAAAGGCGTGCTGCTGGAGACTCCAGCAAGGCCGTTGAAGGTCTCGGCGGATGCATTGATTCTGGCTACCGGGCCATTCTCAGGAAAGCTGCTGGGAACACATTCATACAGCTTTAGCCATGATCTACGGCCGGTGGATTCCTCCGGCGCGGTGATAGCCAACAATGTTTTTGGCGCAGGAGCTATTTTGAGGAACAGCAGTGCGCGTGGGGGCAACGCCAAGGCGGTACTGAGCGGATATGTCTGCGGAATGCTGGCCGCGGGGGCAGGAGTTCAATATGCGCAAAGATGACGTCTTACTCGACAATTGTTTGAAGTGCTCGGACTGCAACACGGCATGTCCGGTGGTCACGGCGCACCCCGCCTATCCTGGACCTAAACGCCTGGGGCCGGAACTGGAACGAATGCGGCGCGAGGGGATCGAGTGCGATACGGAGTGGGTTGAGTATTGCCTGGGATGCCATCGTTGCGACTTGGCTTGTCCGAACGAGGTAAACGTCTCCGAACTGATTCAACGAGCCAAGGCGCGGCACACGAAGACTCCGGTTCGCAAATTGCGTGATTTTTGGTTTGCGCGTCCGGGACTGTTGGGCAAGCTTTGTTCGATCGCTCCGGCGATCACTAACTTTTCGCTGGGGCTGAAGCCGGTTCGACTGCTGATGTCGGGGGCAATGAAGATTACTCCGGAACGCAAGTTTCCGGCATATACGAAACCTGACCTGGAGACTCCGGTTCCGAATGCGGCGAACAAGGGCGAGCGGGTTGTGTTCTTCCCGGGATGCTTCATTCAGTACAACCAGCCGGAGTTAGGCCGAAGTGTGCTGGAGTTGCTGCAGATCAACGGCTTCCAGCCGGAAGTGGCCGCGACTGGATGCTGTGGCGTGCCATCGCTGGCGAATGGAGACGCCGGGGAAGCGCGGAGGCGCGCCAGGGAGAACGTTGAAAGCATGTCTTCGGCGGTTGAAGCCGGAGCGAGAGTGGTTACAGCCTGCTCCAGTTGCGGTCACATGCTGAAGACCGGTTTCGGAAGAATGCTGGAAGGTGACGCCGAGTTGGAGAAGAAGGCGGAAAAGATCGCTGCCAATACCTTCGATTTGGCAGAGCTGCTGGTGGCTCAACAGGATGCGGGCAAGTTCAATTCTCACTTTGAACCGGCGGCAACGAAGCTAAAGCTTGCGTATCACGCGCCATGTCATCAGAAATCGCAAGGGATTGGACGTCCTTGGTATCAACTGCTTCGTCAGGTTCCTGGGATTGATATTCAAGACCTTAACGCAGGGTGCTGCGGAATGTCTGGGACATACGGCTTCAAAAAGGAAAAGTATCCAATCTCGATGGAGGTGGGCTCGGAGCTGTTTGCCGGGGTCAAGGACAGCGGGGCGCAGGCCGTGGCGACGGAGTGCGCCACTTGCCAGATGCAGATCGAGCACGGCACCGGCGTGAAGGCGCTGCATCCGGTGGACATTCTGCTGAATGCCTATACGGAGAGCGTAAGACTCTAGAGCTTACGGGTTTCACTGAGCTTTTCCATCCTGTGCGGGATATTCCTCCGCTCCCTTCGATTCGGGGGCGGAATTTTTTGTTTGGAATGCCGGATCATTTATGGGGCGTGAGCCGGAATGGAAAGTCGGTCTGCGAGCAAAAGCAAAGTGCAATGGATAAAGCGTTGACATGTGATTTGGCAATCACGTAATGTGCTCAGGTCGCAGCACTCCTATCCTCATCCCTGGATGGGCGCGAAAAACAAGACGGCTACCGTTTTCCTTTGAGATTTCGCTTTATTGTGAGAAGCTTACTCGCTGATTCCCGATGTTTGAGTCGGGAAAGTGGTGCAATCTCGACGAAGTACACTATCCCAATTGCCTCGAGGGTTTGCTTGATGACACTCAGTTAATGAAACAACTAGGAACGAATAGCGCTCAACTAGACCAACGCTACCCCAACCCTAGGAGGAAAACTGAATGATCCAGTTTCTGATTTGTATAGGTGCGCTTGCCTTCTTGATGCTGGTGGCCTACCGCGGCTTCAGCGTAATTCTGTTTGCGCCAATCGCCGCCCTGGCTGCGGTTTTGCTGACCAGCCCCCGTGCCGTGCTGCCGATTTATAGCGGCCTCTTCATGGAGAGCATGGTTGTATTTGTAAAGCTGTACTTTCCTGCCTTCATGCTGGGGGCGCTGTTCGGCAAGTTGATTGAGCTTTCCGGCTTTGCCAAGTCAATTGTAAGAGCGGTCATTGGAGTACTGGGCGAAAAGAGCGCCATCCTGTCGATCGTCGCAGTCTGCGCGCTGCTCACCTATTTTGGCGTTTCCTTGTTTGTCGTGGTGTTTGCCGTTTATCCGTTCGCGGCTGAAATGTTCCGTCAAGGTAATATCCCCAAGCGCTTGATTCCTGGCACCATCGCGCTGGGTTCGTTTACCTTCACAATGGATTCGCTGCCAGGCACACCGCAGATCCAGAACATCATTCCTACGACATTCTTCAAGACCACCATTTATGCAGCCCCCATTCTTGGCATACTTGGTGCCATTTACATTCTGATCATCGGCATGGCCTACCTGGAATGGTGCCGCCGCCGGGCGCACGCTGCCGGCGAAGGCTATGGTACCGGGCACATCAACGAAACCGTGATTGCGGACGAAGGTAAGCTGGTCAATCCAGCCCTTGCCGTTATGCCGCTGCTGGTTGTCGGAATCGCAAACTGGGTAATGACGAAGAAGGTGATTCCTCTCCTGTACGGTGCATCTTCATCGGTTGCGTTAAACTCCACGGCCAAGCCGGTTGTACAGGATGTGACGAAACTGGGCGGCATCTGGTCGGTTGAAACCGCGCTGGTGTTGGGCATTATTACCGTAGTCATCTTCGGATATTCGAGAATCTCGAAGAACTTTGCCGAAGGCAGCAAGTCGGCAATCGCGGGCGCTCTGCTGGCTTCGCTGAATACGGCCTCGGAATACGGATTTGGTGCGGTCATTGCGGCTCTGCCCGGCTTCCTGGTGGTGCGCGATGCACTGTCGCATATCCCCAATCCACTGGTGAATGAAGCGATCAGCGTGAACGTGTTGGCAGGCATTACGGGTTCTGCGTCGGGCGGCATGAGTATTGCGCTGGCCGCGATGTCGAACCAGTTCATCGCCGCGGCAAACGCTCACGGCATTCCCATGGAAGTGCTGCACAGGGTTGCGTCCATGGCTAGTGGCGGTATGGATACTCTGCCTCACAATGGCGCGGTTATCACGTTGCTCATGGTCACGGGACTTACTCACAAGACGTCATATAAAGACATCTTCGCCGTTACGTGCATTAAGACCTCAGCAGTGTTCGTGGTTATCGCTTTGTACTATTTGACGCACCTGGTGTAGGCCACTTGCGTCGTAAGCAGAAATAGTTAAGGGCTGTCCTTGCTCAGGGGCAGCCCTTAACTTTGTTGAAAGCAGAACTTTGTGAATCAGGCAGAAGGTATCCTGCGCTCTCGGAAGAAAGCCTGCAAGGATTCCATGCAACGTCCCGCCAGCACTCCCGGCGTGATCTCTATCCTGTGGTTCAAGCGGGGGTGGTTAATAACCTGCATAATTCCGCCGACGGCTCCGGCTTTGGGATCAGAGGCGCCAAAGACGAGGCGAGCAATTCTGGAATGGACGATGGCTCCCGCGCACATGGCGCATGGCTCGAGTGTGACGTACAACTCGCAGCCGCTAAGGCGGTAATTGCCCAGCTCGTGGGCGGCTTCGCGGAGGGCCAGGATCTCTGCATGTCCGCAGGGATCGCTGGTGGAAATCACCTGATTCCATCCGCGCCCGATGATGCGGCCTTTGCAGACGACCACGGCGCCGACCGGAACTTCGCCAGCTACTTCGGCCAGGTGCGCTAAACGCAGCGCTTCCTCCATCCAGAGTTCGTCCGGCACTTGGCCCTGAGTTTCTCCATCATTCTGCATATGCATATCCTAATCGCATTCGGCGCGTCGCTAAAGCGGCTCTGCCGGTCGAAATAACCATTCAAAATAATCGCCAGCTCTTGAGCAACGAGGGAAACCCGGAGAGAGCACCTCACCTCTAATCAGCCAGGCACCTGCCAGAGGTATATAGCGATGAAACGCGTTGTTCTCACGTTAGCCTGCGTCTTGAGCGCGCTGTGTGCCTTCGGGCAGGATACACAAAGTTCGTCAGGCGATTCTGTTGCGGGAGATTTCAGTCCTCGGACATTTCGCGGATGCCTAGTACAGTCGGCGGGTGATCATTACGATCTCATAGTCGCCGGAGTAACCCCTCGCCAGTATCACCTGGCCGGCAGCAATCTGGCTCAGTTGGAAGGCAAGTCCGGCCACACGGTCTCAATTACCGGAACTGTGCCCAACACAATGCCCGTAGGCACCACGAACGTCGATCCCGAGAGCGACACAATCAATTTCCTCGCCGTAGATGATCTTTCCACCACCTGCAGGAATGTACCGGGACCGACAGGCAAAACGACCTATTCACGGGCTGCGGCAATCGCCTCAGCACAAGACCAATACCTGCGAACGTCGAGCACTTTCCTGTCGGAAGCCGATCTACGCGCGGAGGCGGGAAACTATATGGTGGTTCCGATGGTTGGCGCGCTGGCGCTTGGCTTACTGCAGGTGGCACGGTACCGCCGCCGTAAATAGCACACGAATTTCGCCGGCGCGCTCTCTAGCCTTCTGCTGGCTCCTGCTGCGTCATGCAATGAATAGCCCCAAGACCCCAGATTAGATCTCCACAATAAATGGGTATTACCCGGTGCTTCGGAAGCACGTGCTGAATGGTGTTCAGAGCGGGGAGGTCATTCGGGTCATCGAAGGTAGGGACCAGGACCGTGCCATTTGAAATATAGAAATTGGCATAGCTTGCGGGAACCCGTTGGCCTTTGAAAATGACCGGCGCAGGCATGGGCAAAGAGATCACTTCGAGCGCTTTGCCCGATGTGTCTGTCATCATCTTTAGACGCTTCAGGTTTTCCTTCAGGATCGAGTGGTTGTCATCGGAAGGGTCGGCTTCGCTGGCGGCAAGCACGGTACGCGGTGCGACGAAACGGGCAATGTCATCGACATGGCCGTGAGTATCGTCTCCCACGATGCCGCGTTCGAGCCAGAGTACTTTCTTCACGCCCAGCATTCCACCGAGGGTCGATTCGATCTGCTCGCGAGTCATACCGGGGTTGCGCTGCTGGATGGGGCTTAACAGGCACTCCTCGGAGGTCAGGAGAAGGCCGCGGCCGTTGACGTCTATCGACCCACCCTCCAGGACCATGGGGCCGCGGGCGTTGGGTGGGGCATCGAATCGCGTGCAGCCGATGGTGTTGGCTATGTTGTCCGGGAGTTGGTTGTCGAGCTGCCAGTTCTTGTATTTTGCCCAGGCATTGAAGGTCCAGTTGGTGAGTGCGACTTTGCCATTTGTGTGCTTCACGAAAATCGGACCGGAGTCGCGCAGCCATCCTCGATTAGTGGGCCACTGGTGAAAACCGATGCGTGTCTCCAGGGCGGGAAGCACGTTCGCATGGGTGAGGATGGCGCGGGTGCGAGTCTCGGCCTGCTGGTCGTTGACGATCAATTCGACGCGGGCGGCACGGGCGAGGTGGCGAACGATCTCGGCATAGACGTAGGGGATGGGTTCGAACTTCCCGGGCCAGTCGGAACGGTTGTGAGGCCAAGCGAGCCAGGTCGCTCTTTGCGGCTCCCATTCGGCAGGCATACGGTAGCCGAGAGGGGCTGGGAACTCTGCTGCAATCTGGTTCGTCATTTACTTTCCAAACCTCTGAATGATGGGGCCATAGGCATCAATTCGGCGGTCGCGCAGGAAGGGCCAGTTGCGCCGGATTTCTTCCTGCAGCTTCACGTCCACGGTGCCAAGGAGGATTTCCTCCTTGTCGTGCGATGCCTGGGCGATGATGCGGCCGAAGGGGTCGGCGAGGAATGAGCCTCCCCAGAATTCCAGGCCCGCACCGGCGGCCTGATTGCCGCGAACGTTGCCGGTCTCGTGGCCGACGCGGTTGACGGCTCCGACGAAGACTCCGTTGGCAATGGCGTGAGCGCGCTGGATGGTGAACCATGCGTCGTATTGTGCTTTTCCCCACTCTTGCTTCTCTGCTGGATGCCAGCCGATGGCGGTGGGGTAGAAGATGACGTTTGCGCCCTGCAGGGCGGTGAGCCGCGCACCCTCGGGATACCACTGATCCCAGCATACGAGCGTTCCTACCGACCCCTCCGGCAATTCGAAGCTCTTGAATCCAAGATCGCCGGGGGTGAAATAGTATTTCTCGTAATAGAGCGGATCGTCTGGGATGTGCATTTTCCGGTAAATGCCGCCGATCTGGCCATCGCTGCCGAGGATGACGGCAGTGTTGTGGTAAAGGCCGGGGGCGCGGCGTTCGAAGAGTGAGACCTCGATGGCGACCTTCAACTCACGAGCCAGGGTAGAGAAGCGAGCCGTGCTTGGGCCGGGAATTGGCTCGGCAAGATCGAATAGAGCGGTGTCTTCGCGCTGGCAAAAATATTGTGTGCGGAAGAGCTCGGGCAGGCAAATGACCTGGGCGCCCCGGCGAGCCGCCTCGCGCACGTGTTCAACCGCGCGTTCAAGGTTGTCCTCCGGTTCGGGTGAACAGCACATCTGTATCAGGCCTACTTTAAATTTATCGCCCGCCACTTAATCCTCCAGCTCAACTAAAAAAGTCAGAGTGTAGAATATCAAAGCCGAATGGTATGCTTCCTCCATCGAGCTTGATTCTATGAATACGCTGCCGAAACGAGTCGACGACAACTCCGATCTCTCGCATGAATCGATGCAGGAGGCCGAGGAGATTTTTAACCGCCACCTGAAGCGCGTCGGGTTGAAGCATACCGAACAGCGCGACTCCATTTTGCGCACATTTCTGGAAACTCACGACCACCTCTCGACGGAAGAACTGCACCAACTTGTCAAGCGCAGCGATCCCCGAATCGGATTCACCACCGTCTATCGCACCCTGAAACTACTTGCCGAATGCGGGCTCGCCAGCGGGGTGGCTTTCCACGATGGCATTACGCGCTACGAGCACCAGTACAACCGGCGCAGCCATCACCACATGCTTTGTACAGAGTGTGGCAGTTCGGTTGAGTTTTTTTCGCCGGAAATCGAGAAGGTGGAAAAGGATATTGGGCGCAAACACCGCTATGCAACGACGCGGCACACGTTCCAGATTTACGGCGTGTGCGACCAGTGCCAGAAGAAGAAGCAGCAGGGTGGCCGCGAACTCTGATCCGGCGCAACCTCTGACGGGAGTCGGCACTCTGAATATTCAGGTTAGGGCGTGGTTCGCCCAGGAGGGTCGCGATGGCATTCTGCTCGGGATGCGGCACGGAATTGAACGATGCCGCCAGTTTCTGTCCGCAATGCGGACGCCAGGCCACCGGACCCGCAACCGGAACAGGTCGAGGCACGGGGGCTTTGCCAATCAATGAAAATGTGGCGGCAGCGCTGTCGTATTTTCTGATTCCGGCGATCGTCTTTTTGCTGATTGAGCCGTTTCGCAGCAATCGTTTTGTTCGCTTCCACTGCTTTCAGTCGCTGGCATTTGCGGTAATCTCGATGATTCCGCGCATCGTATTGTATGTGCCGGTGGCGGGAATATTTCTGTGGCCGATGCTGGAACTGGTGCTCTTTGTGGTCTGGGTTATTCTGCTGATCAAAGCGTTTCAGGGACAGGAGTTCAAGCTACCGTTGATTGGCGAATGGGCCGAGGATCAGGCTATCAAGATCGCGTAGAGTAGAGCTTAGTATCGCAATCGATGTGTGAGTTGAGTGCGTTGAAAGCGCCAAGACAATTGCTCGCTCTTGACACTCCGATTCGAAACCGTTTATCTCTAGGTGCTTTCCTTCCATTCATGCGGCGCATTCTGAAGTACACCGTGGCGGACGAGTTTGCAGAAAGGGAACCATTGACAGTAAAGGTCTTTTATCACGATAAATGTTTTGATGGAGCATGCTCGGCGTCACTGTTTACACGCTTCTACCGCGAGCGCATTCGGCGCAGCGCGGAGTTCCAATACCAGGGGTTGCTGCATCGCGCTGGAGCACTGTTCAACATTGAAGATTTCAATGGCGACGAGAATGCAATCGTTGACTTCAAGTATCTTGCGTCGGACAAGCTGACCTGGTGGTTCGACCATCATGAGAGTGCTTTCCTGACAGAGGACGACGCGGAACATTTTGAGCGTCAGGAGAGCAACAAGAAATTCTTCGATCCTGATTTCAAGTCCTGCACAAAGTTTCTGGCGACGATTGCGCAGAGCCGGTTTGGTTTTGATACGGCGCCGGTGGAAGAACTGGTGACGTGGGCAGACATCGTGGACGGCGCATCGTACGAGAGCGCCGAGGTCGCGGTCGGAATGAAGGAACCAGCGATGCGCATCACCATGGCGATCGAAGCAAATCAGGACCCTACGTTTATTCCACGGCTGATCGAACTGCTGGCCTATCGCTCATTGAACGAAATCGTCACTACTCCGTTTGTCGCCGAACAGATTCCACCGCTGCTGGAGCGGCACAAGCACTCCATTGAAATTATCCGCAAACATAGCGAGTGCGACGATAAAACCATATTCTTCGATGTGACGGGATACAATCTGGAAGGCTACAACAAATTCATTCCGTACTATCTCCATCCGAAGAGCATTTACAGTGTCGGGCTGAGCAAGAGCAGTTTCCGCGTGAAAATCTCCGTCGGGTCGAATCCGTGGACCGATGCGGAAAACATGACGAACCTTGCGAAAATCTGTGAGCGCTACGGCGGCGGCGGACATGCGCGGGTGGGAGCGATCAGCTTTCCTCCGGGTGAGTTCGAGCGCGCCACATCGGCGGCGCAGGAGATCGTCAGGGAGTTGCGCGAACACGCTTGCCGGTATCACGCGAACTAGGGACTTGATGAAAAGGCAAGCGCGAGGTGATCGTTTGGTCAATCCTTTGCTGGAGATGCCTACTGTTAGCCGATCAAGTAAACTTTTAGCGCGATGATATTAACTAATAAGGCAATCCTATGTCTCGCACTTGTTGGCATGGGCTCGGCGTTCGGTCAGGGCGGACGAGCTAATGAAGTGCCTCGCGGTAGTAAGGTGAACGCAACGGATTTCACGGCGAAGCCATTGGATTCACGCAAACAGTTCGCCTATGACGTGGTGCGTGCGGCTGTAGCGTTGCCACAGAGCGAGCCTCAAGACAGGCTGCGGGTGCTGGCCGCCGCGGCTTCCGTGATCTCACCGATACGCCCTGTACTGGCGAAGGGCTATAGCCGCGAAGGTTTGCGGATAGAGCAGGATTTGATTCAGCGAGGAGTACAGCCGGGTGTCTCCATGCTGAATTCCGGGCCGGTGGATTGCAAAGCCGTGCAGGTGCTGGTCGATAGCGTTCAGCCGCAAAGTGTGGATGCAGCGGAACCCACGCTGGTGGCGGCAATTTCTGTGTGCCCGGCGGTTTCGGCAAGTACGCAGAAGCTGGTCGATGCGGGTATGCAGGAGAAGAAGTTGGCACCGCGCGCTACACTCGCATTGATGGAACATGCGGGACTGAGATCCGCTTGGTCTCAGGAGCACTTCGAACAGTTATTTGACTCGCTTCCGTCAGACACAGAGAAGATGCAGCATGAGGCACCGAATTTTGCAGCCATGTATGCACGCGCTTCGGGCGAAGTGAGTCCCTCTGTGGCAAAGAAGGCGGGGCTTCGATTTCTGCTGTGGTTAGGGCAGATGGACGAGAGCGGCGACCGCACGGTGGCCGTGAACGTGACGACCAGTGCGATGAAGTCGGTGCTGGGCGAAAAAAGGTATGACGAAGCGCTCTCTGGCGACGTGATGGCAAGGCAGGTGGCGCAGAGTGCGAGAGGAGAGGGAGAAATCTCGCACCCCATGGATGAATCGGCTTCTGTGCTGGATGCGATGCAATCGGCGACGGTGGATCGAATGCAGGAGTTGGAAGCGCTGCCGCCTTCGCAACGCGCGCGAGAGGCCGCGGCAAGCGGCTTTGCCAGCGGGACTGGCGGCGATGTGAAGCTTGCATCGCGCTACTTTGATCTTGCGTTCAGTTCGTTGAATGCGGTGTGGAGCAATCGGCAGAGCACGCTGGATGCGCCCTCCGTGGTGCAGGAGGTTAGCGAGGCAGCGGCGCAGGTGAACTCCGTGGATGCGCTGCGCCGGACGCGCAGGTTGGACGATGCGGCGGCGCAGGCAATCGGAATGATTGCTGTAGCCCGAGTGGTGGGAAACAAAGAACCAGCCCCCACTAAATCATCAGCGAGTCGTTAGGCGGATATAGGTCTAGCTTTGAGTGAGGCTGACAGGCAGCGTTCGTCAGCTTCCAGTGATGTTGAGTCCTAATGGCTGGCAGACGTGAACCATGCACGTCGCCAGCATGGGACTCAGGCTGCCTTGATGAGACCGCCGACGGTCTCCGCCGTAAGTGGGGCGGTGGCGCTGGGTGCCGATTCGGCAGACAGTACCTTCATCTTGTTCCAGTCATAGGGGAACTCTTTACCGCAGTCGAGGCAGACAACATAGGTCCCGGTAACGCTTGCAGCCTGTGAACGAACGTTGTTCCCCTTTTTCGCGGTAATCGGAAAACTGTACCTCTTGTGCCAACAGCCGAAGAGCATGTCGAAGACATCGACGAACATCGATATACCTCCCGGTCCACGCTTCGGACCCATGATGCCGAGTATTAAGGCATCTGGTACTTTGATTCGCGGCAGGGCAAAAAGGTTCGACAAGAGTAGCAAATCAGTTCGGAATGTGGGATGGATATTCACCATCCCGACACAATTGCGCCGAGGGAATTGGCGCGGTTATGCCGCAAAATGGCGCAATTGAGCAGGGTTTAGCAGAATTCGTCAGGCTCTAAAAACAGACGAATCCGTAGTTTACGGGGCAAGGCGGAAGCTGCGAAATGCTGGGCCAGTTGCCGGTTTTCCTCATCTTGAGGCTGCTTCGCGACGGACAGAGCGGTACAATCGGCCATAGCCATGTCTTCCGATTTCGTTCATCTTCATCTTCATACCGACTACTCCATGCTCGACGGCGCATGCGACACCAAGTTGCTGTGCAAACGCGCAAAAGAGTTGAACATGCCTGCCGTTGCCATGACGGATCACGGCAACATTTTCGGCGCAGTTCACTTTTTCAACGACGCGAAGGATGCCGGGATCAAGCCAATTCTGGGTTGTGAGCTATACGTCTGCAAGAAGGAAGATCATCGCGCCGAGCCGCAAGGCGACGGCTACAACCATTTGATTGTGCTAGCCGAAAACGAGAAGGGTTACAAGAACCTGACGAAGATATGCTCGGAGGCATCGCTGCACGGCTTCTACTACAAGCCCCGTGTCAGCAAACGATATCTCGCAGAACATTCGGAAGGGCTTATTGGATTGTCGGCTTGCCTGAAGGGCGAAGTTGCCGAGCGGCTGACGGAAGGCAAGTACGACGCGGCGCGCGTGGCGGCAAAGACTCTGGAAGATATCTTTGGGCGCGGTAATTTCTTTCTTGAGATTCAAGACCAAGGACTGGCGGAAGAGAAGCGGATCCATAAAGACCTGTTCCGGCTGGAGCAGGATCTCGATATTCCAATGGTGGCGACGAACGACAGCCACTACATTTGCGAGGACGATTGCCTGGCACAGGACGCGATGGTCTGCATTCAGACAGGGAAGTCGATTGCCGATCCGAATCGAATGAAGTTCCAGACCAACCAGTTCTTCGTGAAGAGCTACGAGGAAATGGCGAAAGTCTTCCAAGGGTATGAGCAGGTGCTGCGGCGGACGGTGGGAATTGCAGAGCGCTGCAATCTGAAGCTGGCAAAAGTTGAGAATCCGTTTCCAAAATTCGACGTGCCGCCGGGCGAGACGATTGACAGCTACTTCGAGCGGATTGCGCGTGAGGGCATGGCGCGGCGCATGAATTTGCTGCGCGAGCTGAAGGAAAAAGGAAAGCTACGACACAGCTTCGGCGAATACGAAGAACGCTTGAATCGCGAAATCGGCATTATCAAGCAGATGCAATTCCCGGGATACTTCCTGATTGTGTGGGACTTCATCCGCTATGCCAAGGACAACGGAGTGCCGGTTGGGCCGGGACGGGGTTCGGCAGCGGGTTCGCTGGTGGGATACGCGATGGGGATCACGGATGTCGATCCCATCCAGAACGAATTGCTGTTTGAGCGCTTTCTGAATCCGGAGCGCGTGTCCATGCCTGATATCGACGTGGACTTCTGTATGAACCGGCGCGGCGAAGTCATCAACTACGTGACCGAAAAATACGGGCGCGAGCAGGTGGCGCAGATCATCACCTTCGGCACGATGGCAGCGAAGGCAGCAATCAAGGATACCGGGCGCGTGCTCGATATGCCGTACAACGAAGTGGACCGCATCGCAAAGATGATTCCTGGAACGCCTGGAATGACGATTGATAAAGCGATGGCGGATGTTGCAGCTTTCCACGACGTTTACACCAACGATCCGGCGATTCGCAACCTGGTGGATACGGCGAAAAAGCTGGAAGGTATGGTGCGCAATTCCGGCGTACATGCCAGCGCGGTGGTAATCGCACCGGTGCCGCTCGATGAGCTGGTGCCGCTGTACAAGACGAAGAACGACGAAATCGTTACCGCCTATGACATGAAGGCGGTCGAGAAGATGGGCCTGTTGAAGATGGACTTCCTCGGGCTTACGACTCTGACGATTATCGACGACTGCCTGAAGCTGATAAAGATGACGCGCGGCGAAACCATCGAGATGGAAAAGATTCCGCTCGAAGATACGGAGACATACGAGAAGGTCTTCCATAAAGGACAAACCTCGGGCGTCTTCCAGTTTGAATCGGATGGAATGCGTGACGTGCTGCGGCGCTATCAACCGACGACAGTAGAAGACCTGACGGCCTTGAACGCGCTCTATCGTCCGGGACCGATTCAGGGTGGCATGATTGACGACTTCATTGAGCGCAAGTGGGGGCGCAAGAAAGTCGACTACATGCTGCCGGAGTTGGAAAGACTGCTGAAAGAGACGCTCGGCGTCATTGTGTACCAGGAACAGGTAATGCAGATTGCCAACGTGATCGCCGGGTACTCGCTGGGCGAGGCCGATTTGCTGCGTCGCGCGATGGGTAAGAAGATCGCCGCAGAGATGGACGATCAACGCGTTCGCTTTATGCAGGGCGCGGCGGAGCGCAAGTTCTCCAAGGAAAAAGCGGGACACATCTTTGACCTGATGGCGCAGTTCGCGGGATACGGTTTTAATAAGTCGCACTCGGCGGCGTATGCGTTGGTGGCCTATCACACGGCCTATCTGAAGACGCATTATCCCGTGGAGTTCATGGCTGCGTTGCTGACTTCGGTGACGGGCAAGACGGAAGATGTCGTGAAGTACATTGGCGAGTCGCGGGAGATGGGGATCGAAGTGCTGGCGCCGGATGTACACGAGTCGGCGTCGAACTTCACCCCGATCATTTCGCCGGAAGGCTACAAGATTCGATTCGGGTTGTCGGCGGTGAAGAACGTCGGGGGCAACGCGATTACCTCGATCATTGAAGCGCGCAAGGATAGCCATTTCAAAGGCATTTACGATTTCTGTGAGAAGGTGGACTTGCGCCTGCTGAACAAAAGGGTGCTGGAATCGCTGATCAAAAGCGGAGCGATGGATTCACTTGGAAGGCGCGCGCAGTTGATGGACGCGCTGGATAAGGCGATGGAACAGGCACAGAAGGCGGCGCGCGATCGCGATGCGGGGCAACATGGATTGTTTGGCATCTTCGAGGATGCGAGCCCGGCGGCGAGTGCGGGCGAACGGTTGCCGAACATACCCGATTGGGAGGAATCGGTACGGCTGCAGAATGAGAAGGAGATTCTTGGCTTCTGGATCAGCGGCCATCCGCTGGAGAAATATCAGGACAAGATCGAAGACCTGCACGCGAAGAAAACAACCGATGTGCTGGCGATGACACGTTCGACACCAAAGAATGAAGACATATCAGTAGCTGGACTGATCACCGGATTGCGAATTGCAAAAACCCGCAAGGGCGATATGATGGCGGGACTGGTGATCGAAGACATGCATGGGCGAGTGGAAGCCGCGGTGTTTCCGGAGGCTTACAAGAGGCTGCACGAGAAGGTGAAGTTGGAGATTGCGGTACTGGTGAAAGCGGCGGTGAGGGTAGAGGAAGACGCGGCCCCGAAGCTGTTTATCAACGAAATCATTCCGCTGGATGAAGCGAAGGCGAAGCTGCCGCGCTCGGTGCGAATTGCGATTCAGTTGGAAGACGCCCTGCCGGAAACGGTGGATGCACTGCATGGAATCTTCACACGGTCCAAGGGCGATGCGAAGGTTCTGTTCGACCTGGTGCGGCCCGGTGAGTATGTAGTGGTGATGGAAGCTGAAGGCTATAATGTGTTAGCAGACAGAGCCTTTATGAGGAGCGTGGAGCAGTTGTGCGGCCCGGACTCAATCAAGGTGATCGACTAAGACTGGCGGAAGATAAGAATGGAAGCTGGAACCAAGGCAGACCAGGAACTGGAAAGAGTTGAACGCCAGATCAAACAACTGGAATCGATTGCGGGCGGCAACAACGACGCACAAAAACATCTCCGGGAATTGCGTGACCGGGTCGAGGGTCTGCGAAGACAGGTGAGTGCAAATTATGACGCATGGCAGCGCACCGAATTAGCGCGGCATCCGCAGCGCCCCTACATGCTGGATTACGTTCAGCATATGTTCACCGATTTTTCGGAGATTCACGGCGACCGCGCATTCGGAGACGACGCGGCGATGATCTGCGGAATGGCTCGCTTCCACGGGGAAGAAGTGCTGGTGCTGGGCACGCAGAAGGGACGCGACACCAAGCAGAAGATCTATCGCAATTTCGGGATGCCCAATCCAGAGGGGTATCGCAAGACAGTTCGCGCGATGAAGATCGCGGAGAAGTTTGGGCGGCCTATATTTTCGTTCATCGACACGCCTGGGGCTTATCCGGGACTGGGCGCCGAGGAACGGGGACAAGGCGAGGCGATTGCGCATAATCTGCGCGAGATGTCGCGACTGAAGGTTCCTATCCTGGTGACGGTGACGGGCGAGGGTGGCTCGGGCGGAGCGCTGGCGATTGCGGTTGGCGATCGTGTGTTCATGCTGGAAAACAGCGTGTACTCAGTGATTTCGCCAGAGGGCTGCGCGTCCATCATGTGGCGCGACGCAAGCAAACGGAACCTGGCCGCCCAGGCGATGCATATCACTGCGCCGGACCTGATCGGCTTCGGCATCGTGGACGCGATTGTTCCGGAACCGGAGGGGGGCGCGCACGCCAACCATGCACGAATGGCCGAGAATCTGGACAAGGTGCTGGTGGCGAACCTGGCGGAGTTGAAAAAGCTGAGTACCTCCGAATTGCTGGACGGCCGCTATGAGAAATTCAGAAACATGGCGAAGTTCTTCCGTCAGGAGTAGCGAGGTCAAACGCCGCGAACGCTGGTGAAATCAGACTGTAAAGCGCAGCGATTTGTGCCGGTCACCGTGCAATCCGTGCGTTCCGATGACGAGGGTTGCAGGCGGATGGGCGAAAAGAGGCGGGGGTTGACGGCTGCCGTATAATGACAACGCCCATGCAAGTGTTTGCAGTAGGTAAACCGCACGCCCTCGAAGGATGGCATTTCCCATGGCAAGTATCGACGTTGCCCTAAACCAGGGCACGGACAGTCGGCAAAACCGCGAGCCCGTCGTAAATAACTTCAGTATTCAGGTCGGAACCGTGAATGGCTCCGGCTCACAATCAGCCAATTCCGTTCTGCTGCGCACCATCTTCCAGATGGGCGTTCCAGTGAGCGGCAAAAACTTGTTTCCTTCTAATATAGCCGGGCTCCCGACATGGTTCACGATTCGGGTCAGCAAAGATGGATACGTGGCCCGAAAGCGCGATACAGAGCTGCTGGTGGCGATGAATCCAGAGACCGCCATAGACGATGTTAAGGCTTTGAAACCTGGCGCGGCAGTGCTGTACGACGAGCCGCTTAAACTGGCGACATTGCGCGACGATCTGAACTTCTTCGCAGTTCCGTTTGACAAGCTTGTAGCTCCAGTGGCGCCGGATCCTAAGCTGAAAAAGCTGTTGCGCAACATGATTTATGTTGGCGTGCTGGCTCATCTGCTCTCGCTGGAGATGACGGAGGTGGAAGAGGCCATCAGTAAGCAGTTCAGCGGTAAGAAACGCGCAACCGAGATAAACGTTGCAGCGGCTCGCGCGGGATACGAGTATGCAGCGGCGAACCTGTCGAGCTCCCGGTTCAAAGTGGAGCGGATGAATGAGAACGCGGGCAAGATCATCATCGACGGGAATTCTGCTGGAGCTCTGGGAGCTCTGTTTGCAGGAGTTACGGTGGTGCCCTGGTATCCGATCACGCCGTCTTCATCACTGATTGAGGCACTTTCGGATTACCTGAAGGAATATCGCGTGGACGCCGACGGAAAGGCTAGCTTCGCCGTGGTACAGGCGGAGGACGAGTTGGCGGCGATTGGGATGGTACTGGGCGCTTCCTGGTCTGGTGCGCGCGCGATGACGGCTTCGTCGGGGCCTGGAATCTCGCTGATGACAGAGTTCACCGGACTTGGCTACTACGTGGAGATTCCAGCAGTCATTTGGGATGTGCAGAGGGTTGGGCCCTCGACGGGATTGCCGACGCGCACGGCACAGGGCGATTTGCTCTCGACGGCGTTTTTGTCCCATGGCGACACGAAGCATCCTTTGTTGCTTCCGGCGTCTTGTGCGGAGTGCTTCGAGTTCGGAGGGGCGGCGTTTGATATCGCGGAGCGCTTGCAGACGCCGGTGTTTGTAATGAGCGACCTCGATATTGGAATGAACAACTGGGTCAGCGATCCGTTTCCATATCCGGAGAAGCCGCTGGATCGCGGCAAGGTGTTGAGCAAGGAAGAGCTCGATCGGCTCGGCAGCTTTGCGCGTTACAAGGATGTGGATGGCGACGGCATTGGGTATCGCACATTGCCGGGAACGCTGCATCCGAACGCCGCATGGTTTGCGCGCGGCAGTGGACACAACGAGAAGGCGCAGTACTCGGAGCGTCCGGATGATTACGTCAATAATCTGGACAGGCTAGACCGCAAGTGGGAGACGGCGCGAACGATCGTTCCGGGGCCGGTGTTGGAGCATAGCGCGCCGGGTGCAAAGGTTGGCGTCATCGCATTCGGTTCTTCGCACTGGGCTATGGTGGAGACGGTGGATCAACTGAAGGAGCAGGGAATCGAAGCAGACTATCTGCGGGTCCGGGCGTATCCGTTCAATGCGGCGGTACATGAATTTATCGCTGCGCATGAGCGGGTTTACGTTGTGGACCAGAACCGCGACGGGCAGATGTTGCAGTTGATCAAGATGGATATTGCGAGCGAGGACGTTGTGAAGCTTCGCAGCGTTCGCCACTATAACGGACACCCACTCGATGCCCGCTTCGTTACCGACAGCATTTTGTCGCAAGAGCAGGAGCAGAAGTAATGGCTACCACACCGAATACTCCGACTGTGAAGACCAATCGCATTGGCCTCTCCGTGATCGATTATCGCGGGGGAAAATCGACGCTTTGCGCGGGATGCGGTCATAATGCGATTTCCGAGCGCATCATCGACGCATTTTATGAGATGGGAATAGAGCCTGAGCATGTCGCCAAGTTGAGCGGCATCGGTTGCTCATCGAAGAGCCCTGCTTACTTCATGGGGCGGGCGCATAGCTTCAACTCCGTACATGGGCGCATGCCGGCGATTGCGACCGGCGCGGCGGTGGCCAATCACAAGATGCTCTACATTGGCGTGAGCGGCGACGGGGATACGGCGTCGATTGGCATGGGGCAGTTTGCTCATCTTATGCGCCGCAATCTTCCGCTGATTTACATCATCGAAGACAACGGCGTGTATGGGCTGACGAAGGGGCAATTTTCAGCGACGGCCGATGTGGGATCGCGGTTGAAGACGGGGATCATCAATGAACTCCCGGCGATTGATACCTGCGCGCTGGCGATTGAGTTGGGAGCTACGTTTGTGGCTCGCAGTTTCTCCGGCGACAAAAAGCAGTTGCAGGCGCTGCTGAAGGCGGCGATTGCGCACAATGGAACGGTAATGCTGGACGTGATCTCGCCATGCGTGACCTTCAATGACCATGAGGGTTCGACGAAGAGCTATAAGTTCATGAAGGATCACGAGGAGCCGCTGCAGGATATTAATTTCGTACCGGCTTTTGAGGAAATCGACGTCGAGTACGATGAGGGAAGCGGGATTGACATCTCGTTGCACGACGGTTCTCGGATGCACTTGACGAAGCTGGAGGAAGATTACAATCCCACGGACCGGATTGCGGCGTTGACCCGTTTGGCGGAGGCCCGTGCGAAGGATGAGGTGCTCACGGGGCTGTTCTATCTGAACCCTGGGCAACCGAGCTTTACCGACATGCTTAACCTGGTGGATAGCCCCCTTGGTACGCTGCCACAGGAGACTACGCGGCCTCCGAAGAGCGTGCTGGAAAAGATCATGAACGAGTACCGATAGATGCGGTGAACGGAGGTAGAAAGGCGCGGAGCGATCCGCGCCTTTTGTGCGCTGTGGGGGTTGGCATTGTTGCCGCTATAATCGTTGCTGGAAATTAGCACTGGAGTCCTTGTGGCCTATAACGATTTGCGTGAATGGATAGCGGCGCTGGATAAAGCTGGCGAGGTTAAGCGCATTAAAGCTGAAGTTGATCCTATTCTTGAAGTCACCGAAATTACTGACCGCGTGTCGAAGTGGGGCGCGAAGAATGGCCGCGGTCCGGGCGGTCCGGCGTTGCTGTTTGAGAATGTGAAGGGACATCCGGGGCACAAGATTTTCATCAATCAGTTCGGCTCGGAGCGGCGCATGAATTTGGCGCTGGGCTCGAATTCGCTGGATGAAATTGCGCAGCGCATTCACCAGATGATGGACGTCAAGACTCCGCAGGGCTTGCTCGAGAAGATCAAGATGCTTCCGATGCTTGCCGACCTGGGAAATCTGTTTCCTAAGCGCGTTTCGACCGGGACGTGCAAAGAGGTGATCAAGCGCGATAACTTTTCGCTGCTTGATTTTCCGATTCTGCAGTGCTGGCCGCAGGACGGAGGTCGATTCATTACGCTGCCTTGCGTGATGACGCGCGATCCGCGAACGGGCAAGCGGAATATTGGGATGTATCGCATGCACGTTTACGATGCCACCAGCACGGGGATGCACTGGCAGAGGCACAAGAATGCGGCCGAGCACCAGCGCGAATTGATGCGAGCGGCAGTGGCGAATGGGCCAACGCTGGGACGCACCTCGTCGGTGGACATTATGGCGCGGAGCGGCGGGGGAAGTATCGCCGTTCAGGGTAAGCCGGTGAATGGACGCATGGAAGTGGCGGTGGCGATTGGGACGGATCCGGCGTTGACGTTTGCGGCGATTGTGCCAGCACCGCCGGATATTGAGGAATACATGATCGCAGGATTTCTGCGAGGCAAGCCGGTGGAAGTAGTGAAGTGCGAGACGGTCGATCTGGAGGTTCCGGCAAATGCGGAGATCGTGCTTGAGGGGTATGTCGACATTGGTGAAATGAAGGTGGAAGGCCCGTTTGGCGACCACACGGGCTTCTATTCGCTGGAAGACCTCTATCCGGTGTTTCATGTGCAGTGCGTTACGCACCGCAAGAATCCGATCTACGCGGCGACGGTGGTGGGCAAGCCTCCGCAGGAGGATGCATGGATGGCGCTGGCGGTGGAGCGCATCTTTTTGCCGGCGGCGAAGATGATGATTCCAGAACTGGTGGATTTCCATCTGCCTCCCGAGGGTGTGGCGCACAACCTGATGATTATCTCGATCAGGAAGTCGTACCCGGGGCAGGCGCGCAAGGTGATGAATGCGATCTGGTCGCTGGGGCAGGCGATGTTCACCAAGTGCATAGTGGTGGTGGATGAAGACTGCGATGTCAAAGACTTGCGAGAGGTCACGCTGAGGGCGTTCAACAATATCGATCCCGAGCGCGACATTCAGTTCACACTTGGGCCAGTGGATTCGCTGGATCACGCCTCGCGATTGCCGAACTTTGGCAGCAAGATGGGCATCGATGCGACGCGCAAGTGGTCGGCGGAAGGGTTTGATCGGCCGTGGCCGGATGAGGTTGAAATGTCAGAGGAAGTAAAACAGCGCATCAGCAAGCGCTGGAAGGAATTTGGACTGGAGTAGAGGCTGGAAAGTTCACAGAAATGCGTTTGGAGACAGGCTCATTTAGCAAGCCCAAAAGGGCGATGAGATCAGGGCTGCGATGACTAGCCCTCTGAAGGCCCATGGGAAACGGTGAGTCGGGCCATCCGCGTTGCGACCTGCCGGCTTGAACCTGTGTGCAATCGATCGTAAAGACTCAACCTTTCGACGCTCCATAGAGCCACCCATCCGCCTTAAATGCCTGTTGCAGTGGGGGAAGCCTAATACGGACATGCGTTCAAACAGTTGAGGAGGTGATCTGCGGAAAGAAGTATCCAACGGGCATTGGCGTCTGTCCAGACAAATGTAAGTGTCTCGAAAAAGACATGCTTATTCAGTGCGGAACCGCTGACTAGACGTAAGGGCAAACCGGATTCGATCGGAAATGGGCGGATGAGAATAGCTCCAAAAGACAAGAAGGCGCGAAGGGTTGGGATAGGAATACGACTTTTCGCCTAGAACCTGAAACGACTGAGCGGCTACCTGTCCGGCATTTGGTGTAACTGGTGCAGTAATCGCTAATCCATAGGCATCGGCATTATGTTCCTCCCACCGACTGAAGGTGCTTTCGAGCGGTTCGCCACAGAAAGAGAGCAGGGAAGCGACCAGCATGATCAGCGGGAGCGAGGACCAGTCCGCCATGCTACGAATGCCCAGTAGATTGCCGTATCGGACGAGCATGGAGGTGGCGATCTGCTTGGCGAGCCAGAATCCGGCAAACATCAGGAGCGCGGTGAATGTCATACCCAGATAGATGTGGTGCAGTACGTAGTGTCCCGTCTCATGGCCGAAGATGAAGAGGGTTTGCGGCAATGTCAGGTCGCGGGCGGTTGTATCCCACACTACGATTCGCTTGGTTGCGCCGAAGCCCGTCACGTAGGCGTTGTAAGTGGTGACTTTATCGCTGGCATGCATGAGGAAGATGCGGGATTCGGGGATGTCGAGTCCGGAGGAATGAGCGAGGCTGCGGAGCTGGGTGGTGAGCTGGGGATTTGATTTAGCCAGGGGCTCGAAGCGGTTGAATATGGGATCGATGATGATGGGCGCGGCAAAAACCATTGCGGCCATGATTGGCAGGGTGGCCATCCATGCGTAGAGCCACCAGCGCTTTGGGAAGCGCCGGACTCCGGCGTACAAGCCCCACAAGGTGAGGGTGGCAAAGATCAGGGTCAGTAGCTCGCCCTTGAGCCAGTCCGCCAGCCATGAGTACCAGCCCTGCACGCTCAATCCATAGGAAAGCGAGATGTGGTGGCCATAAATCTGCAACGGCATTTCGAAGAGCGAAAGAGTAAGGAGAAGCGCAGGGACGAAGATCGCTGCCTGTACGAGGCGACGTCGGGAGAGGGACTCGGCAACGCGCTGTATCCGGGGACCGAAGCGCACGGCGAGCAGTAAGATGAGTATGGCAATTCCGAAGACGGTTGAGGTCAGCGAGAGCATTACGCTTGTCCGGTGGAGTCCCTCAGACTTGTGGAGTTGCTCTGGTGTGAGGGTGTACGAGGTGATGGTGTGCTGCGCAACGGCTTCTCCGGGGGAGAGCCTTGCTACTACGGGGCTTGCGGTCGTTGGCATGGCTCCTCGTGGAATGCAGCGTCACATGCTCGGGGCTGTGATGCGAACTCGTATTGTCTCACTTGGCTGGGGGCAGACAAAGCGAGCGCGAGGAGCTCAATTCAGGGAAATGAGCAGCGTTAGCAGCTCGATGCAGAATCGTTCCCGTTCGCTGGGCGAAAGCGCATCACAACCCGCAATGCTCGCCATTCGATAGTCTGGTTGCGCCACATACTACAACATGTTTGCCAAAGCAGTGCTGCAGGAGAGAGCATAAGTTGTTTGTGGTATTGACGTTGACTCTTTAAGGAAGTGATTCATACAGATGGCGACAGGGCAGAAAAATACTCCTACTGAAATCGCAGCAGCCAAAGGAAAGCTTGGCATAATGGTCGTCGGACTGGGGGCGGTGGCTACCACCTTCATAGCCGGCGTCGAAGCCGTTCGCAAGGGCATTGCCGCACCCATCGGCTCGTTGACGCAGATGGGGACAATCCGTCTTGGAAAGCGTACAGACGGACGTTCGCCCATGATCAAGGACTTTGTGCCTCTCGCCGACCTTAACGACATCGTATTCGGCGCGTGGGACATCTTCCCGGACAGCGCCTATGAAGCGGCTGCCAAGGCAAAGGTTCTTGAAAAGGAACTCATTCTTCAACTCAAACCGTTTCTGGACACTATTAAGCCGATGCCGGCGGTATTCGATCACGAATACGTCAAGCTGATCGACGGACCGAACGTCAAGAAGGGCAAGAACAAGCTGGAACTGGCCGAGCAACTGCGCGCGGACATTCGCAACTTCAAGAAGGAAAACGGCTGCGACCGTCTTGTCGTGATCTGGTGCGGTTCGACGGAGAGCTTCCAGAAGGCAAGCGAAGTTCACGCGTCGGTGGAAGCTTTTGAAAAGGGCCTGGAAGCGAGCGACGCGAATATAGCGCCGTCCCAGATGTATGCTTACGCGGCTCTGAAGGAAAGCGTGCCTTACGCAAACGGCGCGCCGAATCTTTCGGTCGATCTGCCGGTGATGCAGGAGCTTTCGCGCAAGAACAATGCACCGATCTGCGGTAAGGACTTCAAGACCGGGCAAACGTTGATGAAGACGATTCTGGCTCCGGGTTTCAAAGCCCGCCTGCTTGGATTGAGCGGCTGGTTCTCGACGAATATCCTGGGCAATCGCGATGGCGAAGTGCTGGAAGATCCAGGCTCATTCAAGACGAAGGAAGAGTCGAAGTTGAGCGTACTGGACGAAATCCTGCAGCCGAAGCTGTATCCCGAGCTATACGGAGACATCTTCCACAAGGTGCGCATCAACTACTATCCGCCGCGTGGAGATAACAAGGAAGGCTGGGACAATATTGATATCTTTGGCTGGCTCGGCTATCCGATGCAGATTAAGGTGGATTTCCTTTGCCGCGACTCGATTCTGGCCGCACCTCTGGCGCTGGAT
Organism: Saccharimonadales bacterium (SeqCode); assembly: GCA_035539055.1. Taxonomy (GTDB): domain Bacteria; phylum Acidobacteriota; class Terriglobia; order Terriglobales; family Acidobacteriaceae; genus TOLSYN. The sequence goes on along the minus strand of DATLJC010000077.1, from coordinate 13,905 downwards.
ATCGTCCTGTTCCTCGATCTGGCAGCGCGCACGAGCGATTTGAAGGGAATCGGAATTCAGGAGTGGATGAGCTTCTACTTCAAGTCTCCGATGACTGCTCCCGGACTGTATCCTGAGCACGATCTGTTCATCCAGTTGATGAAGATGAAGAACACGCTTCGCCACATCAAGGGCGAAGAGCTGATCACTCACCTGGGTCTGGAATACTACGACTAATCGGAATGAATTGTGCCGAAAAGGGCAGGAGCTTCGGCTCTTGCCTTTTTCACTTGGAGGCGTGGACTGTAGTTAAGCGATTGGCTCGACTTCAAGTTCCAACTGGTGGATGGAAACCACACGGACCGGGGCTCCGGCGTGCAGTGGCTTGGCGGAGTGCGCATCCCATAGCTCGCCGTGAACAAATACCTTTCCGTGGGGAGCAAGGTCGCTGCGGGCTATGCCTAGCTCCCCGATTATTCCTTGGGAACCGGTCGCGATCTTGTTGCGGCGGGCACGCCAGGCAATCGACATGAGGAAAGCCGTGATCAGTCCGAAAGGAAGACTGACGGCTATGGACGTGAGAAGCTTGACGCGCATTTCGGGAATGGGCCCATCGACGAGAAGGACGCCGCCGAGAGTGAGCGCGACGATGCCTCCAAGGGTGAGGATGCCGTGGGAGACGAATTTTGCTTCAAGCGCGAAAAGCACGAAAGCTAATCCGATGAGAGCTAGCGAAGCATAACGCGTTGGGAGAAGATTGAGCGCAAAGAGCGTGAGGAGGATGAAAATCACTCCGACGACGCCGGGGATGATCGCTCCGGGGTGGTTGAATTCCGCGTAGAGCGATAGGGCTCCGATAGCCAGGACCAGGAAGGCGATGTTGGGGTCCATGAGCCAGCCGAGCACGCGCTGGCGCAAGGTGGAGGGAAGCTCTTCGACAGGCTGGTTAGCGACGTGGAGGATCGTCGTTGAGCCATCGAAACGGTGGAGGGTGCGTCCATCGAGTTGCTTGAGGAGATCGGCTTCATCGCGGGCAGTAATGTCGATGAGATGGAGGTCGAGCGCTTCTTTTTCGGTCCAAGAGATTGATTGGCGCACCGCTTTTTCGGCTTCCTCGGCGTTGTGTCCGCGGCGCGAGACGTAGGAGCGGAGGAAGGCGGCGGTATCGTTTTCAATCTTGGTCTTCATCACATCGTCGAGCTTGCCGCCGCCGATGGTCACGGGATGCGCGGCTCCGGTGTTGGTTCCGTTAGCCATGGCGGCCACATCGCCGGATTGGAGGATGAAGAATGCGGCCGAAGCAGCGCGGGCTCCGCTGGGGCCTACGTAGATGATGACGGGAACGGTGGATGATTCGATCTTCGCAATGATTTCGCGAGTGGAATCAAGCAGGCCGCCGGGAGTGTTGATCTGAATAAGCAATGCGGAGGCGTGACGCGCTTGAGCAGCATCAACTGCGCGAGCGACTTGTTCAGCGGCGATGGGATGAATGGTGCCGTCGATATGAATGCGCAGCACCTGCGCGGTGGTCGGCAAGACTGCGAAGCTCATTGAAAACGCGATAAGAAGCGGGAATAGGCGCTTCACGGGAAACCTCCGGTACGCAATCTTTCAGGTGAGTGGCGACGGCTTGTTCATGCCAGATCGAGCTGCGGAAACGACACGTTCCAAGAAAGCTTGCGTCGGCACAAATCTAACGCCGGAGCGGGAATAGTGCAATGACTACTCGGGCGAAGGAGCGGCCTCGGCACGACGGCTCTGGACCTCCTGCCTCACAGCCTTGGCATCGGCACTGTTGGGATCGAGGGCCAGTGCCTTTTGCAGGTTCTGCTCGGCTCCGGCGTTGTCTTTGTCGTGGAGGTCGGCGCGTGCGAGAACGAGGTAAGCTTCAGCGTTGGGCTCAAGGCGGAGTGCCCCGAGAGCTTCGCGGCGGGCTTGCGGAACTTTGTTTTCGATAAGCAGAGCGTGTGCGAGTCCTGCGAGAGCGCTGGAATTCTTCGGCTCAAGCGCGAGGGCATCGCGGAACTGGCTCTCGGCCTCAGCGGCAGCACCATCTGATAGGAATTCACGTGCCCGCTCCAGGTGCAGCGCGACGCGATCGGAAGGTTTCGCCTTTCGCACCGACTCGTCTATTGCGTTTTGCAGTTCGACGGCTAGCTGGCGATAGGAGCTTTCATCGTAGTTTCGCTTGATGCGGGTGAGCGGGACGGCGAGCACAGCGGGATGGACCGCACTGGTGAGGCTGGCGGAAAGCGCGTCCTGGAACTGGCGCGCTTCTGTGTCGTTGGGACGGCGGCTCAGGGTTTCACGTAACTGGCGCTGAGCTCCGGCGATGTCACCCTTGCGATAGAGCGCAAGGGCGAAATTGAAGTGATAGTCGGCATCGGAGGGATCGGCCTGCACTGCTTTCTGAAAATAGTCGGCTGCGTCGTGGCGGCCGCGACGGCTTTCGGTGACTCCAATATTGTTGAGGACCTCGGTGAGAGGGACGCGCTCGGCAGTAGCCTTGAAGGCAGCGGATGCCTTCTCAAATTGTCCGAGATGGAATTGGGCGAGGCCGAGCAGGAAATGCGCTTCACCGGAAGCGGTGTCGTCGGCTGGAAGCTTGGCAAACCAGAGCGCCGCCTGGTCGTATTCGCGGGCGGAGAAGTAGGTTTTGCCCAGCAGCATGATGGCTTGCGCGTACTGGGGATTGATGGCGATGGCTGCCTTGAGATACCGAATCTTCTCCGAGGTGCCGCTGGCAACGACGGCGCGAATGAAGTTCTCAAAGGCGTTGAGGCGGATGGCGGGGGCGCGCTGGACGAATTGCTGGCGCGGCTCGGGAAAGTTTGGTCGCATTTGGCGAAGCACGTCCCAGGCGAGGGCAGTCTGGACGGTTAGGAGTTCGGTCAAAGACCCGCTCTCAACCTGATCCTGAGAGAGGCGAAGGGCCTTCATATCTAAGACCTGCGCCCGGGCGGTGAACGTCTGCCCATCATAGGAATAACTACCGAGGACGATATAGTCAGCGTCGAGTTGGGCGGCGATGCGATAGAGGGTTGCTCGCGAGGCATGGAGATTAACGGGAATCCCCATGCGGTCAAACGCGTACTGGCGGTCATCGCGACTGATGAGGAAAAGTGACTGCGTATTCAGGCGCTGCCCCAGGATTTCAGGAAAAGCTTCGCTGATCCACTCCAGACCGGGTTGATGGGTGGAGTTGTCAAACGGAAGAACGAGGACAGTCTGCGTGCCCGGCGCGGATTGGCCGATAGCCATGGCCGTGACGAGGGAGAGCAGAAGCGGGAGCGCGAAAAGGAATCTGAGCCTATGAGGAATCAAAGCTCCACCATTATAACGAGTGAGCAGCTCCGGCGTTCACAAGCAGGGTCTCTGAAAAAGGGAACGGGGGTTTCGGATTGACCCAACCCGCGGTGCGAAGTGTGGTTCTAATCAGTTGGGAGTTCGAGAGAAACTCGCAACATCGGCGTCAGGGGCGATGTTGAACCAATCTTTAGCGCAGCCCTGAGCGCAAGCATGATCGTGGGGAGAGCACAGCAGATGAAGATCAATAAACTGATGTACGTGGCAACTGTTGCTTTGATGGCAAGCGGTATGGCTTTGGCGCAGAGCAGCACCAGCACAAGCACCTCGACCACCAGTAGCACGATGGATTCACAGGCGGGAAGCTCTACGGCGACGGCACCGCAGACAGGAGGACATACCGACACGCAGAGCGATCTGCCAGCGGTAAAAGAAGGCGAAAAACAAAGCGGAGCCAGCACGCAGTCCGATTCGCAGGCCGAGCGACCGGGAGCGATGGGTACGCCTTCAACACCGAATGAGGGAATGACGCCGAAAGGTGAAACGCCTGCAACCGGTGTGCAAACCGAACAAAAAGGCAAGTCGGATAAAGACGACATGCGTCCGGGCGCTACTCCGTCGGAGCCGGCAACCAACGGCACCGACACTAATTCGACTCCGAAAAGCATGAGCAGCAATCCGGATTCGGCGAATAAGCCCGATTACGCCAAGCCAATCACAATCACTTCTACGGACAGTTCAACCGACTCCAAGGCGGCGGAGAACAGCCCCGACAGCGGAACACAGAGCCCGAAATAAACCAAGCTATTGAAGGTGCATACGAGAAGCTCTCGATAATTCGAGAGCTTTTTTCAGCACGCAAATAGATCCTTGCCCACGACTAATGTTGAAAAGCTCGTTCGGTCTGCTCCGTGATGTTGCGCGCCGCTGTCGCGGGATCATCGGAGGCGGTGATGGGACGACCTACCACGATATAGTTGGCACCTGCGCGTATAGCGTCCCCTGGAGTTACCACCCTGGCCTGGTCGGCAGCAATGCCCCCGGCAGGGCGGATGCCGGGAGTGACCAGGACGAACCCGGACCCGAGTTCCTGGCGCAAACGAGCCGCTTCCCGTGCCGAGGCTACGATTCCTCCGCACCCTGCGTTAATGGCCAATCCGGCGAGGCGCAGAACCTGGGATTCCACGGTTCCCTGGCCGCCTACTTCAAGCAGATCTTCTTGCGTCATGGACGTGAGCACCGTGACGGCAAGGATGGTCGGCTTAGTATCGGATTGCGAAGCGGCTTCTGTGGCAGCCTTCAGCATCTTAGAGCCCCCTCCGGCGTGAACCGTCAGGAGCGAGACTCCGAGGGAGGCAGCCGTGCGGACAGCCGCGGCGACGGTGTTTGGAATGTCGTGGAACTTGAGATCCAGAAAGACCCGCTTGCCACTGGCGACCAGTTCACGAACAAAAGCGGGGCCTTCGGCGGTAAAAAGTTCCTTGCCGATTTTATAGTAGCTTACGGCGTCGCCAAGCGCGTACACCAGAGCGCGAGCCCTGATGGAATCGGGAACATCCAGCGCAACAATCAAACTTCCTCTTCCATCTCGCATAGGGAAAGAATAACTCATAGCAGACGGTGGGTGGGATGATGAGCTCGGAAAATTTGATGCGGTAAAAAAGTAAAGGCCCTACAGCGGGGGTATGCCATAGGGCCGGGTTAGAAATGAGTGAAGTCGGATTCAACGCCGCATTGCTGGCTGTTTTGCCAATGCCATTTCCGCATCCTGGGGCTCGACGATGTCGACCCGAACCTTCTGCAGGCCCTTCTTGCTCATACCAAGGCTACGGGCAGCGCTATACGATAAATCTATGATTCTTCCCGGAGTCACAGGCCCACGATCATTCACGCGGACAACTACAGACTTCAGGTTCCTCAGATTTGTTACCTTAACGAAAGTGCCCAAAGGCAGTTCGCGATGAGCGGCGGTGAAATCGTACATGTCGTAATCTTCACCGCTCGCAGTTGCTTTACCCTGAAAGAGACCACCGTACCAAGAAGCCTTGCCCACCTGATACGCCTTGGTGGCAGGCTCAAACTCCCTTGGTTTCTGCTGTGGAAGCGGCAGAAAGGCTGGTGCGCTCGGGGAGGCCGATGTTGTATGGCCGGGTGCCGCTCCCATGGTGCCGCCTAGCAAAAGCAATGCGTAGACGGAATGGGTCAGTACTCGTCGCAATCAAACACCTCGAATAGAAATTTCCCCCTGCACTTCAACGCCTAAGGCTTGTGACCTAAAAGCGATACCCGATTGTATGAATCCGGGATATCAAAGGTCAACCCAATCGAAAATATATCCACAAAGAACTTGCAATCCGTCACATTCTGTGAATTAGGATGCAAAATCGAACATGTCTGCCGACGCACCATCAAGCAGCGTTGTTACGGAAATCCGCGTCGCCAACTCTGCGTCAGACCTGGATCCAAGGGGATCGAAACCCAGGTAATTTCATTCACCACTAATCTTTGTAGTTAGAACCACGGGAACCTTCTGAAGTTGGCTTATAGACGGAAGATTGGCCAGTCTCTGCCCGCGTGCTAGAGGCCCATGGGCCCCTTTCCCCTGCCGAGGCCGGGTGCGCGCTCGATCGCCCGGGTTACGAATGCCTTGGCCGAGGTGACCGCGGTCGGGATGTTCTGACCTTGGGCCAGAGCACAGGCGATTGCCGTGGAAAAGGCGCATCCGGTCCCGTGGGTAGAGGTGGAGCGCAGGCGTGGGGTGGACAGAGTCTCGAGGAAATCCATTTCCCGGACGAAGTAGGCGAGCACGTCCTGTGAGTTGTTTGCATTTTCGGGGGAGTCTTGCTCGAAAGGGTCGCCGCCGGTAACCACGGCTGACGAGGCTCCGAGGTGGCGGAGCGCAATGGCCATGGCCTCTGCGTCCTGGATGGGAAGGCCGGTGAGAATGGCGGCTTCAGAACGGTTGGGGGTCACGACGGTCGCGAAGGGAAGCAGTCGGTCCCGAAGCGCGAGAATTCCAGCAGCATCGAGCAGCTCGGTGCCGGAGGAGGAGCGCAGAACGGGGTCGAGGACTACGGGACAGCCGGGGTGGCACGCCAGGAAGTCAGCCACGACCGTCACGATCTCCGCGCATGCGAGCATTCCTATCTTGATGGATGTGGGCGGAAGATCTTCAGCCAGTGCTTGAAGTGTTTCTTGAACAGTGGTGGGCGAAACAGGCTCTGTACGCCGTACCGCCAATGTGTTTTGTACGGTTAACGCAGTGATACAGGCGGCTCCGTAGCAATCGAGGCTTGCAATTGTCTTGAGGTCGGCGGTAATTCCGGCGCCGGAAGTAGGATCAAATCCAGCGATTGTCCATACCACCTGTGGCTTGCTCATGAGAGCAAGTTAGCACAGGTGGCGGCAGGTTGGAGCTTCTACTACCTGGTGAGAGCGGGTGTCTCGTCGGGAATCACTGGTAGCAGGGGAGCCTCATCCTCGGGCGCCGGTTGAGTTGTGGGAACCGGCTGGACCGGTTGAGCTTGTACTGGTGCGGCGGAAGGCGCTTGCGTTACAGCTGCAGGCTGGCTGGTACGGGCCCTCGGACGTTGCTGGTTGCTTGAGGCCATGACGGCGGGGGGCTCCGGAGGAGCATTATCTTCGGCGACGATGCGGACCGGGGTATCTGGTTCCGGAGTTGGAGGCTTCGCAGGCTCTCGCACAATGGCTTGATCGCGAGTGCGTAAGGGAACGGGAGGCACACCCTGGGCTCGAATCGCGGCGAGTTGCCTTTCCTGCGCGCTCGCAACGGTCTGCTGATTCTGATCGGCCAAGGTCGAGAGCTTCATGCCTTGGAGATTCTTGCGGGTGGCGAGAGCGACGCGGGCTCCGCTGCGATAGGCTTCGCGAGCCTTGGCATAGTAATAGTCCGCGCTTTCACGGTCGCCCTGAGTCTCGGCGATGTATCCCATGTTGTTCAGCGAGAATGCGTTGCCGGGGTCAAGGCGATAGGCTTCCTGAAAATATTGACGGGCCTGCGCGCGTTGATTGCGATTGAGAGCAGAGACCCCGCGAAGGTTGAGTCGAGCCACTTTGGCCTCGGTGGTTCCTTCCGTACTGAGTTCCCGCCGCGCGGCCTGCGCATTTATTTCCGCGACTTCGCCGATGCTCCGACCTCGCCAACTGCGGTTCAGCGCGACAACTACCTTCTCATTGGATGCGCTGGAGGCAGCGAGGCCGTAGTAGCGGACTGCCTGCTCAAGTTCACCCTCCTTCTCAAGGGCATAACCGAGATTGTTGAGCGTGAAGGGATTCTTGGGATCGAGCCCCAGTGCCTTGCGGAGAGTGATTTCGGCTTCGGGAGCACGGTCCTTCAGCATTAGCCCCATGGCTGCGACGTTGAGCCGGTTGACTTGCATGGGAGCGCTGATAGCATTGCCGGCGACTTGGGAAACTTCTTTGCCTTTCACGTCTGGATTGTTGGAGTAAACAACCGCTGCGTTCGAATTACCAGCAGCCGACAAATCGTAGAATTTCTGGGCCTTCTCGATTTCTCCATTCAGTTCGGAAATGTATCCCAGGTTATTCAGAGTGAAGGGGTCATCAGGATCTAAGAGGTATGCCTTGTAGAAGGCGCGCTTCGCCCGCGGAATATCATTCTTGGAAAGTGCTTTCACGCCTTCCTGATTTAGTTGCTGGACAGGCGTGGGCTTGGTGCGCTTGGGAATCTTGACCCTGAGGTCTGCCGCTGACGCAGAGGACGCCGTCAGCAAGACGATGGTAAGCAGGACTGCGGCGGCGAGCCGTGTGGGAAGCCGCTGCCATGATGTCTTCATTTTTGCGATCGGAATAATGTTTACGGCCGAACTCATTGTGACGCACCCCGCTCTGGGAAGTTAGATGGGAGCGACTCGGAATCCGTTGTAGGCGGAACAGCAGTTCTGTTGCGTGCTGGCCGCCTGGTTCTGCATCTAACTGGACGAGACTCTGTCCTTTGGGGAGAACATGAAGCATATAAAGTTTGTTGCGTTGCTGGTGGTAGTGACTGCAACGTTTGCTGTTGCGCAGAACACGAGACAAACGACTGATACTCCGCCGGAACCCGCCGTGCAGAAGAACGATGCCGCCAAAGAAGGCGCGGGAAAGACAACGGAGACGGCAGGCGACACGGCACAAAAGGCCGGGGCCGGCAAAGATGCTCCGCCCAGGACTGAGATTCCTGAGACTGGCGCACCCACGCCAATGGAACCCGTTGGTGCTGGAGAACCTCATACAGAGATGCTCGACACGGCGAATGGTCCGTCGTCGCGCGACCCTTTACTTGAGCCTAAGCCCCTGCCTCGCGCTGATCTTTCACTGATTGGTGGCATCGCGCGGAAGGTTGACGTAGTGCATAACCGGCTTACAGTTGAGCCTTTCGGCGGAGGAAATAAGTACGTCATTTATTACGACGAACGCACCCGAATTCTAAGTGGCGGGCGCGAGACCACGGTGCTGGCAGTTCGTCCGGGAAGCCGGGTTTACGTGGACACGCAGGCACTGGGAGCGCAGGTGTTTGCGCGTACGATTCAGGTACGTGGGAGCAGCGGTCCGGCACAGGCCAGCGGACAGGTCATCGAAAACCTTGGCGGGCAAGTGCGGATGCAGGATAGGTTGAGCGGAGAGACCATTCGATTCGTGGTCTCCGACAAGACACTTGTAGAGTCCCGTGACGGAAAGGCCTTGGCGTCTGATCTGCATGCGGGATCACTGATCGACGTAACGTTCATACCAGGCGCAAAACGCAGCGAGGCACAGAGCATTCTGATTCATGCTTCACCGGGCGGAACGTATGTATTCGCCGGCGTATTGACACATGTCAATCTTCGCGACGGGGTGCTGGCGCTTGATAACCAGGTAGATGGTAACAACTATGAGCTGTACTTCGATCCGGTGACAGAGAAGAGCGCATCGAGACTGGTGGAGGGAACGCCGGTTTCAGTGACCGCGAGCTTCGATGGAAAGCGCTACAGGGCAAGTTCGATTAAGATCACAGAGGCTTCGGCGAGTTTAGAATCAAGCGACCGGTAAATTCCTTCGGATGCGGCGATACCGGAGCGACTCTTAGAAGCTCCCCCATACCGCCGATTTGCGGTTAGTTCGCTGTGTGGGTGCGGTGCTCGGGAATCGGAACCTGCTGGTACCCAGCAGGCGGACGGAACTGTGAGCCATCAAGGCGTTGACTGGAAAAGCCACCCATTTCAGTTGTGGTCTCCATCAAAACCATGCTGGAAGGCTGCACATCGGCTGCCTGAGTTGGTGGTGGAGGCTGTTCTTGCTTCTTCTTGCGGCCAAATCCTCCGATTGCGCTGCCGAAGCCTCCGAGCTTATTGGCGATGGCGGATGTCGTGGCATTGGTTGCGCTCTGCTTTGCTATGTCGGTTTTAGAAGGCATGTTGGCTTCCTGGTTCTCGGCCGGGAGAGGAGCTTCAGACGCGGCGGGGAGAGGTTTTCCATCGAGGGTGCTGCCCATCCGCATCACGGTGTATAGAGGAATGCCCTTGAGCTTGGAAACTTCTTTTGCCATCTCGCCCATTCCTTCGACGGAGCCAGGTTTCATCTGTGATCTCATGGATGCCACCATGGGAGCAGTGATGCTGCCGTAGACATCACCCAGTTTTTTCGCATAGCGCAAGTTGAAGTCCCGCACCTCCTGATAACCGGGAATTTCCTGGGTCATCCAGAGATCGTTGGTCATGGCGAGATTCCCGCTCTCTCCGGTTTTCTGATCGGTGGCCTGCATGGTCAAGGTGAGGATGGCTTCCTTTGTATCGAGGCCGCTGAATTCCTGAGTAGCTCCAGTGTTGCGAACGGCAACGTCGAACTTCATGTCCGTGGTGCTGGGAGCGTCGGACTTCGGCGGAGGCGCAGCCTTCTCCTGCGGATGCTTCGCGGCTTCGCGCTGAGCTTCCTCGATCTGTTCCTTCATCTGCTGGAATGTGATTGTGTAGTACTGCTTCTTCTGATGATCGATATGCGTGACAGTCTCTTTATCGAGGTCGATAATCTCAGCCGTGTCCGGTTGGTTTCGCGCCATCCGATTTCCTTGAACGTAAACGCTGGAGACGATCGGATCGCCGATCTGGCGCGCCTGCTTGCTGAAAGTGCCAGCAAGTCTCATCATCCCCAACATGGAGCCTCCGGTTATTTTGGTAGTTTCCGTGTAATGGAAATCAGCGAAGACTCCAGAAGGAAAGACCAGGGAGAGCACGAGGAAATACGCAATGCGACAGCGCATGGGGAGGGCCTCCGACTTCAGCAGCGGAGAAGTTTAATACAGAAAACAGGCGGCATTGTCGTAGCTGGATTAATTTTTGACAGTACAACTTTCAAGCGAGCAGAGCCAACTCAGGTGTAGTGAGTGGCATCGAGTTTTCGAAATTGTGCAGGTGACTGAATTGGGCCAATGGTCCCGCTCTCAAATGCGGAAAGTTGCTGGGCTGGCCAGTTGCGAGTGTGAGTTGTTAGACTAAAGGAGAGCGATGGAGTTCGCTTCTAACCGTTGCGCTTGCGGTGCAAGTGCGGCTGATAACTCCTACCAGTCGAACTCCAGGAGAACTCCGCACAGTGCTTGCTTATCTGTGGATATCAATCGGCGCGGTGGTGGGCGCCAGCGCTAGATACTATGTAAGTCGCTTCACGGCGAAGGTCGTCACGGCCTCATTTCCTTACGGTACGCTGCTGATCAATGTTACTGGCAGCTTTATTCTAGGAATATTTCTTGTCTGGAGCACGGAGCGAGCGTTGCCCGATCCTCGCTGGCGACTGCTGATTGCCGTGGGTTTCTGCGGCTCCTACACTACATTTTCCAGTTATGCGTTTGAGAGTTTTTCACTATTTGAGCAAGGACACTACGTCTTGTTTGCATCGAACGTGCTCGGCAATAATGTACTGTGTTTAGCGGGGGTATTGGCCGGCGCGATGATTGCGCGGAGCGTGTGAGCGGGGAAAAGTTACCGGGGAGAGATGCCGATGGCTGTGCAAGTCACGATGTACCTGCTGGAGAATGATCAATGGCAGCGCCGCTCATTGCATCTGGAGGTGTTGCGATATCTCCGCGAGGAGAATGTTGCCTCCGCGGTGGCCTATCACGCCGTGGCGGGATTTCTGGGGCGTATGAGGTTGAAAACCGCGACGCTGGTGGACGCGGGAGGGAAACTTCCGGTGGTAATCACATTTGTCGATACCGATGAACACGTTCAGCGAGTGCTGCCGAAGTTGAAAGAGATGGCAGCGCACCGGTTGATCGTTCGCGAGAATGTGGTGTTGGAGCAGGGAAATCTCGACTAGCTCAGGCGAGTTCGCGAGTCTCTCGGCGCTCCTCAAGCTTTAATCCCAACGCAGATAGTTTGTCGCAGGTAGAAGTGTAGTCGGTGTGATGGATGCCGCGGATTCCGAGAGTTTCTGCGACCTGCACGAACATGAGACGATCGTCGAGATAAGCAACTTGTTCAGGAGGCACCTGGGCGATATCAAGAGCGATTCGGTAGATATCCTGGTCTGGTTTGCGCACATGGACGAAACAGGAGGAGATGAAAAAATCGACGAAGCTGTTGAGTTTGAAAAGCTGGATACGGGCGTCATTGAGTTCGCGCCCTTCGTTGTTGACAACGGCGATCTTCAATTTGTACTGAGCTTTCAGGGTGCGCACCAGGTCGATCATCTCGGAGTAGGCCTTGGATTGCGCAAACATGAAGGTGCGGAACTCCTGTTCGGTGAAGGTACGTTTCTCGTAAAAGACTACACGAGTGAGATATTCCTCCAGGGTGAGCTTGCCAACTTCGTAAGTGTCGAAGGTCAGGTGATGCCGCTCATCCATCTCCTTGCGATCCAGATCAAAGGTTTTAGCCGCAAGCTCTCGTGAGTTGCGGTCCCACCCGTTGGTGAGCAGAACCCCGCCAAGATCCAAAAATAGAGTTGTGATCGGCACGCTTAAAAACCTCCTTCGTGTGGTGTACCAGAGCAATCGCTCCACACCCCCTGGACTCATTTTAACAGCGACGCCAATATGAGTTTGATTGGTCGGTGCGAGGGCAAATAGCGATATGTACTCTAGTCGCGGCGGGACGAGGACGCTGTTGCCATTTGTGCGGACACCCGGGCTGTTGCCTCCGCACGCCATTAAGAAAGCGCACGAGAATGTTGCCCGGCGATGCTGTTGTGTAGCTTGGGTCAACTGCTCGCAACTCAAAGTGGGGGCGAGAATTTCGCCCCCACTTTGAGTCAACTTCGCTAAACCTGAAGGCGATGCACGCTAAGAAGGTTGTGTATACCAAACGAATGTAAATATATCAGAAGTGTATTGTTTGTACCTGCTTACAGCGGTTGATCGCGACAGGAACCTTGATTGTGTAAACAAACCGCCCCTCTTCCGCGGATTTGTTTACACTTCGACGAGCCCCATCATTCGAAGTTTGACCCCGTTACTACTCACAGCGAATTCAACAACTTGTGTAGGTGCCATTCCAGAGTTTAGATTACGGCTGTCCAGTGCAAAGTGCCCGCTCTCTACACCGAGCAGTTTTGATGAGAAAGCTCGTCGCGTCATTCCAGATTCAGTGTGGGTGTGTGGTACACGAAGACGGGAGATCCAATAAACCCTCCAATTGCTCTCAAATCTGCAAGGAAAGCTGGAATCGCCTCGTATCTTTTGTATTAGCTCGCGACCGGTTCTAGGCTCCGCTCCAGTGGGAATGCGCTTCCTTCATCTGTGTTCACCCATATCACAGGGGCAAGAGTCGAACTGGCTGACATGAGCATTCGTCACCGCATGCAGAGGTGGATTTCTCAAGCCCTTGCCGTGGGTCGAGCGCACCAGGAATCCGGAACCACCATTCTTTCTACCGTGAATGGCATCCTCTTTCGTTTGGTAACAATAGATCACACAATTGAGATATTGATCTCGTATTCTTGGCAAAGATAACCCTTCAACGGTTGGCGGCGCCCACGGGCATTCATCTGTGGCGGCACACGCATCCAGCCGGTTCCGATGTCGCCAGAACTGTTCGAGCGCGTCAGCGGCATCGACGGGAGCGTAATCTTGGATCCTCAGGGACTTTGCTATGCGATCGGGGTAATTCTCGACGGAGAGGCAACAGCGGACTGCACACCATCGCGAGGCTCACGATTTAACTCAGCCACGCGGTATGTTAGATCGCATAGTAGGCGTCGATTAGCTATTGTCTGCTCCGACGATCGCACAATTGACATCATTCCTTTACTACGGCCGCAAATAAACAGGGGGGAAGTCGAGAAGTACATCGCCGAGCTCGAGATCGCTACGTTGGATACCGATCGCGTCGGCTACGTGGCTGACCTTGCATACAAAACGAAGAGTTTCGTCCAAGAGAGCGCCACACAGGAAGGATTAGGCAGGCTGACTAAGACGGTGACTTTCGACGTACAGACCCTGGACGGCTTGCGCCGTGAGTCTGGGTCTGACGAGGGCAAGGTCTTCAATCTAGTGTAGTGCGTCACACAGATGGGCTGTTATTGAGGTTGGCCCTGGCGCGTTTGACCTTTTCGAGAATGTCGTTGGCCTTTGCCGTCCAGATGAATGGTTTGGGTTGGCGGTTGTGCTCGTCGATGTAGGCGAGTATA
>DATLJC010000076.1:0-90652 GCA_035539055.1 Saccharimonadales bacterium (SeqCode) | reverse complement strand
CAAAGGGCGGCCCTGTGCCTGATCGAGAGTTTCTGTGGGGACCATGGATTCTGCTCCTAGTGAATGACCGCCAACTCAGCACCAGTTATCGCCAGTTGTGAGGTAATCTGGCTCCAATCACGCAGGCCACGAACAAAAGCTCCGGTCGGAATCTTGGTCGGCACGACAATCTGATCACCCGGATACATCCGCAATTTTTCGAACTTATCGCCCGACAATAGCCCGTTGACCGCCTTTCTCGCTACGACCGTTCCATCGGCACGGAGCACAAACGCATGGTGCAGATCCGCGTGCGCCTTGCCCTTACCCGCCATCCTCAAATAGTCACCCACTTTCCGGTGCGGGTCGAAGACAAACGATCCCGCATTGTAGACCATGCCTACTACAGACACCGTAGAGGGAAGATGCGGAATCACGATGCGATCGTTGTCCTCTACTGCAATCGCCGGGTAAGCATCGAGTGAGTTGGCGCTCGGTCTCAGGCTAAGGACAACCCGCCCTGTCGCCCTGGCATTCTTAACCTGGGTGGCAAGCGTTTGTTGCGGACCCTGTGCACCGGCAACACCGGCAGCGATCTGGGCCTGCAGAATCTCTGCTTCCAGTGTGCGCGCCAGTTCGTCGATACTCTTCTGCTGCTCCGCTCGCGCCGACTCCCGGGTAAATTGGGTACCGTACATATAGGCGTTCGGGGTCAGACCACCTGCGCGCCTGAGCACGTCGCGGATCAACTCACCCTGCTCTACTTTGTAAACTCCGGCCCGAACCACCTCCCCCTCCAAACGAATGTAGCGGGCTCGCAAGCTCTGCGGTACCGAGACATCGACTTGTGAAAAGACGGTGATAATGTCGTCGGACTGCAGCTCTAGATCGTTGGCTGGATCGCCCTCAAGTACGGCCTTACCCAAGTCAAACGAAAGCAATTTAACCGACAGATCGATCGGATTCACACGCTGAATAATTGCGTAGCTCCAATTGATTTCCGGAGAAGCCCGGTGCAGATCCATCGTCAGCGTTTCACTATTGGAATTCTTCCGGCCGGATTGGTCCGAGATGTCCTTACCCTGCCGCGGTGAGTCCGTGGACTGCGCGGCATCCGTCGCAGCATTGGTTCCATTGGGGGTGTCGGAGTCAGCTGCATTTGCTGAACGAGGGACACGAACCGGATACTCCGTGCTTCGTCCGTCCGTCATGTTGGCGCGTCCCAGCCAATAAGGTCGTGTCAATAGCGTCTGCGCATCCGGAATCAGGTCCCGTACATGCATGCCGGGCTTCCAGGGATAGCGCCCAGGATTGACAACATTGCCTCGCAAAGTAACAGCGCTGCTGAAGCGGGGCACGATGGACAATACACGTACAATGTCTCCATCGTTCAGTTGCAATGCGCGAGATTGCGAGTCAAGGGGAAACTCCAGCACTGATCGATACTGGCGATCGCCGATGCGCTCAATCGTTATTTTGTTCGAGTCGGCTACCGTGCTGAGTCCACCCGCTATATCGATCGCCTCCGAGACAGTCGAACCGCGCTTGATCTCATAAATCGCGGGTGTATTCACCGAGCCCGCGACCGCCACCAGTGGGCCTACCGGAGGGAAGTACAGAACGTCGCCCGATTGCAGGCGGACATCGGTCGACTTATCGCCCTTGATGAGCAGGTCATAGAAATCGAAATGAGTTAGAGTTTTCCCGTCCCGTTGTACCTGCACATCACGCAACGAACCGTGCTCGGAAGGACCTCCTGAAGCAAAAATCGCGTTTACCAATGAGCTTAACGAGCTGATTGTGTAAGTGCCGGGATAGCGAGCCTGCCCCACAACATAAACCTGGATCGAGCGAATCCGTCCGATGCTTACCGACAGATCGAAATTGTGGAACATCCTGCCGATTTCAGCTTTCAGGTGACGAGCAAGATCGCTGTAGTGAACTCCTGCCACTGAAATCTGCCCAACTCGCGGAATGTAGATTTGTCCGGAACGATCTACCACCGCACGCAGGTCAGCGTTGATCTGACCCCACACGCGAATCTGCAACTCGTCGTCTGGGCCGATGGCGTAATCCCCCGGCACCTGCGTGCGATTTGTTGGAGCAAACGTGCTGGGCGGTTGTAAAAATAGCGACTGGCCGAATAAAGGAAGCGTTCGCCCAACGGTATCCGCCACAATCTGCTCAAACTCCGAGTGCGGTCTCAAGGGTGGCTCGACTCTCTTGCGATCCGATGGATTCACCGGCGGCACCACCGCTCGCTCCGGGGACTCCGGGTACGCGCCAGTCAGCTGAGGTGTCAGAATCGGCGCCGTGTCCTGCGACTGTTGTTGCTGACGGGCCGACCCACCGTTGCTACCAGTTTCTTCCGCGGTTCCACATCCAGGCACGGAGCGGCCTGTACTGGCGGCCATCGCACAGTCCTGCTGCGAAGCTCGCGTCACTGAACTCGGGTCCAGTGACTGTTGTGCCACGCAGAGGCTTGTGGAAACCGCAATCGCGGGAAGCAGGAAAAACATTCGAAGCCTGGATACGCGAGGGTGCATTTGTGACGATTCAAGACCGCATCCAATACGAGTTTCGAGCATTGTCTCCCCAAACGAAGATAATTTTCTGCCGCGGCTTCGCAATTACAAACTGAGCGTCAAATCGTATTTTCGCTAAGTACGGAAAACTCTGTCTGCTGGAACCGTCCATCAACTCAGGCACAACATTCTACTTCGCATTCTCACTTCACGGCTTGTGATTCGCGACTTCGTATTTCCCGAACCACTTCGGCAAGTCCCGACTGCCAGCTCTCAAGCCTGAATCCAAACGCACCCTCAAATTTGTCGTTTCCGAGAACAGAATTTAGCGGCCGGCGCGAAGGCGTCGGGTATTCATCAGAACTGATTGCCGCGATCTGCTTAACCTTGAATTCTTCGCCTTCTCCGAATGCCGCAACAATGGCCCGCGCAAACCCGCACCACGAGACGCTACCGGCTGCGGTCGCGTGATACACACCGGAAGGAAACGCCGCACCCGCCAGAAAGTAACACTGCTGCAGAATACGGGATGTCGCGCGTGCGAGTTGGATCGAACTGGTAGGCCCGCCCACCTGGTCATCCACAATCTTTAGCTCTTCCCTTTCGCGCGCCAATCGGCGCATCGTCAGCAGAAAGTTGTTTCCATTCGCTCCGTACACCCAACTCGTGCGCAACACGAGCCAGCGTCCGCCGACGGCGGCGATTGCACGTTCTCCAGCCAACTTACTGGCTCCATAAACATTGAGTGGCGCGGGCGCGTCCGCTTCCGTATAAGCCCCCGCCTTGCTGCCATCGAATACATAGTCAGTGGAGTAATGGATTAATATCGCGTCCAGTTTTCGCGCCTCTTCCGCCAGCGTTCCCGGCGCTGCGCTGTTGATTGCATAGCAACGACCACTGTGCGATTCCGCGTCGTTCACCGCAGTATAGGCGGCTGGATTCACGATCACCGATGGCCGCACCTCTGCTACAAGTTTCCTGATCGACTCCGTGGAGGAAAGGTCGCATTCCGCGCGACCGACCGCAATCACTTCCCCACGTTGCCTTAGTAATGGGAGTAAATCTGTCCCCAACTGCCCCGTCGCACCGGTTAAAAGAATTCGCAAGATTCAGTCCTATTGAAAAAATTCGGCATGGTTAAATGGGACGCCCGCTCGATCCTTCTTGGACAGCAGAGGCTCGCCTGTCAGCGGCCAATCGATTCCCAGTTGAGGATCATTCCATAAGAGCGACCGCTCGCTGGACGGCGCGTAAAAATCAGTAGCCTTATACAGAACGTCTGCCGATTCTGAGATCACGACAAAGCCGTGAGCAAAGCCTTCAGGAATCCAAAACATCCGCTTATTCTCTGCAGAAAGCTCCTCGCCCATCCACTGTCCGAAAGTGGGAGAGCTGCGGCGAACATCCACCGCAACATCCCAGATTGCGCCTGACACGACGCGAACAAGCTTTCCCTGGGGTTGCTGTATCTGGTAGTGCAAGCCTCGCAATACGTTGCGCGCGGAGCGCGAGTGATTGTCCTGAACGAAACTTCGCTTCAGTCCAAATTCTTCAAATGTCTTCTGGTTATAGCTTTCCAGAAAGAATCCCCGTTCGTCCCCGAACACCTCTGGTTCGAACACAAGAACCTCTGAAATCTTCGTTTTTCTCAGCTTCATTTGCCCCTGATATTAATCGTCAATTTTTTCGCATCAGAACGAGTTTGTTTTACGGTCGAACCCCGGCGCGGGCCTTTGGAAATACACGGATCTGAATCGATGCCGAGACATTGGATTGCGCCCCGAGCGCCAGTACCGGAAACTTCCATCGCTCATATTGGGTCATCGCCGACACCTCAACCCCCGGCCTAACCATCCACGTAATCGCCCCTGAAATATCGTTCATCTGGCCGCCTTGCAAAAAACTTCTATCCGCGACCAGCCTGCGATAGCTCACCGAAGCGTTATTCCGTGCAGAGAACCAGTATGTACTGGTCGCCTGTCCTCCGCTACCCTGCCGCCCGATCCAACTGCCGATAACCTGACCATAATTGCGATATCCCTCTGCATAGTGCGCGTTGAAATAGAAGAAGGACGGGTGCCTTAGACCAGGAAGATTCGTGTACACGCCTTCCACCCGAAGGTCCAGTTTTGGCAATCCCGGAAGCTTCGACAGGTACACTCCGGGATTCATAGCCGAGCGTCGCGGGTACAACAATGGCAATGGCTCGTCTTCCGCGAGTCCATCCGCATAGAGTGTCAACCAGTCTCGCAAACCTGGTATTCGATAGCTGAAATTGAACTCCGTTCTGCGGTCTCCGGGATCGATTTGCTGGTTATTCCCCCGGCTGGAGAATGAATGTACCCAGGTCCTCAGATTGAGAGGCCTCCCCAGTCCGGCAATCATCGACGTCAACCCCATCCCGAACTCGAAATTCTCGGTCGGACTAAACGATATATTCGCACCCCAGATATATGGCTGCTTATCCAGCGACCGGCTGGCGTTGCCCGTTAGAACGAACGTCTGGCCAAGCCGCACAAATCGCGCTCCCCCGACTCGCGAGATAAACGTATCTGCGCGCACCGCTCCCAGCAACGGAACCTTCAGGGCGCTCACTCGCGTCAGGCGCACCATTGGCATGGCTTCAGCGTTGTTGGATAGCAGCAGCCCCGTGCTCCTGCCCGGTCCCCACCACAGACTCTGCTGGCCAAAACTCAACTGCCAATCCGAGAAATTCAACGTCGCGTAAGCTTCTATGGGACGAAATCGATTCGTGGTTCGAAACACTGGCGCAGAGCCCGGTGGCAGACCATCCACCGACTCAATCGCCTGCTGCGCCGTGGCGTTGTAGGCGGAGATCGACGACGCATACTGATACTCTCCGCGCACGTAAAAAGCCATTGGCCCCGCCTCCGCACGCATCGTAACTCCGGCAGCCCCGTTGCCCCCTTCGCCGTAAGGGCGCCCGTAATCATCGGTTATCGTCTGCCCAAAGTGAAACGAATCGCGAAGCGGAGTGCCGGAAATTCCGGTGAAACGAGCGTAAACGCTTTCTATTTGTGCGCCCGAGTTCTTTCCGCCGTCCATCAAGTTTGTTTCGCCAGCGAACTCTTCATCCAGAGCCCGCAGCAGGGGCGCCGCCACTGGATCGTCTGCTTGATCTTTCTGGTGCGCTTCCGCCAGCTTGCGCCCGCATTCAAGCCTGGTCCAGGGACGCAATGCGGCCGATCCCGCGTCGACTAAACCCATGGCCGTCAACCGATCGAAAGCGCCATAGATCCAACTATCGAGGGGAACATAGCTTGAGCCCATCTGGCTGGTCGCACGTTCTTCCTCGCCAAGGGCGTCCTTCTCAAACTTTCCCCACTTGCGAACATCGATATCCGCATCGCTGGAGCGCGCTCGATAAACCTGCCGTCCCATATACCAGCCGATTGCGCTGCCGATAACGGCGTCGCTCAAAAAGTGATCATGTCCCTCAATACGCGCGGCGCTCACGCCACCGGCAAGGCCGTAGCTCAAAATCTTTGTGATCGGCCCGGGATACTGATGGGCGATAACGCTGGCCACTGCCCAACTCACGGCGGCATGTTGCGACGGAAACGAACTTCCGCCGTTGAAGAAATTACCTCGCCCATTCCCCGTGAAGGGGCGATCGCGGCCTGCAATGTACTTGATGAGGGTAGTGTCCAGATAGGTATCGATTGCGGCTTCCCCGCCCAAAAAGCCGGTTTCGCGCATATGATCATTCTTTGCGACTTTGCCCCACAGATACATCCCACCGGTCATTCCGGCTAGCGCCGCCACCCCATAGTTCGAGAGCGATGAGGCGCGCGACACCGTGGAATGAGTCGTCGTCACGTGTCCCTCGACCGCCGTGTCCGTGGCTACCAATCCGACCGCAATTACTGTCAATGGGACCGCAAGCTTCCATTGACGCTCACTCATGTGAAATGGCGAGCGGAACAGAGCTTCCTGATCTTGAAAGATATTGCGCGGGAGAGACTTGATACGGATACCGCGATCATCCTCGTTATCCGCTAGTACCGATGGAGTTATGCCCGCGTCTGCGGATGGTGGCACAGACTGCGCCTGCGCGGAGTACGCCATTCCAGCGAGCAATACGACCGAGATCCAATTCCGCACTCTGACTCCCACAGAAGCATAATGAAGGCTCAAACGCCAGAACCCATGGAGCCCACAACATTCGCGCAAGAATCCCTCGTGATGCGCAATCTTCTACCCACCGCATTGCTAATTGCAATCGACTGGAATAACTGGAGTTCCGTCACCTTAGTATGCACTTTGTGCAAAGATGCCAGATAACACCGTCATCAGGATAATCCGGAAATCAAATATCATGCTCCAGTTTTGAATGTAGTACAGATCAAGCTCGATCCGCTTGCTGATATCCGTGTCGCCACGCAATCCATTCACCTGCGCCCAGCCCGTAATACCGGCTTTCAGATGATGACGGGCATTGTAAGCATCGATTTCGTCGTTGAACTTTTCAACAAAGTGGGGACGCTCTGGGCGCGGACCGACAACGCTCATATCCCCCCATAACACATTAAAGAACTGCGGCAGTTCGTCAAAGCTACCCTTACGAAGAAAGTTTCCCAGCGCGGTGCATCGCGAATCATCTGTCCAAGCGGTGTCTGTAACAGTCGAGGGAGCGACCTTCATCGTGCGGAACTTCAACATCTTAAACACCTGCCCGTTGATGCCCACGCGCTCCTGCTTAAAGAACACCGGACCGGGTGACGACAACTTCACCGCTATGGCAATCAGAGCCATGGGAATCGCGGCGATCGTCAGCGTCAACGCTGAAAACACGATATCGAAGCAACGTTTCAAAACGACGTAATTAATCGTCTCCGAAGGGGCAACATGAACATCCAGCATGTGCGTGCCGCCGATCCGGAAGAAGCGGTCACGCACTTTGACGTCGGCTCCAAAATCCAAACAGAATCGGATGGGAATAGCGAGATCCTTCAATCGGTCGATCAGGCGGGAGAGCATTGGAAGCATTTCAGCGGAGGCAGCCAGCACCATGTCGTTTGCGAAATGCTTGATGTTCTGGCGCATCAGGTGTTCCAGTTCGAACACTGGAACGCCCGGCTCTACGCCTACTCGCTGCCCGGGGATACGAACAAAGGCCACGGTTTCGCAAGGTGCCAGTTTGCTGTTCTTGAGGCTTTCGGAAGTTTTCTGGGCAAATGCATCGGCACCGATGATGATGATGCGAATACGAGCTTTTTGCTTGCCTGCGTGGTCAATGATGACTCTAAAGACGAGTCGCAGAAGCAGAACTTCTCCAAGCAGAATGAGTGCGCTGGTGCCCAGAAGAAGCCGTGAGTAAGACGCTCCGCGATAAAAAAACAGCGCACTAAAGCCGGACATATAGGTCCAGGCGAGCGCCTTCATGCAATTTTGTACGCCATCGGAATCAAAGTATAGGGATTCGATGCTTGTTACTCTGAAGTGAACCGAACAGACAATCCAAACCAGCGTAAGCGTCACTGACAGATACACATAGTCGTGGCTTAACGGATGGATTAACGCCAGAGCACGTAGGCTCGTCCCTCCAATAAGAAAGGCCGAGGCAGGCAGAAGAAAACAGCAAATCCGAAAAAAGAATTCGTACAAGCTCAATCGCCGAATCATTCTTCTTTTACCCTCACCATGCGCGCAGCACCCATCGCTTGAGCTGCGAAACAGAGCATAGCCACCGGTATTCACCGGGCACTATGGGACTTCAAAATTTGAAGTGCTTATAAAAACCGGGATGTACTTCAACGAGTTGGTCTGATCATTCCGTCGTTCCGACGCTCAACGAGCTGGCACGACTGCTTGGTGGCACCTCCCTTCTCTGAATCCTTAGAAAGAGAGATGCGGTCCCCAGCAAACGGGTTAGCTCCTTGAAGAAGTTCTACTTCCAATCGGGATCTGGCGGGAGTTCGCTTTCGTGGGCGGGACGTCGGTCCTCATGACTGCGAACCGGACGCTCCGGATGATCGCCTGCGTCCTCCACTCCCTCCACCACTTCGGCTTCAAACGCCTGATCGTCTTCCAGAAGTCCTTGTACGCTCTCCGGCGCGGCCTCGCTGTCTTCAGATATTCCCTGCGTGTCTCCGGACTGCCCCGCGCTCTCAGGTCCCACCTGTCCCGCATCGGATCCAAGCTCATCCAGTTCTGCTTCGCGATCTCTGCGCTCATTCGCCCTGCGACTCATGTCATACCTGCTTTCTCTCGGATTGTCTTCCGCCCATTGAGATGCACAAATCAACACTCATCGACTCCCACCATGCATCTCAATCGCAATGGCTAACAATGGGCGGGAATTCAAAAAAGAGCAGCCATTCGGGCAGAAGCCAGACGAACAGCTTGAAAAAAATACCGAAGGCGAGTACGGAGATCATCCGCTTTTAGGAGACGACAAAGAACCTTTCGGGAAGGACCTTTTTCGCTCTCCCGAACAGCACAAAACCGATCCCAAGGCTCGTTCGCCGGAAATCCCGCCCCGTTCCAAAGTGACGCCCATCAGAGGTCCATCTCTGCACGATCCCAGCCTCGATTACCAGCCGCCCAGTCCGATAACAGTAGTTCCCCCGGCAAATGCGGCCATGAAGTTGTTGGGCGGGGTTGTGGCACTGCTTCTATTCGCTTTGGTCGTGTGGTTTCTGTTCCACAACTGGACGACTCCAAGTCTCCGGCATCCGGGAGAGCCTAAGCAAGGACAGGAGTTGCGGCAGAAGATTCCGTGATTAGCAGCTATGCTCTCGTCTCCTGCATCCTAAGGTTCAGGAATTCTGTCTTTCCGGGAAACTCCCCTTATGAAGATTGCTGTGTGTCTCCTGCTAGCCTCATCCACGGTCTGGGCGCAATCGCCGGGCAACGGCTCGGCCACGCCCGCCTCCGCCATGACATTCCAGACCAATCCGTCCGGTACCCCCTCGCCTGATGCACAAGCCTTGAACGAACTTCTCAGCGAGGTACAGGCTTCGGCTCAGAAATCCGACACGGATGTTGCACGACTGCGCATCGACAGGTGGAAGGCCGAAGCTGTCGCAAAGCAACAGGCGCAGTCTAGCGCTGCCTCCATCCGCAGAAATCTGGAGAACGCGATTCCGGATCTCATCCAACGCATTCAGGCCTCTCCTTCGTCGCTAAATGCCAATTTCCGGCTCTACCGGAACCTGAATGCCCTCTACGACACCTTTTCTGCGCTGGCGGAGTCAGCCGGAGCTTTCGGCCCCAGGGACCAGTACGATCCTCTGGCCACCGATATCTCCGAGCTTGACCAGCTCCGCCATAAGGTAGCTGAACGGGTGGATCTGCTTGCCGGAGCCAACGATGCCGAGTTGGCCCGCCTTCGGGCCAAGGTGGCCGCCACGGCCAGTGGGACAAAACCTGCCTCCAAGGTCGTGGTTGACGACGAGCAGCCCAAGCCAAAGAAGAAGGCAAAGAGCACTTCCCCGACGCCCTCCAAATAGCAGGCCGGTACACGGCCTGAAATTGAAGTTCGGCGGAATCTTGGGAACATTTCCACCTCCCCCGGAGTCTATTTACAGGTGAGGCAAAACCGTCCTGAATCGACCGGGTTCCTTCCGGACGGAGTCTACCTCTCGCAATAAGTCCCATTGCGATCAATGTTTCGCAATTTCAGAAACTTGCAGCGCTGGTGCGGGTTGTTTGGCAGGTGCATACAGGGTTACTATGGAGGTCGTACGGTGAGTGCCGTGGGAGTTACGACCGTGGGCGAACTGGCCAGCGCATGGGAAATGCGCCCGGAAGAAGCTTCAATCGTCGCCGAGCTAAAGGCGGGGAATGAAGACGCCTACACGCGGCTGATCTCTCAGTACCATCAGACCATCTATAACCTCGTTTACCGAATCCTGGACGATCCCACCGACGCACCCGATACCACGCAGGAAATTTTCATAAAGGTCTTTCGCGGCATGGCGAAGTTCAACTGCGAAAGCAGCCTGAAGACGTGGATGTATCGCATCGCCATTCACGAGGCCAGTAATCGTAGGCGGTGGTTTTTCCGCCACAAGGTGCAGGAGCTTTCCATTGAACCCGCCCGGGATGAAACCCAGAACCGGTCGGAGAGTCTACGCGACAGCCTGCTGGATCACGGCGAATCGCCTTTTGAAACCGTGGCGCGCAGTCAGGTGCGAGCTCGAGTGGAACAGGTGTTGCAGGAGTTGCCGGAGCATTATCGTACCGCTGTTGTTTTGCGAGACATTGAAGACCTTTCGTATGAAGAGATCGCAGAGATGACTGAGACTTCGTTGGGCACGGTGAAATCGAGGCTCGTACGCGGACGCGAAGCGTTGCGGAAACGGCTCGAACGCTATGCCCACGAATTGGGCCCGGTAGCAGGAACCTCTTCGGGAGCGGATGGCAAAGATCGCACACGAAAGCTCGCGCAGGGGAATCGGGAAATTGAGGTCACACCATGAAGTGCACCGAAGCAAAGCGTTTGTTTTCACCGATGCTGGACTCGATGCTGGATGACAACCAGAATCAGGCACTTGACGAGCACCTGGGCAGTTGCGAGAACTGTACTGCGGAGTTCGCCACCCTGCGCCGGACGAAGTGGTTGATGGCCACCATGTCGCCCCGACTGGCGCCCCCCGAATTGACACTTCAACTCAAGGTCGCGCTCTCTCAACACTTGGCCACGCGACGGATCACCCGTTGGGATAGCTTCAAAGTGAAGTGGGAAAACGCACTGAACGCATTCATGTTTCCTGCAGCGGCAGGTTTGGTTTCCGCAGTTTTGATTTTCGGATTGCTGATTGGAGTGCTGGTTCCGGCGCATCTGTCGAGCGCCAATGACGTACCAACCGGGCTCTACACGCCCCCAGAGATGACTTTGGCGCCATTTGGTCTGGAGAGCGGGATGACCAATGGCGATGCTGTCCTCGTAGAAGTCGTGATCGACTCCCATGGCCGCGTGCAGGACTATCGAGTTCTAAACGAACCCGGACGAACTGAGTTGAGTCCCGAGATGAAGAACGCATTGATCTTTACCCAGTTCCGCCCCGCCACCAGCTTCGGGCTTCCGACCAGCGGGCGATTGGT
The DNA here is from genome assembly GCA_035539055.1 of Saccharimonadales bacterium (SeqCode). Taxonomy (GTDB): domain Bacteria; phylum Acidobacteriota; class Terriglobia; order Terriglobales; family Acidobacteriaceae; genus TOLSYN. The sequence goes on along the minus strand of DATLJC010000076.1, from coordinate 79,076 downwards.
GATCTCGTTCTCCAATATCAATGTGGGCGGTTAATGCCGTCTCCGAAGGCATGACGTCCGGTACATCGGAGCAAGAGCGCAATCAATAAGGCGGACCTCCAAAAGCTTCGCCTTATTGAAGGCCGAAGAATCCCGATCCTCCCACCTCGCAAGCCTATGGAATGAGTTGCTTCCCTGGCCCGCAACTCTTAAACTGACTCCACAGACGAGACTAAGCAGAAGATTGAACCAGGAGGCTCCCCTGAAAACCCGCCTTTCGATTGTGCTCGCGCTCTGCACGATGCTCGCGCTGTCGGCCCAGGCCCAGCAATCGCCCCGCATGAGCGTGGAAACCAGCCAATCGCTGTTTTCCGTGATGGCAGCCATCAATGCCTGTGGCTATGACTCTGGCCTCTCCGAGTCGCTGCCCTTGCGCCAGCAGATTCGTGGAGAAGTGTTGAAGGCCGTCCAATCGCAGGAAGCGCAATCGGCGCTGCGCAACATGTGCGCCTTTTACTCGGATCACCAGCAGGACACCGCCTCACGCACCCTCTCCAACTACATCTCCCTGGGGCTGAACCTGGAAGATAGTCCCAAGCTGGAATTACGCACCAAGGAAAGCAATCTTCCTCCAGATGCGATCTTTGTGCTCGGATTTGTGCCCTTGCTGCAGCGCTTCAATGAGACGGCAAATCTGAATGCGATCTGGCTACGCCATCGTCCTGACTACGATCAACTGATTCAGCGCCTGCGTAAACCAGTCAGCGACACCCTGATTTCTACCGACCTGTATCTCAAGCGCAACCTCAGCGGCTACATCAAGCACGAATTCGTTGTGTACGTGGAACCAATGGCCGCTCCCGGCGAAGTGAATTCGCGCAATTATGCCGATGATTACTACATGGTGATTTCGCCCACCGACACTGGCGCGGTTCGCCTCGATCAGGTCCGTCACACCTACCTGCACTACATTCTGGATGCCAAGGTGCTCGCCCGGGGAACCACACTGCAACGCTTGGCTCCTCTGCTCGATACCGTAAAGCGCGCACCGCTTGAGGACAGCTATCGCTTTGACATGGGCCTTTTACTGACCGAGTCGCTCATCAAGGCCGTCGAAGCGCGATTGCTCGGCGGAAGCAAAGGTCCCGCGAAGCCCAAGGAGCAGATGGCCTGGGATTCCACGCGCCAAGGCTTCATCCTGACGCAATTCTTTTACGATAAGCTGGTCACGTTCGAAACGGATGAGGTAGGCTTCGATCAGTCCTACGCCGACTGGCTGCACGATATCAATCTCGAAGAGCAGCAGAAATTTGCCTCCACCGTTCCGTTCCTCAAGAGCAGTACACCGGAACTGGTTCGCAAGAGTCAGCACAAAGAGATGCTGATCGATCTTGCCGAGCGTGCGCTGGCCAGCGGCAACTTCGACGGAGCACGGAACTACGCACAGCAGGCAATCCGCAACCAGGAAGATCAGGGAAGAGCGCTCTTCGTCCTGGCGCGTGCCGCCGTTGCTGGCGGAAAACTATCCGACGCTCAAGGTTATTTCGAGCGCGCGGCTTCAGCCTCCAGCGACACCAGAATCAAGGGTTGGTCGCACATTTATCTCGGACGCATCCTAGACATGCAGGAGCATCGTCAGGAGGCCGTCGAACATTACCATGCAGCGCTGAACGCAGGTGGACCGCCCGAATTGAAGGCGGCCGCCGAAAAAGGATTGCAACAGGCATATCAACCGCCTGCCAAGCGTCCCATCGATTAGAAACGGAGAACGACCTTGAAATTAGCGAACGTCATCATGAGCACGGCAATCATTCTGTTGTCCTCCACTGCGGCGCTGGCCGTCCCGCGGTCCACCGCACCAGCAACGCAAAATGCTGCGGCGCCCACCAAACAAGCAGCACCCGCCGCGGCACAGAAATCTCCCGCGCCCAAGACCCAGGCTGAATACGATGCCTACAAGGCCGCAGCCGCACAGACCGACGCTGCCAAACTCGAGCAGGCAGCCACCGACTTCGCTCAGAAATTCCCTGCTAGCGAACTGCGGCCGTTCCTATTCCAACAAGCCATGGGAATGTATCAACAGGCCAACAATCCCGACAAAACTCTGGAGATGGCGCGCGCCACCCTCAAGTACGATCCATCGAACCCTGTAGCGCTGCTCACTGCCGGCCAGATGCTTGCCGAGCGTACTCATGATAACGATCTTGATAAAGATGATCGCTTGGCCGAAGCGAACACCGATGCGACTAACGCCTTGCAGCACGCGGACCAGGTTCCGCAACCGCCCAACATGACCCCGGAGCAGTTCGCCGCAGCACTCGCGCAACTCCGCGGCACGGCCCACGAAGTAATCGCCACGGTAGCATTCAAAAAGGCCGATTACTTCACCGCCATCAAGGAATACAACGCCGCCATCAACGAGGAGAAGGAGCACACCGACGGGGTCGTCTGGCTCCGTCTCTCCGTGGCTCACGACAAGAGCGGCGACTATAAAGCCGCTAATGAATCCGTGCAGAAGGCAATTGACGCATCGGAACCCGGCAGCCAGATTCGTCAGTTGGCCGAGCAGGAAAAGGCTCGATTGGATAAGCTCAACGTCATCAAGAAGTAATGCAATAGATCCCGCGCTCTGCAACCAGCGAGCGCGGGATTCCTATCTCACGTGTATCCTCATTGTTTTCGACTCTCTTGATTTCGACAAAGCATCAATCCTGAAGCAGCGGTCCATATGAAGCATCTCCCTCTCGACAATCTCGAACAAGCGCTTGGCCACCGGTTCGCCAATCGCAGATTACTGGAGCAGGCGCTTACCCACAGCTCTTTCGCACGAGAGAGCGTTGAACCAGCGCGGGACAACGAGCAACTGGAGTTCCTGGGAGATGCCGTGCTGCAACTTCTTGCCAGCCAGGAACTATTCAAGCGCTTCCCTGCGTATCAAGAGGGGGAGCTATCGAAATTGCGGGCTCATCTCGTAAATTCGAATCACCTCGTGAACTGCGCCGTTGAGTTGAAGCTTGGCGATTATCTTCGCCTGGGGCGAGGTGAGGAGAAGACCGGAGGACGCCGCAAAACCGCCCTGCTCGCCGATTCCGTCGAGGCCCTTTTAGCCGCTCTGTATCTCGACGGCGGTCTATTTGTGGCGCGTGCCTTCGTGCTCTCGCACATCCTGGAACCGGAGTTGGAGCGCCTCTCTGGATCGCGAGACGAAGTCCTCGTAGCCGACCACAAATCGCGTTTGCAGGAGATGCTGAGGGCCAGCGGACGTCCCGAGCCTCGCTACGAAATGATTGCCGAATCCGGACCAGACCATCGCAAAACCTTTACCATGAAAGTGATCGTACTCAATCCGGGCAATGAAGCTGAATTCACCACCGAAGGCACGGCAAACAGCAAAAAGGCCGCCGGCCAGATGGCGGCCCAAAAGGCCTTGGAGCGGCTGCAAAACAACGGAATGGCATAAAGGGAGTTTTCGGATCGGGCTTGGTTTAGCCGATCGGACGTTAAGATGAGCGAGTCAGAGCTGAGCAATTCACACCCAATACTGCCCGGCCAGACGCCTCTCGACGATCCCGGCGCTGCTACTCCCATCGAGGTCGAGACCGGGGGCCCATCACGGATTTCCAATCCAGTCGCCAAGGTTCCCGCCCGCAAGCGCATCCCGTTGGATTTCTTGTCGCATCTGCAATTTGCGCTATTGGCGCTCACCATCGCGCTCTTCATCATTACGTTTGTCGTGCAGGCATTCCGCATTCCCTCCGGCTCCATGGAAAACACTCTGCTGGTCGGCGACTACCTTCTGGTGGATAAAACCCGCTACGGTCCCGGCGGCGCCTGGCAATCGGTTCTTCCCTACCGTGCCATTCATCGCGGCGACATCATTGTGTTCCGTTATCCGGTGGACCCGACGCAGCACTTCGTCAAGCGCGTCATCGGAATGCCCGGAGACCGCATACGTTTTTCGCACAGCCGCGTCTACATAAATGGGCGCGCCCTGCACGAGCCTTACGTGGTCTTCAAGGAGCACTTTCCCGATGAGTTCCGCGACAATTTCCCGCGCGGCAACTGGGTCAATGAAAACGTGAGCGTTGACTGGGCCACCCGGCTGCGCTCCCTGGTAGAAGATGGAGAGCTGATTGTTCCCCGCGGTCAATACTTCGTTCTCGGAGACAATCGCGATCAGAGTCTGGACAGTCGTTACTGGGGATTTGTGCCCCGTGAAAACATCATCGGACGTCCCTTGGTGATCTACTTCAGCATGGTGGAAACCCAGGATGAAGATGATTCCATGGCAAGCAACCCTGCGGATGATAAAATTTTCACTCTGCGTGCCCGCATCTTCCACGTGTTCGACAATTTGCGTTGGCAGCGGATTCTGCGCCTGGCGCCCTGAGGCCAGCCAGATCAGGAATGGACTAAGTTGGCGAAAGAATTAGCAAGAGAAAAAGAGTTGGCGAAAGAAACAGAAGAGAAGCAGACGCCTGCGCCTCCGAAGGAAACGACACCGGAATTCGTGGCTTCCATCGCTTCGGTGCTTGTCATCGGCCTGTTCATTATCACTTTCTGCATGCAGGCCTTTGAGATTCCGACCTCGTCCATGGTTGGCACGCTGCTGATTGGTGATCACGTCTTCGTCGACCGCGTGCGTTTGGCTCCCAAGTCCAGCTTCGCGGATAAGCTCATTCCCTACCGCGATCCCAAACGTGGCGACATCGTTGTCTTCGTTTCGCCCTCCGAGCCAGGATTGTTCGTCGTCAAGCGCGTCATCGGTGTTCCCGGTGATCGCATACACCTGCGGGGCGGCAAGTTGTTTCTCAACGGACAGGTGCAGGACGAGCCCTACGCTATCCACTCTCTCGGAGACTACCGGCCCTACCGCGACGAATTCCCTGCCGTGACTCCGACCCGCGATGACCAACTCGCGCCCGAGTGGCAGCTTACCGAGCAGGATCACATTCAGGGCGACGACATCGTCGTTCCGCCAAACGCCTACTTCGGTATGGGTGACAACCGCGACGTCAGCTACGACAGCCGTTACTGGGGATTCATTCCGCGTGAAAACGTCGTAGGCCGCCCCATGTTCATCTATTGGTCCTTCGAGACGCCAGACGACCAGTACACAAAGACTGACGTAGGAAGCCGCATCGGATTCTTCTTCCACATCCTCACTCATTTCTTCAATGAAACCCGCTGGTCGCGAATGCTGCACGTGGTGCGTTAAGTGGCCGGCGAAGCGATGCGTCGTGGAGTGTTGATAGCAGTGGCCCTCGCGGTGGCAGCCCTTGTGCTGCCGCCCTTTATCAACGTGGGACGCTACAAGGGCCGCGTCACTGAGTCCATCAGCAATGCCCTCGGGCGTCCGGTCACGGTGGACTCCGTCGAGTTGCGTCTGCTGCCCCATCCTGGCTTTTATCTCGAAAACGTTGTCGTCGGCGACGACCCCGCGTACAGTGCAGAGCCCATCCTGCATGCCGAAGAAGTCACGGCTTACCTGCGCCTCAGCTCGCTGTGGCGCGCGCGGCTGGAGATTGCCCGGCTCAGCCTGAAATATCCAAGCCTCAATCTGGTAGAGCGCGAGGATGCGAGTTGGAACCTCGAGTCCCTCCTGTGGAAGGCCTCCCGCACACAAGCCGCTCCCACTGCCTCCCGCCTCTCGCAATCCCGTACGCGCTTCCCCTACATCGACGCAACCAATGGCCGAATCAACTTCAAGTACGGTTTGGAGAAGAGCGTCTTCTCTTTCACGGAAGCGGATTTCACTCTATGGAGCCCGGCTGAGAACCAGTGGCGTATGAGGCTGGAAGCCCATCCCGTGCGCACCGATATGCCCGTGACTGACACCGGCACCGTGAAGGTTGATACGACCATTCAGCGCGCCAACCTCCTGCGCAATGCGGCCATGAAAGGCACCATGACCTGGGAGCGCGTCCAGCTTGGAAACCTTACCCGCCTGATCTATGGCGAGGATCGTGGCTGGCGCGGAGCGCTTGAGACCAGTGCCCAGTTCAGCGGCACCCCCGGCGCTCTCCAGTTCACTACCGCCGCAAAGCTGCGTGATTTTCGCCGCTACGACATCTCCACCGGCAACGCCGCCGATCTCAACGCAACCTGCTCCGGCGAGCTCAATATGGGCTCCTATCAGCTCCAGAACACCGGTTGCCGCCTTCCGCTCGAAGGGGGACTCCTCTCGGTTCAGGGCAACCTGCAGGGTCTGCGCTCTCCCCATTTCGACCTCGCGATCATGGCCGAAACCCTGCCTGCCGACGCCCTGCTCAACCTTGCGCGCCGCGCCAAGCGCGATCTTCCCGAGGACCTCACCGCCAAGGGTTCCGTCTCCGCTTCGTTCCACGCCAAGCGCATGACCGAGCAGCCGTCCACCTGGATCGGCAACATGGTAGTCAGCGACCTCGTGGTTCACTCCTCCGTTCTCGGCAAGGATCTCGTTGTCGGAAAAGCGGTCGCAATGGCCAATACCGCGGAGCCGTTCCAGACAAAACATCGCGGCCGCAAAGTTCCAGCAGAGGCCCCCATCCGGGCTCTTGTCGTGCAGAGCTTTGACCTCCCCATCGGCGCGGCCACTCCCGCCAGCGTGAACGGGACACTCGACGACGAGCGATTCGCTATTCATGTCAAGGGAGACGCCACCTTGGAGCGCCTCCAACAGTTTGCCCGCGCCACCGGCGTCGGAGCGCCTAAGATCGCCCTCGCTGGCCCGGCTGCCATCGATCTCACCATCGGCGGAAAATGGACGGAGTTCTCTGCTCCCGAAGTGACCGGCACGGCGCAGTTGAAAAACACGCGAGCCGAAGTCCCCGGACTCTCCGTTCCCGTAGAAATCTCCAGCGCGCGACTGGACTTGGACCACAATCGCCTAACCCTGCACAATGCCTCCGCGACCGTCGCCAAGATCGCTCTCAGCGGATCTGCCAGCTTCCCTCGCATTTGCGATGGTGAATCTGCTTGCGATTCCACCTTTGACCTCAATACCGACGATCTGAATCCTGAGCGCTGGAACGAAGTGCTGAACCCGCACCTCAAAGAGCGCCCCTGGTACCGTCTCTTCGGCTCCGGAGCCGAGAACAACGTGATCGCCAACCTGCATTCCACCGGACACTTCACCGCGCGTCGCATGACCCTTGGCACGACCGTGGCTTCCGCCTTTGAAACCAACTTCACCGTCTCCAACCACGTCCTGGAACTCAAGAACGCCCACGCCGATCTCCTCGGAGGCAGTTTCTCCTCGGATTGGAAAATCGACTTCAACGGCAATGAACCCACCTACGAGAGCACCGGAACCGCAGCCCGCATTCAGGTCGAAAAGTTGGCGACCGTGGTGAAGGCAACCTTGGGCAGTGGCGCTTTGGCACTGAAATACAAGATGGCGATGTCCGGATGGGATTCCACCACCCTCGCCCAGTCCGCCAAAGTCGAAACCGACTTCGATTGGAGCGGCGGCGCCCTCAGGATTTCCCCCGACGGCAAATCGCCCCTGCGCGTGCGCTCCGGCAGCGGCAAAGTCGCTCTCGGCCACGACGGCTGGACCATCTCCGGCAGCCAATGGAACACTCCCACCGGACTTTATCGCCTCACCGGAACCGCTTCGCGCGACTTAGCGCTGACAATGGAGTTTACACAGGAGAACGGTGCCGTCTGGAAGGTCTCAGGGACGCTTTTGAAGCCGCAACTGAGCACCCCGCCCGCACCGCAGCCCACTCAAGCAAGGCGTAGATGAAGATTCGCTTTCCCGCGGTAATGGGATCCGCAGTCAAGGTGTCGGTGATCGTGGCACTGGTGGTTTATACCTCGCTTTCCGTTGCCAACGGTCAGCCGCGGCATTCGCCCGCCTACATCAACGCCGCGCGCAAGTTCCAGTGGATCGCCGACAACGGGCGCAGCCCGCGTCCCTCCACCCGTCCCGTGGTCATCTTCGCCCGTGAGTGGAACGCCTTCCTCAACGAAGGCGGCGTGGCTCTCCCCGATGGTGTCTCCAACGTCCGCCTCTCCAGCCAGCCGGCAGTCATCCATGGCGAGGCCGAAGTTGATTTCGACCGCCTCACCGCCGGACGCACCCGCAACAACCCTCTGCTTTCGCTCTTCACCGGACGCCACCACGTCACCGTCATCGCCCAGGCCGCTGCCGCCAACGGAATCGGCACCGTTCGCGTTGAATCCGTCGCCTTCGATGGCGTCGAGGTTCCCCGCTTCGCCCTCGAATACTTTTCCAACCGCTATCTGCGTCCCCGCTACGGGAGCGCCGTCGGCATGGATTCGACCTTCCGTCTGCACTCGCACATCGACGCCGCCATTCTCGGACGCGATCAGGTCACGGTAACGCAGCGCTAACCCCCACCAACTGCACGCCGCCCTTACATTGCACTCAGAACTCTCCATTTTTCGTCCCGAGATGGAATTCGGTTTGCATCGAACAGGCCTTAACCCCAAAACGTATGTTAAAAATAGTTGACATTCGACGGGTTTGCTGTAGTGTCTTTATGTCAAAAATATTTGACATTGAGGACGACCAAATCATGAGCTATCAAGAGAAATCGACATATGTCAATCTCGTCATTCTGGTGGCGAGTGTCTGCGGCTACTTCGGATATGCGACGCGCGTGGGGTCGCCCATCCGGCTTGGGGGAGCGTTGCTGATGATGATCACCCTGCAGATCGTCGGAAATACAATCCTAAGTGCAACGTCTCGACGCCGCCTGATCGACGAGCGTGACTGGATTATCAAGGCGCGAGGCCGGCAGGTAGGCTACATAGTTCTGCTTATATTCATCTGGAGCAGCTTCGGGTACTTGCAAGCGCACACCATGGTGAGTTCGCTTGTCGTTTCGAATTTACTAATTGTTGCACTGATTGTGGCTGAGTTGTCAGAACTGGTCGCGCAACTCATCTCCTACAGAGCTTCAGTATGAAGAGTTATGTCCGCAATCGGATTCGTGATCTTCGGACAAGCCGGAACATGACTCAGCAGCAACTGGCCGACTTGGTGGAAGTGACGCGCCAGACGATTATTGCCATCGAGAGCGACAAGTACTCGCCTTCCCTCGAAGTGGCATTCAGAATCTCTAGAGTGTTTGGTGTGAAACTTGAGGAGGTGTTTCAGTACAACCGGGTGAAGTGACTACCGGTTTGCTCCCGTGTGTGAAGCGTCGACGGTTGACTATCTCAAGTGAGACCGGACGGAAGAGTGGTTTTTCGTGCGTGGCAGGTTTGCACTGCGCTCATACTCCAGCCCGGCAGCATAACTTCGCACGACCTGGAAGCCTTGCATTGCCGCCAACACTCTCCCCTCCGGCATGTTAGTATCAAGTTTTCGGGCATGTTGTAGGAGCTTCTTCGGTCTGAGCCGAATTATGCCTGCTGCCCGTAGGCTCGGCCGCGATGGCCAGCCCCACTTTCCCAAGGATTCTCCGATCCGAAGGGTTCCCCGAGAGAGATACGGATGTCGGCAGAAACAAAGCACCCGATGAATCGCCGCGTACTCAGCGGCATGAGACCGACCGGAAAACTGCACATTGGCCATTACGTCGGCGCCCTGCAGAACTGGACCCGGCTCCAGAATGACTACGACTGTTTTTTCTTTGTCGCCGACTGGCACGCCCTCACCACCGATTACGCCGATACCTCGCGTGTCAAAGCCAACATCCTCGAAGTGGCATTCGATTGGCTCGCCTCCGGACTTGATCCGGAAAAGGCGACACTTTTCATCCAATCCCACGTGCCTCAGCACGCCGAACTCCACCTCCTTCTCTCCATGATGACCCCATTGGGCTGGCTCGAGCGCGTGCCGACCTACAAAGAGCAGAAGGAGAATCTGAAGGAAAAGGACCTAAATACCTACGGATTCCTCGGCTACCCTGTGCTGATGACCACCGACATCCTGATGTACCAGGCGTCCTTCGTCCCGGTCGGTGAGGATCAGGTTCCCCACGTCGAAATCACCCGCGAGATCGCACGCCGCTTCAACCAGTTCTACTGGCTCGACCAGCAGCGCAAATTCTCGGTTGATCGCACAATTCCCGAAGAGCAGCGCATTTCGGTCTTCCCTGAACCGCAACCGCTTCTCACTCCAGCCGCCAAGCTTCCCGGCACCGATGGCCGCAAGATGTCCAAGAGCTATGGCAACTCCATCATGCTCAGCGACCCGGAACCCGAAGTTCGCAAGAAGCTGAAGACAATGGTGACCGACCCAGCTCGCGTCCGCCGCACCGATCCGGGCAATCCCGACATTTGCCCTGTCGGCGACCTGCACAAAATTTTCAGCAGCCCCGAAACCATGGCCGCCGTCCGCGAGGGCTGCACCACCGCTGGAATCGGATGCATTCAGTGCAAGGGATGGGTATCCGACAATATCGTCACGATTCTAAACCCGATCCAGGAACGCCGCCACAATTACGAGGAGAACCCGAAGCTTGCCTGGGATATCCTCGAAGCCGGCTCGGCTAAGGCTCGCGCCTTCGCCGACCAGACACTCGTAGAGGTGCGCAAGTCCATGCGCATGTCGCTGTCCTATCAAGTGCCGGAGAAGGTTGGGGAATAGTCGATGAGCGAACAGCCCACCACCCCGAGCACACCCGACAAGGGTTCCGATCCGGGTAAGCCCGGCTCCGGAAGATCCGATTCGACGAAGAACGCAAAGCAGGATGCGAAGAAAGCCGCTCCCGCTCTCGCCGACATCTTCCCGTTTTCGGTCAGTGTGGGCAGTGTTTACGATGGGCCGCTCGATCTGCTGCTAGACCTCATTCGCAAGCAGGACATCGACATTTATGACATCCCCATTGCGCAGATCACCGCGCAGTACCTGGCTTACGTTGAGCACATCCGCAACTTCGACATCGATCTCGCCGCAGAGTTCATTTACACCGCCTCTCTGCTCATCCAGATCAAGTCCAAGATGCTGCTCCCCCGCGACCCCGATGCTCCGCCCGACGAGCAGGATCCGCGTCTCGAACTGGTAAACCGTCTTCTTGAACACGAGCGCTACAAGCAAGCCGCGCAAATGCTTTTGCAGAAGCAGCAACTCGAAGAAGCGGTGCTCACCAATCCCGCGCTCAAGGAATTCCGCGATGCCGAAGGCACCGAGCCCGAGCTCTCCGCCGACATCATCGACCTGGTAAAGACATTCCAGAACATTCTGGAGCGCGCCAGGAACCGGCCCAGCCTGCAGTTCGACGAAGAGGCGGTCACGGTTGCACAAATGATCGAATATGTACGGCGTCGCCTGATGGTCGAGGATCGCCCGATTCGCCTCAAGCACCTGCTCCGTCATCTGCGTTCCCGTCCGGCGTTGATCTGTTCGTTTCTTGCAATTCTCGAAATGATCCGCTTGCAGGCCGTGGTCTGTCGGCAGGATGATGTGTTCGGCGAAGTCGTGCTGAAAAAGTCCACCGGATTCGACCGTCTCGTGGACGAAGGCAATAGCGCCGTAAAAGACGACTGGCAGTAGATTGAGTTTCTTCCCAACAGGCGAGTCAAGATGAGTCTGAAAGCAAAAGTCGAGGCCATTATTTACGCGGCCGAAGAACCGATAACGCTGGAGCAGATGGCGTCGCTTCTCAAGGACACCGTGCTGGCTGAATTGGCCTCCGCCAAGGAAAATGCCGCCATCGAGCGGGCCGACTCCATTGCCGAGGAGCAAGCCTCCGCCAACCCGACCGAGAGCATGGAAATACCCGAGCTCTCCAATGGCAACGGTGAAACCATTTGCCCCGAGCCCGGCCCCCTCATGCCAGCGGAAGCCGCTACCTCGGACTCCGAGAATTCAGAAGAGATCACAGCACAAGCGCAGGAAGAGCCCGTCTCCCAAACTCCTGTGCAGATTGCAGAGACTTCATCCGCGCAGCCGGAATCCTCCGCCGAAGCCGAATCGAAAGAAGCTAGACCGCAAGAAGCTGCCCCGAGCGATAATGTCCCGGGCGACGAACCCCCTGCCCCGCAGGTCTCTGAGGCAGCTGCCACGGAGACTCCCGCCGAAGAACCCGCGCCCGCCGAGTCAGCCTCTGTCGAAGCCCCCGAGACCACCTCGCGCAAGCGTCAGCCCAAGAAGACCGAGCAGGAGATCGCCGAAGACAAAGCCGTCCGCACCCGCCTTCGCGTAATCCTCGTCGAACTCGTAACCGACTACGCCAACGAAGATCGCGGCATGGAAATTCGCCAGGTCGCTGGCGGATTCCGCATGGCCACCAAGCCCGAGCATCACGACGTCGTGCGCGCCTTCGCCAAGAGCTTGAAGCCGCCCATCCGCCTCTCGCTCGCCGCCCTTGAGACCCTTGCCGTCATCGCCTACAAGCAGCCCGTCACCGGTCCTGAAATCGCCGACATTCGCGGCGTCGAGTCGGCCAGTGTTCTCGGCACTTTGCTCGACCGCAAACTCATCACCACCGCCGGACGAAAGCAGGTCATCGGACGGCCCATGCAGTACAAAACCAGCAAGGACTTCCTCCTGCGCTTCGGCCTCAACGATGTAAACGAGCTGCCCAGCATGGAAGAGTTCTCGCAACTTGCCTCCGAAGGCATCGAAATCACTCCCTCGGAGCCGCAGGAAACCCTGTCGCTCTTCGAGCCCGATGCCAAGTCATCCCAGCCCGCAGCCGACTCTGAAGCCACACAACCCGAGCCCGCCAACACCGGGGCCGAAAGCACCAGCGAGATCCCTGCCAGCGATCCGTTGGAATCGCCGCAACCGGAGTCTCCAGCACCAGAAGCTCTAGCATCAGACGCTCCAGCACCCGTGGAGCAAGACGCATCCGACAGCCAGCCGCAAGCAGAAGCTGAGTCAAGCAATGTACCCGAAACCGAGCACCCAATCGGTCGATAACAATTCGGGAGTCCTATCAGGGCCACAGGCGCTCTGATCTTTTCTACGTGTCATTTTTCTTCGATCGCCTGATGGCGAGCGGATTCAGCGAAAGGCTGTGCGTACCATGGAACCAAAACCTGAAAGATTACAAAAGATTTTAGCCGCTGCGGGCCTCGCCTCACGGCGCAAAGCCGAGCAGTTAATTGCCGCCGGAGTCGTCTCCGTCAACGGACACGTCATCACCGAACCCGGCACCAAGGCCGATCCGCGTCTGGATGAAATTCGCGTCGATGGCAAACTGCTGCGCGGCCCCGAGCGTCACGTCTATCTCGCGGTTTACAAGCCCAAGGGCCACATGACCACCGTCAGCGACCCCGAGGGCCGCCCCACTGTCATGGATCTGCTTAAGGGAGTCGACGAGCGTGTCTTCCCCGTTGGACGCCTCGATTACATGAGCGAGGGCCTCCTTCTCCTGACCAACGATGGCGACCTCATGGCGCAGTTGACCAAGGCCGGATCGCACGTTGCCAAAACCTACATGGTCAAGGTCAGCGGCAAGCCCACCGAGGAAGAAATCGACAAGCTCCGCAACGGAATCATGCTGCCGCCCGAACCCGGTCTGACCGGTGCCCGTGGCAAGAAGCAGCCCGGAGTCGAGCGCCGCTCCTTCGCCGTACTCACCCAGCCCGCCTCCATTCAACTTGCTGTCGATCAGGAGAATCCCTGGTACGAAGTGACGCTGACCGAAGGCCGCAACCGCCAGATCCGCCGCATGTTTGAGCAAATCGGCTACCACATTGAAAAGATCAAGCGCGTGCGCTACGGCTCGCTGACCCTGGACGTAGAGCCCGGCGAATTCCGCCACCTCACGCCCAAAGAGGTCAACCAGCTTCGCAAATCGCTGGACACGCCCTTCAAGCCCAAGCCCATCAAGATCAAGCGCAAAGACGACCGTCCCGAGCGCAGACCTCGCGTCGATGCCGCTCGTTTCGTCAAAGGCCGTCGCGGCAAACCCAGCGCCGATGCTCCCGCGCCCTCCTCTGCCGCCGCCTACCGCGCCAGCAGTCCGAGCAGCGCAGTGCCCCGCCGCACTTTTACCCCCTCCACCGACTCCGGCGAGCGCAGCACCTTCAATCGCCCTCGTGGTCCTGAGTTCGGACGTGAAGAGCGCCGCGACAGTGGTTCCGCCGCCAAACGTCCCTACGTGCGCAAGCCCAGCAGCGAATTCGGCAGCAAGCCTACGGGTGATTTTGCGGACCGTCCCAAACGCGCCTACACACCCAAGCCAGCCGGAAGCTTTGACCGCAAGCCCGGTAGTTTCGCCCGCAAATCTGCAGGTGATTTTGCCAAGCGGGAAGGCGGATACCAGAAGCGCGAAGGCGGTTACGCCAAGCGGGAAGGTGGCTTTGACAAGCGCGAAGGTGGATACGCAAAACGACCGGCAAAACGCGAAGGCCGTTTCGGCGACGCGCCCGAAAAGCGAGATACGCCACGCGACGCATCGAAGGCCAATGGTTTTGGCTTCAGCAAATTTGCCAAGCCCAAGTTCGTAAAGCCGAGCAAGCATCGCGATCTCGGCAGCGACAAAACCGGCAATTTCGCCGATAGCAAGCCTTACGGCGAGCGCAAATCCTTCGGCGACCGACCCTACTCCAGGGATCGTGGCGCATCTGGCTTTGACAAAAAACCCGGCGGCTTCACCGGCGACCGCAAGTATTCCAGAGGTCCCGGCAAGCCCGGCGGTGCGCGCAGCGAAGGCGATTTCAAGCGTCCCGGCGGAGATTTCAAGCGCTCCGGCGAAGGCCGTCCGTCTGCCCGCCCCGGAGGCTTCGGCAGCGGCTCCGGAAGACCTCCCTTCGGCGGCGCACGCGGAGGCTCGTCATCCGGTTCAGGATTCGGAGCGAAACGCTTTGGTCCGCCTCGCGGCGGCAGCGGTGGCACAGGTCGTCCCTCGGGACCGTCCCGCGGAGGCAGCGCCCCGCGCCGTCCTTCCGGTCCGCCCCGTCGGCGTCCCGATTAGACTTATTAGTACGACGGCGGGTGGCCTACAGCCGCCCGCTATTGAGCGAATGTGGGATAACAGAGAACAGCATCCTGCAGCCGCTCTAGAAAGACATAAAGAGGCAAGTTATGGGTAAGTTTGCGGAGTTGGTGCCAGAGCGTGTACGCGCTCTGGCCGCCTATGTCCCCGGTAAGCCGATTCAACAAGCGGAAGCTGAATCCGGCTTGAAGATGATCAAACTCGGATCGAACGAAAACCCATTCGGTCCCTCTCCTCTCGCCATCCGAGCCATGGAGGCGGCGTCCAAATCCCTCCATCTCTATCCCGACAATGACATGGTGCTTCTTCGAGAGCGCCTGGCAGCGCACCACGGCATCTCGCCCAACCAGCTTATCGTCACCGCCGGTTCCACCAATCTACTGGACATCCTGGCGCGCACTCTGCTTTCTCCCGGCTTGAACGCCGTGACCAGCGAGCGTTCCTTCATCGTCTATCCCATCGTCACCCGCTCCGCGGGCGCCGAGCTGCGCCATGTTCCCACCCGCAATGACGGATTCGACCTCGACGCAATTTCCGACGCCATCGACTCCGATACTCGTCTCGTTTTCATCGCCAATCCCAACAACCCCACCGGCACCATGATCCCCGCCAGGGAGATGGACCGCTTCCTCGACCGCCTTCCCGAGAACGTCATCGTCGCCCTCGACGAAGCCTACTTCGAATACGCCGATTGGCTCGCCCGCGCCCGCAACCTCGACTACTCCCACGCCATCGACTACGTGCGCCACGAGCGCAGCGTCGTGGTCCTGCGTACCTTCTCCAAGGCCTACGGCCTCGCCGCTGCCCGTGTCGGCTATGGCATGGGTCCCGCGGAACTCATCAGCTACCTCGTGCGCCTCAAGACTGCCTTCATCGTCAACGGTGTAGGCGAAGCCGGAGCCCTAGCGGCTCTCGACGACCGCGAACATTACGAAAAATCCATGTGCAACAACGCCGCCCAACTCACGGTCTTGACCCGCCAGTTGCGCGAACTCGGCTATGAACCCGTCGAAAGTTGGGCCAACTTCCTCTACATCGAAACCGGCGAAGACGCCTCCGTCCTCGGACGCCGTCTGCAGATGAACGGCATCATCGTCCGTCCCCTCACCGGCAGTTGGGGTGCCCGCACCGCCATCCGCGTCACCGTAGGCTCCCCCGAGGAGAACCAAAAATTCATCGAGGCCCTCAAGCACGTCACCCGCGGAGCCCACACCCGCTGATCAGGTTCACATTTGCCCGCTTTTGGCATATGTGGGGACGAGTACAAAGTGTGTGATTAATCCCATCTTCACGCTCTTGCCCTTGCTCTTGATTTTGATTTTGATTTTCCCCCGCTCCAAGCTTCTCAACCGAGCACTACCTCGCCATCGGCAGCCTCGCCGCCCCAAACAATCCTCCATCGCCGCTCAACAATGCGCGCGTAATCACCGTCGTGCGCTTTCTCCCGCCAATCCCCTTCCCATCCTCCGCCGTCGTCCTCGCATAGATGTATGATCTCTTCCTTACCTCCGCAAACATCGCCGGAGCGAACGCATCCCACGCGCTCGACACTCCTCCTCCAATCACGAACAACGGAATGTTCATCGCATTCACCATGTTCCCAATTGCCAGCCCCAGTCTCCTCCCCACGCGCTCGAAGACGCTCTTTGCCACCGTATCGCCACTCATCGCGCACTCGAAAATCATGCGCGAATTGAACTCCTGCTCCGCCAACCCACGCAGCTTCGTCGCCCCTCCTCCGGTCATCGCCTCGCGCGCCAAACGCATCACTGCCGTCGCCGAAGCATACTGCTCCAGGCAGCCCCAACTCCCGCACTTGCACGGATGCCCCTCGGGCTCCACGTTGCAATGCCCGAGCTCCGCGGCCATGCCATTCCACCCTCGCCACAGCTTTCCATCCAGAATCAGTCCGCCGCCCACGCCCGTCCCCAGCGTGTACATACAAAGACTGTCGGAGTTCCGCCCCGCACCCAGCCATTGCTCTCCCAGAGCTGCCACGTTGGCATCGTTTTCCAGAATCACCGAAGTCCCCAGCCGCCGCTCGATGTCGCCCTTCACGTCGAAATCCTCCCAGCCCGGAAGATTCGGCGACATGACGACTCTGCCACTCTCGATGTCGATCAGCCCCGGCACTCCCACACCGATGCCGCGCAGCTCTCCGTTTCCCTGGTACTTCGCTCTCATCTCCTCGACCGCGCGACACAGCTCATCCACCACATGTTCGCGTCCCCGCGAAACTTCGGTACCAAGTGTCGTTTTCGAGAGCAGCTTACCGCTCTCCTCCACGGCGGCAATGCGCAGGTTTGTTCCACCCAGATCAACTCCAATTGCATAGGAGGGCATATCTGACCGGCGTTCCTTTCCACATTTCGTTAATGCTGAATCAAAGCTGCATCAGTGCTGGCACTGTGGACAATAGTGGCTGCTGCGTCCCGCCACCACCACTCGTTTGATGCCGCTCCCGCAAACCAGGCAGGGCTCCCCCGTGCGCTGGTACACCCTATGTTGCAGCTGAAATAATCCGCCATCACCGCTCGCATTCACATAGTCCGAGACCGACGATCCTCCCGCCGTAATCGCCTCCGCCAGCACTTCCTGAATCGCATCGTAAAGCCCCGCGAGTTCGGCCCGCGTCAGCGAAGCCGCCCGCCGTCGGGGTCTTATCCCGGCCCGAAACAGGCTCTCGTCCGCATAGATGTTTCCGATACCAGACAGCAGTGATTGATTCAGCAGCGCACTCTTGATCGGCGTCTTACGCCCCTTGAACATCTCGACGAACTTCGCCCGATCCGCCGCAATCGGCTCCGCTCCCGCCGCCGCGAATTCCGCCCCTTCCAGCACCTGCAGCTTCCCAAAGCGCCGTGGATCGACGAAGCGCAACTCGCGTCCCGACTCCAGGCTGGCAATCAGATGTGTATGTTTCGCGTGCTCTGCTCCGGGCTCACAAACCAGACAGCGTCCCGTCATTCCCAGGTGAATGACCCACTGCGCTGGCCCCTTCCTCGACGCCAGATCACCAACAATATGCTTGCCCACGCGCCGGAATCTCACAATCTGCGCCCCGGTCAGCACCCGCGCAATTTCGCTCGCCGGAGACTTCAGCAAATTCGATTTATCGCCGATCCAAACCTCTGCAATTCGATCTCCCGCAACCGCTTTGTGCAGGCCTCGTGCTATGGTTTCCACCTCGGGCAGCTCAGGCATGGGCACAGTGTAACGCACGCAAACCCATTCGTCCCCGAACTGTGTTCTGCGACACTCGCATCTCTCGTCAGGATCACATTCTGAGCATTTGTCCGGCTTGGCTTTGCCCACGGCTGTGAATGCGATAAAATTTGATGTACACAGCCTGGTCAGGATTCCTTCCGGCTACTCCGCCTGAGACTTTCAAAACGAATGCCTGTGTGCAACATTTCCGCAGCCAGTCTGCGTGTGTTTGGAGATCAGAGTGAACAAAGCTAAAACCGCGGTGGTTCTCGGAGCTCAGTGGGGCGATGAGGGCAAGGGAAAGATTGTCGATGTGCTTTCGGACAACTTCGAAGTTGTTGCCCGTTACGCTGGCGGACACAACGCGGGACATACCGTCACCATCTCCGGCAAGAAGTTTGTATTGCAGCTGATTCCCTGCGGCATCCTCCGCCAGGAATCCCAAGCTGTCATCGGCAACGGCGTCGTCCTCGATCCCTTCGCCCTGATGAGGGAAGTCAACACCCTGCGCAACGCCGGACTGCAGGTCTGGGGACCGGGAGACAAAGGTTCTGCGGCCAATCTGTTCATCAGCAACCGCGCTCACGTCATCCTTCCTTATCACCGCATGATCGAACTCGGTGCCGAGAACGCTCCCGGCCGCGTGAAGATCGGAACCACCTCGCGCGGCATCGGACCGACCTACGAAGACAAGATGGCGCGTCGCGGACTTCGCGTGGCCGACCTGCTCGATAAGCAGCTGCTTAAGAAGCACATCCAGAACGCCTGCCAGGAAAAGAACACCATCGCGCACGCTCTCTTCAACGGCGAAGCCATTGATCCCGATGAAATGTACGAGCAGTACGCGGAAATTGCCGACAAGATCGCGCCCTTCGTCGCCGATACGGCATTTCTTCTCAACCGCGCCATCAAAGCTGGCAAGAGCATAATGTTCGAAGGCGCGCAGGGCACCATGCTCGACATCGATCATGGCACCTACCCCTTCGTCACCTCCTCCAGCGCCACCTCCGGCGGAGCCTCCATCGGCACCGGCGTTCCGCCCACCTCGATTTCCACTGTCGTCGGCGTGACCAAGGCTTACTGCACGCGCGTCGGCGAAGGTCCGTTCCCCTCTGAGATTCAAGGAGAACTGGGCGACGTCGTCCGCAAGAAGGGCAACGAATACGGCGCCGTCACCGGACGCCCGCGCCGCTGCGGATGGGTGGACCTGCCGCTCCTGCGCTACTCCAACATGATCAACGGAACCGAATGGCTTGTCGTCACCAAGCTCGACGTACTCGACGAACTAGCCGAAGTTCCCGTAGTTGTTGGCTATAGAATCGACGGCAAGCCGGTAGAAGAGATGCCCGCTCAGGATTCCGGCTATCGCAATATCGAGCCCATCATCGAATCCCTGCCCGGCTGGCAGCAGGACACCTTCGGAACCACCGAACATGACAAGCTTCCGAAGAAAGCTCAGGACTATCTCCGCTTCATTCAGAAGGAGTCCAACGCGAAGATCGGTATGGTTTCCACGGGCCCCGATCGCGATCACACCATCTTCGTCGATGAGTTCTCCGCGATGTTGAAGCGATAGGAGTTGCCATGGTTGTGCTCATCGTACACATGACCGCGAAGCCCGATAAGTTGGAGGAGTTCAAGCAACTCCTCCTCGCCATGACGGAAGAAACCCGGAAAGAACCGGGATGTCTGCAGTATGTGGCGCACCAGTCCACCGACAATCCCCACAACTTCGCCTTCTATGAGCAGTACGTGGACGAAGCCGCTCTGCAATTTCATCGTGAGTCTCCGCATTTCGCGCGCTACATCGCCGGCGGCATCGACGCTTTCATCGTCTCCCGCCATCGTGAACTTTTCGTTCCTCTCGGTTAAACTCAGGTGGCCCACATATGCTTTCTTTTGGCATATGTGGGGAGTTCAGTTAAGCCCACCTCACGTGTCCCTCCCCAGACGCTTTTTTGCGCCTACCTCGGCCTGCGCCGGAAGGTTTTGTTCTTTGCGAAGTTTGCAGAAGACCCGTCATATTTCGGAATCTCCCAGTGCTGGCCTACGGCCGCACCAACCATCTATTCGGTCTGACTTCGACCATGATTCACCAGTTCAGACTCCCTGCTCATCAAGGGAGGCGGGCTGCCCACACAAGCGCGCGGTGCTTACTGCGCACCACAGAATGACCCGGGCTCACCCGCATGACGTGCCAGCTCCGCATACGTCCATTCCTTGCGGAGCATCCAGTACAACCTCACCGCCAGGCTTCCTGCTCGCGAAAATCCCGCTCCTCACCTCCCGCCATGCTAGACTCCTCCTCCTGAAAGGGGAATTTGAGGATGGACAGAGCAAATCGGCCAACGATCATTCCTTCGCTTACGGTCAAGAATACCGACGCGGCAATCGCCTTTTATCAGAAGGTCTTCGGAGCCCGGCAGGAAGGCCCCATCATGCGTGGCAAGAATGGCGGAGTCATGCATGCCGAGCTGCTGTTTGGTGAGATGAAGGTCTTCATCAACGATGAGTTTCCTGAGATGGGCGCCCGCTCACCTGAGCACTATGGCGGAACCCCCGTAACCATGCAACTCACAGTCCCGGACGCCGATAAGACCTACACTGGCGCTGTGGCCGCCGGTGCAATCTCGAAAATGGCGCCCTCGGACGCTTTCTGGGGTGACCGCTACGCCTATGTCATCGACCCATTCGGCCACGCCTGGGGAATCAGCACTCCCAAGGAGAATTTAACTCCCCGCCAACTAGAAGAACGCATGCGGGAAGTGGTCAACAAGTAAACTCAACGCAGCCGTCGAAGAAAGTATGAGACCCCAAAATAAGAGAGTCCCACATCCATATACGATGTGGGACTCTCTTACCTGAAACTCAGAGGGGTTCCAAAGTAGATGTATCTGCCATCTGCTGGTCCTCCTGAGCCGAAGGCGAAGAACACCAGCAATGCCCAAGTCTCCCGTGTGGCTTCAAGCTTTTCAGCCCGCCATCGATTTTTTTCCTCGCTCCCGCGGGACATACCTTCCGAGAGACCGTTCTAAAATATCTACTTCGCCAGTTCGTACCCCGAGAAAAAGAAGCTGAGTTCAAATCGCGCGGTATCTTCCGCATCGGAGCCATGGCACGCATTCCGTTCGATGCTTTCGGCGTGCTTCTTGCGAATCGTGCCGGCTTCCGCGTTGGCAGGATTAGTTGCTCCCATCAGCTTACGCCAGTCGGCAATCGCATTCGCCTTTTCAAGTGCCAGTACAACTACCGGACCGGAGGTCATGAAAGCGCCAAGCGAATCAAAGAACGGCTTACCCACGTGAACCGCATAAAATGCGGCGGCCTGGGCTTTTTTCAGGTGAAGCATCTTCAATCCTATGATGCGAAACCCATTACTTTCGATGGTGGCGATGATATCGCCGGCTGCGCCCTTCGCTACCGCGTCGGGCTTTACAATAGCAAGCGTACGTTGCAAGGTTTCCATATTTCTTCCTGACTTATGTGGTGTGCAAGCGGCTGCAAAGCTGGCCAGCCGAACGGCAGATACCAGCTTAACAGCTTCGCATTTAGCGTTTCGCGCCCAGTGCTTCCACCAGGGTCTCACCCAGCAGTGCAGGAGTCTTCACAATGTGTACACCGGCCGACTTAAGAGCCTTGAACTTCTCTTCCGCCGTTCCCTTGCCACCACTGATGATTGCCCCTGCATGACCCATGCGGCGTCCCGGAGGCGCCGTCTGTCCAGCGATAAAGCTCACCACGGGCTTCTTCACATTGGCCTTGATGTACTCCGCCGCCGTCTCTTCCGCCGTGCCGCCGATTTCGCCAATCATGATGATCGACTCCGTCTCCGGATCGGCGTTGAACAGTGCCAGCGCATCCACAAAATTCGTGCCGATGATCGGATCGCCGCCGATACCAATCGCCGTCGATTGTCCCATCCCCAACTGCGTAATCTGGTGAACCGCCTCATAGGTCAGCGTGCCGGAGCGCGAGACGATTCCCACATTTCCCGGACGATGAATGTTCCCCGGCATAATGCCGATCTTGCACTTGCCCGGCGAAATAATTCCCGGACAATTCGGTCCGATCAGACGCGAGTTCTTACCTTCCATGTAGCGCCACACCGTCACCATGTCGCGCGCCGGAATCCCTTCCGTGATGCAGACAATCAACGGCAACTCTGCATCCACGGCTTCCATAATCGCATCCGCGGCAAACGGAGGAGGCACAAAAATGACAGTGGTATTCGCTCCGGTTTCCCGCACCGCGTCCTGCACCGTGTCAAATACCGGCCAGCCCTCGTGTTTTGTTCCGCCCTTCCCCGGCGTAACTCCACCCACTACCTTGGTGCCGTAATCGGCGCATGCTTTTGCGTGAAATGTGCCTTCGCGGCCGGTGAGGCCCTGCACGATCAATCGTGTGTTCTGATCCACAAGTATGCTCATCGTCTACCTCCCCGCAGCCGCAGCAACTACCTTTTCCGCCGCGTCTTTCATGGTTTGCGCCACAATGAAGTTGAATCCACTCGCCTTCAGAATCTCACGTCCTTTTTCGACGTTTGTTCCTTCCAGGCGTAACACAATCGGCAATTGAATATTGGTTTTTCGCGCTGCTTCCACCACGCCGTTCGCCAGCGTATCCACGCGCAAAATTCCGCCGAAGATGTTGATCAGCACGGCCTTCACATTCTTGTCGGCCAGCAGAATCTCAAACGCGTGCGTCACCTGTTCCGCATTGGCTCCGCCCCCTACGTCCAGGAAGTTCGCTGGCTCGCCACCGGCAAACTTGATGATATCCATCGTTGCCATCGCCAGTCCCGCGCCGTTCACCATGCAGCCCACTGTCCCGTCCAGCTTGATGTAGTTCAGGTTGTATTTGCTCGCCTCAACCTCAAGCGGATCTTCCTCGCTGATGTCGCGCAGTTCCTTCATGTCGGAGTGCCGATAGAGCGCGTTGTCGTCGATGTTCACCTTCGCATCCAGCGCAAACACCCTGCCGTCCGTCGTCGTGATAAATGGATTAATCTCGAACAGCGAGGCGTCCGTCTCTTCATAAGCCTTGTACAACGCCATCATGAACTTCACCGCCGGTGCGATGAACTCCTGCTTCAGTCCCAGCTTGAACGCAATCTTGCGAGCCTGAAACGCCTGGAAACCAATTGCCGGATCGATATATTCCTTGATGATCGCGTCCGGATCCTTCGCCGCAACCACCTCGATCTCCATCCCGCCCGACTTCGACGCCATGAACACCGGACGCGATACCGCGCGGTCCAGCACAATCCCAAGATAAAGTTCGCTGGCAATCGGAAGCGTCTCTTCGATCAGCAACCGATGCACCTTCTTGCCCTCGGGTCCAGTCTGATGCGTCACCAGCTGCATCCCCAGAATCTTGCCAGCCAACTCACTGGCCTGCTCAAACGTCTTGGCAAGTTTCACGCCACCGCCCATACCGCGGCCTCCGGCATGTATCTGTGCCTTCACCACCACCCCGGTGGCCCCAGCGCTCAACAGATCCTTAGCGGCGCGCTCTGCTGCTTCGCGCGACTCAACCATCGTGCCGCGCGGCACTGCCACTCCATACTTGGCGAGAATGGCCTTTGCCTGATACTCGTGAATTTTCATAGTTGAATTCTCATTTTTGTTGAATTCCTACGTGTTGAATTCTGGATCAAGAATGGCACGAGCCTTCGCTCGCTGGTGTAGACGGACGCACCCCAACATACATCCCTCTGACAAATTTGCTACTTTCGCTTGCTGCTCTCAAAAGATTCGGTCGGCTACCCCAGCCGGCCACGACTAGAACTCGTGATTATAGTAGGCACATTCAAAACCACAAAGAGGATTCGCCAGACTCTTGGAAAAGGTTGGAAAAGCAGGGTCGACGCATATAAATTTCTTGCAACGGTCGAGATGCTCTAAAACACCCAGGTGATAAAGAAGCGGACTCAAAACAGTTCGATTCTCAGTCCGCAACTTTCGCGAGAGTCCACCGACGACGCGGTTTGTCCCAAGAAAGGCTCATGGCGGGCAGATTTCAATTGCCAAACCGCTCAAACTGGAACCTCAATGGTAACTGTTTTCACCGGATAATTAATATGCGTCGGCCCTGGTTTGAAAAGACTGCCAGTTGCGTCCAAGCCGCATCGCCTGTTAATCTACGTCTAATTAGTGGCGTAGGCGCGTAGCTCAGTTGGTTAGAGCGCTACCTTGACACGGTAGAGGTCAGGAGTTCGAGTCTCCTCGTGCCTACCATTTATTTTCTAGCACTTCCGAGAAATCAATCCCAAAAGCCACACCCGTTTCTGCACCCGTTTTCATCACTGGATCGCCTCCGTAGCGACTTTGATCGCCTGCAGGAACTTGCCTTGCGCCGCAATCTGGCTGTTCTGGACATGATGCGTGTAGATTTCCAGCGTCGTACTCAGCTTCTTGTGACGCAGAGTCTTCATCGTGACCGCCGGGTCCACGCCGTTGTCGGCGAAGAATTCGGCCAGGCTGTGCCGCAGGGAATGCCATCCGAAACGGGTGGAAGTGTCGCCCTTGGGCAAGACGCCAGCCTGCACCCCAGCCGGACGCAGATAATCCCGTGCCACGATGCTGGCACATCGAGGAATCCGGCCGCCGCACTTGTCGGATGCGAATAGCCAATCCGAGTTTTTGGCATAGGCCGTCTGCCGCCGCCATTCCTGCAACAAACCAGCCAGTACCGGATGCAGCGCAACCGATGACATCGAGTGTTCATTCTTGCCATCCGTCACCCGGCCCTTGGACCATGCCCGGCGAATCAGAATGCGATTGCTCGCATCGTCAACGTCGTGCCATTGAAGGCCGAATGCTTCTTCCCCGCGCAGCCCTGTCGCTGCACAGGTAAGAGCGAGCGTCCATTCCAGTTGCGTCCCCGGCGTATCCAGATAATGGAGAATCCCAATCATCTGTTGCGGCGAAACGGTTACAGCATTGCGCGCCGAGCCAGACTTGCACCGGGCATGCGTCATCGGATTGGCATCTGTGTTTCGCGGAATGAGTCCGTGACGTTGCGCGTGCCGGTACACCTGATTCATGACCGATTTGATCTTGCTGATCGCCGTCCAGGACAAGCGCACCTTCTGTTTTCCACGTTTGCCACACAAGGTGGACGCCAGCGTCTCAAACCAGCTTTCGATATGCAACGGACTGATTTCAGTCGCCACCTCCTCGCCCCATCTCGGAATGATGTGGGCACGAAGGTTGTGAAGATCACGTGCAGCCGTCTCCCTTGCTTTCCTGCCGATTACTCCACCTTTCGTTCTCAACTCATTTTCGATGTAATGCTCGGCAAGCACGTCAAAGGTCGATACTGCGGTTGGCAACTTCGCTAGGTTTGAGAGACCAAGGCGCTCGACTTCCACCCACGCGGCTTTTTCGCTTCGTCCAATATTCCTGACGAGGCCGATGGCGCGGGACTGCTCGACCCGCTTTGCATCGGAAGCCCGCGTTGTGTTCCATCGATACACCCAAGTCGCTCCTTGCGCATACTGCTTGATGGATAAAAACCCTCGCTGAATTCGCGACATTACCCTTGTCCTTTCTGTCGCGTTCCCGAAGGACTGCCGTGAACAATTTTACCTTGAACGGCAACCATCTGATTCGTCATATAAGCGGAGAGTTCTGAGCGGAGAAAGCGCCACTGGTTGCGCGATCCACGCCGCAGGGGATGCGCCGGGATCTCCATCGCGCGAGCCATACGAAGCAGATGTCGGGGCGTGCAAGAAAGAAAGTGAGCAGCTTCGCCAGGCCCGATAAAGGACTCGAATGCCATGGGATTGGCAGTACTATCCATCTGTCTTCACCCTCCGTCTTTCTCGAAGACCAGTCATCGTTGCTGCATTGCCAACTACCACAACAGCGACATGTAGCATCTGGCTTCCTCTGGCGTTTTGAGCAATGACAGCAGGAATTCCGTTTGGTCGAAAAAAGACATTTTGCATGTCACTGCAAACGGTGTCCTGCGCGACATAAAAGAAATTCCCTGCGCGCGCCGCATTCACGAACGGCTTGAACGTACCCACGGAGGGTGAGCTTGGATTCTGCAATTAGCACCTCAAGGTCGGTCGGGCGACGCAAAAACTGCTACGCCTTGCCCCGGATGTCCTTAACTTAGGCGAGAAATCTTCGACCGATTTGTGTCTTTTTGGACCGATTCATGCCATTTAGGCAGGAATCGGTGGCCAATTTCCGTGGCGAAACAGCCACATCCTTTGGAATTGCACTCCGAAAACTGCCGAAAACCACCCCCTCGGAGTGCGCTACGCGCTCGTTTCTTCACTTCCGCCGGGCGAGTGCGCCCCCTCCGCTGCGCTCCGGGTCGGCCCTTCGGGATAGCGCGCCCGCGCGCCAAACAATACAGCGTGTTTGTCACTTGGCACGCCCACCTCTCGGTCCTTCACCCTCGCCCTTTGTCGTTCCTCTTTGTCTCCCGTTGGTTCGTTTTTTCCTTCGCTTCGCTCCTGGGTGAAAGAAAAAAACGCCCCACCGGGCAGACAAAGGAAAAAACAATGGAATATCAGAGCAACAACAGCAGCAACAGCGGTTCAGCCGAAGTGAATGCAGCTTCCGACAGTAATAATCGGAAGCCCTCCACGGCACAGCAGCTCATCCGCGAAAACGTGCAGTACCTCATCGAGCAGCTAGAAGCCGGACACACCGAAGCCCTCACCGCATTTCTCGATGCGATGGCCCACTTTCACAACTACTCATTCGGCAATGTGCTTTGGATCGCACGGCAGAGGCCCTCGGCAACCAAAGTTGCCGGGATGCGAACGTGGAACGAGCTTGGCCGCCGTGTCAAGCGTGGTGAGAAAGGCATTGCCATTCTTGCGCCGATGATTGCGAAGAACCGGAAGAAGGACAGCCAGAAATCAGCTAAGGACGAGACCGACCCGAACAAATCTGCTCTGCTTGGATTCCGTCGCGTCTATGTTTGGGACGAGGCGCAAACCGAAGGCGCACCCCTTCCCGCGCTTGGGGAAACAACCGGAGAAGTCGGCGCATATCTCGACAGACTCCGGGAGTTCGTCGCTTCGCGCGGAATTGCCTTGGAGTACAGCGAAGGCATAGCACCCGCGCTTGGAATTTCCTATGGCGGCAAAATCGCGCTGCTACCGGGACAGACCAAGGCCGAAGAATTCACCGCCCTTGTTCACGAGACGGCGCACGAATTTTTGCACAAGGCAGAACGGCGCACGGCGACCACCAAGACGGTACGCGAAACCGAAGCCGAAGCAATTGCCTTTGTAGTCTCAAAAGCCATCGGCCTCAACGCCAACACCAGCGCCTCATACATCCAGCTTTACCACGGCAACGCCGAATTGCTGATGGAAAGCCTTGATGTTGTGCAGCAGACGGCTTCCGTGATTCTGTCCGGAATCGAGACGGAGGAATCCGTTTCGCAGGAGATTCCAGACACCCAGTTCTCGGCAGCGGATGCGGTTCAGTCCGCAGCCTGAACCGCCCCGCACTATCGGCGCGGACAGGCGATGAGTGTCTGTCCGCAAGGCTTCCACCTCTACCCGAAAGGAGCAATTCGTCATGTCCACAGCCGTTCGCATCAACCATGAATACCGCAATCTGCCTTTGGCGCAGTTGCAGGAATCACCTACCAATCCACGTCGGCGATTTGATGAGCAAAGTCTTGCCGAGCTAGCGGCCAGCTTTGCGGTGCAAGGAGTCTTACAGCCCTTGCTTGTTCGCAGCATCGACGATGAAAAATACGAAGTTGTCGCGGGAGCACGCAGGCTTCGAGCCGCCAAGCTTGCCGCGCTCGAAGAAGTTCCGGCACGTATCGTGGCACTCTCCGATATCGAAGTTCTCGAATGCCAGCTAATCGAGAACGGACAGAGGGAGGGCGTGCATCCGATGGAGGAAGCATCGGCTTATCGAGCCATGATCGAGGCCGACGGCGCTCACTATGATGTTGCGCGTATCGCCGCCACGATAGGACGCACTCAGACTTACGTGGCAACTCGATTGCGCTTGGCCGAATTGATTCCGTCCATCGCGGAGGCATTTCTTGCCGACCAGATCGGAGTAGGCCACGCGCTCGAAATCGCCAAGCTGCCATCGTCAGAACAGCAACGAGCATTCGACGCAGCCTTTCGCGCCGTCTGGAACGGCAGCAAGGAAAGCCGTGTTGTGCTGCCTGTTCGTGAATTAACGGCATGGATAGAGCAGAACATCCTGCTTTCGCTCGAAGGCGTGCCATTCGACAAGAACGACGAGGCACTTTTCCCCGAGGCCGGGAGTTGCACGAACTGCCCCAAACGTACCGGATACAACACTCTGCTCTTTGGAAGCGCAATTTCTGACAGTTGCACGGATGGGAATTGCTACAACACCAAGATTGCCAAGTGTGTTGAGAAGCAGATCGCAGAAAAACCGAAGTTGGTACAGGTTACAACGGCATGGGGAGCACGCGGCAACGATGCCGTGCTCGGACGCAACCGTTATGTTGCGCTAAATCTTTCCGTGAAGAATGGGAAGCCGAAAGCGCCGCTCTCGCCCAATCAGAAACCATGCAAGAGCATGAGCGAGGCAATCGTGGTGGACGGCACCGAGCGCGGCCACACAGTAAAAGTGTGCGCCGATCCAAATTGCCCGATTCACTTCCCCGACCGTCAAACGCCGAAGCCCGAGCAAATTGCAAAGGAGCGCGAACAGCGCAGAAAGGAACTGGAGAAGCAGAAGCTCGAAACGACAATACGCCACCGAATATTAGCGGAGGTGCTCAAGCGAATTGCCGCACCACTGGACCGCGCTGATCTTGTGTTGGTTGCGACTACTCTTCTGAATAGGCTTGAGCCAACGCGAAGAGAACTGCTCGCAAGGCGGCACAAACTGATCGAAACAGCCAGCCAGCAAGTTACGTATCAGCAGGTACAACAAGCTATCGCCAAGATGCTTAAGCAGACGGACGAAGCAGCACTTTCAAAACTGCTAATCGAGATTGCCTTGCTGGAGGTTGCAGATCAATCGGCAAACGGCGAATCCGATCTTCTAACCACAACAGCCAAGCGGCATCGTGTCGATGTGGAGAAAATCCGTAAGTCCGTCGAGCAGGACTTTCTTGCGAAGCGTTCCAAGCAAGAAACGAAGCAGAAGGAAGCCGGCAAAAAGAGCGCTGCAAAGAAAGCAGCATAAGACACGATCAATTAAACAAGAGGCACTCGGGAATTTACCGGGTGCCTTTTGTTTTGGTCCGCCACGCCCGTTCCCGCCCAGCTTGAGATTCCTGCTGACGCAGGAGGCTTCTGAATCCCGCCCCACGGGCATGGCTACCCCAAAATGCCGGACCCCGTCTTTCCGCATCGATTCCGGAATTCACCTTTGATTCATGTCTAAATGACACGAATCGGTCCAAAAAGGCATAAGTCAACTTCACATTTCTGGCTTAGGGTCTTCCGAGTACGCAGCCCGCAACGGTTGCGAATTCAACGGAGGAGTTTCCACCAGATGCAGCCAGACCACGCCGCTACCACCCACCGCCGTTTCTCATGGACACGGCTACGAACGCTTGCCCCTCTCCTGCTACTGGATCTTCTGATCCCGTCCGCCGCCCATGCTCAGAGCACCGGCAGCTCGCCTTGGGAGAACGCTGTTAATGCCCTGAAAACCTCATTTACCGGTCCAATTGCGACCGGGCTTTCGCTGGTCGCAATTGTCGTTGGCGGCCTGATGTTCGCCTACGGCGAAGGCCAGTCGAAGCGAATGCTTGCCGGAATCGTCTTTGGCGTCGGCATGGCCATCGGTGCCGTGAACTTCATGGCGTGGCTGTTCCCATAAACCCACAGAAAAGGAGGTGATGCGCAATGGCAAAGGGCGGCTCACGTCAGGAATATCGCAACAACAAAGTGTTCAAGGCGATGAACCGCCCACTGACCATCCTGGGCGCGGAGCGGCGATTGTTCTTCGTCGCTCTGATCTCGGGAGGCGCGGTCTTCTCGCTCATGCACTCGCTGCTTGGAGGAATCCTGCTCTTCGTGGTGGGAGTCATTGCGGCACAGCAAGCGACCAAGTACGACATAGAGATTCTGCGGGTGTTGATGAACTCGGCGAAGTTCCGGCGACGCTATGACCCGATGAAGTGGCAACCAACAGGTGTGCGGATTGCGAGGCGCGATGTTCAAAGTTGAACGGATCACGAAGGACTGGAAGGAAGCAGGAGCGTTGCAGGCGCACATCAACCTGTATGGCTTCTGGGACGAACATGCGTTTCTGACCAAATCGGGCGACATCGGAGCGGTACTCAAGATCGGCGGCATCGATTACGAAAGCCTCGACCACGCGGGACGTGATTACGCAGTGAAGCGGCTGGAAGCCGCCTTCCGCTCGCTCGATGACAAGACGCGGTTGTATCAAATTCTGTTCAAGTACAACCGGCCAAAGATGGTGCACACGGACTATGCAAACCCTTTGGTCCGCGCCGCAGTGGAGCAGCGTTCGGAGTTTCTCCAGTCGAAAGCCGAGCGTCTTTATAGCGTTGAAGTCTTCTGGGTGCTGATGATCGACGGCAGCTACGCCAAGAGCGGTTTGCTGCACGCACTTTCCCAGTTACCAAAACAGCCACACTCGTCGCTCCGCGACTTGTGGGCGCTGTTTTCCAGCGGCAAAGAACGCACGCTGCTCTCGGAGCAGATCGAGCGCGACCGTCTTCTGTTGCAGCAAAAAATACAGAGTTTGAGTGGGCAGCTCAGCGACCTCATGCAGGTCGAGCTGCTAGGGGCGGAGAAGACCTTCCGGCTTGTCCGGCGTCTCGTGAACTTCCGCCCCTCCCAAAATCAGGAGGCGCGGCTGCACGGGCCGCGCTTCCTCGACTGGCAGTTGTGCGATTCGGAGTTGGAGGCCCATCGCGGATATCTACGTTTGGATGACGACTACGTCCGTGTCCTGACGATGAAGGAGATGCCGAACACGACGCATCCGCTATTACTGAATGGGCTGCTCGACATTCCCGCCAACTTCCATGTCGTGACCGAGTGGCATCCGGTTGATAGCGCGGCAGCCCGCAAGGAGATCAACAAGCGCCGCCGCCACTACCACAACTCGAAGACCAGCTTCCTGTCGAATTTGCAGGATCAACAGCAGAATGCAGGACCACGTGACGAACTGGTCGATGACTCCAAGGAAGCCGCTGTTGCCGAGCTGGGCGATGCGCTGACGGCTTTGGGCATGGAGGGCAAATCGTTTGGCAAATTCACCCTGTCTGTCGTGATCTATGACGAGGACCGGGTGAAAGTCGAACACGCGATTGCAGAGTTCCAGAAGCTGTTCACTACTCATGATGGCCTGCTGTATGAAGAGCGTTACAACCTGCTGAATGCCTTCTTTGCCACTGTTCCCGGAAACCGGCAATTCAATCTGCGCAAGCAATGGGCGTTGAACTCGAACTACGCCGACCTGTCATTTCTGTTCACGGTCGATTCCGGAAAACAGTGGAACGCGCACCTGGAGCGCGAGTATCTTGCCGTCCTGGAATCTGAGCACGGCACGCCGTATTGCCTCAACTTGCACTCGGGCGATGTGGCACACTCGCTTGTGTTGGGCGCGACCGGCTCGGGCAAGAGCTTCACGCTGAACTTCCTGATCCAGTCGCTACAGAAGTACGAGCCTCTGACGTTCATCTTCGATCTTGGCGGAAGCTACGAAACACTGACGCGCGGCTTCGGTGGCACCTACCTGAATGTTGGCCTGAAGAATCCCGGTTTCACCATAAACCCGTTTTCCCTGATTCCCACGCACGAGAACCTGAACTTCCTGTACTTGTTCACCAAAGTTTTGATCGAAGCCAATGGCCGTTACGAGCTGACTCCAGAAAACGACAAAGCGCTGTTCGCCGCCATCGAGCGGATGTACAAGCTTCCGCTTGATATCCGTACGCTCTCAAACTTCGCATCCATCCTCGGACCGCTCGGAGATCGTCTCCACCGCTGGACGCAGGCCGGGCAGTTCGGATATCTCTTCGACAACGCTCAGGACACGCTCAGTTTTTCCCGCTTCCAGACCTTCAATTTCGACGGCTGGTCGGATTACCCCGACATTCTGGAGCCGTTGCTGTTTTACGTCTTGCAGCGAGCATCAGCAGAGATTGAGAAACCAGAGAGCGCAGCAACCTTTAAGGCCTTCGTCATTGATGAGGCGTGGATCTTCCTTAAGAACCGCACCATTCGCGACTGGATCACGCGGGCGGAAAAGACCTGGCGCAAGAAGAATGCCGCGATGATTCTGGCCACGCAGTCAGTGGTGGAATTGCAGGCCTCAGAAATGTTGCATGTGGTCAACGAGTCCTGCCCAACCAAGATCTTTCTTGCCAACCCCAACATTGACCGCAAGCTCTACGCGGAGATTTTCCAATTCAACGACACACAGCTTGAATTGCTGGAAAGCCTTGTACCTAAACGCGACCTTTTGCTGATTCAACCCGGCAGCACCAAGAAGCTGGTGCTTGAAGTCGACGCACTCAGTTACTGGGTCGCCACCAACAACGCCCGCGACAATATTCGCAAACAGGAGTACTTCGCCCGATACGGCGCAGAGGATGGACTGCTGCGTCTTGCCCATGATTACCCCAACCCAATGAAAGGTGACCAATGAAGAAGTTGCCTGTTCTCTCGCTCATGCTGTTGCTCGCCGCCACCAGCGGCTTCGCACAGCAGACCGCCCGCGTCGTGAAGTACCACGCGAACGATATTATCAGCGTGCATGCCAAGATGCACTACACCACACTCATTCAGCTTCCGGCGTCGGAGAAGATTCTGGAAGTTGCCACCGGTGATAAGGATTTCTGGATCATCGACGCCACCGGCAACTACTGTTTTCTGCATCCGGCAAAGGACGCGATTCACTCCAATCTGAACCTGATTACCGATAAAGGCAGCGTCTACTCGTTCACGCTCGACGAGGCAGATGGTGTCGATCCCGACCTCAAGATCGTGATCGAGCCTTCGGATGCTTCGGTAATCTCCGCTTTAAGCGGATCGCCGAAGTTGGTTTCTGCTGCCGAGGTTGCGGCAGCGCAGATTCAGATACAGACAGCGCAGGCGCACGCAGCGCAGTCCATCGAACAATTCCGTACTGAGTATCCAACGAAGAATTTGAAATTTGATTATAGCTACCGGAATGACAGGCCGTTCAATGTGGCCGCGATCTACCAGGACGGCCAGTTCACCTACATCAAGTCTTCGGCGACGGAGAAGTTCTCGATCTACGAGCTGAAGGATGGCAAGCCCGATCTCATCAACTTCCAGTTGAAGGACGGGACTTACGTGATCCCCAAAGTGGTCGATCACGGATACATCCAAATCGGCAAGCACCGCCTCGCCTTCGAGCGGGCAGGTCAGTAGGAGATGACAATGTCAGAGGAAAGAAAAACTCTCCCAACAGACACAGGGGAACCGCTCGCCAGTCGCACGCCTGAGGTGCGCGACCGGCGGCCACTGCCCGAAGGTGTTGTATCGAAGCAGAGCCAAGCTTATTTAATCGTGGGGTTGTCGGTGCTGATTCTGCTGGCGGTGATGTTCTCAAACAACCGCACAAAGCCCGTCGCAAAGCCCAGTGCTGCTTTTCCGGCTATAGTCTCCACAGATGCGAATCAGCGCAGTATTGAGGAGCTGAAACGCGACTTGGCCGAAGAGCAACGGAAGAGTGCTGAACAGGCACAGTCGCAGAAATCTGCGAGCTCCGGACCGTCGTCATCGACCTCCGGAGGAGCACAGACAGGCACCACTCCAGGCAACAATATGCCTGCACACGTCGAGCCGCCGCGTGATCCGGTGAAGGATGCCGAACGCGCACTGATCTTCAAAGCGCGCTTTGCCTCCAACCTTGTTTCTGTCTCTGATGGCGCCGCGCATCCAGTGGCCACCCAGTCAGAAGGAGTCACAACCACTATTCCTGCCCAGATTGGCCGCGCGGCGCAAGCGAGCGCTACTGCATCCAAACACGCGCCCGAGGTCAACATCAACTCTGCTTTCGGGCAGCCCTATGTGCTGTTCGAGGGAACGACCGTCGATACGGCGCTCGTGAACCGGCTGGACGGAGAATTCTCCGGGCCGGTAAAGGTGATGGTCACGAATCCCATCTACAGCCAGGACCGGCAGCATGTGCTCATCCCCGAGGGCACATTCATCCTGGGCGAGGTGCAGAAAGTCTCAGGATTCGGACAGAAACGACTGGCCGTCGTCTTTCACCGGATGCTGATGCCGGATGGGTACTCGGTGGATCTCGACCAGTTTCACGGGCTCGATCAGGTGGGCGAGACCGGTCTGCGAGACAAGGTCAACAACCATTACCTCGAAATCTTTGGTGCCTCGATTGCGCTTGGCGTAATCTCCGGCGCGGCAGAGGCGACCAGCAATGGCGGGTATAACCAGAGCGGCTCGGATATGTACCGGCAAGGCGTGGCGTCCAGTCTGTCGCAAGAGAGCGCCCACGTTCTCGACCGCTTCATCAACGTGCCGCCGACGATCACCATCCGCGAGGGCCATCGGATCAAGGTCTATCTGACCCAAGACTTGCTCCTGCCAGCATATGAAAACCATACGGTTCCACCCAACATCTGAGCCGTGATCCACAACCACCACCGATAACAGGGCCAGCGCGGCTGGCCAAATGGAGGTTCCCATGAGTATAGGAAGGTTTTGTTGTCTCATTTTCATGTTTGCCGCACTGCTCGTGCCTTCCGCACAGGCGCAGTGGGCGGTATTCGATGCCAGCAACTACGCCAATGCCATCAAGGAGTTCAAGCAGTTGCAGCAGATGTACACGACGGCCAACCAGACCCGCGACCAGATCATTCAGGCGTACAACCTCGCATTTCAGATGTCGCGGATGCCTCAGAACTTTGCGGCTCGTTATCAGTCGAGCTTTTCACTGTGGACCAATGTTTCGTCGCCGAATACCTACGGCAACACGTCGGCGTGGAACGATGTGTTGAATCTCGGCAGTCCGACCCGAGCTACGGCAGCTTACAACTCTGCGGTAATTCAGCCGCAGTCTTATCCCAGTACGAGCCTCTCATCGCAAGATGCTCTGACACAGGCGGCGATTAAGAACCAGTATGCAACCTCCGAGTTAGGTCAGGGGACGATCACCAACACGCTTTCCACCTTGGGCACCGTGCGGTCGAACTCCGAGATCTTCTCGCAGAAGCTTGCGAACCTCGAAGCCGACACGTACTCGACCGATCCCAACCAGCAGACGGAGATGGCTGTGCTGGGCAAGATCAACACCGCCACGCTGCTCCAGATTCACTCGCAGCAGGACACCAACCAGATCCTTGCCGCCTCGGTTGCGCAACAGGCCCTCGCCGACAAGCAACGCTTGGATGAGCAGAACCGGCTCATCAACCAAGCCATTTACTTCCAGCAGAACTTTCCCAACACCATGCAGCGCACGACGGGAGGAGTGAGCAATTCCATCCAGTCGATTTCGTTGAGCACCAGTGGAAGGTAGGCGATGAATCAGAATCCATTCACGTTTCTGGGGCAGGCTATCTCTCAGTTGCTCACCACCAAGAGCGCCGCCTTTCAGGCGATGGGCATGAACCTGTTTCGCGGCTTGGCGGTGATCCTGATTGTCTGGTTTGGAGTGAAAGCCGCGCTGTCCGCCGCACACGGACACGGCGGCTTCAACTTTGCCCGCTTCGCCGATCTGATCCTGCTGATCTCGTTCGGCCTTGGCATGCTGACCTACTACTCGACGCCCATACCGGGCGTCGGGTACAGCTTCAGCGACCTCATAACGCAGGAGACGCTACAGCTTTCCGGCCAGATTGAGTCCGACCAGACACAGCAGATCGCCGATGCCGTGGTGAACGCCGAGTCGCAGCTCGGCAGCCCTCCTGGCATCTTCAGCTTCCACGAATCGCTGACGTTTATCGTCATGGCGATTGCGCTGGCGGCAATGCAGGCGACGGCCTTTGCCATCATCGCCTACGGCTATGTGGCTTCCGCCGTATGCGTCTTGCTGGGGCCGATCTTCATTCCATTCTTCATCGTGCCGAAGATGGACTGGCTCTTCTGGGGGTGGTTCAAGGCATTCCTCGGCTTCAGCTTCTACCAGGTTGTGGCCGCCGCCTTCATCTTCGTCTTCTCGAAGGTTCTGCTCGGAATGCTGGCGGTCATTGGTCCGCTCTCGCTCTCCAATGCCTTCACCATCCTGCCCGCGCTGCTGGTCACGCTGTTTGTCTGCATCTACGGGCTGATCAAAATCCCGGAGCTTACGGCGTCGCTCTTCGGAGGCCGCTCCGGTTCGTGGGTAAACCCGCTGGGGTAAATATGACGAACAAACAAAACGCTCATCCGATCACCGAAGCTGGCCAGAAGTTTCTGGAACTCTATGCCGAGCCAGTCGTGACCAACACGTACTTGAAGGTTACGATTCTGGTGCTGGCCGCCGTGTCGTCCGTCTCGCTCTATCTTCTATATAGAGCGCAGACGGCAGCGCTTCAACTCAAACCACTCATCATCTCGGTCACCGATTCCGGACGCGGGCAGGTGATGCGCTATGACGACTTCCGCTCGATTCCCATCGAGCGAGTCAGTAAGTATTATCTTGCCCGCTGGGCCGGCCTGTACTACGGGCGCAATCACGCAACCCTGCATCGTGACTTTGCCGAGTCGCTAAACTTCTTTTCCAATGACCTGCAAGGAGCGACGCTCGCCCAGGTGCGCAAAGCCAACACTCTCGACACCTTCCTGCTCGATCCCAACCAGCCAAACGTGGACATCGAGATTAGAGCCGTTGTGCTGGAGGACATGCGGCAGGCTCCTTATCGCGCCCACGTCGAGTTTGAGAAGGTCTTCCGCTCGATTGGCGATCAACAGGAGCAACGCCGCGAACGGTGGACGGCCAACGTGGTTTACGGCTTTCGCGAGGATGTACCCAACCAGATGTTGCTCTCGAATCCACTCGGTCTTGTCATCAGCTACTGCCGTGAAGATCAGGCATTCGGGAAATAGCTCACGCCTTCCTATCGCGGCCCACCCCGTAGCGGAGAGTGCCTCACTTATCTCCGCCTTTCCCCTGTAATTTGCCGCAGTAGGTGCGGCAGAAAGGATGCCGGTGTTTGCCAATGCCGTATTTGTCGCTACGTTGATCTTCCTCGCGCTGATTGTCTGGTTGAGCGGTGAGCTGCGCTTCCTTACGCAATGGCGCGGCCTGCTCGTTCATCACTATCTCGGGGCGATCATCGCGTACTGCGTACTGCTGTTCGCCAACATCCTCGGCGCAGCCATCTGGATCGAACGCAAGTTCTTTCTCCGAGACACCGGGCGCAAGCTCAAACACCTTGACCAGGAGATTCACAGTGGGCACAACGAACTCTCAGAAGAAATCACAGAACAATTCCGAACCGAGTGAAAGGAGCAAGCCGAAAAACATGCCACGCTCACACGATAACAATCTCGATCATGACCACGAACAGGAACATTCTTTCGATCTCGTTGCACGCGTACGCGAAGCCCGCGAGGTCGCGGAGCGTGAGATGCGCAAGTTCGGAAAAGTATCGGAGTATGAAGTCCGAAAAGTCTATGGCCAGCGCGCAGATTTGAATTACGACGACGAATCCGTTCCGGGCCTTCCGGATTCTCTGACGCACCAGCGCGATCACGGCGGGCGCGAAACACAGCCGGAGCGTGACCAGCAGTCTGCCGGGAAAGATCAGCCGGAGCCAGACAAGAAGCAGGGTACGCTCAACTTCGAAAACCACGATACCCAGCCGCGTTCGAATGAGGAGGGGTGATGCGCTTCGATCTTCCCCATGATCTTCCGCACCCAAAGCGCAACGAGGGAGTTCCCCTCACGCATTCTCCTTATGAAGAACGGCGCGAGCGCCTTCAAGACTTGGCCGCAGAGAATCGCGGCCCTCAGTCCCCGCACCCCCGGCACGCCCCAAAGTTGGAGCATGAGCAACCACCGGTGGCGAGGGAGCGCGCCCCCTCACCAGATCGTTCGCTGGACCGTCGTCCGCAGAGGCAGAGCCTACCACCGCAAACCATTGGCCTCACACTGAGGGCGGAAGAACAGAAGGTTCTCTCAGAGGTTGGACGGTTTCGAGTGGTCACCACACGCGACCTTGCGGAAACCGTCTACGCCAATCGCCCGGCACGCATGGAGCGCGATCTAGCGTACCTCCGCCAGCAAGGATTGGTGAGTGTCAATTCCGTGAACGCTCGCCGCGATGGTCGCGGCGGGCGCGTTCAGCACATTGAAGTCGTCACTCTCACCAAGCAAGGCAGGGACTTGGCTCAGCGTACTTCTGGACTCCCCGCCGATCAGAAGCTCTATGCCGGGCTGGTCAAACCGCGCGAGGTCGAGCATGACTCGCAAATCTATCGCGCCTACCAGAAGGAAGCCGGAAAGATCGAGCAAGCCGGTGGCAGTAACCTTCGAGTGCGCCTCGACTTCGAGTTGAAGGCACAGATTCAGAAAGCAATTTACGCTGCGCGCAAGTCCGCCCCCGAACGTGACATTCATGAGATCAAGCGGCAGGTTGCACAGCAGCTTGAGTTGCCGTTCGTCAACAACGGCATTCAGATTCCCGATGCACGCATTGACTACGATCTCGATCAAGGTTCGCGCTCTGGGCACGCCGACGTTGAGGTTCTCACCGCCGCCTACCGCCCCGGCCATCTTCGCAACAAAGCCCAAGCTGGATTTCACGTGTACGCCTCCGCCTCTGACCGCGCCACGCTGACTGCGCGCGCCGAAGACGATCACCACTTACTTGATCAGATTCTGGAGCTCTAGCCATGACCGTCGATCCCATCCTTGCTTTGCAGTCCCTGGGGTACACCGAACGCGAAGCCTCGTTTCTGTATCTCGTCGGCGTACATTCCGGCTACTTCCTTCGCCGCCAGTTCAACTACTTTACTGACCGGCAGAAGGGATATCTCGCGCACCACTTCATTGAGAAGGCACGCATCGCCGGTCACATCGAAGTGATCGACTACGGACGGGGGCGATTTGTTTACCACCTCATTGCCAAACCGATCTACCGCCTGCTTGGCAATGCTGAGTCGCAGAATCGCCGCCGCAAGGGCGACGGCACGATTCGCACCCGCTTGATGTCGCTCGACTACGTTCTCGAAAACAACGACGACTACCATCTTGAGACACTGGCAGCAAAGGTTCATTTTTTCACCAAGGTTCGCAACATTCCGGCGACGTATCTTGCCGGCGAGGCCGGACGAGTGTCGGAATTCGTCGAGACATTTCCTGTGGCACTGGACGACCGTGATCATCCAGCATCCTCTCTCGTTCGCTTTGCCTTCCTCGACGAAGGACTGCTCTCCACCGCGAAGTTCACACGCTACCTCGAAGAGCTGACTCCGCTCCTCTGTGCCGTCAGAGTTTTCGAGGTGATCTACGTTGCCACCTCGGAGCACAACTTCTCCGAAGCTGAAGCGATCTTTAATCGGCGATTCGTGCGGCCTCTGCAACAGCGGCAGCAATCCTTCGATGGTTTTCGTACGACTTCTCCAGGACAACGTGTTGCAACTTCCCCGGGAATCCATCCGAGCTTTGTGACGTTGCTCTTCCACTATCGCTATCCCAAGCTCTTGCGGAGTGAGGCCCACGGGTCTGCATACGAGTCAGGGGGTGAGTCTGGACAGACAGGATCAGCCCATTACAAACAAATGACTTCAAAGGATAGCCAAACCACTGGAGGGTGAAGCAGGGGCGGGAGCGACCCCACCCTTCCGGGTTGCCGCTGACGCTGGTCGCTCCCGCCCCGTACTCGTTTGGTACTGAAATCGGCCCGGATTCGGTACCAGAACAAGACCAGAACCAGTACCAAGTCAGGCCGCATTCGTGGCCGGAAAGGAACGCCAAATGAGCAAACTTAGGATCGAACACGGAGCCAGCAAAATCACCTGGGTCCAACTGAAGACCAATATCGAGGAGTCGATTGCAACCGAGATCGACCTGCTCTGCGAGTGGTCAGAGAATGACCGCCGCTACATCATCAACGAACTGTTGCGCTTCGGACTGACCCAGGACGAGGACTTCCAGAAGTACAAGGCAGAACAGCAAGCGAAGGCATCGACGAAGAACGCCAGTTCAAAGCCAGCCTCGCCACAGGTCAAACCTTCGTCCGACATCGCCACCAATCCAGCGGTCCGACCGTAGTAAGGAGACACCAGAGTGAAGACACCGAATGCCTTCCAGAAAGTCTTGCGCCACGCTATCGAGAATCGTCTGCCGATTTCACTCGGCCTCAGCGCGGCCTGCGGAATCGTGCTGCGCACCCTGTATCCAGTCCCGACATTGGACCCGATGTTGCAGATGATCGCCATCGTCAGGCCCGGAGTGTTTCACGGTTTTGTCTGGAGCTACACCCTCTTTCTCTTCAGCACGCCGTTCCTTGTGCTGTCGATCCTTTTCTCTCTGGCCTACGTCCACTTCTACATGCCGGAGATCAATCGGACGGCGGGCGTGCTCCCCTGGTATCCCGATCCTCTTACCCGGCGCGAACTGTATTTGGTCGTTGGCGAGGTACATCAGCCGTTGAAGCCAGTACCATCACCGGCCCCGCATTGGCTTGCGATTCCGGAGTTGGGCCTCTATACAGGCATCGCGGTCATCGGTGCTATTGGGTCCGGTAAGACGCAAGGCCTGATCTTGCCGGCCATGCGGCAACTCTTCACTTACCGGGC
The DNA here is from genome assembly GCA_035539055.1 of Saccharimonadales bacterium (SeqCode). GTDB lineage: Bacteria > Acidobacteriota > Terriglobia > Terriglobales > Acidobacteriaceae > TOLSYN. The sequence goes on along the minus strand of DATLJC010000076.1, from coordinate 38,369 downwards.
AGACGATGCAACCCAGAAGCTCTCCGGAATTGTCCTTGAGGTCAAGGGCGATCTCTGCCGTCAAGTGAAGGTGATCCTGAATGAGTGCGGTCGCGCATCCGATTACGTAGAGGTCTCGCTTACAGGAGATGTTCGCTACAACCCGCTGAACAACCCGCTTGATCCCTATGCGCAGGCATTCAATATCGCATCCATCATTACGGCCATCTGGGGCAAAGGCAAAGAGCCGTTTTGGCAGCAGTCGTACACGGACCTCGTTCGGTACGTGATTCTGCTGCACCGGGTCAAAGATGGGTATGTCACCCTGCTCGATATCTTCCGCACCGTGATCAGTTCCGAAGCTCTGGAAAAGATGCTGATCGAAGTCGGGAGAAAGTTTGTTGGCTCTGCGTTCATCGGAATCAGTGAAACCGCATTTCTCAAACTCCGACCGGCAGTGAGTGATTACCGGTTCGATCTAAATGATGAAGTTGGCGAGTGTCTGGCCCCGTGGAGCGAAGAACTTGAGAATTTCCTCGCAACGAATACGGGCATCGCTTTCTCTGTGTACGAATCTCCGGCTGCCGGTCCCATTGCCCAGGAAAACTTCGAGAGCATCAGTTATTGGTACTGGCAGCACTGGAAGTTCTTCCGCTCCGAGGTCAAGACTTCAATCATTCAGGGCATCGCCGTATTCCTCTCGTTGTTCGAGACCGATCCTGATGTCCGGCGTGTCTTCTGTCCACCCAAAGAGCTTTATGACGGCGAGGGATGCGAAGACGATCCGAAGGGTCGTGTTTTGCAGCCCTTCGACGAACTGATCGAGTCTGGCAAGGTGGTTGGTCTGAACTTTCCTGTGGCCCTCAATCCGGCGCTAGCCAAGGTCATCGGCACCATGATGAAGATCGACTATCAGCGGGCAGTACAGTTGCGCATCCCCAAGATGGATGCCGAGCCTCACCGTCATTTTCGGCCAACGGTCTTCGTCTGTGACGAGTATCAGAACTACGCGACCGTCGGCGGCGACAATCCGACAGGCGATGAACGCTTTCTCTCGATTTCCCGGCAGCCGAGGTGCATCCCAATCGTGGCCACGCAGAGTATCTCGTCATTGAAGGAAGCATTGCCGAACGAGGGCGTAAAGACGCTCTTACAAGCCTTCCGCACGAAAGTATTCCTTTCAACTGCCGATCCGGATACTGCGCGCTTTGCCTCTGAAATATGCGGCAAGACGGACCGCACCAGAATCAGCTACACCGTCTCCGAGTCCAGTTCGAATGCCAATGTCGGTTGGCTCAGTGGCCGCACCTCCTCCAATAAAGGATCGGTCTCGGCCTCCAAGCAGTACCAGAAACAGAAGGAGCCGCTGTTCGACGAGAAGGTGTTCTTCGAACTGAAGAACGCTCAGGCTATCGTTGCAGCATTCGATGGTATCAGTCCGCAGACCGCAACCTACTGTTACCTGAAGCCAGACTTCCTCCCCATCGACATGACATGGTTCGAGCAGGAGCGCATTGGGTTCAATCCCCGGAGGGTACGATGAGTTTTGAAGTTATCCTGCCTTTCCTCAAGCCGATCAAGCATCTGCTCGAAGCGCAGACAGTCTCCGAGATCATGGTCAATCCCGACTCGTCTGTCTGGATCGAAGAGGACGGCCATATACAGGCGTTGCCCGGAATACGTTTTGAAGAGGGCGCGCTGCTGACCAGCCTTGAGGTAATCGCGAATCGCTACGGCAAGAAGCTCGATGCCGATTCGCCGATCATGAACTTGCGGCTGCCCGATGGCAGCCGCATGGCCGCGCTCATCCCACCGGTGGTCAACCCTCGCCCCATGATGACCATTCGCAAATTCACCTCAAGGGACTTTACCGTCGATGATCTGATTGCGCGCAAGATGCTGACCGAGGAACAGGCCGAGACCTTGGTCTGTTCCGTTCAGCGTGGAGAGACTCTCATGATCTCCGGCGGCACCGGCTCTGGCAAGACTACACTGCTCAATGTTCTTGCAGGATTCATTCCTGCTCAGGAGCGCATCCTAATTCTCGAAGACACAGCCGAGCTATATATAAGGAAGCCCCACGTAATCTCCGCCGAGGCGCAACTCGATACTCACAAGAGTCAGATCAGCTTTGCCGATCTGCTCAAGGCCGCACTTCGTCACAGGCCCGACCGGATCATTGTCGGGGAGATTCGTGGCGGCGAGGCCAGAGTGCTTCTGGACGCGTTGAACACTGGCCACCGAGGATCACTGACAACCATTCATGCCAACGGGGCGGCAGACGCCGTGCGGCGGCTGGCCCAGCTCGCCATGCGCAGTTCGGGAAACGCGCATCTCCGCGACATTGAAGAGGAATGCCGCCGCTCCATCGACGTTGTCGTACACATCTCTCGGAACGGATACTGGCGATCCGTCACAGAGATTCTGGAAGTTCTTCGTAAAAACTGATGCGGGATGCAACGACGTGAGACAATTGGCATCCCGCTATGTGCTCCTGTTGCGCGTTCCGACGTGTGATCTGCTCCGCACGCGTCCAGGGGCATAGCTGACAATTTCTAGTGGACCCGCGGCTTTACGCCTTGGAATTTTGCGGCCAGGAAAAGCGTGAAGTCCCGAAGCGTGTCATGCATCAATTCTTGCCGCGCAAACAGCGCAGTTTCAATTTGCATGTGCAGGTCTGCGACTGGCTTAAACATGACGCCAGGGCGGGAAAGGTGCGAAGCAGACTGGGGCAGCAACGCAACTCCGATCCCATGGGCAACGAGCTCAATTGCGTGAGACACCGAGCCAATCTCTTTGTATCTGGGATGCGCACCCGTACTGCTGATGTACTCGGTTGTGCGCTTGTACAGCGCGGGATGCATGTCTTCCGGCATCCAGAATACCGGCAGTCCGTCCAACTCGCGTGCTGGAATTGTTGCCCGCTGGTTCAGCGGATGACCTCTCGGGAGACAAATGCAGAATGGCTCTTTGGCAATCGTTTCAATCCAAAGATCCCGATCATGGATTGGCTGGACTCCAAGCGCGGCGTGAAGCTTCCCACGCAAAACGCGTTCGACCAATTCTGGAGTTGTGCTGTTATCAAACGCGAGTCGTGGCTCGGGAGAATCAGTCGACATGACCTGCTGGGCTTCGAACTCTTCGATGTTCAATTGGTACAGAATCCGCACCAGATTGTCGTTTGTAAAGGGCGAACAGCCCACTCTAAACGGACCCCTCATGAGTTGGCCGTAGTATTGCGCCAGATCCCATGCGCGTTGCTCGTGCCGAAGTGAAAGGTGGATTTCCGGCAAGACTGCATGTCCCACTGTAGTCAGTTGTAATTGGCGGGTGGACCGGTCAAAAAACCTAACCCTGAGCTTTCTTTCACGCTTGCCGATTTGTCTGGCAATGAACGTCGGGTCGGTATGCAACCGCTTGGCCGCCCGTGCAAAACTCCCCTCCTCGGCGACCGCTGCAATAAATTGGAGAACACTGTGATCCGACACGGCAATCCTCCATGGGGCCGCGTCGAACAAGAGCTGGACTGCATTCGTGCACGCAGCCGAAGTTGTAGATTGGATGCGTTGTAAGTAGATGAATTCGCAGTTTCTATCATTACCTTAGTGCTGAGCGTCGTACGCAAGCGTACACTCCAAGGCTGCCCAACACAACCCCGGAACTGCGAATAACCGCGGACTAGCAATCCGCATACTCACTCTTCGGTTTCAAGCTCCGAACTTCGGAAACGGAGTACATTGCAGTTCTCTTTCACCGCACGTGGCACAGTATCCTCAAATCCCTCGTTTGACTCCGCCTGAGTATCAACGACGATTTTCACTCGCACTCCGGGCCACGAAGTGAATTGAAGAAGAACTTCGTTCACGATGTCGGAGAATTGCTTTTTGTCAGAACCGGGTCGAGCTCGATCACTCCGTAAAACCGCCGGGCATGGGCCGCGTGCAGGCTGAGTCTATCCTGATTCTGCTGCTGCGACACGACCACCCGCAGGAGGACGCGGCCCTTGCCGAATTGCTACACTGCGCCGAACAGTTCTCCCCACGCGTCGAGGCCATCGCGTACCCGCAGGAGTGTTCAACTGGTAGGCGAGTCATCCGTAGAGACTAGGAGACACGTGCAGTCCGATAGACCTTGCAGAATGCCGCACGATCCTACGGTTCTTACCCCAGAGCATTTCGAGAGCAGCGCAACCAGGTGTTGCTTCAACTGCGACAGCTCTTCGATGCGAACTTCCACTTGATGGATGTGCTCGTCCACTAGCACCTTAATCTCGTCGCAATCTTGATCCGGGGTATCCTGGTATCTCTGTAAAGCTCGCACTTCACTAAGCGTCATGTCCAACGAACGGCAGTGGCGGATGAACTGCAATCTTTCAATGTGTGCCTCGCCATAAAGACGGTAATTGCCTCCGCTGCGCGTGGGCTCCGGCAGCAGGCCCTCTTTCTCGTAGTAACGGATGGTTCCGACTTGGCACTCGGTTCGCCTAGCTAGTTCGCCAATCTTGATGTTCATATTGCTCTCCAAAAAGTGCTTGACTCTATAGTAACTAGAGGGTCTGTAATCGGCAATACGGGACGATTTCAGATCAGGAGTTGCCATGAGCGAGTGTGGTTCGACAGGCTGCGGTTGCGCGGGCGACACGGTTGCGTTGCGGACGCATTACCGCATTGAAAACATGGACTGCCCAATCGAAGAGGCGCTGATCCGCGACAAACTTTCGAAACTGGCTGGTGTGGCTGAGCTGGAGTTCAACCTGATGCAGCGCACGTTAACGGTATGTCATGAGATGCCGTCGCTGGAGCCTATCGAGCAAGCGTTGTCTGCCATTGGCATGCGGGCGATACGGGTGGACGAAGCCCCTACCGACCAAAGCACGGTACTGCACATCGTCGGAATGGATTGTCCGACCGAGGAAGGATTGATCCGGGACAAACTCAGTGGCATGAGCGATGTAATGGGACTGGAGTTCAACCTGATACAGCGCACCCTGACCGTGACGCACAGCCTTGGGGCGTTGAACGAGATTTTAGCGGCCCTACAGGCCATCGGCTTTGAGGCAAAAGTGAATCCGGCGAACGCGCAGGATGCAGTCACGCCAGTCGAATCGTCACCAAAAACCAAGTGGTGGCCGATGGCCTTTGCTGCGGTCGCCGCGGTGCTGGCCGAAGTCGTGTACTGGATTAACGGCGGCAATCACTGGGCAGTCATAGCACTCGCGTTGGTAGCTATATTCACCGGTGGCCTGCCTACCTACAAGAAAGGCTTGATTGCCCTCAAGAACCGCAATCTGAACATGAACGCGCTCATGTCGATTGCCGTGACAGGCGCGATGGTCATCGGGCACTGGCCGGAAGCGGCGATGGTGATGTTTCTCTTCGCTCTGGCAGAGGTGATAGAGGCCAAGTCGCTCGACCGGGCGCGCAATGCTATTCGTGGTTTGATGGATCTCGCGCCCGAAACCGCGACGGTTCGCCAAGGTGATGGAAGCTGGATGGAAATGCCAGCCAAGGTCGTGCCGCTGGGGGCCGTGGTTCGCCTGCGGCCCGGTGAGCGGATCGCTCTCGACGGCGTGGTGACCAGCGGAAGCTCTGCGGTAAATCAGGCCCCCATCACAGGTGAGAGCCTGCCGGTGGATAAGGCTGAGGGCGACAGCGTGTTCGCGGGCACGATCAATGAGACGGGATCGTTCGAATACCAAGTAACGGCAGAGGCCAGCCATTCGACGCTTGCCCGGATCATTCACGCCGTCGAATCTGCTCAGGGTAGTCGAGCGCCAACCCAACGCTTTGTTGACCAGTTTTCCAGGATTTACACACCGGCCGTGTTCGCATTCGCCCTGCTGATCGCCGTCGCGCCACCACTGCTCTTCGGTGCAGCATGGCTGGATTGGGTGTACAAGGCCTTGGTGTTGCTGGTAATTGCCTGCCCGTGCGCACTGGTGATCTCGACGCCGGTCACCATTGTCAGCGGTCTTGCTGCTGCGGCCCGCAAAGGAATCCTGATTAAAGGCGGCGTGTATCTCGAAGAGGGTCGCAAACTGGTGGCACTGGCGCTCGACAAGACCGGCACAATTACGCACGGCAAGCCGGTACAGACCGACTTCGTTGCGTTGAACGGCGCTCCGAACCAAGCCCGGATAGTTGCGGCCAGTCTAGCCGCGCGTTCCGACCATCCGGTGTCACTGGCTGTCGCCCGTGCTGCGACCAAGGAGGGACTGGGGCTGTGCGATGTAAACGAATTTGCAGCTCTTCCTGGTCGGGGTGTGCGGGGCAGCATTGACGGTCGAATATATCAACTGGGTAACCATCGGCTAATGGAGGAACTGGGCTTGTGTTCAGCGGACATCGAGGCCAAGCTCAGCGCACTGGAGCACCAAGGTAAGTCGGCGGTGTTGCTGGCTAACCAGAATGAGGTGCTCGCTATCTTTGCGGTCGCCGACACGGTGCGAGAAACGAGCCGCCAGGCCATCGCCGACTTGCATTCCCTCGGCGTGAAAACAGTGATGCTTACCGGCGATAATTCCCATACAGCCAAAGCCATCGCCACCAAGGTAGGCATCGACGAGGCAAGGGGTGACTTGCTTCCAGAAGACAAACTCAAGTCCATCGTAGAGCTCCTGAAGGACGGTAATCGTGGGAAGGTTGGCATGGTAGGCGACGGCATCAACGACGCTCCGGCGTTGGCTCGCGCGGACATTGGCTTTGCGATGGGTGCTGCTGGTACGGACGCTGCCATCGAGACAGCCGACGTGGCACTGATGGACGACGACTTGCGCAAGATTCCAGCCTTTGTACGCCTGTCTCGATTCACGGCTGCGGTGCTCACACAGAATATCGTGCTTGCACTCGGCATCAAAGCGTTGTTCATCGTTCTGACAGTTACCGGGCAGGGAACGATGTGGATGGCAGTCTTCGCCGACATGGGAGCCAGTTTGTTGGTGGTAGCGAATGGACTTCGATTGTTGCGCAGATAAATCAAAGGCGAAAAGACCAGCAAGCCTAGCTGAGTCGCCAACACGCGTTCAGTTGCCGGATTGTGTCTCTCAAGCACGAGGAGCTACATGTGACCCGATATCGCCGTTGGCGTTATGTTTCATCTCGCACAGTCATCGTCCTGTCCCTGATACCTTTAACTGTCTACACTGCGGTTGCGCAACAGATAGAGGTTCCTGCCCGCCTCACCTTCTCTGAAGCCCGTAGTCTCATGTTGGCGCATAGTCGCGTGCTGTTGCGAGATGAGCAGAACATCACCATCGCGCACGCCAATGTCGGGCAGGCCCGTCTGCGGATCAACCCGGAGTTGGAAATCAGCTCGGAGAGTTACCCTCTTTTTGAGTCTAAATCCGGATCGTTCCTGAACAATCAGGAGCTAACAACGCGGGCAACCCAAACTATCGAGACCGCGGGCAAACGCGGCAAGCGAACGCAGGTTGCGCAAAAGGAACTGTCCGCCACTGAGTCTGACGTGCAGAACACGGTTCGCCAGCTGACGCTCGAACTCAAGCGACGTTATTACGGGGTCGCGCTGGCGCAGGCCCAGTTGCAGCTCGCCCAGGAATTGTTGAAAGGGTTTGATGACCTGATCCGGCTGAACGAGGCGCGCTACCAACAAGGGGAAATCTCCGGGTTGGAAATCGCGCGTGTCAGGGCTGAGCGCCTGCGGTTCTTCAACGACCTTCTGGAATCGCAACTGCTCCTTAGCAACAGCCGGGTCGAGTTGCTCGAATTGCTGGGCGCAACCGACCTGAGCGCGCCCTTTAAAGCGGCCGACCCCCTTGCAATTAGTGGCCTAGTGCCCAGTATTGAAGAGCTGCAGCGGCTCGCGCTCGAACAACGTCCCGACCTTATCGCCGAGCGGCAGCGCTTGGACCGCAACCGCTCGCAACTCGCGGTGGACAAATCACTGGCAGTACCGAACGTCTCGCCGAGCTTCGGCTACAAGCGAGACTTCGGCGCCAACACCGTGGTCGCCGGCGTATCCGTGCCTTTGCCGCTGTTCAATCGAAACCAACCCGGGATTGCCCGTGCAACGGCCGACATCGCGCGCCAGAACTTCGAGTTGGAACGGGTCAGACTGGCGGTTGTCAGAGAGGTGTTAGAGGCGAAACAAACATTCGCTATGCAATCAGAGCGAGTCGCTGCCATTGAACATGAGTATGTGCCCAGTGTTCAGCGAGTACAGAACACTGCACAGCAGTCGTATAGGCTCGGCGAGTTGGACCTGATCGGACTACTGGATGCGGAACGCGTCTACCGCGAGACATTGAGGAATTTCAACGAGGCGCTTTACGAGCGTCGGATCGCTTTGGCTCTTATCGAAGCGGCGGTTGGGAAGGAGTTCTGAAGGTGAAGAAAATCATCGCGATCGGATGCGTGATTGCCGTTGTGATTGGAATCGTAGCCACGATTGTCATCATGCGGAAGCCGGTATCCACGGCCGAGAAGAAAGAAACGGCGGCGGAGCCGAAGGTGGTGGAAATTGCCGAGGAAGCGCAACGGAAATCCAGTATTGAAGTGGCAGAGGCTCAGGAGCGAGTGCTGGCCGATCCGATCGAGCTGACCGGAGTGGTTGCGCCAGACGAAGCCAGGGTCGGACACATCCTGCCGCTGGCGCAAGGTGTCGTTGAGCGAATTTTGGTGAAGCTTGGTGACCGAGTGGAGAAGGGCCAGCCGCTGGTTGAACTCGACAATGTGGAAATGGGTGAACTCGCGGCTCAACACCTTCGCGCCTCCGCTCAATTGCAGACTGCGTACGCGAAACTGGACGTAGCGCGGCGCTCACTGGAACGCGCCGAAAACTTGCTCAAGGTGGAGGCAATCTCGCAACGCGAGTACGACGAGCGCCGGGCCCAGTATGACCAGGCTCGGGCAGAAGTGGCCGGCGGAAAGGCAGAACTGCTGCAGATTGACCAGAAACTGCGCCGCTTTGGCCTAACAAACGAAGCGATTCAACACTTGAGCGGTACGTCTGGGGCTTCCGACATGCCGCTTTCGCGGAACATTGTTCGCGCGCCGTTCTCTGGAATCATCACGAAGTTCAATGTGGCGCCAGGAGAGCTGGTCACTCCCGACAAGGAAATCTTCGCTCTCGTGGATCCCTCGTCTGTATGGGTGGTAGCAGACGTGTACCAGAAAGATATTGGGCGAACGGCGAACTCAGGGCCATGCGAAGTCACCGCCTCGTCCTATCCCGAGACCAAGTTCATAGGTACTGTCGGCGACGTCAGCGATTTCCTTGATCCGGAGTCGCGGACGGCGAAACTTCGGTGCGTAGTCGCAAACCGGGATAGTCGCCTGAAGCTGGACATGTTCGCCAATGTGACGATCCCGTCAAAGCAGTCCCGCACCGCGTTAGCAGTTCCCGCGATCGCCGTGCAGCAAATCGAAAGCGAGAAGGTTGTCTTCGTTCAGATGGACGCAACTCACTTTGAAAAGCGAGAAGTGGAACTGGGAATTGAGAATAGCAAATGGATTGAAATCAGATCCGGTCTGCGCAGAGGCGAAAAAGTGGCTGCTGAGGGTGCCTTCTATGTGAAATCTGCGCTTCTGAAAGAGCAGCTAAGCGGGGATGAATAGCATGGAAAGACTGATTGCGATTTGCCTCCGCTACCGCTTCCTCGTGATTGCATTTGCTGTCCTGCTGGTAATAGCAGGCGTGACTGCAATGTACCGGCTGCCGATCGATGCTGTACCGGACATCACGCCCGTTCAAGTTCAGATCCTGACCAAGAGTCCGGCCCTCGGGCCGGTTGAGGTGGAACAGTACATAACTTTCCCGGTCGAGAGCGCCATGACGGGAATCCCCGGCGTGAAACAGATTCGTTCGTTGTCGCGCTATGGGCTGTCGGCGGTCACCGTAATCTTTGAGGATGGTGTCAGCCTTCCTCTCGCGCGGCAGTTCGTCTCCGAGCGCCTGAACACCGCAAACGAGAATATTCCGGAGGGTTACGGGCATCCTGAGATCGGCCCAATGACCACGGGACTGAGCGAAGTCTTCATGTTCACAGTGGAAGGCGAGGGCTACACACCCATGCAGCTCCGCACCATCCTGGACTGGGACATCATGTTCCGCCTGCGCTCGGTGCCGGGAATCGTCGAGGTGAACACTCAGGGTGGATATGCGAAGCAATACCAGGTTGTAGTTGATCCGAACAAGCTGATCGCATACAAGCTCTCGCTGCGAGACGTCTTCGAGGCCCTCCAAGGCAACAACGCTAACACTGGCAGCGGGTATATCGAACACAATCAGGAGCAGTACATCATCCGCGGCGAGGCGCTCGCGAAGTCCATTGCGGACCTCGAAAACACGGTCATTGTCACACGCGAAGGAGGAGTGCCTGTATTCGTCAGGAACATCGCTGAAGTTCGCGAAGGCGCGATGATGCGCATCGGTGCGGCGACTGAAAACGGTCGGGGCGAAACTGTAGTTGGCGTAACGATGATGTTGGCCGGCGAAAATGCAAACCAGGTCGTCGCTCGCGTAAAGAACAAGATTGCAGAGATCCAGCCGACATTACCGAAAGGCGTACGCATAGTGCCGTTCTACGATCGCGCCAGTTTCGTTGATCGTGTACTGCACACCGTCCGCAAAAACCTCTTAGAGGGCGGGTTGCTGGTCGTTGCTGTCCTGCTGCTTCTTCTCGGTAACCTGCGAGGTGGGCTGATCGTCGCATCGGCGATTCCGCTTGCCATGATGGTCGCCTTCATCGGCATGCTGATGGCGGGCGTTAGCGGGAATCTAATGAGCCTTGGCGCGATTGACTTCGGCATCATCGTAGACGGTTCCGTGGTTATGATTGAAAACATCACGCGCCGCCTGCATCGCGGACGTGAGCCAGGGACGCACAAAAGCCGTCTGGAAAGGGTGCGCGAGGCTGCTACCGAGGTAGTGCGCCCGGTTGTTTTCGCCGTCCTGATCATCGTTCTGGTGTACTTCCCGATACTTTCTCTCACTGGCGTCGAGGGAAAGATGTTCCGGCCGATGGCAATCACAGTGATCTTCGCGCTCTTGGGATCGCTGGTCTTGGCCACAACACTGATGCCGGTCCTGGCGTCTTTGTTCCTGCGCGAGAGCCATGAGAAGGACACGTGGCTGATGCGCAAGGCGCGGCGACTCTATGAGCCTTCTCTGGACTGGGCCATGCGGAATACCAGGAAAGTGGCCGCGGTCGCGTTGGGCCTGTTCTTCCTCAGTGTCGTCCTGTTTCTCTTTATCGGGCGCGAGTTCATTCCTCGCCTCGATGAGGGCGATATTCTTCTTCAACCCGTACGCCTGCCCAGCATTTCACTTTCAGAATCAATCAAAAACGCAACCCGCATTGAGCACGTGGTGAAGCAATTTTCCGAAGTCAAGACCGTGGTTACGCGCACGGGAACGGCTGAAATTGCGACCGACGTGATGGGAATTGAGTCTGCGGACATGTTTGTCATTTTGAAGCCCCGTTCGGAGTGGAAGCACAATAAATCGCGCGAGCAACTGATTGCCGAGATGAACGAAGCGCTGGAAAAGGAGGTACCCGGCGTAGGCTTTTCTTTCACGCAGCCGATCGAGATGCGATTCAACGAGCTGATCGCGGGCGTCCGGTCCGACATCGCGGTCAAGCTCTTCGGCGACGACTTGACGACATTGAGGGAAAAAGGCGAGCAGATTGCCACAGTGCTCAAAACCGTCAAGGGGGCGGCCGATGTTCGCCTGGAGCAGACGGCCGGGTTGCCTGTGATCCGCGCCAGCATTGACCGCGCACGCCTCGCACGTTACGGCCTGACGGCTCAAGAGGTGCTGACGGTCATCGAGGCAAGTCGAGTCGGCAAGGTGGTGGGCACGATCTTTGAAGGTCAGCGACGATTTACGTTGTCAGTGCGGATGCCGGAGTCTGCCGTTGCTGACCCCGACGCCTTCGCCAACCTTCCAATCGCGATGCACAATGGACGGGTTGTCCCATTGTCACAAGTAGCCGACGTCAAAGTCGAGGTCGGGCCGGCCCAGGTCAGCCGCGAGAATGTACAGCGGCGGATCACCATTGAGGCGAATATCCGAGGACGTGACCTCGGTAGCTTTATAGCCGAAGCCCAGCAAAAGATTGGGGCCAAGGTCTCTGTACCGCCCGGCTACCACATTGAGTGGGGGGGGCAATTCGAACAATTGCGCGAAGCAACCCACCGGCTGGCTATCGTTGTCCCGCTGACAATGGCGCTGATCTTCCTCTTGCTGTATACGGCATTTGGTTCATGGCGGCCGGCTGCATTGATCTTCCTCAACGTGCCGCTTGCGATCACGGGTGGGCTCTTCGCCTTGGAAATCCGAGGTCTTCCCTTCAGCATTTCGGCGGCAGTCGGTTTCATTGCGCTCTTCGGGGTCGCGGTGCTGAACGGAGTGGTACTTGTCTCGTACATCATCCAACTGCGGCAGGAAGGCAAGTCGGTGGAAGAGGCGGTCACCGAGGGTGCAAAGACGCGGCTGCGTCCGGTGCTCATGACGGCGCTGGTCGCGAGCCTGGGATTCGTGCCGATGGCGTTGAGTACTGGCGTGGGCGCGGAAGTGCAGCGTCCTCTGGCGACGGTGGTCATCGGAGGTCTCGTCACTTCGACTCTTCTGACACTGCTGGTGCTCCCAACGATTTACAGGTGGTTTGAGGAACGGCGTGAAGAAGCCGAACTCTGAGGAGGAGCGATGAAAGAAATCAAAGCCATCATTCAGCCTTTCATGCTGGACAAGGTCCTTGAAGGTCTCACCGAGATCGAAGACCTGCCCGGCATAACCGTTTCGGAGGTTCGTGGCTTCGGATGTAAACTAATCATCGGAAGATAGGAAGGAAGGCCGTTCTATGAAGAACTTCGAGTACACCGTCGAGACGAACAAGTCCTTTGAGGAAGCTGTCAGCGCCGTAGAACAGAACACCGCAGCGAGGGGATTCCGGGTTCTCCATACGCATGATGTGGCAGCGACTCTCGCCGAGAAAGGCTTCCAGCGCGAGCCGCTGAAGATCGTAGAAATCTGTAATGCCAAATATGCTCACGAGGTACTACAGATAAACGTCGCTATTGCCCTAATGCTTCCATGCCCGATCACCGTGTATACACAGGCCGGCAAGACGCGCATTACTACTATGCTGCCAAGCGTGATCGGGGAGTTTTTTCCCGGCAAAGGCATCGAAACCGTCGCAGCGCAGGTTGAAAAGGCGGTCGTGGAGATTGTGGACGCTTCGGCGCGTTAGGTGGTGATTTTAACCCTCTCTTCGACGGCAGTCAGTGAACGTAAGTAGTTCCCCAAGCCCGACGACTTGCTAAACGTGCTTACCTCCGGTGACGAAATCTGGGGAAGCAGCATAGACGCTATTTAGTGCGCAGGATTGAGGTGCGCTTGCGATCACGACGAACAGCAACAGTCTTAACACGTACTTCACAATGCTGAACTGCCCAAGTTTGTGCTTACGGCTGAGACGGGCCTTACGTTAAACTCTCCACCGGGATAGTTGCAAAGGAGACTGTCTGCATGGCCGCAGAAACATATCTTTGAAGCTTATGATCGGCACCGGAGCTGGGTTGCTCATTCTCGTCGGCGCAACTGTCGCAGTCCATCCCCGCAACGTGAAAATTGCGCACGGCTCCATTAGCAGCTTCGTTGAACACAGGTTGGCCATTTAGCTGAGAACATCGTGATCGGAATGAGCCATAGTTCCTCGTCAAATTGCGTCTTCGCCGCGTTCGCCGGACCGGATTTTCACCACATCGGAAACTGGATAGACAAAAATCTTCCCGTCTCCGGCCTTCCCGGTGTGTGCTTTTTCTACGATGACCTTGAGAACCGGCCCGACCAGATGGTCGGGAACCACAATCTCAAGTTTCGCCTTCTTCACATACTCGATACCTTCATCGATTACGGGGGCCAGAGCGCCCGCGGCGCGTGCGCGGCCGAAGCCACGCACGTCCGATACTGTGACACCGGGCAATCCTTCGATCTCTTTCAGAGCTTCGACGACCCGAGTGAGAACGAATGGTTGGATAATCGCTTTGATCTCTTTCATAGATTCACCTAAATCTCCACTTCCTCGCGGCGGGATTCGAACCACCGGTAAAGAGTTGGAAGAACGAATAACGTTAAAAGGGTGGAGGTAATAAGTCCGCCAATCACCACCGTTGCTAGAGGACGCTGAACCTCGGCTCCTGCGCTGGTCGCAACTGCCATAGGTACAAACCCCAGGCTTGCGACTAACGCAGTCATCAAGACGGGGCGAAGCCTAGTGACGGCACCGTCCGTAACTGCATCTTCGAGCGAGGCACCGTCTCTGCGACGCTGGAGTATGTACGAAATCAGCACCACGCCGTTCAATACTGCGATTCCTGAAACGGCGATGAAGCCAACTCCGGCCGAGATGCTTAGCGGCAGCTCCCGGAGAGCAAGGGCTAGGACACCCCCACTAGCGGCAATTGGCACGTTGAGGAAGATCAGCAAGGCTGGGCGGATCGTATTGAACGTCGTATAGAGCAGAATGAAGATCAAGAACATGGAGAGTGGAACAACGATCAAAAGGCGTTGCGTTGCTCTTTGAAGGTTCTCAAACTGCCCACCCCAGGTGATCCAGTAGCCAGTGGGTAGCGAGACCTTGCTTCCAACGGCTGCTCGGGCGTCCTTGATAAAGCTGGAAAGATCGCGCCCACGGACATTGGCCTCCACGCTGATGCGGCGGTGGATGTCGGTGCGGCTAATCTGTGCGGGGCCTTCCTCAGTGCGAAGATCGGCCAGTTGGCTGACAGGAATCAATCGTCCTTGAGGATCGGCCACTTTAAGGTTACCAATCTTCTCGACCGCATCTCGGTCGCTCGGCTGGAACCGGACCTGCAGTGCAAAGCGTCTCTGGCCCTCAAGTACTTGTCCTACTTCTTTGCCGCCTATAGCTTCGACGGTGTTTAGTACATCACGTGCGTTGATGCCATATCGCGCAATCTGATCTCTGCGAATGTCAACGCGCAAATAGGGGAGCCCGCCAGTTTGCTCCGCCTTTACATCGGCCGCTCCATCGACCTGCGATAAGACTCGTACGATTTCGTCTGCTTTTTGGCGTAGCATGTTCAGATCGGTACCGAACAGCGTAACCGCAACGTCCGAGCGCACTCCGGCGATCAATTCCTGCATTCTTAGTTCGATCGGCTGCGAGTAGCTGAAAATGTTCCCCGGGACTTTCTCTTTGAGGGCTTTATCGAATGCCGCAATCAGGCCCTCGCGTGTCGATGCTGTTTTCCATTGTTCATGTGGCTTCAAAATGACATAGACGTCACTGACTTCGACGCCCATTGGATCGGTGGCAATTTCAGCCCGGCCCGTCCGCGAGACCACCGTCTCAACTTCAGGGAACTGCTTCAACACCTTCTCAGCCATTGTTGTTCCGCGAACCGACTCAGACAATGCCACGCTGGGGAGGCGCCAGGATTGGACTGCGATTGTTCCTTCATCCAGTCTCGGGATAAATTCGGCTCCCATAAAAGCGGCAACGATGACTCCGACACCTAGTGTTGCAGCCGCGATCGATGCTGTTAGCCCGGGACGTGCAATCGCTTTTCCGAGCAATGGCACGTAGCGTTCCTTGATTTTCTGAATCAGTTTCGATTCCTCCTCTTTTACGTTCTTCGCAAGGAAGTACGAGCTGAGCACCGGCATTAGCGTGAGCGCAAACACCAGGGAGGCAACCAACGCAAAGATCACCGTTAGTGCCATTGGCCGGAACATCTTGCCTTCAGTACCCTCAAGAGTCAGGATTGGAATGTATACAACAATGATGATCAATACGGCGAAGAACACTGGCCGGGCCACTTCGCGCGAAGAATCTATCACTACTGCAAACGTATTCTTGTCACCGCGGCGTTTCGCCTCTGCCAAATGGCGAATGATGTTCTCGACCATAACTACGGAGCCGTCGACGATCAGTCCAAAATCTATAGCCCCGAGACTCATCAGGTTTCCGCTGATACCGAACCACACCATGCCATAAAATGCCGCCAACATGGAAAGCGGTATGACGGCGGCTACTATCAAGGCCCCTCGTATGTTGCCCAAGAGCAACAGCAAGATGACAATCACGAGCAGAGCGCCTTCAATGAGGTTCTTTTCTACCGTCTTGATCGTCTTTTGGACAAGGGTGGTCCGGTCGTAGTACGTCTCGATCGTCACTCCGGCCGGAAGTGTCTTTTGGATTTCCTTGAGTCGTTCTCCAACATGCTGCGAGACCACACGGGAGTTTTCGCCGATCAGCATCATCACTACACCAGTGACCACTTCGCCTCGACCATCGCGCGTCGCAGCACCTTGTCGAATCATTGGTGCGAAGCGGACATCCCCGAGATTTTTGATGTAGATCGGTGTGCCGTTCTTGGTTGCCCCAACAACTATGTTCCCTACATCTTCAAGCGTCCCGATAAGTCCTTCACCGCGAACTACGTATTGCTCCTGGTTGTGCTCGATGTAACCGCCGCCCGAATTGAAGTTGTTACGTTCTAGCGCTTCAAACACTTTTGAAAGCGCTACGTTGTAGCTGACCAAACGACTGGCATCGAGTTGAACTTCGTAGGTTTTCAGCTCTCCGCCGTAAGAGTTCACTTCGACGACGCCGGGCTCGGAACGAAGGAGAGGGGCGATGTCCCACTCCAAGATACTGCGTAGGTCCATGAGCGATTTGCCATCGCCCCTAACTTCAAATTGATAGATCTCTCCCAATCCAGTGCTAATTGGTCCCATTTCAGGGGAGCCAAAGCCAGCCGGAATCGCCTCCTTGGCCTGCGGCAGGCGCTCCATGATCAGCCTGCGGCAGAAATAGATGTCCATCCCTTCTTTGAAAAAAATCGTCACCGACGATAAGCCAAAGCGAGAGACGGAGCGGATCTCTTTGACGCCGGGCAGGCCGCTCATCGCAGTTTCCACGGGAAATGTAATCAGTCTCTCGACCTCTACGGGACCCAGCCCCGGCGAGTTTGTAAGCACGATTACCTGGTTGGGCGTAATATCCGGCACCGCGTCGATTGGAAGCACAGTCATGGCCCAAATACCGACTGCTATGACCAGAATGGTGAATACCAGCACGAGAAACCGGTTTCGCAGCGCGAACTCGACAACTTTATTCATTGAGGGTTACTCCTCCCCGCCGATAACTTCGCGCATAAGCGCAGACTTCATATAGAAACTGCCGTTGGCCACCACTTTCTCTCCTACTTTCAACCCGGACTTGATTTCAGTGCTCTCCGGCATCCGTTCGCCTAGCTCTACAATCCGTTTTTCGAACTTTGTAAGTTTGGTCTGGACAAACACGACCGATTGTCCGTTGATCTCCTGAATTGCCGCAGAAGGAACTGCGATCCCGTTCCGCGACTCCTTAGTCGGGATTGTTACTGATGCAAACATCTCTAGCTTCAGTCGGCCATCGGGATTGGGAAGAACGCAGCGCAACTTGGCGGTGCGGGATTCAGGATCGAGGGCATCACTCAGATAGGCGATCTTCCCTCGAAACACTTCTTTAGGGTAAGAAGCCAGCGTCACGGCGCACTCGCCGCCGCGAGCGACAAACTGAATATCCTTTTCATAGACATCGGCCAGCGCCCAAACGGTGCTTGTGTCAACGACCGTGAATAGTTCCTTATCGCGACCGACAACCTCACCTTTCGATATTTCATATTTTGTAACGACTCCCGTCAGAGGAGCGCGCACTGTGTTGTGGGAGGCTGTGCGATGGGTGGAATGTTCTGAACCGTTCAGGCGGCTAATATCCGGATCAGTCAGGCCAAAGCGATGAAGCTTTTCCTCCGCTCGGGCGGCCTCGGCACGTCGGCTACTGACTTCGGCATTGGCTTGCTCGTATTCCGCATTGCGCAGTTCCAACTCGCGCGGCGAGATTGCCTCTACGGCAATGAGAGAGTTGGCCCGGTCCAGCGACTTGCGTGCGACCTGCTGCTGTGCCACCGCCTTTCTCGAAGCCGCTGCCAGGTTTTGGTATTCACCGACCGATTCGCCTAGCTCGACATTGTCGTATACCAAAAGCGCCTGGCCTTTCTGAACCCGGTCGCCAAGTTGAACGAACACGTCCTCGATCACTCCTTGTGACAACGGAACAATGTGGGCGACGCGCGCCTCGTCCGGCGAGATGACGCCAGTTGTTATTACGACCTGCTGAAGCCGCCGTTCCTCGGTGCTGGCAAGCTCAACACCACCATTCCGCTGCGCATCCAGGCTGATCTCGACACTGTTAGGGTCCCTTTTTTCTTCGTGTTGTTCAGAAGATGATTTCCGTGAGCGCAGCAGCAATGCCACCACAACCACAAGCGCGATGACTACAATTCCCGCAATGAGTGCTCTTCGATTCACGTCAGAATTCCTTTCCTACGGAGGCTTCCAGTTGAAACACAGCGATCTTGTAGTCAAACAACGCAACGTTGTATGCACGTAAGGTCTCGCGGTACACGCGCTCGGAATCGAGCAACCCGATCAGATCCAATGAACCAAGACGGTAGGACTGTTGTGCGATCTCGTGCGCTTTCTTTGCTGCCGGAACGTAATCCTGCTCGAGCGCACGAAGCCGTTCCGCCTGTGTCTCCAATGATTGGTATCCCTGCTGAACCTCCCGCCTCACCGCAAGCAACGACCGGGTAAACTCATGTCGCTGCTGTTCTACTTGGGCGCTCGCTCTGCTGATCCCCCCCTGATTGCGATTGAACAAAGGAACGGGAAGAGTAATTCCAAACGCTGCGGCATTGACTCCAAAATCGCGCTTGTATCCGAAAGACGGTGTTACGTTCGGTATTGCCGCCGACCTTTGTAACTCCACTTCTCGACGGTTGCGTTCGAGTCGTTGCTGAACAGCAAGAAGATCGGGGCGACTCTGCAAGGCGAGTTGTTGAAGCTCGTCAAGCTGAACTGGCTGAACTGTCGCCGTCAATGCCTCCGCTGTGTCGAACTTGGTCGCCAAGTCGTAAACACCGAGTAGCTCCAGCAGAGCCGTCTTCGTGTTTTTGACCTGGAGATCGGAATCAAGAACATCCGTGTAGAACCGGAGCCTCTCCGCCCTAATGCGATTCATTTCGAGACCCGACAGCTCACCTTGTTTGAAGCGTGCCTCGTTGAGGCGAATCACTTCGTCAAATTGCTTCAGGATTTCCTGTGCAAGTGTGAGCTGCGTTTTAGCAAGCACAACGGCAAAGTACCGACGCTTCAATTCGAGCCTGACTTCTCGCTCCGTGTTGCGAACGTCTGATCCGGTAGCCTGTAGCTCCTGTTGAGCCACTCGTGTTCGCTTTGCTCTCTTGCCGGCCGTCTCGATCGTCTGTCCGGCTCGAAACGTAAGCTCCTGGTTATTCCAGAAGGAGCCTGGGCTGGATTCGAACAGCGGGTAACTTTCAGAGTTAACGTCAAACTCAGGATTTGGAAGCTGCCGAGCTTCCCTTAGGCTTGCATTGGCAATCGCGAGGTTCTGGCGGTCACGTAGCAGAATGGGGTTGTTCTTCATTGCAAGCTGCAGAGCGTCCGAAAGGGTGAGTCGTTCGGGGACCGCAACTGGCTCTTGCGCTGCTGAAACAATAGCTGCAACGATCAACAATGAGACATACACATACAATGGTCTGCCTATCTTAGACAGGATACTCAGGGGCATTTCGACCGCTCCTTGAAATGACTAACGGGGTGACGCTATAACGAAGTTTTGGAACGACGTTCCATTCGGAAGTCACGGTTCTTTCTGAAGTGGGGTGTGATCCGCGCGACACGGGAACACCCTCCTTTGAAGCTCGACCAGCGCAACCGCGAACTTCCCGCTAACCTGCTTTTCACTAAGCCCGGTAATTCGGGCCACGGTACCGAGATCCAATGACAATCCACAAAATAGAACGACGACCGCGCGACGTGACGGCTCAAGTGCAGTTACAGCTCGCACCAGTGGATCGGGAGCACGATTGGACACAACAGCAACTCCGATACCTTTTGCAACTGTTCGACGGAGTAGCTGAACGCA
Organism: Saccharimonadales bacterium (SeqCode); assembly: GCA_035539055.1. Classification (GTDB taxonomy): domain Bacteria; phylum Acidobacteriota; class Terriglobia; order Terriglobales; family Acidobacteriaceae; genus TOLSYN. Next base: position 18,406 of record DATLJC010000076.1, on the reverse strand, counting down.
GTTCTGCTTTTCACCGAAAGCGCAGATATGTTCAGCGATGGTGTCGATAGCGAGTGATTCAGCTAACGACTGCTCGCCAACAAACAGGTGAAAGAATCGCAGCACGATCGTTGCCTACCTCAATGAGAAGTGGTCCGCGTTCGCGAAAACACGTTTTCTCGAAAACATGAGTTTGAGTCCGGCTCATAACAGTCCCTTTGGGGAGACCACGCGGAAACACTTCTTCCCGGAGGTCATAGGACAATGCGGACTAAGCGCGAGGAGGTTGGTGATGCGGTAGGGCGTATCCCAGAGGCTTTGCTACAGGGGCGTCCTCAGCAAATTCCTCAGAAAAAGGAATCGTCGCAATCTCGAAATAAGTGCCCGGGGCTACTTGGGAACTGCAGCAGAAACAATCATCCCCAGAAATAGGCGCATTGGGCTGCGATCCGTTGACAGACTGAACTGATATTGGGGAGTGCTGCTGTGGAACTAGGAGAAAATTGCTTTCCGCCTCACAGAAACCAGGAACAGAGATATCCACCACTGCCCAAAGCAGGATGAACAGCGCTACGGTTCTGTGCCAACGTCGAAACATCGTTACGTCATAATACAACACGCCGAGAATTTTTGATATTCGTGACGAGGTAAATAAATTGAGACGTGCGTTCGGGAACGACCTTCCCTTCCGCATGGCAACACGATCATCATCACACAGCGTCGGCGGGAGGGGCCTTCATAATCGATTGCACGATGGCCCGAAACTTTGATTCAATCCCGTCGGAATCCGTAACCGGATATCCCAATTCCTTTGCCAAAGACTCAAGCTCTATACGCCAATTCGCCGGTATCGCAGTGTCGGGAGGGAAGGCGTGCGTAGCCCGTTCTGCGAATACCGCTTCGGCTGAAGCCCGGACCTTTACATAATCCAGCTTTCCTAAGAGGTCAATCAGCAGAATGTCAAGAATATCTCTCGCCCGCCCCTTGGAATGCGGCCCGGTGCAAGCGTGCAATTTTTGAGCAAGCTGCTCGCTCAGGCCCAAACACCGAATCGGCGACGTAATGGGTATTCCCATCTCAGCAAGTCCACGGATGGTCGGCTCAACAAGATCGATAGCCCCCGTTCCCGCCGGGCCGAGATCAACCTCAATCGTCTGCCAAGCTCGCGTGCGATATTGCACAGCAACCTCGACGCGTATGGTGTCGGCGAGATCCATACTTCTAGTCTGCGATTTTAGCCGGAATGCGAATGCATCAAACCCAAAAGCCAGCGCCTGTTCAAAGACATTCAGTCTTTCTGCCCGATTGCCCTCCAGCCCAAGGTCCATGTCTTTGGTCGCGCGTGCCGCCCCGGCAAATCGAAGTTCCATCGCGACTCCACCCTTTAAGTAGTAAGTGGTGAGGATGCCCTCGTTGACTGCGCGTTCCAGTAGCCCGCACAATGCCAGAAATGAAACCCACCTGCGCAGACGCTCTTGATCGAGGCCTTGCTCCTTAGCAACGCGCGCTAACGTCTTTTCAAGCCGCTCAACTGGCTTTGGAGTCACTATCGATAGCCCCTTCCTTCGCGGCATTGCCTTCGAGCTTCTGCGAGTACCGGGTCACGATCTGCCGCAATCTTCCCGCCTGCTCGGAGTTCACGTATCCCTGTCGGCGAGCATCCGTAATGGCCTGCCGAACGAAATCAATCCGATGCGTAGTATTAAAAATGTCGAGAATTGTTCGCTCCATTGAGGTGACCGGCATGCCTTCGTATTCCGTAAGATCCGGCGAAGCCAGATCAGCCTTGTGAATCACGATCCACTTGGGTTTTTCGCGGCGCAGGCGGGCTTGTTTTGGAACCGTCAGATGGACACTCGCAGGGTTAACGTCCGAGATCCCGTAGAGCAGAAGCGCCGTCTCATGAGACAGCGCAATCTGTACAGGTCCTGAACTCGCCTGAACCCAAAGGACCGCTTCTCTGTACTGGGCAAATCTGTCGGACGGATAATGGGCAACGCGGTACACGCCTCTCGCTGTCCGCTCCAGCCGTCCACGTTGGGCCAAACGAGCGAGAACAGAATCTTTAATGCCCAACTCACGCGCCTGTTTGGAAGTGAACAGGCCATCGTTTTCCTCGCCAAGCGCGAACAACTCGTCCATGCGGGAACGTGGCATGTAACGATTATGCTTTGATCGGCAGTGATCGTCAATATGATTCCACTATTGAACTATAGTGACACATCTAAATACAGACATGGAACGCCTCTGTGACCTGCCATTCGCAGCCATTACCCATGGACATTTCTCAGCGGGAATCCAGCGAGTACCCTGGGGGTAATTTCATGGAGCGTCACACACAGTACCAATAATCCACTGATTCTAAGCCAATTAGATGAAGTGAGACGGTGTCGCTTCGGTGCCGACTCATTCAAGATTGTGGCGGGTGCCCGAATGTTCGTGACGTCAATCTCTTAAGCAGCTACGATGGACAGCTTGGAAGCTCTCCCAAATCAATGAAATACGCCTACGAAGATCTCAGCCCGGAGCAGTTTGAAACGCTTATTGTATTCTTGAGCCAGCGGCTGTTGGGAATATCCGTCCAGGGTTTCTCTAAAGGTCCCGACGGCGGTCGTGATGCGAAGTTTGTTGGTACGGCTGAGCTTCACCCCAGCAAGGCCGCCCCGTGGTCAGGCACGGTCGTCATTCAAGCCAAACACACTAACGGCTACAACAAGAGTTTCTCTGAACCCGAGTTTTTCAGCAGCAAAGAAGCGAACAACGTTATCGGAAAAGAGATTCCTCGAATTGAGAAGCTGGTGAAAAACAAGGACCTTGATTACTACATGCTGTTCTCTAATAGGCGACTGGCCGCAAACGCGGAAAGCAGCATCCGCCTTCACATCGCGGAAAAATGCGGCATCCCCATTGCATCTATTTATCTGTGCGGGCTAGAACAGCTAGAAGTCTTTCTGAAGAATTTCCCGGAAGTCCCCAAACTTGCAGGGATTGATCCAGTTGATTCGCCTCTAACGGTCAGCCCTGATGAACTGGCAGAGGTAGTACAAGCACTGGCCGGGCAAGCGGATGTCGTAATGAGTGTTCTTGATGCCCCTCCAACGCCTCGGGTGTCATATGAACAGAAGAACGCGCTGAACAACATGAGCGGGGAATATGCAAAAGCGCTGCGACGACGTTATCTGAAGGAGACTGCTCAGATACAGAGCTTTCTTGCGGCCCCAGAAAATTTAGATTTGCTTCGGCGCTACGAGACTGTTGTTGATGAATTTCAGCTCAAGATAATCGCAAAACGCAAAGATTTTCAGACCTTTGACAGTGTAATGGAATACCTAGCCGATCTATTGTTTAGCCGAGATGTCGTTTTGCGCCAAAACAAACGACTGACACGTGCGGCACTGTTCTACATGTATTGGAACTGTGATGTTGGAGTGACCGATGCTCAGACCAACTAAACATTCCCATCCCGACAAGACGATTGTCAATGTATCGCTGCTACTGCTCGTTCGTCTCAAGGCTCGTCGAATTGACGATTACGACGCCCTACGCAAGTACGCCAAAAAGGCCATTAATGGTGGTGATGTGCTTTTCTTGCCAGCTCTGAATTTTCTATTTTTGTTGGGGTTGGTTGAGTACCGGCCAAAGACTGATGCAGTGGAGTACTTAGGGCCAAATGAAGCTATCTAAACTTTATACTAACAAGCCGGACCTCTTTGCCCCAGTCGACTTTGTCGCTGGGCTGAACGTCGTTCTGGCGGAAATCCGCTTGCCGGAAAACAAAAAGAAGGACACGCACAATTTAGGCAAGACTACTCTCGGGCGACTCCTTGACTTTTGTCTTCTCTCATCTCGCGATAGCAAGATGTTTCTATTCAAGCATCCACATCTCTTCGGGGAATTTGTCTTCTTTTTGGAGATAGAACTGCTAGATGGCTCCTATATAACCGTACGTCGAGGAGCTGAAGAAGCTACTAAGATCAGCTTCAAGAAACATGATGTTGCCCGACAGGACTTTAGCTCACTCCCGGAATCGAGTTGGGATCACTTTGAGATGCCATTTGAACGAGCCAGGGACCTTCTTGATGGTTTGCTTGATCTGAGAGCCCTGAAGCCTTGGTCTTTTAGAAAAGGATTGGGATATCTCCTGCGTTCTCAAGAGGACTACCGGGACGTTTTCCATCTGGGTAAATTTGCTTCTGCTCATGCAGATTGGAAGCCCTATCTTGCCCACATTCTCGGATTCGATGCCGGGCTTGTCGAAAGGCACTATCAAAAGGAAGAGGAGCTTGCCAAGAAGGATGCAATAGCTCAGACCATCAAGAATGAGCTTGGCGGTTCCGTCGTGGACATTAGCAAGATAGAGGGCCTTCTACTTCTTAAACAAAAAGAAGCAGAAAAGAAGCAGAAGCTACTAGATGCGTTCGATTTTCGCGCGCAAGACAAGGGGAAAACGAAAGACCTAGTCAACGACGTTGATGAGCGGCTCGCTCAACTCAATTCTCGACGATATTCGTTGAACCAAAATAAGAAGAAAATCTTATCGGCGCTGGAAGATGACCAGATACTGTTCGATCCAGACCAAGCGGAACAATTATTCCAAGAAGCTGGGGTGCTCTTTCACGGACAGATAAAGAAAGATTATCAGCAATTAATCGCTTTCAATAGAGCTATTACTAATGAACGCCGAACCTATCTCAAAGAAGAACAGGCCGACATTGAAAGTGAACTAAAACTCGTGGGTTCTGAACTTAACGAATTAGGAAAACGTCGATCGGAAATGCTTTCCTTTCTGAGTGACACCGATGTTTTTAACAAGTACAAGCAAGTCACAGATGAGCTAGTCACGCTTAAGGCGGATATAACATCGCTAGAACGACAGAAGGGCTTTCTCCGTCGCCTGCAGGACTTGCGCACAGAGATTCGGTCGCTGACAGATGAAAAGGGTACTCTGCAAACACAGATTGAAGCAGACGTTGAAAAACAAAACTCCGAATCGACAAGCCTATTCTCTTCAATCCGGTTATATTTCAGCGATATCGTCGAAGAAGTCATTGATCGGAAAGCCCTCCTAAGCGTTTCGCCCAACCAACTCGGTCATCTTGATTTCAAAGCTGAGATTCTCGATGAATCCGGTAACGCGACTAGCGCCGACTTGGGTCATACATATAGAAAACTATTGTGCATCGCCTTCGACATGTCGGTTCTGCGAGCGCACCTAGATGTCAGGTTTCCGAGGTTTATATACCACGACGGCGTCTTTGAGTCGCTCGATGATCGGAAAAAACAAAATTTGGTGGGGGTCGTTCGCCAATATGCCGAGCTTGGTATCCAACACATAGTAACGCTGATAGATTCGGACATCCCGGCAGAATCTAGAGATGAACGGACCTTCTTGAACGACAGCGAAATGATTCTGGTGTTACATGACGAAGATGAACAGGGGCGTCTCTTCAAGATGCGGGCATGGTAAGTGGGATGAGGACAAGTATCTGCGCGGAGAATTCAAATGCGGAGCCCCGTCTCGTACACCCGTTCTTGCACCCGTTTTCTGTTGTCCTTACACGAACCATCAAGCACTTGGCAGTCCTTCAAGAACGTGTAAGTTATTGATAACGCTTACGTTGATCGCTTGACACGGTAGAGGTCAGGAGTTCGAGTCTCCTCGTGCCTACCATTTCTTTCTAAAGGACTTACCTCTACTTTTAAGTCCTGGATTTCGTACCTTCCAACCCGAAATTCAACCCGAGATTCAATTTACCGCTTGCGCTTGCTTCAGGCCGATGGCTTCGAGGAACTTCTCCTGTGCCGCCACCTGCGCCGAGTTCACGCCGTGCGTGTAAATCTCCATCGTGGTCGAAAGTTTCTTGTGGCGAAGAATGCTCTGCGCCACCGCCGGGTGAACCTCATTCGCGCCGAAAAAGCTGGCCAGGGAATGTCTCAAGTTATGCCAGCCAAAACGGCCCTTGTAGCCCTTGGGAATCACGCCTGCTTTTACCGCCGCAGGGCGCAAAAAATCCTGGGAGGCACACGACGCAACGCGAGGAATCTTCCCCTTCTTTTTCATTGAAGGGAACATCCAATCCTCGTCCAGGGGATACGCTGACTCCCGCCTCCAGTCCAGCAAGCACTGAGCCAGCACCGGATGCATGACGACCTGACTCATGCTGCCCGCATTCTTGCCTGCCGTTTCCTTACCCTTGCTCCAACCTCGCCGAATGTTGATTTGACCCTTCAGCCAATCCACATCCTCCCACTTCAACCCGAAGCTTTCTTCGGGCCGGAGGGCAGTCGCGGCGTGGAGAAGCGCCACCGTCCACTCCAAGCGGGTGGCCGGTTTATCGAGTTCAGACAGAATGATAATCATCTGTTCCGGGCTCACGACCTTCGCCTCGTAGTTTGAACTGCACTTCGACCGGGCAAGCAGCACCGGGTTCGTCGGTTTGCCTTCCCCGTCGATGGTGACCGGAATGAGTTCATGCCGCTGGGCGTGTTTGTAGACTTGCGACATGCACGACTTCAGCTTCTGGATGGTGCCCCACTGCAGAGGTTTTTTCTTCTTGCCTTGGGGTTCGGAGGTCAGCGAATCAAACCAGTCCTCCACTTCAAGAGGCTTGATTTCGAGCGCTTTCCTGTCGCCCCACTTCGGGAGCACCCAATTGTCGAGATTGAGCTCCGAGATATCGACCGTCTCCCCGGCCTTCTTGCCGATCCCCGAAACCTTCTTCAGTTCAACCTTTCTCCAGTCCTCCGCCAACTCTCGAAAAGTGGGCGTCGCACCGACCGGCTTAGCTACAAGCATGGAGAATCCGCGCCTCTCTACCTCCTTCCATTGCTTCTTTTCGTTCGGAAAATCGCAGAGAAGCCCCAGGACTTTGTGGTTCTCCACAAGCTTCCCGTCCGATGTGCGCAATGTCTGATAGCAGAAGAGCACCGTATCCCCACCTGCGTACTTCTTGATACGTAACCAACCTTCCCCTTTATTCCGTGCCATTCATCCTCTCCTTGGCTGCGGAACTCCGAGGACTGCCAGTGGGAATTGTAGCCCGAGAATGCTCTGCATGTGACTGGATCTCTTCGGCGCCATCCGGAGACGATATGCAAAATACGGTATTCCGCTTTATCCCGCACATCTGAGCGTCGCCCATCAGCGTTGGAATTGGCTCAACTTGCCATCTTCTGTCGCAGGAAATCGTCGAGGGCGGAGGCCCGGAAGCGCCAGAGTTTGCCAATCTGAACCGCGGCGATCCTTCCCTCCCGCGCCATGCGCTGCAGGGTTTTGGGATGGATCTTCAGCAAAGCAGCGGCCTCATCGCTGTCAAGCAGGCGCTCAAATTCAATGGTCTTTAGCGTGAGACCGGTTGGTTTTGGAATCATCGTAGACATGCGAACTCCTCGGGCTGGTCAAGGTATTTTGCAGATTCCTGAGAATCTGCCAGGGTTTGCAGAGAGTAGCGCAGAGCAGAGCGACAGTCTAAGACTTTGTTGGATCAGATATATAGACGAGGGCTATAAGTCGGGGGCCACTGGCAGCAGCTGGCTGAAACGCCGACTATATCGTGAAGTAATCTGCGTTATACCTCTTTTCTTCGTGCTATCAATCGTCGCGTCACCTCATTTCGTCCGATGAGTTATTCGCTCGAAATCCATATCGTTCTGAAGGTCCTCCGGCGATTGCATACGGGGCCGCACGCCCGGCTTTGCAGACGAAACAGGACTAAAGAATTCCCGTTGTCATCGACTCCGAAATACACATGAGCTGGCCTACATAAGACAGACGAACTCCCTGCAAAAGGGCTTGTCTGAATATTCTGTTGCGCAGAGAGTAATAAATAGGAAATGATGACAAGGAGCTACAAGCCTTATATGACCGAACCAACATACGAAGAACTCAAAGCAAAACTCGCCGAACTGGAAGCCAAGCAGCAGCGCGGCAGCACCATGAGCTTTAAAGTGAGCGACAAGGGTGGCGTTTCTGTCTACGGACTTGGACGATTCCCGGTTACCCTGTATTACGAACAGTGGATCAAGCTTCTGGATAAGTCACAGGACTTACGCGAGTTTCTTGAGGCCAACAAAGATAAGCTGAAACTGAAAGAGTAGAAGGACTGAACACCAGCGCACCGATCATCATGGTTCAATCCCATTGAGCTACTGAATGGAGCACGAATGGATATATCAGGAATTCTCACAGAGCTTCACGATCAACGTGACCGCATCAATCAAGCAATCGCTGCTTTGGAATCGTTGAATGGAGCTGGCGTCTCCCGACCCGCTGTGGTGAGTAGCGCAAAGACAGCGCCAGCCGCTCCACCCTCTGCCAAAAAGCGTGTGATCAGCCCTGAAGCACGTCGGCGAATGGCGGAAGCTCAACAGAAACGCTGGGCGAAAGCAAAGAGGGCGGCGAACGTTGCTGTTAAGAAGACGCCGACTCCGGTCAAGGTTACCGTGAAACAGACCACTCCCAAGAAAGTTGGAGGCGGCATCACGGCAGCTGGGAGGAAGGCTCTGTCGGAAGCAGCCAAAGCGCGTTGGGCAAAACGGAAGCGGGCAGTGAAGCGTGCGGCCAAGAAGGCTGCGGCCCCCGTCGCCACAACGGCAGTGAAGGAAGCCCCAGAGGCATAAGGGATTTTGGAAGATGCCAGAGGCACCTTCCAAATCTCCTGCAAACCCAAGATCTCAGGAACCGTGGTGGCACAGCTTAGGGGTGTTTCTTTTGAAATGGGCGTAGCCCACTTTACACAATATCCCACCTGTGCTATTCTCCCATTATGTCAGCAGTCGTCAAGAACACCGATTTCCAATTGGTCTCAGAATTCGCGCAGCCCGACGCCAAAAAACGCTTATCACTAGGGGAGGTTATCACTGGCGGCGCAGCCTACAACATTTACAGGAATGCCCTTGGCCAAATCATGCTCGATCCGGTGAAGGCCGTGCCTGTCTCTGAAATCTGGCTTTACGAGAATGAGCGGGCCCTTGCCAGTGTGAAGCAAGGCTTGAGCGAATCAATGGAAGGGAAAAGCGTCTACCGCGGCTCGTTTGCCAAGTACGCGAAAGAATAGGCGTGCAACGGAAACTCAAATTCACGCCAACGGCAGATAAGCAGTACACGCTCCTCGAAAATGCGCCGTCAAAGGTCGCGATCTTTAAGCAGGTTCAGAAGGCCCTCGGCTACTTGGAAGTGAACCCCGAGCATAAAAGCCTGAGTACGCATGAATTCACCTCGCTGACCGGCGTCAATGGCGAAAAAGTGTTCGAGGCATACGCCCAAAACAACACTCCCGGTGCTTACCGGATTTTCTGGCATTACGGTCCCGATGAAATCGTGGACAAAAAGCGGATTCCCGTAATCACCATCATCGCTATTACACCTCATCCCTAGCACCTCGCCGTTCGTGTCGGAAAAGCGCGTCGCTCGAAATCCTCGCCGATCAGCAAATCTCCCCGTAGTAGTCAGCCTTTTCCAATTTAACTGAACGCGCTCTCGGTACGCCGGACCACGTGATCGCCAGTCGGCAATTCGCTGCGTCTGGGAAGAACGATGTGCGTGCGTTTGCCTGCCCATCAGAACCTTCCTGCCTATACGGCTGGTCTTCGAATCCAGAACTTTTCGCGCAAAGATAAGACCACTTGAATGTTTTCGTGCAACCGCCGTTTCCGCAAACTGGTAATGCGGGATGATTTCAAGAACAAATTCCAGGAGGCGCTACGCGCGTCTTTCCATCCACTTCGAGCCGCTCCGGTGGACGGCCCACAAGACAGGCCTTTTCCGTCCGTTCGGGCAAGCGCCGCCTGCGCGCCAAACGATGAAGCGAGTTTGTCACTTGGACGCGCACTTCCTCCGGACTCCCACCATCGCTGCCCTCGTTTCCTCCAGTCGTCCTGCCAGTTGATTTTGTCGGCTGCGCCTTGTGAACAACAAAATTCAACCGGCAAGGCCGAATGGAGCAAAAACAATGGAATATCAGAGCAACCGCAATAGCAACGGCAACAGCAACGGCAGCAGCGCAGCCACCACCGCCAGCAATGGCACGGTCAGCAGCATCACCAGCAACGCGGCTTCCGGCAGTGAAAACCGGAAGCCGTCAACCGCACAGCAGCTCGTACGCGAGAACGTGCAATATCTCATCGAGCAATTGGAAGCGGGACACAGCGAAGCGTTGACTACCTATCTCCGCGCCATGGCGCTATTCCGGGAATATTCTCTCGGTGCGCCAGTCATCGGGAAACGCAGCAAACGTGCCCAGGATGCGGACAACGAGGAGACGGACACGAATGCAAACAAGAGCGCATTGCTTGGATTCCGCAAAGTGTATGTGTGGGCTGAGGACCAAACCCACGGCCAGCCGATGCCTGAGTTGGAGCAGATCACTGGCGAGGCTGGCATCTATCTCGACCGTATGCGTGAATTTGTTCACATGCAAGGCATCGTGCTGGAGTACGACGAGAGTATCGCACCTGCGCTGGGGACGGCGGCAGGAACGACTATCCGCATTCTGCCGGGACAGAGCGCGGCGGAAGAACTCACGACGTTGATTCATGAGGCGGCACACCTTGCCCTCCGGATCATCCTCGGCGAAGTGCGCGGGGTCGAGGCGCGAACCCTGCTCGATTCCTTCAACACCGGCCACTCCGGTTCGCTCGCCACTATCCACGCGAACTCCGCAGCAAAGGCGCTACGCCGCTTCGCCAATCTCGTACTCCGTAGCCACTCCCAGGCGACCTATGAGGATGTCGAGGCCGAGATCGGAGAGGCCGTCGATTTAGTCGTCCATGTTGAGCGGCAGCCGGGGTGTCGGGTCGTCCGCGAGGTTCTCCAATTAAATGGCTACAATCGCGCCTCCCAGCAGTTCAACTTCGAGTTGCTTTACGACGCGAAGAATGCGCCGAAAACCGAACACAATCCCATCCGAAAGGACACCGACCATGCCACTGCTTGAGATCCCACAGGTCCGTCAGATCACAGCCACGATCCGCCTCGATGAATCGACCGCCAGCCAGACCGATCAGTACGCGGCCTTTCTCCACGCTTCTGCCGATGAAGTCGTGGATAAGGCCCTCGCTTATGTCTTTGCCAAAGACCGTGACTTTCAGGAGTTTCTGAAGTCCCCAGAAGCGGCGCGTGTTCCACAGAGCTTACGCATCCGGCGTGCACCGCAAAACGGAGCTGCAGCGGAGCCAGTTTCTCCTACAACACAGACCGCCAAGGGGACGACGGCGGGCAACGGCGCGCGCTTGCGCGGGGATGCCGCATGAGCACCGCTATTCCGGCACGACAGAAGGCGGCACTGGAACGGCCGATCCGAATCGCCCAGGGTGACACGGGACAGAGCGGAATGACGGCGGAGTTCCTGTTGAGCTGGTGGAACGCTGCCAACTGTGGCGGCTTCGATCTGACGACGATCTGGGGAGTGGATAGCGAAATCGCCGCAGACATGGTGACGGTGTTCGGCTTGGTGGCTGTCTGCCATCGCTATCCGGACGATCTTGGCTACGGTGAGGAGTTCCGGCGCATCGTTCACGCGTGGCGTCCGGCGCTGAAACATGGTTAGTTGCCGGGGTGGAAGTGCTGTTCGGTGCTGCGCACCGGGGTTATTTCGACACTCCACCCCTCGGAGGGCGCTGCCGAGCTACTTTTGTAGCTCGTTGGCTACCACAGAAAACAAGCGAGTTGTGGAATTGCGGTAGCTCACGAGCTACCGCGAGCCGAGTAGTAGTTGAGGTGATTTATGGCGAGTGTGACAAACATCGAAGTCATCGGAACAAGAAAGCTGAAGGGCCGAACGCGGCGCTCCGTAACGCTGAGCACCAAAATCACGCAACAAGAATTGGAGATGATCTCGGCGGCATGTGAGGCTGACGGGCGTGCGCTGGGCGAATGGGTTCGCGAGGTCGTTCTGATGGCCGCCCGTTCTCCATCGGTCGCCCTCGGCGCGGACCAACTCATGACTCGAAAGCTATCTCCGTCAGCAGGTTTACGATGGAGTGCCCGTCTCTGAGCTTTTCCAATGGCAGCTCATCTTCGGAGTGCTTGCACTGTCCGTACAGCTTCCGCTGTCGATCCCAAAGGACATCCGGCGGCGGAAAGAGATGAAGTATGGGCGTCGTCTCAAAGGGCCAATCCTGGTCACGCCGAAACAGTTCAATGAAGTGTTTCATGGAATTGGAATTGGTTTGAAAGTTGACCAATACGACGAATTGCTGCGCATTCCCCAGCGCGCCGAAGCCCAGCACTTTGAGATCATCGGCGACACCGGTTCGGGTAAAACCACGATCATCCTACAGATGTTGTGCCAGATTCAGGAGCGCGGTCACTCCGCCGTTGTCTATGATCCGGCGCGCGAGTTTATCGAGCGCTTCTACGATGAAAGCCGCGGTGACATTGTGCTCAATCCGCTGGACCGGCGCTGCCCGTATTGGGGACCGTCGGAAGAACTGGTGCGGCGTGCCGAGGCGCGCACCGTCGCCGCCTCGCTCTTCCAGCCGACCAGTGATAGAAAGGGCGAGTTCTTTGTCGAAAGCCCGCAGAAAATCTTCGCTCATCTCTTGCAAGACCTGCCCACGCCGCAACAGCTCATCGAGTGGATGGCGCATCCCGAGGAAATCGACCGCCGTGTCCGTGGCACGGAACTGGCAGCGTTACTCGACCCGACCGCGGCTCCGCAGCGCGCCGGCGTGCTCGCCTCTCTCAGCCTCGTCGCCGACAGCTTCCGGCTGTTGCCGAGAAAAGAAGACGCCAAGTTCGAGTGGAATGCGCGGGAATGGTCGGAAGAGCGCCGGGGATGGGTCTTCATCACCTCGCATCCGTCCGAGCGCGAAGCGCTCCGCCCGTTGCACAGCCTTTGGATTGACATGCTCGTGCTCCGGCTGCTGAGCGCACCGAAGCCCAAGCAACATCCGGTGTGGTTTGTACTGGATGAGTTGGCGAGTCTCCAGAGATTGCCGCAACTCCACACCGCCATCACCGAGAACCGCAAATCTCGCAATCCGATTGTTCTCGGTTTCCAGGGAAAGGCGCAGTTAGAGGTGATCTATGGCCACCTTGCCGAAGTGATGCTCTCGCAACCGGCCACCAAGATTTTTCTCAAGACGACGGAGCCGAACGCCGCCGAGTGGGTCAGCCGTGCCATCGGCAAGGTGGAGATCGAACGCATGAAAGAGACGCACCTTGACGGCAGGCGAAGTGGCAGGAACTTCACCGTCGACCGGCAGACCGAGCCGCTGGTTCTCGACTCCGAAATCAGCGGCTTGGAAGACCTGCACGCCTTCCTTAAATACGGCAACCACGTAACCCGCTTTTCGTTTCCGATGCTGGAACTTCCTGTGTTGGCCGAGAGCTTCATTGATCGCCTGAAGGACGATTACATCGTGCGCGAGCCGCGCAAAGAGCGTCCTGAAGAACCGACAGACAAACGGCAGGCACCGACGGTGCCAGGACGCCCTATCAAAGATGTAGAAGTTCCGGCTGCGTCCACAAAGGCCATGAATAAAGGGCAGGAGCCGAGTCAGACGGAATTTACTTTCGGGCCGAGGATTTAGGATGCTGACGATTTCCAAACCACTTTCCGCAGGCCAAGCGCAGATCTATCACCAGAAGGAATTCACCGCCAAGGAGCAGAATTATTGGTCGCAACGCGGCGAGATTGCAGGCGAATGGCAGGGCCGGCTTGCCTCGCAGTTTGGTCTCGCTGGGGCAGTCTCCTCGGAGGACTTTGCCAAACTCAGCCGGGGCCAACACCCGGCAAACGGCGAGCAGCTCGTCCGCCAGCGAGCGTCTTATGAGTACCAGGACGCCGACGGCAAAACCGTTAAGACGATGGAGCACCGGGCCGGGTGGGATGCAACGTTTTCCGCGCCGAAATCGGTATCTCTTACCGCCCTTGTCGGCGGTGACGAGCGGGTTCGCGAGGCGCACCGTGACAGCGTTCGAGTAGCTCTCGACCAGCTTGAGCGTTACACCCAGGCCCGTATCGGCGGGAATCACCCGCCCGAGACAACGGGCAAATTCATCACCGCAAAGTTCGAGCACGACACGGCCCGCCCAGTCGATGGTTACGTCGCGCCGCAGCTTCATACCCATGCGGTCATCTTTAATATGACGGAGCGCGACAATGGCCAGACCCGCGCCATCCAGCCGCAAAGCCTCTTTGCGTCGCAACAGTTTGCCACCGCCATCTATCAATCGGAGCTCACCTACCGGTTGCGCCAGCTCGGCTACGAGATCACAACCGGACGGAGCGGCGCTCCGGAAATCAAGGGCTACACCCAGGAATACCTTGATGCTTCAAGCCCACGCAGCCAGCAAATCCGCGAGTATCTCGAGCGCACGGGACGCACCGGAAAGGAAGCCGCTGAGATTGCTGCCCACTCCACCCGTGACCGCAAGGAGATTCATTCGCCTACCGAGGTGATGGCCGCGCATCGTAAGCTCGCCGCCGACTTCGGTCATCAGGCGGAAGCCGTGGTCCGGCAGGCGCACGAACGGGTCCAGCACCAGGAGAAGCCAGTCAACACGATGGAAAAGGTACGCGAATCGCTGACCTTTTCCCGTGATAAGAACTTCGAGCGTGAGGCTGTTGTGGATGAACGGGCACTGATCCGCGACGGACTCCGGCGGGGCATGGGCGAGATCATTTATGCCCAGCTGCGCGACAACCTTAACGCCCGTCTGGCTGCAGGGGAGTTTCAGATAGTTGATCGGAAAAATGTTCCGGGCCGTCAGTTCACCACCGCCAAAACTATCGAAGCCGAGCAGGAAATCATCCGATACATGCGCCAGGGACAGAAGCAACTTGAACCTGTTCTTTCGCGCTCGCAGGCCATCGCTGTGGCCGACCAGCATCCACACTTCACCCGTACGCAGCAGGGCGTTGTAGAAGATGTTCTCAGCTCCGCAGATCGCATTCAGGCTATTCAGGGTTTTGCCGGTGCTGGTAAAACGACCACGCTTGCCGTCGTGCGGAACGCCGCTGAGATGCTGGGTTATGAAGTCATGGGTTTTGCTCCGACCTCGCGGGCAGCGCACCAACTTGGCGACGCCGGGATAGAGGCGGGAACCCTGCAAGGCTTCCTCGCACGCACTTCAAATTCCGACGCCTCTGATCAAAAGCATTTCTACTTTGTCGATGAATCGAGCCTTGCCAGCACCAATCAAGTGCGCGAATTTCTGGCGCGCCTCGGATCCAATGACCGCGTGCTCCTGATCGGCGACATCCGCCAGCATCAGGGAGTTGAGGCAGGCCGTCCATTTGAGCAATTGCAGGAGGCTGGAATGCGCACCGCAAAACTCGATGAGATCGTCCGGCAGAAAGACCCGGCGCTCAAATCCACCATTGAATTGCTGGCCAATGGCCAAGTCTCTGCCGCCCTCGATGCGCTACAAAAACAGGGGCGTGTGCAGGAGATTCCGAACCGGGAAGAGCGCATTCGCACGATTGCCAAAAGTTACGTCGAGTCTCCCCAAAGCACGCTGATTGTCTCGCCGGACAATGCGTCTCGCCGAGAACTGAACATCGCGGTTCGCCAGGAGTTGAAAGCCAATGGAACCGTTGCAGCGGAAGATCATTCGTTCCGCGTGCTCGTTCCGCGCCACGACATGACCGGGGCCGAACGCTCATGGGCCAGCCATTACGAGATCAACGATGTAGTTCGCTATGCGCGTGGCAGCAAAGGCGTCGGAGTCGAAGCTGCCAGTTACGCATCAGTCGTCGCAATTGATCCAACGGCGAACCTGCTCACTGTCCAGAAACAAAACGGTGAACTCGCCACGTATGATCCGCGCCGCCTCACCGGCGTCAGCGTTTATAAAGAGGTGGACAACGAGTTTTCCTCCGGCGACCGCATTCAGTTCACCGCGCCAAACAAGTCACTCGGCGTCGCCAACCGCGATCTTGCCGTTATAGAGACGATCCATCCCGATGGCCACCTCTCTGCCCGCATGGAAAATAACCGTCAGATCGAGTTCCGCCCCGAGGAGCACCGTCATTTCGATCATGGCTATGCCGTCACCAGCCACAGCTCCCAGGGACTCACCTCCGAGCGTGTTCTCGTCCATGCCGATTCCGGCGTCCACCCGGACCTGCTCAACTCTCGGTTTGGCTACGTCTCCCTCTCCCGCGCCAGCCATGAGGCGATACTCTTTACCGACGATATCGCAAAGCTTGGCCCGCAGCTGGGTACTGAAGTCTCGAAGACCTCAGCTCTCGAAATCGAGACGCCATCCATCACTCAAGGACTGGGGATGATCTGAGCATGTTGGCATCCACGCTGATTGTTTGCAGCTTCATTATTCAATATTGACCATTTAGGACACAATAGCTAATATTAAAATTGGAGGGATACAATGAAAGCTGCTCTCATTTCAAAGCGCGCGTCGGGGCGACAGAACTACAAGAAAGCACCGGTGATGACCCCTCGTGGGCAAGTCACGCCCAATCAGGAACGTTCTTACACGGCGACCGAGGCCAAGAACGAATTTGGCCGCGTGCTTGACCAAGCTATTCAGGGCGCAACCATCGTAATTACCAAGCACGATGCTCCTAGGGCAATTCTCATCTCCATGGACAAGTTCACCGCTCTCCAGCGAGCTCCGCAGTTGAAGTTCGACACGCTGAGCGCGGAGTTTGATGCTGTTCTCGCTCGAATGCAAAGCACTACGGCGCGTGTAGGCATGGAACGCGCGTTCAACGCATCCCCCAAAGAATTGGGGAAGACGGCGTTAGGTGCGGTGCGCAAGCGTGGCTAGTAAGTCCCGCACCCCTTGTATCTACGCTCTTGCTGGTACCAACGGCGCAGGCAAGAGTAGCATTGGGGGCGCAATGCTCATCGCGCGAGGAACCGAGTACTTCAATCCTGACGAAGCTGCCGCCCGCATTCGCACTGCCGACCCGAGTATTTCGCAAGAGGAAGCCCAGAGTGCCGCGTGGCGCCACGGGAAACGGTTGCTTGAGCGAGTGATCGCCGAACGCTTGGACTATGCCTTTGAGACCACCTTGGGTGGAAACACGATTCCAGCACTGCTCGAAAAGGCGCTAGCAGAGGGAATCGAGGTTCGCATCTGGTATGTGGGCCTGGCCAGTGCGGAGGTTCACATTGCACGCGTGCGTTCACGAGTTGCTCACGGTGGGCACGATATCCCCGAGAGAAAGATCCGTGAGCGCTATGCCTTGAGTATCCTGAACCTGATACGATTGCTTCCCAGACTAACTGAGCTCCGGGTCTATGACAATAGTTATGAAGCTGATCCGCACACAGGTGCAGCTCCCGAACCTCAATTGATAGTTCATCTCAAGAGACACAAGATCGTGGCAATGCTTGATCTAACGTTGACCCCTGGCTGGGCTAAACCGGTTGTGCTCGCCGCGCTGAAGACAGCCGGAGGCGGGTAGATTGCGGTACTTCGTTCTCCAATATCTGACTGCTTGTCGAGGTTAAGCTGCCACCGTTCTGACTATCACGAGATCGGCACCCATTACCGGTAACATGACCAAAGCCGCATCGATTTTGCCATCTTGCAGCTTTGACAGTTGCCGGCGAGTGAAGTAGCTCTTTAACAAAATGGTAAGGTCGGGAAGCACTGTTTCCGGAAAGGACCAAATTGCCGCAATTAGATCAGGATTCACGTAAGGGGAATAGCCAATCTGGAGGTGCGTGGAGGGACGGAAGGAACGGACTACGTTTGCGGCTTGCTCACTATGTAGTAGAGCCTTGCGCGCTTCTTCTACAAAGAGCACACCAGTCTCGGTTACAGCCACATCGCGCTTTGTGCGATAGAAAAGCTTGGAATCCAGGGACTCTTCAAGCTCGCGAATCTGTTTGCTCAATGACGGTTGAGAAATATGTAATCTCTCCGCCGCCCTGCTGAAGCTCAGTTCTTCCGCCACCGCGACCGCATAGCGCAGCAATCGCAGCTCTATTCCAGGATACATGACTTTCATTCACTCCCACTATTGATTAGTGCAGATCGACAGCAAGACGAGAGCGATTCAGAACAAGATGCCAATTGAACCGCAAAAGTTGTAATCTGCAGCGGCTTGGATGGGCTTTCGATATATCAGCCAACCTTGCTGATCATCCCTTGCTCGGGAGCAAAGACAACTGTGACTTGACCGCCCTTGACTCTCTGCCCCTCCACGGAGCAGTAATGCCGATACGCAACTTCTCTTTCGATCCGAAGGCATTCGTTAAAGCAAACGACCTGAAGACAACTAACTTTCCGATCCCCTGAAGTGCCCACGGATGTCCATCTTGAATTAATGCGGCTATCGCAAAATAGTCCAACTGCGTGTCTGTACTAGTGTACTGTCTCTAAAATAAATATCATAAGTACAAATGGGTATGGCATCGGATGATAAAGTAGGAGGAACTCCGATGCCGATGGGTCGCCCACTCATGCCGCTGTCCTTGACTGCTGAAGACCAAGCCCAGCTTGTGG
>DATLJC010000075.1:0-4616 GCA_035539055.1 Saccharimonadales bacterium (SeqCode) | reverse complement strand
GAACATCCCTCCGGTGTCTCATGAGCTTCTCTGCTTTCGCAATCCAGCTCACAAAACGAAATCCGGCGGACTACTTTTACTCCGCCGCAGAGCCCCGCTCACGCGGCGCACTGTGGCCTATTTTTGCTCCGGCGCTCATATCCATCAAACACAACCGCTCGGAACGATCCATCTGCACATTCTTGTGACGGGAGCTGAATCGCTGGACCGGTCGACCTCAGGATTGAGGCCTGAATTGGACGTAGTGAGGGCATTGCTCGTGCCACGCGAACAAACGAAAATCGAGCAAGCTCTTCGGCAGATGAAAACGCAGCACGCACAGGAACGAATGTCAAACCGCGAACATCGCGGACGTGGTCCGTTAGGACTTTGGCATCTCGCGCGCGAGCATATTCCACAAATGCATCAATGATGCTACGGTCTCCCGCATTGTGTAACACGATCTCCAGTACGCCCTCTCGATTATCCCCAGGAACCGTGCGCAACTTTGTCAGCGCATCATAAGGTTCTAAGTTCTCTACACTTTGAATCTGCTGGGCGAAGGGTTGTTCGCCTGACCAAGATGGAAGTGTGGCGACCCAGCGCGCGAACGCGGCATTTGCGCCTGCTACAAAAAGCTGTTCGCTGAGCGCAGCGTCGGGATGCTTATCAACTCCCCAAGCGTCCGGAGTAACTAAGCTGGATCGACTCCCAATACTCCGAAGACCGACTGCAGCCAAAAGTTGCTGAGGGTAGTCGCTCTTCGAAACATAACGGGGATGCATGGTCAGGAGGGCAACCACTTCTCCGTTCGGCTTCGCATCTCCGGGAAGAATCGAGAATGCCTTAAGGGTAGAAGAAAGGCGAGTAACAATTCGTTGGCGCGCAACCTGAAATGTGTATGGAGGATTCTTGGGACCTCCACCTTTGGTAATATCAACTGCACCTGTTAATCTCTCTCCACTTCCCAAAAGATAGTTATGTTCACGCGCCATGCTCTTTCCCCTTTCCATTTTTGGTCAACTTGCCACTCGGCCCTGTGTGTTTACGTAGTGTTCCCCTTGCCACACCCGTTGCGTCGTAGATCGCTCGTTCTGACATTCCGCTCTTTCGCAAGCGAAGAGCGACACGTAACCGGGAATCGAGGTCAGCCTCCCGGATTGCTGCACCTGCTTGCCGGATCAACGCTGTTTCGAGATCGAGTTGACGCACAAGCGCCTCGCGTCGGGCGGTCGTGACACACCGAGTGACATCCGCAAAAGAGGCTCCGCACAACGTTTTTCCGAGAAACTTAAGGGTGTCCCCTAGCTTCTTGGTCTCTTCCTCGCCGACCAATGAACGCACTATAGCTACAATTTCCGTTTGCGTGGGTCGGGGAAATTCTAGGACTCTATCGAAACGCCGCCACACCGCAGGGTCCAGCAACTCAGGATGATTTGTAGCAGCGATTAGCAGTCCAGTGGCAGGCCACTCGTCGACCGCCTGGACGAGGACCGTGACTAGGCGCTTTAGTTCGCCGACATCGGCAGCATCATCACGGCGTTTTGCAATCGCATCGAATTCGTCAAGTAGCAAGACCGAAGGCTCACGTTGCGCGAAGTCGAGCACAGTTCGGATGTTGTTCCCAGTTTTCCCCAAGAAACTGCTCATCACCGCCGCCAAATCGAGCGTCAGCAGAGGACGATGTAGCGAACTCGCCAGCCATCGAGCCGCTAGAGTTTTTCCAACACCAGGTGCGCCGGTGAACAGCATCGACCGAGTTGGGGTTAACCCGGCAGCAGCGAGTTGTGTTTCCTGCGCACGTTCCTCCAGTACGGCGTTGAGCGACTTGAATACCGGTTCGGGCCAGATTGGAGCTATTCCGACGTGTGGCTCATCTTCGCGGCGGAGAAGTTCTAGACGACTATCTGCGTCCACCGGCAAGAATTGGTCGGGGATGGTGCGCGTGGGGGCTGCATTCGCACGCGCCATCACTGCACGAGCTTGGTCACGCAGGTCTGGACGCCGGTGAATAATTCCCCCGATAGAGCGCCTGATGAGTAACGCCACATCAGATGTGTTTCCGTCCAGAGCGAGTCTTGCAAGGTGGATAAATTCCTCTTCAATGTCTGCCATTGATCCAATACTCCATATAACTAACTGATGAATAATTAGATATCACATGGTCTAATCTGTCAATATATGTTTACATGATCCACAGCTTTGGTCGCGAAAAAGGTCAAGGCGAGGTGTGGTCGCCGATGTAGGCTTCAATTCACCAAACATAGGTGTCCTCGCAGGAGGTTCTACGCAATGGCTGAATACAGGCTGAAACAAGAAATTGTCGCGCGCTCGACGGCTTCACTTTGGCAAGATGCAAGATTGGAGTGGGCACTGTTCGAAATTTATGAAGCACAGACCCCGCAGCGCTGCCTCTGCGGGAAATACCCGATTATTGAGATTTGCACACTCAAAAATAAGCTCAATAATAGCCTTGCGACGGTTGGCAACTGCTGTGTCAAGAAGTTCATAGGCCTGCCCTCCGATAAGATATTTCAGGCGGTAAAACGGGTCCGCAAAGACCTATCGAAGACGTTGAATCCGGAAACCATAGCCCACGCCCTAGAGAAGCGCTGGATAAATGACTGGGAGAGCACTTTCTACTTGAACATAATCCCAAATAGATCCCTGAGTGCGAAGCAGGCTGAAAAGAAAACTGAGATCAACCAAAAGATTACTTGTCGCATTCCGACTGGCCAAGTAACGCCCTGCGTCGAAGATTTCGCTCGCTCCAGAGTGAAAGCGGAGTGAGAGAGTTCACTTGAGTGGCCAACGTGTGGCCGCTTCCCTGCCAGCCTCAACAAACCAAAACCGCACCCGAAGGTGCGGCTCTGGGGGGAGCTCAATTTCACGCCTCTCACTGAGCGCAATTATTGCGCGGGTGGGCTACGCCGGAAAAAAGGGGCGTCACAGGTGAGGCCGTCTGGGTTGGTCATACTGCCGTTGCATCTTCCACCAGAAGTTCGGGGAGGTGCCCAGCACCGCCGACAGCCGCGCCGACATGGCCATCGACACACCAGCTCGGCCGTTCAGAATACGCGACAAGTAGGAGCGATCCACCCCCAGCCGCGTCGCCGCTTCCGTGATCGTCATCTCGCCCAGGTAGTCCCGCAAAACCTCTCCTGGATGTGCTGGATCGAAAAGCATTTGGTTAACGCCGGTTTCTCTTTCCGCGAACTTGAGGTTGGCTATTCGGCTAGTTTTTTGAGCGTGTTGCGGTATTGCTTCATGACCTTTTCCGCGGCTTCCTTCTGCTGCGGATCGAGCCCGAGGTTTCCGTTCGAGCGCGGCTCGTCGTCGTAGTCAGCGGGGTCCCGGTCATCGCCAAACAAATTGCATTCCTGGGGCAAGCTCCGGTCCCGATCCGCATCCGACAGAAAATCTTCCGGCAGAGGGGCTTTGTCGAGCGCCTCAAAAACTTCGTCCCAATCGGGCTTCTTTGGTTTGCCATCGCTCTTCGCGTTCGGTTCGCTCATGCTCATACCCTCTTTATTTTCCGCGTCGCGTTTCCGTGAGCGTAAGAGTCGTCCCGCCGACCGAGTTAGTTATGGAGTGCAGAACGAATCCTACCACTATTGAAAATCCATCCCCGGACTCGTCTGCCATAATCTCCGCGTACCACTTTCTATCGCCTTCTGGGAGTTTCTCGAAAACCTGTTTGAATAAATCGTGTTCCTCCTGAGGTCCAAGTTCTGGGGCTGCAAAGCGTTTGATGATCTGGGAAAAATGCCCTTCATCGCATCCGTTGGAATCATATGCCTCCCAGATCGCCTGGCTCAGGCGGACACCGTTGAACATCGCGGTATGCTCATGCACTTCGCGTAGAAGCCTCATCAGGCGGTCGCGCGTCGTTCCTTCAACCTCGTAGCGGCCCCAATTCGGGTTCTGACTTACGCTCTGGTTCATCTCAACGGAAAAGCTGGCCGAACGGCGGCCGATGCATTTACCAGCTTTGGGTCGGCCTGATCGGTACTCGTCGATCGCCAATCCCCGGAGTGACACCTGCTTCGGCGGAGAGAATGGCGACTCAAAGGTGGCTTGATCGTATTCCACGCGAATACAAGCCGCAAGCGGCCAAAGCCACTCGTTGAAGTCCATTCCGGTGGTGCCGAGCGCTGCTGCCAGAGATTCAATGGAGGCGTCACCCGCGGTCAAAATGATCGGGTCTGGCCAGCTACACTCCTCAGCTTTCAAGTCCTCAAAGAACGCAGTATCAATGAACTTCCGCAGAAGCTCTTTATCAGATCTAACCTTGGACCACATGGGCATCAAGTCCGGGTCGAGATCCTCCTGGCGCTCGGTGGCAAGCCAGCGGATCAGCTCCTGGTCCCAGTCATACGCGGTGATCGTGGCGGAAGCCTGGAGCTTGAGCTTTGCGGGCGATAGTGCCGGGGTTGCGGTCGTCCTCATATTGACACCAGCCTCTGTCAATAATAGTCCAATTTGGACTATTCCATTCTAGGAGTGTGTCGGGGATAAGCGCTCAGGTTTTTGATTATTTTGCTCCGATGGTTTCGGTGGTTGGGCTGTTGCGTCGGAGTTGAGGGACGATTTGCCGCGCGGGTGGGCTTTTTCGGAGCGTGGCAGCGGATTTCGCG
>DATLJC010000074.1:0-36364 GCA_035539055.1 Saccharimonadales bacterium (SeqCode) | reverse complement strand
AGCTACATTCACGCAGGGGGAAAGATTGGCGTTCTGCTCGAAGTGAACTGCGAGAGCGACTTCGTTGCCCGCACTGCGGAATTCCAGACCCTTGTACACGACATCGCGATGCACATCGCCGCCGTCGATCCGCGTTATGTTCGCAAAGAGGATGTGACCGCTGCTGACATGGAGCGCGAAAAGGACATCTATCTGGCGCAGGCTATGGCCAGCGGCAAGCCGGCGAATATCGCCGAAAAGATGGTTGCCGGAAAGATGGGCAAGTTCTACGAGGAAGTCTGCTTGCTCGAGCAGCCCTTCATCAAGGAACAGAGCATCACAATCACGCAGTTGATCGCGACTGTAATCGGTAAGCTTGGCGAAAACATTTCGGTCCGCCGCTTTGCCCGCTTCAAGGTTGGAGAATCGACCGAGACGGTTGCGGTCGCCAAGACTCAGGCAGTCGCAGAAGAAAAGGCTGAGTAGTTAGAGGCTCACGTCTTCTCTCAATCCGCATTGAAAATCAGTGGGGCGGAGCAATCCGTCCCGTTTTTCGCGCCTTCTTCCGGCGCTTCTTTGAAGCGGAGCCGCCATCCCGCGCGCTCTTTCGTTTACACTTGTAAGCAACTATGGCCGACCCCATTTATAAGCGCATTCTTCTCAAACTCTCCGGCGAGGCACTGGCAGCGGGCCAGGGCTTTGGAGTTGACAACACCCGCGTACACGAGATTGCAGCTGAAGTTGCCGATGTGCATCGGCTTGGAGTGCAGATCGGTCTTGTTGTTGGCGGTGGAAATTTCTTTCGCGGCGTAGCCGAGCAGGCAAAGGACATGGACCGCGTTTCGGCCGATCACATGGGCATGCTTGCCACCATGATTAACTCGCTTGCCTTGCAGGATGCGCTCGAAAAGCAGGGTGTCCACACCCGCGTGATGAGCGCGATTGAGATGAATCAGGTGGCCGAGCCGTTCATCCGGCGCCGCGCCATTCGGCATCTTGAAAAGGATCGCGTTGTGATCTTCGGCGCTGGCACAGGCAATCCGTATTTCTCCACTGATACCGCCGCCTCACTGCGCGCCATGGAGATTAAGGCCGAGGTGATCATGAAGGCCACCAAGGTCGAGGGCATCTACGATTCTGATCCGGTCAAGAACAAAGATGCGAAGATGTATGACGCGATTACCTTCACTGACGTATTGGGGAAAGGGCTTCGTGTGATGGACGCAACAGCCATCAGCCTCTGCCGTGAGAACAATTTGCCCATCCTCATCTTCAACCTGAACACGCACGGCAATATCCGCCGGGTGTGCTTGGGTGAGAAGATTGGCTCGATCGTAACCGCCTGATCTGGTATTTTGGCAAGTTGCGAATTCGCAGAGTACACAGCATTGACTTACCGGGTTTATAATCGGCACGCTTGTACGGAGTACACCTATGGCTCAGATCAGCATGGCGGCACTGCCCGCCCTCAAAGATACTTTCACGCAGCTGAAGCAGCGCATGGACAAGGCTGTGGAAGCGTTCCGCAAGGAACTGGCTTCGCAACGCACCGGGCGCGCCAGCGTGCATCTGCTCGACAGCATTCACGTCGATGCCTACGGCACTCCGATGCCGCTCACGCAGGTCGGAAACATCAGCGCGCCTGAGGCTCAACTCATCACCATTCAGCCCTGGGATACGTCACTGGTCGGGGCAATCGAGAAGGCCATCCGCAGTTCCGATCTTGGTCTCAATCCGCAGAACGATGGCAAGGTGATTCGCATCCCGATACCCGCTCTCACCGAGGAGCGACGTAAGGAAATGGTGAAGCACCTGAACAAAGTCCTCGAAGAGCATCGCACCGCCATTCGCAACATTCGTCGCGACGGCAATGAAGCGATCAAGAAGGCGATGAAGGACAAGAAGATCTCCGAGGACGAAGAGCGCGGCTCGCTCGATCAGATGCAGAAGATCACCGACGATGAGATCAAGAAGATGGAAGAGATGCTCAAGGTGAAGGAAAAGGAAGTCATGCAAGTTTGAGGATGCTTCGTGATCCTTACGCAATCAAGCCCTCCGGTTGAACGGAGGGCTTTCTCAATTATGTTCTTGTTGTCACTGCCACTGCTCTTACAAGCTCAAACCTCTTTCAAGAGCATGAGCAGCAGGCATCGTCGCAAGTTCATCGATCGCGTCCATTACCTCTTGCGGAGCCGAGTGGTGGATCATGTGACCGGCACCTTTGATGATACGCAACTGACTCCCGGGTACCTCGTGATGAAGCCGGACCGATTCCTTTTCGGTGTCGACTATCTTGTCGCCCTCTCCTGCGACGATCATCGTTGGTACCGAAAGGTTTTGTAAGCGATTGCGGAAAGCGAATGCGCTCGGCACCATCAGCGAACCCTCTTCCGCCGCTGCGCGCAATTGCGAGGGCCGCAATGCCAGCCAAACCGGGAACTCGTCATACCCTGGCGAGATTTCCGCGGGCTCAAAGAGCCGTCGCAGCATGGATGGCCACATTGCGCGCATCATTGCGGGTGAGACCGAGTGCCCCATCAGGTCTCCAATTCCGGGAATCGACAGGATCGTTGGAGTTATCGTATCGAGACGAATCGTTGGGTGGTAGTATCCCGATGCGAGGATCACTCCGGCGATAGACTCCGGATATCGAAGCGCGAGTTCCAATGCCACAAACGCTCCCCAAGAGTGTCCCAGTATGTAAGGCCGTTCGACTCCCATTTGTAGCAATGCCTTATGCAGAAGCCCCGCCTGTTGAGCCGGCGTCCACATTCGATCTTTTGGACGCTCGCTGTAGCCGAATCCAGGGCGGTCAAAGACGATGACGCGATATCGTTTAGCGGCGAGATCGACCAGTGGGCTCAACGTGAAATCCTGGGACATCACGACGTTTCCATGCAAAAACACCAGCACGGGGCCGGAGCCGCGCTCGACATAATGCAGACGAACGCCATCGACACTGATAAATCTTCCAGCCGGAGGATTCAAGCGCGCTGCTTCCCTGGTCTTCCAACGTACGAGGGCAGCGACTCCGCCCAGCAAGGACGCCGTGGACAATAGAAGACTATAGGCGCGGGTGGCGCTCTTCCTTGCGCTGCTTAAAGTATTGCTACGAAACATCTTTTGTACTCCCATCAGAGACACGCGCTGGAATTCCATCTCTCGCCGCTGCCGCGCTTGTTGCTGCAATGCAGCATGTCTCTACTGATCTGATGCCTTGCAGGGGGATCGCGATTCGCGCAGGGAAAGTCAGGACCTTGGCCTGTCCACTTTGCAACACGGTCCGTTGACTGGGTTTCCGCCTTAATTGCGCCCAATTGTGTCTATAATTTGACATGTCTCGTGTCGTACACACCGCCTGCCCGCACGATTGTCCAGACGCCTGTTCCATCCTGGTCACCATCGAAGATGGTCGCGCCACCCGCATAGAAGGCAATCCCGATCATCCGGTCACTCGTGGATTTCTCTGCGGCAAAGTAGCCAAATACCTGGATCGGGTGTACTCGCCCGATCGGCTGCTGTATCCGATGAAGAGGGTTGCGCCGAAGGGGAGCGCCGGAGCAGAGGCGTTCACGCGGATCTCCTGGGACGAGGCGCTCGACGAGATTGCAGCAAAGCTGAAAGCGACGACGACAAAGTTTGGCTCCGAGTCGATTCTTCCGTTCTCCTATGGAGGAACGCTGGGAGTGGTCCACGGTAACGGCATGGACCGGCGTTTCTTCCATCGGCTGGGAGCTTCGCAATTGGAGCGCACGATCTGCTCCGAGGCTGGAGGCGTAGCCCTTGCACAATTGATCGGAGCGAAGTACGGTCCCCCGCTCGAAGACTTTCGACATGCGCGATACATCATCGCCTGGGGCGCAAACATTCACGGCGCCAACATTCATCTGTGGCCATTCATCGAGGAAGCTCGTCGCAACGGCGCGAAACTCGTGGTGATTGATCCGTTCCGTACACGTACTGCGAAAGTGTCGGATTGGCATCTGGCGATTCGTCCCGGCACCGATGTCGCACTGGCGCTCGGGTTGATGAACTACATTATCGAAAACAATCTGCATGACGTGCCCTACATTGAGGCTCACACCACCGGTTTCGCGGAACTGAAGAAGCGCGCCGCCGAATACACGCCTCAGCGCGTGGCGGAGATCACCGGCCTCACCGTCGAAGACATCGTGAAACTCGCGCGCGAATACGCTACGACCGTTCCCTCGATCATTCGTCTGAACTATGGCGTGCAGCGCAGCGAAAATGGCGGAATGGCCGTGCGCGCCATTGCAATGTTGCCGACGATCACCGGAGCGTGGAAGAAACAGGGCGGTGGTCTGACGCTTTCGACCTCCGGCGCTTTCGCCATCAACAAACAGGCGGTACGCCGCGAAGATCTGATGACCGCGACCCTTGGACGCCCGGCCCGCAGCCTGAACATGAATGAGTTGGGCAAGGTGCTGACCGACTCGACGTTGGCTCCTCCGGTGAAGGCCCTTTTCGTGTATGCGTGCAATCCCGCGGCGGTCTGCCCGAACCATAACCTGGTGGTCGAAGGCTTGAAGCGTACCGATTTATTCACCGTGGTGCACGAGCAGTTTTTCACCGACACGACGGACTACGCCGACATCGTTTTGCCGGCGACGACCTTCCTGGAACACAAGGACCTCGTCACCTCCTACGGACACCTGAATCTGCAGCTTTCCGATCAGGCGGTCGCTCCGCTCGGCGAAGCTTGCAGCAACTCAGAAGTGTTCCGGCGATTGGCCGCCCGCATGGGATTTGAGGACCAGTGCCTGCGGGCCTCCGACGAAGAGATGATCGACGATGCGTTGAGCGTGCAGGCATCGGCACCCGGCCACGAGTTTGTGGAAGGCATTACACGCGAGGCCCTGGAGCGAGAGCACTCGATCCCGTTGAATGTCCCAAGGACGAATGGAGCGTATCTGCCATTCGCAAATGGATTTGCAACCCCCAGCGGCAAGGCAGCGCTGTGGAGCGAGGAACTGGCCGCCGCCGGACTGGACCCGGTTGCGGCGTTTACGGCACCTGTGGAATCGCGCCATTGTCCGCAGGCGCAACGGTATCCCCTGGAGTTGCTCTCGCGGAAACATGACAATTTTCTGAATACTACATTCTGCAATCTGCCGGGACATCAGAAGATGGAGCGGCAATTCGAATTGCAGATGAACGTGGTGGACGCAGCGGCCCGAGGTATCGTGGATGGCGACACACTGCGTATCCATAATGATCGAGGCGAACTGCGATTGCGGGCGCGGGTGGACGGCAGCGTGCCTCCCGGTGTGGTCTCCAGCTATCTGGATTGGGCTCGTACGTCCCCCGGCGGAAAGAATATCAATGTGTTGACCAGCGACCGCCTGACCGACATCGGGCGGGCCGCTACGTTTTACTCGGCGCTGGTAGAGGTTGAAAAGGTCTGACGCGCCCGCTGCGATTTACCAAGGCAGGATAGCGAACCCGCAAGAGTATGCGTTCTCTCAATGGCGTTGTGAGCTCCCAACCCTGTATAATTGGTCCTTCCGCGCCCAAGATTTACGCATGAGGGTCTCGCCATTCTTCGCACTGATTACGTCTGCGCCACGCCTCGCCTGAACCGCACATTCGCGTGCGGGCTATTCCAGTTGGTTCGCTTCTGCCTGGTGCTCATGCTGCTTGGTGGCATGGCATTCGCACAGCAGGGCATCATCGAGGACATCCGAATTCACGGCAATCGCCGCATTCCCGCCGACACTGTCCGTTCCCGCATGTTTACCCGGCCCGGAGATGTGTACGACCCCGCAGGCATGGAGCGCGATTTCAATTCGCTTTGGAATGCGGGCTATTTCGACGATCTTCGTATCGAACGGGAAGAGAGCCCCAAGGGATGGATCATTCACGTTTACGTGAAGGAAAAGCCCACAATTCGTGAAATCAAATACATCGGACTCAACGCCGTTTCGCAGAGCGATGTGCTCGACAAGTTCAAGGAACGCAAGGTCGGGCTCAGTCAGGAAAGCCAGTTTGATCCTACTCGCGTAAAGAAGGCGGAAGTCGTGTTGAAGGAACTGCTCGCCGCTCACGGCCGCCAGTTCGCTACGATCACAACGGAAGTCCGCCAGATTCCCCCCGCGGCCGTCGGCATCACCTTCAACATTAAGGAAGGTCCGAAGGTAAAGGTAGGCATCATCAGGTTCGAAGGCAACAAAAAGGTGCCGACGCGTTATCTGCGCGCCGCCATGCATAACTCCAGGCCAGTCGGCATTCCCCATTCGATCTTCCTCGAGAACCTGTTTGCCCGTACCTTTGATGCAACCAAGCTCAGCGAAGACGCCGAACGCGTGCGTTTTGCTTATCAGGACAAGGGCTACTTCAAGGCTATCGTCGAAGATCCGAAGACCAAGATTCGCGATGTGAACGGCATTGCATGGTACTCCCCGTTCAAGGCGCGCCACGGCAAGTCGGTGGACATTACGATTCCGGTGGAAGAGGGCGAACGCTACAAGCTGAAGGAAATCACGTTCAGCGGCAATAAGGCGATCACCAATACTCCCGCGCTACGTCGGCTGTTCAAGATCAAGGACGGCGAGTGGTTCAACCGCACGCAAGTCGGCAAGGGCCTCGATGAGTTGCGTAAGGCCTATGGCTCGCTCGGCTACATCAACGAAACCAACGTGCCGAACACTGAGATTGACGAAGAACATAAGACAATCACTCTGAAGATTGATGTCGATGAAGGCAAGCAGTTCTTCGTGAGGCGCATTGAGTTTACGGGCAACACCACGACGCGCGACAAGGTCATTCGCCGCGAGCTCGCACTGGAAGAAGGACAGGTTTACAACTCCCGGCTTTGGGAAGTCAGCCTGCTGCGCCTGAACCAGTTGAACTACTTTGAGACCTTAAAGCCGGAACAGGATTCGGAAGTTCACCAGGACGTTGCCGAAAACACGGTGGACATCAATCTTAAGGTGAAGGAAAAGGGAAAGAATTCCATCGGCCTGAATGGCGGTGTCAGCGGACTTTCAGGATCGTTCGTGGGACTCAATTACGAGACCAATAACTTCCTCGGACTCGGCGAGACGCTCTCGGTCTCGGCCTCGCTCGGAACCTATCAGCGCGACCTGATGTTCGGATTCACCGAACCATATCTCTTTGATAAGCCGATCCAGTTGGGATTCACGGTTTTCACGCGTAACTTCAAATACGACCAGGCCCGGCAGGCGAGCATCGCGTCCGGCCAGAAGTTGAATCTCCCGCAAGCCTACCTGAATTCGCTGCAGAACTATTCGCAGTCCAGCACCGGTTTCACCGTATCGGCAAGCTACCCACTTCACCGCTCGTTCAAGCGGGTCGGCCTCACCTATTCATGGGACACGTCGTCCATCACCACTTTCACGGACGCCTCCTCGCAATACTTTGAATTCCTGGCGTTCCGAAACGTGGGCGGACCGAACGCGCTGCAGGGAATTCAAACCAGCAAACTGGTTCCCAGCTTCAGCAGCAGCACCATCGACAATCCGATGCGTCCCCACAGTGGCCGCAGCTACTTTGTTGGCATGGACATCGCCGGTATTGGCGGCAATGTGGCTGACATTCGGCCGATCTCAGAATTTAAGCAGTTCATTCCGATGAAGGGCATCCATCCAAGGAAGGAAGGCCTGCAGACACTCGGTATCCGTCTCCAGGGCTCGTTCATCACAGGATATGGCGGCAAGACAGCGCCTCCCTTTGAACGCTACTTCCAGGGCGGCGACACCGATCTCCGTGGCTTCGATGTACGCGCGGCTTCGCCCATCGCTCTGATTTCCGACAAAATAGCGGTACCCTTGACGACCCCCGACGGCAATCCGGTTCCCAAGGATCCGAACAATCCTCGCGTCGGTGTTGCCACGGTGACGGTGCCTATCTCCCGACTTGTCTATCCGGGTGGCGATACTAGTCTGGTGAGCAACGTCGAATATCGTATTCCGATTGTTGGGCCGGTGACCTTCGCCTTATTCGCCGATACCGGTATGAATATGGCGATTCGGCAGTCGCAGCTTCGCCTGAGTGACCAACAGGTCAATCAATTGCAAGCAACACCTTTCGGCTGCCCGACTTACGATTCGAGCTTTACAACCTGTGAAGGGACTCAGTTCCTGAAGTTCGATAAAGATCTTAAGCCGGTGGACCATACCAACTACGTTGTTCGTATGTCCACAGGTGTGGAATTGCAGGTAATCCTGCCGATTGTGAATGCTCCGTTCCGGGTCTTCTATGCATACAATCCATTGCGCGTGGACACTCCGGCGCCGTCTCCTGATCGTCTCACTCGTGATATGTTCCCGGCTGGCGCAGCGGGAGACTTCACGTACCTGAATACAATTGCAACCTACAATCCGTCGTACAGGATACGAGAACCGAGAAAGACGTTCCGATTTACCGTTGCTACCACGTTTTGATGAAGTTTGTGAATTCTTTGGGAAAGAGGCGCGGCAGACGAATGTTGTTTGACGCTCTTTTTCTCACAACCTATAATCGGGAACATCCGTCAGAGGTTTTCTATCAGGGCTGGAGCTGGATCTTTTGCGGCTCGCCCGCCTGCTGAAAGGTTTCTGCGGAATCTCCGTAAGCTCCTAGAGGAGTTGAGGCTAATTTCCATGAATCGCAACTTTGCACGTTTGATCCCGGCCATGGCGCTGGCAGTCGTTCTCAGCGTTCCCGCCCTCGCCCAGTCTGCTGCTCCCGCGGCTCCCGCAGCTCCTGCGGCGGCCAAAGTTGGCATCGTCAACATCCAGGCTGCCATCGTTAACTCCAACGAGGGACAGCGCGATTTCGAGTCGTTGCAGAAGAAGTTTGACCCGAAGCGTACCGAGCTTGAGAATCTGAACAAGGAAGTCGATGAGCTTCAAAAGAAGTTCAACACCCAGGGCGACAAGCTGAACGACGACGCCCGTGGCGATCTGCTCAAGCAGATCGATGCCAAGAAGAAGACGCTCCAGCGCAATTACGAAGATGCGAACACCGATATCCAGGCACAGCAGAACGAGATTGCCAACCGCATCGGACAGAAGCTGGTAGAAGTTCTGGACAAGTACGCCAAGGACAACGCCTACACATTGATTCTCGATGTCTCCGGCCAGGCCAGCCCGGTTCTTTGGGCCGCTAGCTCGGTAGACATCACGAAGTCGATCGTGGAAGCCTACAATGCCCAGTCCGGCGTTCCTGCTCCTGCTAAGCCCGCAGCCACGAAGCCCTCCGCTCCTGCTGCTAAGCCCGCAATTGCTCCTGCAGCTCCTAAGAAGTAGTAATTATCCGTAAGGCTACGAAAAGGCCGCCCGTTTCCGACGGGCGGCCTTTTCGTGCCAAGTAAAACTCCGTTTGGCTCCCAATTTCATGAACAAACATGTGGGAAAGATCGTCCTCAGGATTCGAGCGGAGAGCTGGTTTGCCGTGGCAGTCGCTGTGCCATTTCTTTGTAGGAAGAAAAAGTAAAAGAGTGGAAAACGTGTGCAAAATTGCGGTGAAACCAAATGTTACGAGCAGATTACAGGGAATCGAGAAGGAGAATTACTTTCGAAGTCCGTGTATATCTATGATTTCATTGTCCTTAGAAGGATTCTCAAAAAGTTCTTGACGAAGACAAGCAGTCGTTAAGCAAAGTCCGTCGCGAGACGTTTTGCACACATCCATACTTGTCAATATTTCATCAATATGCATTGCCGTGTGGTATGTGGCGTTGATTGCAACTCAACTCTCATTGCTGGTAACACGCAGAACGGCCAGAAACGCTTCTTGCGGGATGTCCACTTTTCCGATGCGTTTCATGCGGCGCTTACCTTCCTTTTGCTTCTCCAGCAGCTTACGTTTGCGCGAAATGTCGCCGCCATAGCATTTGGCGATCACGTTCTTGCGCAAAGCGGCGACCGACTCACGGGCTACGATCTTCGCTCCGATTGCGGCCTGGATGGCGACCTCAAATTGCTGTCGTGGGATCAGTTCGCGCATCTTCGACACGAGGGCCTTGCCGCGCTCGTAAGCGTAGTCGCGATGGATAATGATGGAGAGCGCATCAACCGGGTCGCCCGCAACTAGAATGTCCAGTTTCACCATCGGCGACTCCCACCACCCGGAGAGGTGATAATCGAGCGAAGCGTAGCCGCGCGAAACCGTCTTGAGCCGGTCGTAGAAATCGAGCACGATTTCGTTCAACGGAAGCTCATAGGTCAGCATGACGCGGCTTGATCCGACGTATTCGAAATTCTTCTGCTTGCCGCGCTTCTCTTCCACCAGCTTCAAAATTCCGCCAACGTATTCCTCGGCGGTCAGAATCATGGCGGTAATGATCGGCTCTTTGATCTTTTCGATCAGCGTCGGATCAGGCCAGCGCGACGGGTTGTCGACTTCGATGGTGTCGCCATTGGTGAGCGTCACGAAATAGCGCACGCTCGGGGCGGTGATGATGAGATCGAGATTGTATTCCCGTTCCAGCCGCTCCTGGATGATCTCCATGTGAAGCAGGCCGAGGAAGCCGCAGCGGAACCCAAAGCCAAGCGCGGTCGAGCTTTCCGGTTCGAAGAAGAACGAAGCGTCGTTGAGCCGGAGTTTTTCCAAAGCATCGCGCAACAGTCCGTGCTCGTGCGAATCGACCGTGTAGAGTCCGGCGAAGACCATCGGCTTGATGTCTTCAAAGCCGGGCATGGATTCGATTGCAGGCTTGTCGGCATCGGTTATGGTGTCGCCGATCTTGACGTCGCCCACGGTCTTCATCGTGGCAAAGAAGAATCCCACCTCGCCTGCCGTCAGTTCTCCGATCTCCTGCGCCTTCGGGGTTAACACACCCATGGAATCGACGAGGAAGGTGGTTCCCTTAGCCATCAGCTTGATCTTTTGTCCCTTATAGAGACGACCATTCACAACACGGGCGAGCACGCCGACGCCGCGATAGCTGTCGAACCAGGAGTCGAAGATCAGTGCCTGCAATGGCGCATCAATGTTTCCCTTGGGCGGAGGAACGCGCTGCACAATTGCTTCGAGAACCTCGATGACACCTTCACCTGTTTTGGCGCTGATGGACAGAGAGGTGGAAGCGTCGAGTCCGACGGCGCTCTCAATCATTTCCTTCGTGCGCGCGACATCGGAACTAGGCAGGTCAATCTTATTGATGACCGGGATGATTTCGAGGCCGTGATTGATAGCAATGTAGCTGTTCGCAAGGGTCTGCGCTTCCACGCCCTGGGTGGCATCCACGACCAGCAACGCGCCCTCGCACGAGGCCAGCGAGCGCGAAACTTCGTAGGAGAAATCAACGTGGCCCGGTGTGTCGATCAGGTTCAGCTGATAGGTCTTGCCATCCTTGGCAAGGTACATCATGCGAACGGCGTGGGCCTTGATGGTGATGCCACGCTCGCGTTCGAGCTCCATGGCATCGAGCACCTGTTCCTGTCCGGCCATTTCACGAGCGCTAAGGGAGCCGGTAATTTCCAGCATACGGTCGGATAACGTAGTCTTGCCGTGGTCTATGTGCGCGATGATCGCGAAATTTCGAATTAATGTGCGGTCCATGCTTTGCTTTCGAAGTTCAAACGCCCGCACGAATTGCGAGGCTACGCTGAAGTTATTTTCTGATTTTATCATCTGCGCGCAAAGCGCATCTCGCACGGCCAACCGGGAACCGCATCCGCGCGATCAGCATTTTCTGGGAACGGCGGCGGCTGCGACGGTCGTGGCTCACAACCTCTGGAGCAAATCCGGGTTCGAAATCAGAAAGGAGACTGTCTTGCAAAAACGTATTGCAATCGTATTCGCGCTGATGCTGGTGACGACGGCGGGATTTTCGCAAATTCCAAGCTTCGGAAACATATTCGTCGGATACTCGTACAATCGCGCGGACTCGGGGTTGGACAACCGGGGAAACCTGAACGGATGGGAAGGTTCGCTCGAAGGTAAGTTCCTCCCGTTCGTCGGAATGGTCGCCGACGTGAGCGCGCAGTATGGCACGCTGAGGACGCCGTCGGGAGTAGGGTTCGGCGGTGTTCAGGGTGGAAGCTTCGATTCGAAGACGAGGGTACAGAGCTATCTGTTCGGGCCGCGAGTGTCGTTCTCGGTAGGAAATATCCGGCCATTTGCGCATATCCTGATCGGCGCTTCGCATCTGCATGAATCGACATCCTTCTCGTCGAATAGCGAAACCGGCTTTGCCGATGCCATCGGTGGAGGCATTGATTACCACCTGATTCCACGCGTCAGTTGGCGAGTGCAAGGTGACGCTTTGCAGACCCGTTTCCACGGCGCACGGCAGGACGATGCCCGGATTTCGACAGGGCTGGTATTGAAGTTCTAGAGGCGCATCGTTCCCTGGGCCAAATGCGAAATCGGGTTTCCCGGGTAGTTTACGAATGCTAGTGTGGGCTTGCTCCGAACAGGCTATAGGCGAGTACGACGAGCACAACAATCGTGAAGCCTACGTATAGAAAATCGCGTTCGCGCGCGAAGGCCACGGCGGAGAAGATGACTCGGGCAATCGGGGTGGCGATGAGCAGCAGCAGGCCGAACTGAATCACCGCTCGCCCACTGAGTCGCAGAGCGCCATGCAAGATTCCGGTGATAGTGCGCAGTGGCGAAAGCTCTCCCTGGAACGTGCGATAGTCTGCGACCGCATGCCCGTGGTGGACGAGATAGATGATCCCGCCCAGCATGACGACGGCCGCCGAGAGCAGGACTCCGGCGCGAAGCAGGTGGCCGATGATCACTTCCATGCGCTGGTCGTTCATGCGCAAATCGTTCCGCGAAAAAACGGGAGATTTCATAAGCGCCCCGTTAAGCCGTTGAATATCATCTCAATTCCCAATCCCACAATCACCAGGCTGAAGACAATGCGCAGAGATTTCGTGCCTGCCTTAACCAATACTTTCGCACCCAGCATGGAACCGGCCAAGGCGCCGAGGACCACCGGCATTGCGATACCGGGATCGATGTATCCCCGGGCGAGATAGACTCCCGCGCTGGCCGCGGCGGTGACGCCAATCATGAAGTTGCTGGTCGTGGTTGAGACCTTGAATGGGATGCGCATCGCCTGATCCATGGCAAGAACCTTAACCGCTCCGGAGCCGATTCCGAGCAGGCCGGACAATGTCCCCGCTCCGAACATCAGTCCGAAGCCCAGCGGAATGCGGTGAACCGTGTAGTGCTCCTGGCCTTGCGGTGTTGGGTAATCGCCATCGAGATGCAAGGCGAGGGCGAGTGTATCCCGCCGTTTGTCGCTGGGATGCGGTGGCCGCGTGCGAACCGAGAGGTAGGCAGAATAGAGCAGGACAAATCCGAAGACGATGGCGATGGTTGAGGTCGAAACGCGGGTTGCAATGAGCGCTCCGGCGATGGCTCCCACGGTGGTTGCGATCTCCAGAAACATTCCGATACGCATGTTGCTGAATCCTTCACGGACGTAGGCGGATGCGGCACCGGAGGAAGTTGCGATAACCGAGACCAGGGAGGCTCCGATGGCATATCGCATGTCGACGTGGAAGACGAGCGCGAGCAGGGGGACAACGACAACTCCTCCGCCCAGTCCGGTGAGCGCGCCAAGAAATCCGGCGGCAAAAGAGCCAAGAGCGATGAGCATGGTGAAATGCAGGACGGTCATCACAACCTAGTAGATTCCAAAATCAGCAACGGGGCGAGCGGAAATCACACAGTTATGCTGGCGATTCCCTTAGCGGATTAGCCTTCCCACACGAAGCCGTCGAAGGTGTGGACATGATGGAAGTTTAAGCGTCGATAGAGAGCGAGAGCTCGATGGTTCTCCTCCGTTACAGTCAAGGAGAGTTCCGAGAATCGGCGTGCGGTGAGGTCGGCGTAGCAATAGCGGAGAAGCTGCTCGCCAATGCCGTGGCCGCGATATTCCGGCAAGGTGCAGACCTGGGTAATGTGGCCGACGTCGTGGCGCACGCGCGAGCAGAGCAGGAGCCCGATCCGGGTGTTTGTAGGGCGGTGGAAGGCTACAAACGACGAGGTTGGGTCGAAGACTCCGCAGCCGGGAAAGCGAACGATGTTGTTGAGAAAGCGGAGCGAACCGGATGTGGTCCGGTATTGGTCGTTGACGTCGCTGTCGATGTGGTTATGGTATGCGGCGGTGATGATGTGCGCCGCAGGTTGATAGTCGGTCTCAGACCAGCGCTGAATCTCAATATCGTGTGGGAGCGGCCGTTCGGGCTCAGTGTAAACGGCATCGATAGGCCGCGAGAGAAACAGGCGGCGGTAGCGCCGGAATCCCTCTTCCAGAAAAGGTGCGGCAAGCTGACCGGAGGGATGGATGAGCAACTGCGCTTCAACGCGATGCAGACCGGGCGATTGCTGCAGTGTGCTGATGGAGT
The DNA here is from genome assembly GCA_035539055.1 of Saccharimonadales bacterium (SeqCode). Lineage (GTDB taxonomy): Bacteria > Acidobacteriota > Terriglobia > Terriglobales > Acidobacteriaceae > TOLSYN. The sequence continues at coordinate 22,052 of DATLJC010000074.1, read as the reverse complement.
GCCGGAGCAGTTCGAGTTCAATGCTCTGGCGGCGTTGATTTGTGGAGTCGCTGGATTCGACGTATAGGTCGCCGATCACTCCCTTGGCTCCTTCATAAACGAAGAAGCAGTATCCCTGAACGCGTCCGCGCTCAATGGCCGTGAAGCCGGGGAGAATTCGCGAGTCGGCGTAGCGCAAAATCATGTCAGCCGAGGAGCGGTAATCCCAATGGAGTGTGTTCCGCCAGACTGCGACTTCCTCGTCCATTAGGAAGCGAAGGTCTGCCGAAGCGAAGTGACGTAAGTCGAGAATCTCCACGCTGAGTGAGGCCCCATGGCGGTGAGACCGCCGGGCTTAGTGTAACGGATGTGGGATGGGAATTGGGCGGCTGGTGCTACGAATGATGTCCCGAGGGGTGACGCGTGCAATGCCCACTCTCAGTCACCGGCACGGACCGGAGCAGCCGAGACCTCGTAAATCTCAATGCGTTGGGCACGGTGAGAGCCGAGGAAGCGAAGGCCGCGATTAGGAAGCAAAAGACTGAGGGCGGGCAGCGATCCTTCTCGGGTGACAAGAATATGCGCCGAAGAGGGAATCGAAGCCTGGATCTCATAAACTGCGGGCGAAACTTCCAATCCTTCGTAGGGGACGACGCGGCGGTCCAGGTAAAAAGCCAGTCCGAAAGCGGTGTTGCGGTTGAGGTAAAACGTCGAGACCGGTAACGCCTCGGACCGGTCAGTATGCGGAACAACGATTTGGAGTAGATCGGCAATTGGACGCGAGGACTGCGTCGCATCCACCGCCGGTGCCAGGCCGCGCAGGAGAAAACCGACAGCCAGGATGAGCGGCAAGAGGGTCACAAAGCGCAACATGCGCCATCCCGAGGTAAGCAGCGGAATCGCGACGATGAGGAAAACGGCGGTTCCGGCAAAGGCCGCGACCATCATGCTGGCGGCAGTTGCGGGCAACTTGAACATCAGCCGCGGAGCCATGACAAGAGCTGCGGCGATTGCCGCCAGCAGCGCGGCATGAACGAAAATGGCGAGTCTTCCGGGACGCTCGTCGCGCCCGGCGCGGCGATGGACGGCGAGCGCGGCAAGAATGAGCAGCGGAGGAATCGCAGGGAGAATGTATCCCGGAAGCTTGGAGCCGGAGAGCGAGAAAAACGCGATGGGAATCACCGCCCAGAGAAACAGGAAAATCTCGAAGGTGTAGGCGGGCTCTGCGTCGTTTGCCACGGGACGCGCGCCATTGCTGAGTTCGGAGCGCATGCCTCGGAAACCATCGGATAGTCCGTGTAGGACCCACACGATCCAAGGAAGGGAAGCAATCAGGGCGACCGGAATGTAGTACCAGAAAGGCTGCTTGTGGCGGTAGAGATTGGAGCCGAAGCGGGCCAGATTGTTTTTCAAGAAGAAGACGCTGAAGAACTCCGGGGTACGAAGTTGTACGAGGACATACCAGGGAGCGGCCACGGCCAGGAAAACGATAATACCCACTGGATCAAGGGTGAGGAGTAGCGCTTTGAAATTTCGCTGGCTTGCACAGAACGCGATGATGACGAAAATGGCGAGAGCCGGTGCCACCGGGCCTTTGGCAAGCATCGCCAGCGCGTTCAGCGCATAGAACAGCACGAGCCACGGCTTCACCGGTGAGGCGCTGACGTCGAGGGCGCTCTGTTCCATCCATGACTGATACCAGCAAAACCATGCGAGCAGCGAAAGGCAGAAGGGCGCTGCCAGCAGCATATCCGTGGAGGCGGCGCGGGAAAATCCGAGGACCAGCACCGAGGAAGCGATGGCCAGAGCGGCGTCAAGCCGGGCTTCGTGGCGAATTCGGCGTACTGCGAGGAAGGTTCCGAATACGAGCAGGGTGGCCGCAACCGCAGAGGGAACACGGGCTGCCCAGTCGGATACTCCGAAGATCCTGTACGAGAGCATCTCTCCCCAGTAGAGCAGAATGGGTTTTTCCAGCCATGTGTGGCCGTAGAGGATCGGAGTGACCCAGTCGTAACGCATGAGCATCTCACGGGCGATCTGAGCATAGCGTGGCTCGTCGGGGCCGAGAAGCCCGAAGCCGGAGAGACGGAAGAAGAAGAAAAATCCGCATAGTCCGATGAGCAGTAAAAACTCACGGAAGCGGTTTTGATTCACGTGCATGGACAACAGTGTAATTCAGTGGGCGCTGTCGTATGCCTATCCAAAACAGCGGGCCCGATTTTGATATCTCATTGGAAACCTCGCGTGGCATAACGCACGCCCAAACTGGATTCACTTGTTAGTTCTACGGCTCGTCGCGATAGATGCTGATCTGCGGCTTCCCGCCTTCCTTCAATTTTGCGCGGAACATTCCCGGCGTATTGAAGCTCCACGCGAGCTGGCCGTCAGGAGTGAGCGCGACGATGCCGCCATCTCCATGGACCGCCGTGAGCTGCTTTTGCACGACCTCGTCGGCGGCAGCCTGCAATGACATTCCCTTGTATTGCACCAGCGCGCAGATCGTACGGGCCACCGTGAGCCGTATGAAATACTCACCCACTCCGGTCGCCGAGACGGCGCAGGATTGATTCGACGCATACGTTCCGGCGCCGATGATCGGTGAGTCGCCGACACGATTCCAGCGCTTCGCCGTCGTGCCTCCCGTTGAGGTTCCGGCGGCGACGTTACCCTCACGGTCGAGCGCGACCACGCCGACGGTGCCGAACTTGTGCGCGTCCGAAGATTCAACAAAAGCGAGGGGCTTCGTGGGCGCTGCGGGTGCTCCTTCTGGGCGCGGAGGGATAGGAATGCCCTGCTTGGTCAACTCTTGTACGAGCTGCTGCCAGCGTCGCTCGGTGAAGAAGAAACCGGGCGGCACCTGTTCGAGAGGAACGCTGCTGGCGAAGGCGTCCGCTCCGGAGCCGATCAGCATGACATGAGGAGACTGCTCCATCACCGCGCGGGCGAGCGAGATGGGATGTCGTGTGCGCCGTACATCGGCCACCGAACCTGCGCTCATCGTCTTGCCGTCCATGATGGCCGCGTCGAGCTGATTGGTTCCATCGGCGGCGAAGACCGCGCCGCGTCCGGCGTTAAAGTGCGGATTGTCTTCCAGAAGCTTGATCGCCGATTCGACTGCATCAAGCGCGGAGCCGCCTTTGTCGAGGATAGCCGCGGCTGTGTCGAGCGCTTCCTTGATTCCGGCGCGATAGTTGGCTTCTGCTTCAGGAGTCATCGTCGAGCGCTCGATGACTCCTGCCCCACCGTGGAGAACCAAGGCCCACTTGCGTTGCGTTGGCGCGGACTGCGCGAGGAGAGTGCCGCAAATGGCGATAAGGGAGCAGAGAATGAGAAGCCGGGGCAGCAGGTTCATGGGAAACAGTTATACAACGTCCGAAGCCATGTAGGGAGAAGAGAAGTCAGGTTGCGAAATCAAAGCTCACTGTTCCGCGTTTCGACACAGGCGAATCCCGCGCCCGATCAGAAGAGCGCGTTGTGCAGCACGATGCGAGCGATTGTGAAGTAGATGATGAGCCCGGTGACATCCACCAGCGTAGCTACCAGCGGTGCTGAACTCGTTGCTGGATCGGCGCCGCAGCGGCGCAGAATGAACGGCAGCATGCTTCCTGCGATGGTTCCGAATCCGACGACGCCGATAAGGCTCAACCATACCGTTGCCGCGACCAGCAGATAGTGTTGGCCGTAGTTGGTCAGGTGCCACCACTGCCATAGCACAATGCGCACGAATCCGATTGCGCCGAGGAATGCGCCAAGACTGAACCCGAGGAAGATTTCACGCACGCATACTTTCCACCAGTCGCGAAGTGTGACTTCGGAGAGCGCGAGAGAGCGGATAAGCAACGATGTTGCCTGCGATCCGGAATTGCCTCCGCTGCTGATGATCAGTGGAACAAAAAGAGCAAGCACAACGGCTTTTGCAATTTCATCCTCGAAATGACTCATCGCCGTGGCCGTCAGCATTTCGCCGAGGAACAAGAGCGCCAGCCAGCCGCCGCGCTTACGAAGCATTCCGAAAAAACGAACACTCAAGTATGGCGCGTCGAGTTCTTCCATGCCGCCAAACTTCTGCATATCGCGTGTGGCGGCGATTCGCGCGATGTCCATTACATCGTCAAAGGTGAGAATGCCGAGCATCTTCTGGCTCGGGTCCACTACGGGCAGCGCCACGCGATCATATTTCTCAAATAGTGCCTGGGCGTCCTCGAGGGTATCGGAATCCTTCACCGTCACGAGTACGTCGTCCGAAATTTCCGAGAGAGGTTTCTCGGGATCGGCCATTACGAGTGAGGATAGTTTTAGCTCGTCCTGCAATGTTCCGTCTGCCCCAACCACGTACACCAGGTTAAGAGTCTCCTTGCCGCTGCCGTTGCTCCGGATTTCAGCGAGAGCCTCGCGCGCAGTCATGCCGGAGTGCAACGAAATGTACTCGGGAGTCACATAGCGGCCCGCCTGGTTGGGTTCGTATCCTGCGAACCGTTCGGTGATTGCCCGCTCGGTGGTACTGAGTTCATCGACCAATCTGCGCCACGTCGCTTCCGGCAATTCGTCCAGAAGACGCATGCGATCATCTGGTTCCATTGCATTGATGATCTGCAGCATTTCATCACGCGGGCGCAAGTGCAGTAGGACGTACTGATCGTAATAAGGAAGGTAGGGGAGAATCGTCGAAGCAGCCGTGGGCGACAACAGTTTGAACAGGCTGCGTTGATGTCGCTGTGAGAGCCCGGAGAACGCTGCCGCTGCATCGGTGGGATGCGACGTCTCAAGAGTGGAGACAGCCTCTGTCCACTTCCCGGCTCCGACCAGTATCTCCAGCGCAGGTGTTTGCACCTCTTGAGCCTTGTTCACGCATGCCCCCCGATTCACAGTCTCACGTCAGACTAAATGAAAACGCGGAGGAAGAGACAACTCTCGACTCATGAATTGACCGGCGCGAAAAAGCCCGGAGAATTGCCTTCCTCCGGGGCGAGTGCTCGTGAACCTCGCGGGGCTCACTGCCAATGTCAGGAAGAAATTTGTGGAGGGAGCGGAAATCTGTCTCGCTCGCCGGTGTTGCGATCCACAACGTCGGGGAGAGTTACTGAGGGTTTGTTCTGACAGCGGAAATACGTGAAATCAACTACTTAGAACGAAATACTGAGGAAGCGATAGATTTCTCGGGTGGCCAAAATTCAAGCCTGCTTTTGGCTTGAGTGGGGTAGTTTGACGGCAGGACAAAACCATCCGGCGGCTCGCTCGCGCTGTTTCCATTCGCACTCGATTGTGACAATTCCTCCGCGGCTGGTTGCGTAGTGGTGGAAACTGTTCCAATCCCAATCTTCCGGACGATGACACAGGCTACGTATTACCGGATTTCGGTGGATGTAGCGGAGCTTTTCGACCTATTGCTGATGGTCGCGCACCGGCCATTATTTCTTGGACACTTGCATCCGGTCACCTGCGATCGTTCAGCCCCTGCCCCGGAATTGAATGATTTTCCGGCGGTCGCGTTTGGAGGGCCTTTCCTGGGGGAGAATCTCCCATTCCTGCAAGGCCCGCCTCTCGGCGGCGGCTTTTTTGCGCTGCTCGATGCTCGCCTCGGTTTCGCGATAGAGCGTTTGCGCAACGGACGCGGGGCCCCGTAACTCACTCAGTCCGAGAACTTCGACCTCGAACTCGCCTCCGTCATTAGTGATTCGCAACATATTGCCCTCGTGAACCTCGCGTGCAGGCTTTGCGGGCTGTCCGCCAAGGAGAATTCTGCCGAGCTCACAGGCTTTTGAGGCCAGCGAGCGAGTCTTGAAAAATCGGGCGGCCCAGAGCCACTTATCGATACGTACGAAGGTCATGAACCTATTTTGCTACAAATGAGAGTTACGGGCAGCTGTAGTTGGCTGCCCTGGCGAATCCAGAACGGGGACTTACGCAACCAGCTTCCCCTGGACTAGCTTTTAAGGACGAGAAGGCTGGTAATATTCAAAGGCTTACAGTCGCGAGTGAACTTTCAGCGCTGAAGTTTCGTATCAGATCAGCATGGCTATAGGTGCAGCTCCATCCATGCTGACCCTGTTTACGGCTGTTCAAGGCCGGCAGGTGGAGGCTCGGTTGGAAGAGGCACAAGTCGTCGCACAACTTGTACGCCGCTGCGCATCGGGCGACCCTCTCGCCTGGGAGGAAATCGTCCAGCGCTTCCATCGCCGCATTTACAACATCTGTTATCGATTTGCAGGTTCGGCAGACGACGCCCAGGATTTGACTCAGGAAGTTTTTATCAAGGTCTTCCGCACGGTCGGCAGCTTCGACGGTGAGAAGGCTTCTTTCAATACCTGGATGACTACCGTAGCGCGCAACCTGCTGGTGGACCATTTCCGCAAAAAACGAAATGACCGGGCCACGGATTCGATTGACTCCGTTCAGGGAGCCGACGAGGACGGGCCAACTCTGGCCGACCGCCTGGCTTCGGATGGCCCCAGCGCCCAGGTTCACGTGGAGAGCCGCGAGCGTCAGGAGATGGTACATCGGGCATTGCGCCATATCTCGCCGGACCTGCGCGAAGCGGTCATCCTGCGCGATCTGCAGGATATGGACTACCGCGAAATAGCACAGATACTGAAAGTTCCCGAGGGAACGGTCAAAAGCAGAATCAATCGCGGCCGCGCGGAACTAGCGAGGCTGCTACAACGTACTTATAAGCAAGCCCTGTAACCCGGATGTGCTATTCGATCCGGCTGAAGCGTTAATGCTTGGAGCGTTAACCGAGAACAAGGCGAGGCAGGTGAATTGAGATGTTGGGCGAAACCAAACCCGGAACGCAGTGCGCGGAGTTCGACGCTCTGCTGACGGAGGCCATCGACGGCACTCTGAATGGTCAGCGGCGTGAGCGCTTCGATCAGCACAAGGCTGGCTGTCCGGCGTGCAGTACGTTGTTTGCCGAAGTCGTAAGTGGAGTGGCCTGGTTGAACGAAGTGGAGGACGTCGAGCCTCCGCCGAACCTTATTCATAACATTCTTGCCGCCACCAGCGGCGTCGCCCAGCAGGCGGCCAAGGCCGAGCCGCGTCGGACGGCGTGGGAGCGGTTCCTTGTTCAGACGAGGATCGTGTTTGCGCCGGTGCTGACGCCGCGCTTTGGAATGTCGATGGGCATGGCGTTCTTCTCCATCACTCTGGTGTTGAACATGGCGCAGGTCCGCATCAGGGATTTGACGCCTCACAATCTGAGTCATACGTTTTACAGCAGCCAGAACAAGTTGATGAAATATTACGAGAACATGCGTTTGGTTTACGAAATCGAGTCGCGAGTGCGCGATCTGCGCAACGCGAGCGATGAAAGCGAGCGCGAACAGAAGAATCGGCGTCGCGAGAAGAATAGCAATCAGACACAGGAGCAGAACCAGAACAGCGAGCCGGACCCGCGCCCGCATCGCGAATTCAGTCGCGGTCAGAACGTGCAGTACGTGGCATCGTTGAATGGGAGTGAGCCTTGCTTGATGACCCACTCCGGCCTGCTTGCGAAGCCGAGGAGAGAGATATGAACTGCGCACAACACACCGACACAGCAGCGGTAGCCTACTGCTGCACCTGTGGCAAGGCGCTCTGCGATGTTTGCAAGCGCGATGTGCAGGGAACCATCTTCTGCGAATCCTGCCTTGCGGCCCGGATCAATTCCGGCACGAGTGGGAATTTTGGAGCGGCTCCGGGCAATTACGGACCTGCAACCGGAAACTATCCGCCGCCGCGAAATCCCGAGGACGCGAGCCCCGGCCTGGCGCTCTTTCTGGGATTTATCCCCGGCGTGGGTGCGTTCTACAACGGTCAGTTCCTGAAAGGTTTTGTTCACGTCATCGTATTCAGTACCTTGATCTGGATGTCAGATCACGGCATGGGAGCCTTTGCCGGAGTCCTGATCCCGGCATGGTTGTTCTACATGGTCTTTGACGCATGGTCCACGGCCAAGGCCCGTCGCTACGGACTGCCCATCCCCGATCCGCTCGGGCTGAATGCGATCTTCGAAGGCCGCCAGGGAACTTTCCGCGAGCGCATGGAGCACGCTGGAGAACAACTGGGAAGCCGCATGGAATATGCGGCGCAGGAGTTCGGAGATAAATGGCATCGGTCCGGCGCCGCCACTCCGGGCGCACCCGCTCCGGGTGGAACTGAGCCCAGCGCAAACCCTGGCACAGATACTGGCAGCCCTCCGCCTCCACCGGGAGGATACGGTCAGGTTCCGGGTGGAGCAACTCCCGGAAGCTCCGGTTTTGTTGGACCGCAGGGCACGTATTACTCGGGACCGGAAGGCACTTATTACGCCGCTCCAGGCCATGTGCCTGCCAAGGAATGCGAGCGCAATCCCGTGGGAGCCATCGTGTTGATCGGCCTTGGAGTAATTCTGCTGATGGCGAACCTGGGCTGGTTCAGTTTCGGGTGGGTATCGCATTTCTGGCCGGTAATTTTGATCACTATAGGTGTGTTGCTATTTATCAAACGCCAACGCGGGGAGCGGTAAGGAGGAAGCAATGGGATACTATCAACCGAATCCTGCATGCAGATGTGGTCGTTGCACCACTAGAGGCCTGATGGGGCCGGCTGTGCTGGTCACCCTGGGTATTCTGTTTCTTCTTGCGAATGCGGCCGACTACCCGTTCCATCGTACGTGGCCGATTCTGTTGATCGTGATCGGAGCAATCAAGGTGTTTCGCTACGTCGTTCCCGACGACGGGCACAATCCCGGGCCATATCCACCAACTTCCCCAGGACAGTACCCGCCTCCCTACCAGCCAGTCGCACCGAATATGACTACTGCGGGAGGACCTGTAGTAACGCCTCCGCCTGCTCCGGTCGCTGGGAACCTGGGAAGCGGCGGCGAGGGCGAGGTGCGCAATGGCTAGCCCCAGAACAATGTATGTACCTCCTCCACGTCGTCATTCGGTGGTGGGACCGTTGATCCTGATCACGATTGGCGCGTTGTTCCTGTTGCGAAATTTCGGCTACACGATTCCGTTGTTTCACAATTTTGTGAAGTACTGGCCGTTGCTGCTGATTCTGATCGGACTGGTGCGTCTTGCGGAGTTCTTCGCCGCTCGCAGTGCGCAGCGCCCCGTGCCCGCAATGGGCGGCGGAACGATCTTTCTGCTGGTCCTTGTGATTGCAGTTGGAGCCGGTTTGACCGCCGCTTTTCATGGACGGAATAACATCGATTGGGGATCGGTGCGAGACAACGTCGATGTGGATGACGACCTGCTGCATCTGTTCGGCAATCAGTACACCTACGACGGTGAGCTTACGCAGGAACTTCCCGCGGGCGGAACGGTTCGCGTGACCTGTGATCGTGGCAACATCACGGTGAACAACTGGGATCAACCGCAGGTCAAGTTGGTCTATCACAAGCGTGTTTTTGCCGGCAGTCAGGGTGAAGCCGATTCGACCAACCGCTCGACGACGCCCCGCATCCAGGTTCAGGGCAGAATCGTAGATGTGCAGGGCAACACGGAATCTGCCGGACCCAAAGGAGTAGCTTCCGACATCGAGGTGTACGTTCCCGTCAAGGCCGATCTCGAAGTGAGCGTACGGCGCGGAGATGTCTCCGTTTCGCAGCGCACCGGCGACGTAAAGGTGAACTCGGAGCGCGGCGATGTGACCGTGGACCAGGTGACGGGAAACATCAACGTAGCCACCAAGCATGGTTCTCTTCACGCCAGCAATGTAACTGGCAACCTGGCTGCGGACGGGCGTTTGGATGACCTCGCACTCGATAGCATATCCGGCACGGTGTTCGTTACGGCCGATATTTTCGGCGATACGCGTCTGTCCAAACTGCAAAAGGGAGTGACCATCCGAACCTCGCGCACGGATCTGCAATTTGCGAAGTTGGAAGGCGACCTGACAATGGATTCCGGCGATCTGCAGGGCGACGGACTGCTTGGGCCCATCACGCTGTCAACCAAGGCCAAGGACGTGAACCTGCGCAACCTGAAAGGCGACGTTCACATCACGAATGATCGTGGCGACATCACCCTGGAAACCAGCGCTGCAGCGCCGCTGGGCAATCTCGATTTGACCACGCACCACGGCGACGTACACCTGAGGCTGCCTCCAAAGGCGAACTTCCAATACCAGGTAGTGACCCGCCACGGCGACATTTCAAGCGATTTCGAGAATGTGCGGTCAGAGAGCCACACCGGTACATCGGCTGCGTCGGGAACGGTGGGAAAGGGCGGAGTGAAGATCAATGTCACGGCCGATACCGGCGATATTGAAATCAGCAAGGCCGATGGTTCCATGCCAGAGCCGCCGGAGCCTCCGGCCAAGCCACCGAAGCCGCAAAAGGCAGGCAAGAAGGTAGGCGATGTCGAGGTGATGTAACAGGGTTGAAACGAAAACCGGAGAGCTATTCAGGCTCTCCGGTTTTTTACGGACACGCAAATCATGTATGGCGATCCAGCTCGTCTCCTAACCGAAGTTGATGGGATGTTTGCCGAGCCAGTGTGAGTCACGCGCGGTGCCCATCTTGCGCATGGCTCCGCGGGCGATGCCGGAGGAAAGCTGGCGGGTATCCCACGCGACGCCGGCCGTGAAACCTACAACCCCGCCCACCACTCCCAGCGCGACGACCGCTGCCGGCCTTGGCTTTTGGCGCTGCACCAACAGACCGCAAAGCGCTCCTACTCCCGCGCCGACTGCAGTAGGTGCCCAGGAGGCACGTATGGAGCGTCCCAGAATTTCTCCCACGCGCTGACCTTCCAGGATTAATTCGTACGCGGAACGAGCGCCGGTCCATCCAGAGCCTGCAAGATCGCGCCCGTATTCTACTTCCGACTTGAGCCAATCACCAATTCTCATGCCACCCCATCCATTTGCTGCCAGAAAATTCAGTACAGATGAAACATGATAGTACCTCTGACCGTGCGAAAGAGAAAGTCATCATCTGCCCGGGAACCGAACCTTTTTCGCGCCGGAAGGGGAACTGTGGGAAGAGTGCGAAAAAAGAGAGTATTTGACAATAAGAGAAAACCCCGACCCAGGGATTTAGGCCGGGGCTGGGCAAATCAAGGTGAAGGAAGAAGGATTTTTCGCAGGTTATCACCAGAGAGGGTGATCTCTGCTTAGGCAACGCAAGTACAGGATGAAAATTTCGCATTAAAATATTTCTATGAACAAGCAGTTCGTTACATTCCCGCCGAAGGCGGTGAGCCGGGAGCTCTACCTGATCGGCTTTCGTTTGGATCCAACCGCCGAAGGACCACAGTTTTACACTTTGATCGGGGTTGATGACGGCAGCGAATGCCCCATTACGCGAGGTGATCGCATCCTCTTCTTCCGCACCCCGGACGATGCGTTAAAGGCGCTTGTGGCCAGCGATAATGGTTTTCGCGATGTTCGTCCGCTGCCGACAGAGTTGGAACTGCTGTGTGACATCGGCGAAGCGCTCTACGTCGCGAATGCGGAAAAAGCGGATAGCGATGGCCTGCTCTTCGAGGTGATCGCTGTGTTCGATGATCTGCTGCGAGCTGTAAAGCTGAACGTTCCTGATGAATACGCGGCGGTGCTCGGTGCGGTAGCCGGTCGTCTGCACGACACCCCGGAATTCGCGACCTTCCTCGAAGAGAACGGGCTTTCGCGGGAGAAGTTGGAGGACGCTTTAATGTGGTGCGTGGGAGCCGTATCGGTCAAGAGTAGCTGGGTAGGCTAGCGGTTCCATGGTAGATGTATCCACCATGTGAGAGGGGCATCCTTGAGCGCAAGCGAAGGACCCCAGCACTGTCCAAGTCTCCCGTGCGTCCTCAAGCTTTTCAGTCCGCCATCGATTCTTCCTTTCTCGCGGGATATATCTTCCTCGAAACGATCTAGCTTCGGGTGCTGGCAATCTCCGGTTGATGGCGCTTTGCCTGGGGAGGCGACTGAAGGTGATCGCGTACCAGATTCTCCTTCAGCTTTTCGAACGCTTCCTCGGGAGAGTTCACAAATTCGAAGAGGTTCACATCGCCGGGCGCAATGGTTCCAGCGTCGGCCAAAGCCTCAAGATTCAGCACGCGACGCCAGTATTCCTCTCCATAAAGAAGCACTGTCATTTTCTTGGCGAGCTTTTCGGTTTGCGCCAGGGTCAGAATCTCGAACAGTTCGTCGAGCGTGCCGAACCCGCCCGGAAACACCACCAGGCCTTTGGCCAGGTAGGCGAACCAGAGCTTACGCATGAAGAAGTAGTGAAACTCGAAATTGAGCTCCGGGGTGATGTACGGATTGGGCACCTGCTCAAAGGGAAGCGCGATATTCAGTCCAATCGTCTTTCCTCCCGCTTCGTGAGCACCTCGATTGGCGGCCTCCATGATGCCGGGACCTCCGCCCGTGGTAACAACAAAGCGATGGCGCTTGCCGGGTAGAGTGAGTGTCCAGTCGGTCAGAATGTGTGCCAATTGGCGGGCTGCTTCGTAGTAATGAGCCATGTCCACCGCGCGCTGTGCGCGATGCGCTTCCTGCTCGTGTTCAGGAGCAGGTTCGGTTGAACCCGGCCGTGCGAGTAACTGAACCGCCTCCTCGGCACTGCTAAGGCTGCGAAAACGGGCAGAACCGAAGAATACGACAGTGTCCTGTATCTTTTCGCGGCGGAACCGTGCGAGAGGCTCGGTGTATTCAGCCAGAATGCGAAGAGGGCGTCCATCCGGCCCTTTGAGGAATGTGTCGTTTTCGTAAGCAAGGGGTGCGCGAGAAGATTTCGTTTGATCATCCATAAGTAACTATCAATTCAACATGCTTGAAAACATCATCGATCACAGCAAAAGCCTGGCGTCCACTCCAGCAACATTGGATGTAAATACCATCGTGCGAGTTTCGCCTCTCGACCGGTCCGAAGCAGTGCAGCAGGCTATCTGCGTGAAAGATCGCGAAAATGGGTCGCATCGGAGATTCCCATCCAGATATCAACAAGACCGATGCCAGAGATCATTCCCCGCACAAAGCTCTGGTCGAGGATTACCTTCAGGCACGGCCATCCGGCGAGCAGAGGATTTTCGGTCCAGAGGCGCGTCCACGGGAGCACCATCACCAGTATTCCGGCCCAGACGGCAATCGCGACCTCCACGACCAGCAACAGACGCTGCGCCCAGATTGGAGGGTGGGGGTGATTCGGCACTTGCTGACCGGAATCCTTCTCCGGCGCTGGCGGTGGTGATGTCTGCTTCAGCGGTCCTGCTTCCATCGTCTCTTCGATGCGTCTCTGTTTTCCGGCGATTGGCACAGCGTGGGCGCGACACTGCAATGCAGCTCCCGGCAGGCACGAGTTTGATTCTACGCTGAAGAGCGCAAAAGACAGAATCGGACTCCGAGGCTGGTCTGAAATTATTCACCAGCGGGACCTAGTTGGCCGCGCGCAACTCCCGTATCCGGCTCGCCACGTCGCGATAGTCGATATTGGTGCCATACACTTCCATGAAGCGGTCAAGTGCTTCATTTTTTCGTCCGGCAGCCTCGTAGGCACTGGCCAATTCATAGGTCACAGCCGTGCGCGACTCTTCATTGGGCGCGCTCTCCAGTGCTTTCAGAAACCAGTTGAAAGAAGCTTCGGGCACGGACTTCTCCACAAAACAGGTGGCCAGCCAGATATACGCTTCCTGCTTGCGTCCGGCACTCAATCCTCCCGACATTCGGCAAACCTTCTGCAGCTCGCCGATAGCCTCGTCCAGTAATCCCATCTCGCGGAAGGCAATCCCTAAATTGAAGTGAGTTTCCGGATCGTCCTGTTCTTCCTCCGGTGTGGCAAGATCGCGCTCAAAGTCCGCCAGCAGATTGCCAAAAACGCTGGGTGAGACTACTGCGTCGACCACATCCGGCTCTGCCTCGGCAATCATCTGTGGCACAAGCTCTTGCACGGGCTCCAAATGCATAGGAGCCTGCGGTGTTGGAGGAGGCGGTAGCGGATTTACCGGAGCGCTTACCTTTGGCGGAGCGGGCGCTGGCGCCGGAGCTTCGCGCCGGGGTTGCTGTGCGGGAGTGAAACTGTCTCCCAACTCGAAATCCAACTCGGCAGCCAGCGAGTTCAGCGTCGGTGCGACGCTGGGAGCCGCGGAAAATGGGACTTCCAACGGCGGCATCGGAATGGGCTCGCCAAGGTCCAGCGGCGAAGCGTCTTCGTTGAGCTCGATCACTTCGACAGCGGCAAACGTCGTCTCCTGCGCCAGCGTAGCCGGAACTTCCTTGGCGACGGAGGTGTGTAGTTGCAGCTCCGACCGGAGCGCCGGCAGTTCAGGATGCTTCGGGCAAGCAGACGCCAACCGTGTAATTGCGGTCTCCGCTTCCGACCAGATCTGCTGTGCCAGGCAGAAACGCGCTTCCTCAAGCAGCTCCGTAATGTTTTCGGGATATGCCTCCGCGGCTTCCGCCGTAGCGGGTTCCGGAATATCAAAGGTCGGAGTCTGGACCACGTCCGCCACACTCTCCGCCGGATTGTCCTGCCAAACGGATTCCCACTCGCCCGAGAGATCGATCTCCTCCGTGCTGCCAGCCCCGTCTTCAGAATTTGCACCGATGTTTGCGCCGGAATCTGCGTTGAGATCGAAATCGCGTGCGGTGAACTCGCTGCTCTTCGCCTCCCATGTAGTGGTCTGTTCGGAGCCCGACAGGTTCGAATAGTAGCTTGCCGCTTCCGTCTCCCCGGTTTCCTCCAAAACACGTTGCATGGTGGCGTAGCAAGCCGCAGCCTTGGCCAAATCGCCTTCCTGGCGATAAAGCGTGGCGAGGCTTCGATTCAGGCGCAGGTCGGTCGGCGCCTTTTTTAAAGCCGTTTCCAGGAATGAAATGCCGCGCGCCTTCGAGGAGTAGGAGTCGCAGAGTTCGGCCTCGGTAAGAGCATTGGCAATTTCTTCTTCTATGAACGGCGCATACTTCTGCTCCGGGAGCACGGGCTCGGCGCTGGTGAGGAACTCCTCCAGCGTGTGTGGTTCCTGCTGTAGCTTCGGAGCCGGAGCCGGAGCGGGCGTTTGCCCGTCAACCGGATTGAGGCGAGCGCAAACCTGGCGATACCCCTGGATGTGGGAGGCATTCTCCGGTTCCAGTTCGATCAGTTCCTTGTAAACATCGCGAGCGCGCTCAAACTGATCGTTCTGCACGCTCGCGTGTGCCATTAGCTCAAGGATCTCGGCGATCATCGAACTTTCGCCTGCGCGCTGGAAAAGAGTGTAGAGAGTTTGCAGCGCCTCGGGATTGCTGCGCACCCGTGAGACCGCTCCGTGCAGGTGCGCCATCACGTCTTCTTTATCGTGCGCGAGCACCTCGCTGGAAAAATCGTTGTAAAGCGTCAGCGCCCGCAGCGTGTCGTTCTCTTTATATAAGCGAGCTGCAACTTTCAGCACACCATCGGGATCATGGTGTACGGTCATCAATTTGCGGCACACCAGGTATGCTTCGTCGAGACTGCCAAGTTGAAGATAAGCCGTCAGCAAATTCCTCAGCCCGTCCCCGCGCGAGTCCAGATCCGGGATCGCCTCATAGAGTTCCACTGCCTTTTGCGCGTCTCCCAGATCGAGGGTGACCTGCGCACGAAGTTCCTGCGCGCGCATGTTGCCGCGATCCAGAGCGATCAGGCGGTCGAGAATCTTCTGAGCCGGGTCCAGCGCACGTCGCTCCACCAGCGTGGAGGCCGTCTGGGTCAACATCTCCTTGGCTTCGTTTTTCTGGCCGCTCTGCGTCATCAGGTCAGCCGTGCGGGTGATGACCTGCACGTTTTCCGGATCAAACAGAACAAGCTGCTTTAGCAGCCGCAGTGTTTCCTTTGACTGACCTTTTCGTGTGTAAGCCTCCGCCGTCTGAAGCAATGTCGAGCGCGCATCGCTCACCAATCCCTGCTTGCGGTAAAGCTCCGCTAGTTTTTCCAGCGATTGCAGCCCATTCGGATCGAGCTTGGTGATCTTTTTGTACATCGCGATCGACTTCAGGATGAAGCCGTCGTTCAAATAGGATTCACCGACCACACGGAAGCGCTCAATCGCCTTGTCATTCTGCCCGAGTCGCGAATAAATATCGCCGACAGTATTCAGGATCGCGAGATCGCGAGGTTCCACCTGCAGAATTTTCTCGTATTCGGTGATGGCGTTCTGCAGCTTGTTTTGCTGCAGATACTTCTCGGCGTTCGCGCGCGATTTTTCTTTGTTATAACCGAATCCGAACATGACTGACTCCAAAGCGCCTGCATCCGGTTGCTGCCGCGCATTCAAAAACTTGCGTACGCAGGAGAGACCTTGTATTTGGCATACGGTAACACAGCTTTACCAGTACCTGAAACCATCCAAAGCCCCCATCCCCTCTCTTGGGGGACATGTCCCAATGGGGCATCCGTGCAAAAGCCAAATTGGCAGCCGCCAGTCGCCGTTCCTCGTGGACTGGACGATATTCGATTAGCGCACTGGTTTGTAGGATAAAGTATAGTGTCGAACCCAAAAAGTGGAACTGGGGAACCTTCTTGCATGTTCCTGCGTATCCCATAGTGCCAGTGCGGTTGCCTGGGTTCGGGAGTATCATGCGCGGAATCAGACTTAAGGAACCGACCATCATTGCGCTGGAGACGATGCGCTCGCACAAGTTGCGTTCGTTTCTCATGTTACTCGGCGTCATCCTCTCGGTCTCCACGCTCATTCTTGTCGTCGCCCTCATCAATGGAACCAACTCCTACATCGCCGAGCGCGTCGCGAACATGGGCAACGGAGTGTTCCTCATCTCGCGATATGGGATCATCAACAGCCAGGAAGAATTCGTAAAGGCTGCGCGACGCAACAAACAGCTCACCTACGACGACTACGTCGCATTGCGCGATGGACTCAAACTGCCAAAGGCCGTCGGCCTCGAATGCAGGTTTACGGACATCGTGCGCCGTGAATCCCTGAGCGCGGAAGACGTGCAGGTGCGAGGCGTAACCGCCAACATCGGACAGATGGATACCGAAGAAGTGATTCGTGGCCGCTACATCAGTGACAACGACAACGAACATCGCAGCTTCACCGCCATGATCGGTGCCGACGTAGTGAAAAAGCTTTTCCCCACCATCGATCCTTTGGGCAAGACCGTCACCATCAAGGGATACGAATTCGAGATCGTCGGCATTGCCAAGCCTATTGGAAACGTGATGGGTCAACCGCAGGACAACTTCATCTACATCCCCGTCGAGACCTGGTTCAAACTCAATGGCACCCATACCGATCGCTTCAATATCAATGTGCAGGCGCGCGCGCCGGAGTTTATGGAGCAGACCAAGGACGAGGCCCGCGCATTGATGCGAGCCCGGCGCCATGTAGCGCCCAACGAAGAAGACAACTTCGGTCTCTTCGGATCCGATAACCTCATGGATCTCTGGAAGAATCTCACCGGCACCCTGGCTGGAGCCATGGTCGGCTTCGTCTCCATTTTCCTTGTGATCGGCGGCGTCGTGATCATGAACGTCATGCTGGCCAGCGTCACCGAGCGCACCCGTGAGATTGGCATTCGCAAGTCGCTAGGAGCACGCACTTCGGACATTCTCAGCCAGTTTCTGGTTGAGGCATCGGTCATGAGCGCCATGGGCGGCGTCATTGGAATCCTCGTGGCCTGGGTCTTGGCGGCCATCCTCGACAAGACCACTCCATTGCCCATGTCCGTCCCGCTTTCGGCGGTAATCGTTGCAATATGCGTTTCAACCGCAGTGGGATTGTTCTTCGGCGTCTATCCCGCCCGCAAAGCGGCACGCTTGAATCCCATCGAAGCCCTGCGGGCCGATTCCTAAAGGAGCAGACGGATGAACTCGAAGCGTAGATATTTCTCCTTTGGCGAAAGCGCAAAAATGGCCTTTGAGACCCTCCTGGCCAACAAGGTGCGCTCGGCGCTTACCGTGCTCGGAGTGTTCATTGCCGTCGTCGTGCTCGTCATGGTCTTCTCCATCATGTACGGAGTGGATGCGGATCTGCGCGCCCAGCTTGAGCAATACGGCACCGACACCCTGTTCGTCTTCAAGTTCGAACCCGGAATTCACATGGGACGTCTGCCGCAGGAATTACGTTTGCGCAAGCCTCTGAACTATGAAGATGCCGACGCCATCCGTGAGCAGGCCCCATCGGTGAAAGAAGTGTGTGTCGAACTCGATTCCACCAGCTTCACCCCCGGCACGCCAAACTTCATCCCCACCGCGCGTTACAACGGCAAAGAGGTCACCGCCGTAAATTTCGAAGGCGTAACCCCCTCTTACGAATCCGTTCAAAACGCGAAACTGGAGCAGGGGCGCTTCCTGAATGACACCGAGAACAGCCATCGCCTCGATGTTGCCGTCATCGGATACGACCTGGCGGAAACGCTATTTCCCGCCAAAGATGCAATCGGCAAGGAACTGCAAGTCACCGGAATGACCTTCCGCGTCATCGGCGTTCTGAGCAAGACAAAGGGTGTATTTCTGCGCGACGGTAACGCCGATAAGCAGGTGTTCATCCCCTACCTCTCGTACTTGAAACATAGGCCCCAGGACAAAGAAAACTTTTTCACCGCCCGTGCCTATCCCGGCAAGAAGTCGCAGGCAACCGACGAAATCACGGGAGTTCTGCGCCGTCGCCGCAACGATCAGTTCAACAAGCCAGACAGCTTCGGGATATCTTCCGCGGAGGCAATTTCCAATCAGTTCCGCAGCATCATGGGCTCCATCGCTCTGCTCACCATCGCCGTAGCGTCCGTGGGAATGCTGGTAGGCGGCGTCGGCGTCATGAACATCATGCTGATGTCGGTCACCGAGCGTACTCACGAGATCGGAGTTCGCAAAGCCATCGGCGCCCGCAGCAAGGACGTAGTGCGGCAGTTCCTGGTGGAAGCCATTGTGCTGACCGGTTCGGCTGGAGTCGCCGCCGTGCTCTTCTGCCTCGCGCTGATTGCGCTGCTCAATGTCGTGCTGCCAACATGGCCCATGGCGGTTCCCGGATGGGTGATACCGGCTTCCGTGGCGGCGGCCATGAGCGTTGGCCTGTTCTTCGGAATTTATCCTGCGGCCAAAGCCGCCAAACTCGATCCCGTCGAGGCCTTGCGCTACGAATAGCGGCACTTCGAACGGTTTCAGTTCACGAGATGTATCTTGTTCCCCGTGGGATGACGTCGCTCCCGCATCTCGTCCGACATTTCCTCAAGTTGTTCTGAAGTAAGCACTTCCAGAATTGCCGGAAAGATCACGGTTTCTTCCAGCTTAAGATGAGCGTCAAAGATCTTGTCCAGAGCAAAGGTGACATCCTCGATTCGCCGTGCCAGCGAGGGCAGAGCCTCCGGATGTTGACTCAGCGAGTCGCAGAGCGAGAGCAAATCCGCTACCAGTTCATCGATCGCCTTATGCTGCTCAACCATCGTTTCGGCGGCTTCGCGCACCAGGTTTCCCTCGGCCACCGCAGCCTGCAGTCGTGGAAAGAGCGTTTCGTTCTCGTCTGCCTCATGCAGCGGCAGGGCCTTGCTGAAGTAACAAGATATGGCCTCCGCTGTTTCCGCAATCTCACCGGAGGGGGCGAACTCCGCATGGGCCAGGGTCCGGCCTAACTGCATGAAGTGACGAATGCGGACATGGCAGCCGAGTAGCATCTCAAGGGCGTCGGATTGGACGGACGCATCCTTGGCGGGGTGCTCCGAGATCTTGATAAACCTCATATGTACACTTTGTTATTTCACAGGCGAACTTGTCGATGACAGAGGTCACAAAAACCGCATCTCTTTATCGTTCATTGACTTAGAATTTATTGAATAGACATGCTTACATTTTTTTATCTTTCAATGCTACAATGTTCGCGCTTCTGATTTGGAAGGACGCGAACGGTAAGAGCCGTACCTGAGATCAACAATCAAGCGTTGCTCTGGAACACGTATCTGCAGACGATATCCCTCCGATTCACTCAGCCTGATTTCAATTCACGAAGGAACATGTAACACCATGGAACAAGGAATCGTTAAGTGGTTCAATGACGCGAAGGGCTTTGGTTTCATCAGCCGCCAGAATGGCGAAGACGTTTTCGTTCACTTCTCGGCTATCCAGACAAATGGCTTCCGTAGCCTCAAGGAAGGCCAGGCCGTGCAGTTCAACGTCGTCAAAGGACCCAAGGGCTGGCAGGCAGAGAACGTGACGGCCGTTTAGTTCGCGTCCGAATAGTTCTTTAGTGGGAGGGGTAGCCAATTGGCTACCCTTTTCGTATTTTGGGGCACTGCCTCCATATATCGTTAGTACTATTGTGGAGCACACAGAATCTTCGTACCATAGACTTTCCTAAGCGACTGCGATTCGATTCCGTGTCGCGTTGGCGGATTCCGCTCCGCCTCCAGGGTCGTGTTGGAGCCTGAATTGAAGAAGAGCCTGTTAAGACAATGTACGGAAGTGAATCGCGAGCTCTGGCTCGTCCTTTCGCTGTTTATCATCGCTGCGCTGTGTAATTTTCTGATTGCCGGTCGCGGCATGCTGCTCAGCTTCTACACCTTCCCCACCTTGTTTTCGGCCTATCACTACGGACGCCGCCACGCCGTGCTCACCGCATTTGCCAGCGTGTTGATGATCGTTCTCATCACCTTCCTGAATCCGAATCTATTCGATCACGGCGCCGAGACGCTCAGTCAGCAGAAGTGGTTTGACATCTGCGTCTGGGGCGGCTCCCTGATTCTCACGGCATTTGCCATGGGCACGCTCTATGAGCGCAGCGCCTCCAGAATGCGTGAGTTACGCGAGACCTACCACGGCGTCTTGATGATCCTGCAACAGTTCATATCAAAAGATACCTACACCCAGAATCACTCCTACCGCGTTTCGATCTACGCCGCGCGCATGGCTGCGGAAATGGGATTCGACGACGAGCGCATCGAGGACGTCCGCGCCGCCGCCCTCCTGCACGACATTGGCAAGCTCGATGTCAGCCGCGACATTCTCTATAAAGCTGCGCGTCTTACCACCACCGAGTCTCAGGAAATGCGCCAGCACGTCACCCGTGGCGTTCACCTGCTTGAACCCGTCGGCGGCTCTCTGCGCCGCGTTCTCCCTATCATCCTTGCTCACCACGACCGTTTCGACGGCTCCGGATACAGCGATCGCGCCGGAGAGGAAATCCCTTTGGAAGCTCGCGTCCTTGCCGTTGCCGACGCCTACGATGCCATTACGAGCGACCGTCCCTACCGAAAGGGAAGCACGACTTACGAAGCCCGCGAGATCCTCGAGCGCGGAGCCGGCCGCGAGTTTGACCCCGACGTTGTCGCCGCCTTCGTCCGCGCCTTCCGCAAACAGCAAATGGAAATCCCCGATCTCGTCGTCTAGCCTCTCCGATTGGAGACATCGTCCGCGCCATCGTACAATAGGGACAGCTCGGGCATTCCTCAAAGCGGAGGGTTGTGTGAGCGGTTGAAACAGGCGGTCTTGAAAACCGCTTTAGGGGAAACTCTAACGGGGGTTCGAATCCCTCACCCTCCGCCATTATTTGGACGCATTCGTAAAAAACTGACAAAACAGACGCGATAGCCGCACCCCTACCATTTTGTCTTGGCAAATGTATGGTGATTGTTCGACATCGACAGTTGCCGGTTCTGCCATTCCCAGAAATACACAAAGCGTTGTAATCTCGATTCAGCCAAATGAACAAGCAAACGGGTAGTGCATCTGCTCCAGCGGGAAGGCCATCGGCTCTTCTGGACACACGGGTTATCTATTGCGGCGACAATCTGGAGCAGTTGAAGAAACTGCCGGATGCGTGCGTTGACCTCATCTACATTGACCCGCCATTCAATTCCAATCGGAATTATGAAGTGTTCTGGGGAGAGAAGAAGGAGATGCGTGCCTTCGATGATCGTCACGAATCCACGCAAGCCTATATCGAGTTCATGCGGCCTCGCTGTGTGGAACTGGCGCGAGTACTCAAGGCTACAGGCAGCTTTTACTATCACTGCGATTGGCACGCGAGTCACTACGTTAAGGTGATGCTCGATCAAATCTTAGGTGAAGAAAAGTTCATCAACGAAATCATCTGGAAAAGGCAGTCTGCCCACAACGATGCAAAGCAAGGCTCCAAGCATCTAGGCCGGGTTCACGATACGTTGCTGCTCTACGGCGGTGGCGGTGATTACTATTTCAAGCACCTCTACAAGCCATACGA
>DATLJC010000073.1:0-32252 GCA_035539055.1 Saccharimonadales bacterium (SeqCode) | reverse complement strand
GTGCGCTTGCCGAGTTGTTCCCTGAGTAGCTCTCCAGGGTGCGGAGGATTGTGCATGATCATTTTCCGACTCCTAGTGGTAATCCTGATAATCGACGAGGATTGCGTCCTCGCCCTCAAAAGTAAAGGTCATGCGCCAGTTGCCATTGACGGTGACAGTCCAGTGATCCTTAAGGGTTCCTGAGAGCCGGTGCAGCCGCCAGCCTGAAACATTCATATCTTGAGGACCGCTGCTGGCGGCGAGACGGCCAAGCTGCAGTCGGAGTTTGCTGGCGTGGGCGGGCTGAATTCCTGCTTTGGACCCGGTCAGGAAGAACTTCTCAAGCCCGGCGTGTTTGAAGCTCCTGATCACTGTAATGTGTAACGTATCACGATACATATTGCGCTCACAAGGGAAAATCAAGAGGCGAGTTCTGCTAAATGTCCACGGAAATCACATTCAGGCGAGACGGATCGCAAGTACACAGAATCATCTGCAGCATTACAAGAGACAAAACAATTGATGCGGGCGTTTGTGCATAATAAGCAGCAGAATTGATCCCTTGCGAATCATGGGCTGAGTAGTCCACTAGGAAATCTCATGAACGTACCTCTGTTAGTAGCTGCGTTGCTTGCCATTCTTGTGGGTATTGCCCACTCGTTACTCGGCGAACGCAACATACTGGAGCCATTACTAAGATTGCAGGATTTGCCCGCTATACGGGGAAATCGAGATTACATGGGATGGACGTTGAGGGCCGCTTGGCATCTGACTAGTGTTTTTATTTTCGGAATGGCTGCGCTCTTGGCAAAGACTAGCGTTGCGGCCCCCTTCCGCGATTCGGCGACTGTTCGGCTCATCTCATTGACATTTTTTTCAGCGGGATTCATTACCCTGGCAATCACCAGAGGTCGGCACTTCGCCTGGATTATGTTTTTCCTCATTGCTACTTTGGCGTGGATCGGCTCGAATAAATAACCACGGGACTTCTAAAGCACAAGATGGCGGAAGCCGTTTGAAGCACTGTTGAAGATCAGGATTACGCACGGAGTTCCGGTGGAGACGACGCCGGTGGCAGTGCATCAGCAAGGCGCGGGTCTGTAGGAAAATCAAAAGATAAAATCTGGGTAAGGAAGCGGAACGGTCACCCACTCAAGCCAAAAGAAGGCTTGAATGGGCCACCCGGAGTTTGCGGGTCCGTGGAGATTTCTGGGGTGAAAGCTTGAGAACGCATGGGAGAGTTGAGCGGTGCGGGGGCCAATCACTTCGTTCCGGATGACCCCCCAAAATGCAAGAGCAAAGGCTTCAAACCTTCGCGGGTTGGGGACGGCGCTGCGGGCTGCTCATATCTGCTGCGGCCTGGGCTGCGGTGGAGTCGCTTACGCGCTGCATCAAGAGGGCGGCGATGAGGAGAAAGACGCCTCCGGCGATGACGGCGGCCATGCGGTTATTGTGCATGAGGTGGTTCATTACCCATCCGAAAAAGAGGGAGGCCATGATTTCGGGGAGGACAATGAAGAAGTTGAAGATGCCCATGTAGACGCCGGTGCGTTCCGAGGGAAGGGCGGCGGAGAGGACGGAGTAGGGCATGGAGAGAATGCTGGCCCAGGCGATTCCTACGCCGATCATGGGGAGGAATAGCAGGGCGGGGTGGTGGATGAAGGCTACGGAGACGAGGCCGACGGCTCCGCAAAGGAGGCAGAGGCTATGGGTGTTCTTGCGTCCGAGGCGGCGGGCGAGGACGGGGAGCGAGAAGGAAAAGACGAAGCAAACGGCGGAGTAGATTCCGAAACAGTTCCCTGCCCACTCGATACCGTGGGTGAACTCAGGCGAGGTCGCGTCGGCGGCACCGAAGACGTTGTGGGCGACGGCTACGGGAAAGTAGAGCCACATGCAGAAGAGTCCGAGCCAGGTGAGGAGTTGGACCCATGCTAGCTGGCGCATGACGGTGGGCATCTCGGCGATGGCGGTGAGGATTTCGCGGGCGGAGGTTGTCAGACGCGCGGGTAATCCGGCGGAAGAGGATTCGGCTTTGTTGCGCAGGAAGGCAGCGAGGTCTTCGGGGGGATATTCCTTGGTGGTGAGGATGGTCCAGAGGACGGCACCGAAGAAGGCGGCGGCTCCGATGTAGAAGGACAGGCGCACGGTGACGGGGATGGCGTGGGCGGTGGTGTCGGCGGCAAGGTGGAAGTATTTGCCGAGTATCCACGGCAAGGAAGAGGCGGCGATGGCTCCGGCTCCGATGAGGATGCTTTGCATGGCGAAGCCGCTGGTGCGCTGCTCTGGAGGGAGGATGTCGGCGACGAAGGCGCGGAAGGGTTCCATGCTGATGTTGATGGAGGCATCGAGAATCCAGAGGAGACCGGCGGCCATCCAGAGGGCGGAGCTCTGCGGCATGAAGAGCAGGGCGAGGGAGCTGAGAATGGCTCCGACGAGGAAGTAGGGGCGGCGTCGGCCGAGCGGTCCCCAAGTGTGATCGCTGGCGTGGCCGATGAGCGGCTGGACGAGGAGTCCGGTGAGGGGAGCGGCGAGCCAGAGCATGGGGATCTGGTCGGCTTTGGCTCCGAGGTATTCGTAGATGGCGCTCATGTTGGCCATCTGGAGGCCCCAGCCGAACTGGATGCCGAAGAAGCCGACACTCATGTTGAGGATCTGCAGGGATGTGCGGCGCGGTTTATCCATGACTGTGTCCTGGGGCGATCAAGTCGCCGGGCTTAACGCAATGTTACTTCGAAGCCGTTGGGGTTGTCGGGTATCTCGGCGGACCAAGCGGGGCCGGACTGTTGCAGCTCTACATCGCGATGGGCGCCGGGGACGAGGTTCTTCGACCGATTCCACCCGTAAATTTCAAAACGCAAGGTCTTCCACCACGCGGCGTAGCTGCCCTCGTGCTTTCCGGCAGTGAGGGTGAGGGAGCCGTCAGGATTGGGGCGGCAGGTGAAGTGTTCGCGGAGGTAGGCTCCGTTGCGGAAGGCGAAGGTGTGTCCGTCGTCGAGGTAGAGATCGCCCTGGCAGAGGGCGGCTGGCGCGGTTGAGCCGGCGGCGGCAGGGGCGGGGAGATAAACGCGGAGGGTGAGAGGTCCGGTGGGGGTAATGGAGGTGCTCTGGGTGAGCGGCGCGAGAGGCAGGATGCTGCCGGCGCGGGCGTAGACCGGGAGGGAGTCGAGCTTGGGGGTGACCATTAGCGGCTGCGGTTGCAGGAGGGCGTCGCGCTGCTCAAGATCGCGGGCCTGGATGGGAGCGCGGCGGTCGAGGCGCTCGCCGGTCCAGTAGTCGTACCAGATGCCGGGAGGCAAGTGGATTTCGTAAGGAACGAGTTCGTCGGGCGAGGGCGTGGTGGTCACCAGGAGGCTGGGTCCGAAGAGGAACTCACCGGAGGCATCGAGGTCCATGGGGTGGCCATCGTTGGTGGCTTGGGGAAATTCGAGGAAGAGGGGGCGCACGATGGGCAGACCGTTGCGCGAGTTTTCCTCGGCGACGGTGTAGAGGTAGAGCATGAGGCGATAGCGCTCTTCGATGAACTTGCGACGGATGGCGGCGTGTTCCGGTCCATCTACCCAGGGCTCGTGGTCTCGGGTGCCTTTGGCGGCGTGGTCGCGGTCAATGGGCTGGAAGGCGGCGAGTTGAATCCAGCGGGTGAGCAGTTCAGGCGAGGGCGAGCCGCCGAAGCCTCCGACATCGGCGCCGGAGAGGGCGAAGCCGCTGAGTCCGAGGTTGAGAAGCTGCGGCGTGGTCTGGCGGAGGTGGCTCCACTTGGAGGAATTGTCGCCGGTCCAGGTGGCGGCGTAGCGCTGGCCTCCGGCAAAGCTGGCGCGGGTGAGGACGAAGGGACGCTCGTTGGGCTGAAGGGCCAGGACTCCGTCGTAGGTGGCGCGGGAGTTTTCCATGCCGTAGATGTTATGGATTTCGAGATGATTGGCCGTGCGGCGGGTGAATCCCGGCTCGTCGATGCGGTGCTGGACGTCGTCGGGCATGGTTTTGCTGGGATAGCGGAAGACGGCAGGCTCGTTCATGTCATTCCAGAAACCGCTGATGCCGTCGGCGACGAAGTTCTTGTAGAGCGTGCCCCACCAGGCGCGGGAACGTTGCTGGGTGAATTCGGGAAAGACAGATGGGCCGGGCCAGACGGGACCGACATAACGGGAGCCATCGAGGTTCTTGACGAAGTGATCTCCGGCAATGCCGAGGTCATAGGGCGCATAACTCTGGTTGGGCAGTTGGGCGATGTGAAGATCGGTGATGACGACGAGGTGGAAGTGGTCGTCGGCGAGCTTTTTGACCATCTCGGGGAAGTGGGGGAACTTCACTTCATCGATGGTGAAGGGACGGTTCTCTACCTGATAGTCGATGTCGAGGTAGAGGGCATCGGCGGGGATGTGGTCGGTGCGGAGGCGGTTGGCCACTTCCATGAGGCGGGTTTCGGTCTCGTAGCTGTAGCGGGACTGGTGGAATCCGAGAGACCAGAGCGGGGGGAGCGGCGTGGGTCCGGTGAGCCAGGCATAGCTCTGGACGACCTGCTTGGGATCGGGACCGTAGATGAGGTAGTAGTCGAGGGGGCCGTTGGGCGCTCCGAAGGAGTACTGGTCGGGGAGTTCGTGTCCGAAGTCGAAGAAGGCGCGCCAGGTGTTGTCGAAGAGAACTCCCATGGCCTGACCGGAGCGAAATTCGAGAAAGAATGGGACGCTTTTGTAGATGGGATCGGTGGAATCCTGCCATCCGAAGGCATCGGTGTTCCACATGGTGTAGCTCTGACCGAGACGGTCGAGGGGGCCGGGTTTGTCGCCTAGTCCGAAGTAGTGGGCGTCGAGCGCCTTGGTCTTGTAGATGCGGAAGTGATCGCCATTCCATCGGACGGGTTGGGCATCCTGCTGGATGACGTGTCCGGCAAGGTCGGTGACGGTGATTCGCAGGTCGGGGGAAACCTTGACGTGGAGGCGCTGGGTGCGGAATCCGTTCTTCTCGGGAGTGACGGGGACGCGGGCGCTGCGGGCGGAGGTGAGTACGGCCCAGGAGGCATCCTCTGGAAGCGCGCGGGTCTGGGACTGGCGAACGCGGAGAACGTCGTCGCGGAGTGCGGTGATTTCGAGGGTGGCTCCGGAAGAGAACGCTGTCAGGCCGTGATCGTTGGCGCGAACCTGCGAAAGTGCGAGCGCCGGGTGAAAGACGGCGAGAAGCAACGCGAGGCCGAGCGCGTTTTTGAGAAAAACAGGAACCCGAGAGAGGGACGTCGAGACAATGGCGTTATGATTCCGAATCATTTGATGGCATGACCTGAAATGGCCTGCGAGGGCCGAAGAGTCTGCTAAAGGTGCAAGAGATTGTGGTGTCGCGGTAGGGAATAAAACAAGTCTTTTGAAGGTGTGTCACGGTAAACGAGAACAAACCTTCCTACATCAGTGGGTTATCAAAATGTTTCATGGTTGTTACATGCGCAAATGCAGGGGAATTGCGGCGAGAACAGAACTCATAATCACAGCTCCATTGTCAGACGGACGCCTCGCAGCGTATTCGTACGATGGTTCGCCTCGTGCGGAACTAACGATCCGGGCGCGTCATATTAAAAGAGTGATGTGCGGTTCGGCAAAGGAGCCTAGAATACGTTTCGAGAGTTTTTATAGGAGAACCGATATGGATGCGAAAGTCAGTATTGATCTGTTGAATGCCGCTGTTGCCGATGAACTTGCCGCCGTGCACCAGTACATGTATTTCCATTTTCACTTGGACGATCAGGGATTCGGGGCATTATCGACGATGCTGAAGCGCACGGCAATTGTGGAGATGGGGCACGTTGAGAAGCTTGCGGAACGCATTCTGTTTCTGAAAGGTGATGTAAGGATGGAGGCGAATGCCGCAGCGGCCGCGATCACCGATCCGGTGGAGATTATCGCGATGGCTGCTGAGATGGAGCGCCACAGCGCGAATTTCTACAACGATGCCGCGCAGAAGTGCGGAGCCAATATGGACGCGGCTTCCAAGCAATTATTCGAACTACTCGTTAAGGAAGAAGAAGGTCACTTCGCGCAATTTGATACGCAGTTGGATCACTTGCGGAAATTTGGTCCGACCTACCTGGCACTGCAATCGCTTGGGAAAGAGATCCCAGCGGCGGCAACCGGAGAGTAAGAGCCGAAGCCTGCCTGATCGATTTGCGAAAACGCGCCCCATTCAAGCCCTGCTTGAGCGGGGCCGTTTTCATTTTTGGCGACTGGACGCGGGTGAGGGATGAGTTGCCATCGAGGAGAAGCAAGAACAAGAACAAGAGCAACAGCCCCACTCAACGAAAAGAGCGTTGAGTGGGCCACCCGCCCGCCTACAGCCACCCGCCCGCCCGCCTTTGCTTGGCTACTTCGAAGCAGGATCGGTGGATTTGAAGGGGTGTTCGAAGCTGAGATAGACGAAAAGGCCACGCTCGCCGGAGCTTGGGCCAACGCCGATGGGGACGGCTACTCCGGGGACTATTTGGAGATGGTGGCTCAGGTTGTAGGCCCAGCGGACGCCGGGGCTGATGAACAGCGAATGAGAACGCTGCGTCTGATCGTGAGCGACAACAGTTTCCGATCCATTCCACACGGTTTCGGTGAGCACGTTGAAGCGCGGCGTGGCCAGCCAGATCACGCTTTGGCCAAGGTTGTATCCGGTGGTGAAGGCAGTGTCTCCGGCTGGATTTTTTGCGCGGGGAACGATGGTGGCTCCGGCATTCCAGTGGGTGACGAAATGGCGGTTGAGCACGTAGCTGAGAGGGAGACTGACTTGACCACCCCAGCCTCCATAGCCACGGCCGTACTTTGACTGGCCGCTGGGAATGAGCAGCGTGAGGCGAGGGGCAAAGGCGGCGCGGGTTTCTCCGCTACCGACAAGTTGATACCGGTAATTGAGTTGCGTGTCGCCGAATCCGGCACCTGCGCCAGGAAAGGCTCCGGGGCTGACGACGTTGACGCCGTAGCTGTACTGGTTGCGCGCGTTGTGAAGGCCGGGCCACTCCTGCGTGAAGTTGTAGGTCCAATCCTTACTGTTCCAGTAGCGAACGAAAGAGCTGATGTGCTGAACGACTCCGTATTCCTGGTTGTAGGCCTCTTCGACCAGGAAACTATTGTCCTGAATGGGGCCGGTGGCGGGCGGCGGTACGGAAGGGGGCGCAGCTTCATTTGCCGAAGATGCAGGGACGTTGGAGGCAGGAGCGGAGGGCGACTGAGCGAGAGCCGAAGACGCTATCAGAATCAGGTACAAGACTGCAGCCAAAACGGGGGACACTCCCCTGGTAAGGTGTGAGGCCATGGTTGAGTGTATCCCGAGAGGAACGGGCTGAAAAGCAAACCGGCGAGTTCGTAATTGATGGTTGGGGGCCGGGGATATAACATCGGCAGTATGGCTGGAAATCAGGAAGAGCGGGCGCGACTGGTGGCCGGAGGGCCGCTGGAGGGCGAAGAAGGATTTGAGCTGAAGCTGCGGCCTCAGCGGCTGCAGGAATTCATTGGCCAGCCAAAGGTGAAAGAGAATCTGGCGGTTGCCATTGCAGCGGCGCGGGCACGAGGCGAAGCGCTGGATCACATTCTGCTCTATGGGCCTCCGGGGCTGGGAAAGACGACGCTGGCGACGATCATCGCCAACGAGATGGATGCGGCGTTTCAGCAGACATCGGGGCCGACGCTGCAGATCAAAGGGGATTTGACGGCCATTTTGACGAACGTGCAGCACAAGCAGGTGCTGTTTGTGGACGAAGTGCATCGTCTGCAACCGGCGCTGGAAGAGCTGCTGTATTCGGCGCTGGAAGATTGCCGGCTGGACATCATGGTCGGGCAGGGGCCTTCGGCGCGGACACACTCGTTTGAGATTCCGGCATTTACCTTTGTGGGAGCGACGACGCGGATCGGATTGCTATCGGCTCCGCTGCGCTCGCGACTGGGGCTGGTGCTGCGGCTGGAGTTTTATTCGCATGATGATTTGAAGATCATTCTGAATCGCTCGGCACAGATTCTTAATGTCGGGATCGACGACGACGCGGCAATGGAAATTGCAATGCGCTGCCGGGGGACACCTCGCGTGGCAAACCGTCTGCTGCGGAGAGTTCGGGACTATGCGCAGGTGCGGGGGACAGGGCATATCGACATTGCTACGGCTAAGGCGGCTCTGGAGATGCTGGAGGTGGATCAGCATGGCTTCGACGAGGTGGACAGGCGGTTGTTGCTGACGATCATTGAAAAATATCAGGGCGGGCCGGTGGGGGTGAATACTCTGGCGGCAGCGCTGGCGGAAGAGCCGGATGCGATTGAGGAGATTTACGAGCCGTTTCTGATACAGATCGGATTTTTGGATAGGACTCCGAGAGGACGGGTGGCGACTCAGTTGGCGTATAAGCATTTTGGAGTGGAGCCGCCGAAGAGACAGAATATGTTGTTTTGAGAGAAAGGTTTCAAGGTTTCGCAAGGTTTCAAGGTTAGAGGCAAAGGCAACAACAAAGGCAAAGACAAGAACAAGAACAAGAGCAAATCTGGGAGCGCGCTTCGCGCGATCTTTGTTAGAACCCACATACGCTTGCCAAAAGAGGCAAGCATATATGGGGCACCCGCGGCGCTGGGGGTTCGCGGAACTAGCGATGTTGTTTTCGTTCCTTACACTTTGTTCTCTATCTTGCGGTTGTTCTCTAGCTATCTGTTGTTCTCTACTCTTCTTCCTCTTCTTCGAGGCCGGCTCCGGCAGCTTTGGCGGCAGCGATGATTTTTTCCTGCTGCAAGGCGGGGACGAAGTCGTAGTGATCCATTTCCATGTTGAATGACCCACGGCCCTGAGTCATGGCCGTGAGGTCGGTTCCGTAGGTCAACATTTCAGACATGGGGCAATGGGCGCGGATGATGGTTTGACCGGCCTTGTTGTCCATGCCCTGGATACGTCCGCGACGGGAGTTCATGTCGCCCATGATGGCTCCGGCGAACTCGTCGGGGACGGTGATTTCTACCTGCATGATGGGCTCAAGGAGAGTCGGCTTGGCGACCTCCATGGCTTTTTTGAAGGCGATGCGTCCGGCGGTCTTGAAGCTAAGTTCGTTGGAGTCAACGTCGTGATAGCTGCCATCGAAGAGGCTGACCTTGAAGTCAACCACGGGGTATCCGGCGAGGTAGCCACGGGCGGCGGCTTCGAGGATTCCCTTCTCCACGGCGGGGATGAAGTTCTTGGGAATGGCTCCGCCGAAGATATCGTTGACAAACTCGAAATTTCCTCCACGAGGCAGGGGCGACATACGGATTTTGCAATCGCCGAACTGGCCGTGTCCGCCGGACTGCTTCTTGTGGCGGCCCTGGACTTCGGCGCTGCCGCGAATGGTTTCGCGGTAAGGGACCTTGGGGGCCTTGAGGACGACCTCGGTGTGATAGCGGCGCTTGAGTTTGCTGACCACAACTTCGATGTGCTGCTGGCCGGTTCCGGCGATGAGGAAGTCCTTGGTCTGGGGATCACGGAAGAAGCGCAACATGGCATCCTCTTCCATGAGCTTGTGGACGCCGACGCCGAGTTTATCTTCGTCGGCGCGGGTCTTGGGCTCGATGGCGAAGGTGATGGCAGGCTCGGGAAGCGTGATGGATGGGTACTTGATGGGCGCAGCTTTGTCGCCCAGAGTGTCGCCAGTGAGGGTTTCCTTGAGCTTGGCGACGGCTCCGATGTCTCCGGCAGATAGCTCGGGAACGGGGATGAGTTGCTTCCCCAATACGACGGAGATGTGGGCGAACTTCTCGACTGTGCCACGGACGTAGTTGGTGACGGAGGCGTCGTTTTTGAGCACGCCGCTGACGACCTTGAAGTAGGAGATGCGTCCGGCAAAAGGATCGCTGACGGTCTTGAAGACGAAGAGCGAGAGCGGCTCGGAATTGGCGATTTTGCGCACGGGCGGGTCGGCATCGGGACTGGCCGGAACGCCTTCCACGGTTTTGCGCTCGGTGGCGGCGGGAACGTAATCGATAAGGAAATCGAGAACTTCGTCGCTGCCGATGTTGCCGAGCCCGGAGGCGAACAGGACCGGGAAAAGACGGTCGTCGCGAATGGCATTGTGGATGCCGGTGACGATGTGCTCCTCGGCGATGGTTCCGGTATCGAAGAACTCGCTCATGAGTTCGTCATCGCCTTCGGCTACGAGTTCGACGAGAGCTTCGTGCGCGGCCTTGGCCTGCTCGGCCATGTCGGCGGGAATGTCCTCGACACGGGCGCGTCCGTTGCCGCCGATCTCGTAGTAATAGGCCCTCATTTTGACGAGATCGACGACGCCTTTGAAATTCTTCTCGGCGCCGATGGGAAGTTGAACGGGAACGACACTGCGGCCAAAGGTGTTGGTGAGCGATCCCATGACGCGCTCGAAGTCGGCGCGCTCGCGGTCCATGCGGGTGCAGACGACAACGCGCGGAAGCTTCAGGGCGTCGGCGAGGTTCCATACCTTCTGGGTAACGACCTGAACGCCGGAAACGGAGTCAACGACAACAAGGGCGGCATCGACGGCAGGCATGGCGAGTTCGGCTTCGTGGACGAACATGTTGAAGCCGGGAGTGTCAATCAGATTGATCTTGGTCTTGCCCCACTCGACGGCAGCGAGAGAGGCGGAGATGGTCATCTGCCGGGCGATTTCTTCTTCATCGTAATCGGTGGTGGTGGTTGCATCATCGACCCGGCCCAGCCGGGGAGTGCTGCCGGCAGTGAAGAGCAGAGCCGACACAAGAGAGGTTTTGCCTGAGTGGGAGTGGCCAATGACAGCCACATTGCGGACATTCTCACCATCGTAGGTCTTCACAAAATAACTCCCGAGAGCTTTGATTCAAATCACTCTACATCGAGCTACACGGATTTCCGTCGAAAGCGGCGGCGGCAAACACGCGAGCGCGTTGCAGAACCATTCGCCTACGGCGCCCACCCCTCGAAAAAGACGGCGAGCGTCTTACTGCATTCGTCAGCTACACCAACCAGCCATTCCGCTCCTACGGCACGCCGGACTTGACGCACCACAGACCACCCAAAGTTGGGGGCGGAAGGGCAAAACTGTATGCACCTTACGGCGCATTTGGAAGAACAACTAAAGCAGAGCATCGTAGCACACGGGCGGAGCAGGCTCAATTTCACGTGGCTGCAACATTTCTGCTTACTAGGTGTGATACACGAGGGGGAAGAAACGTGCCATAGCCATGCGTCACAGAATGATGTGATGGGAAGCTTGGGCGGGGCGGTAGGATGATGGGAAGCAAAGGCAGAAACCTGTGAGGTGGAACGTACGGCTAACCCCACATATGCCAAAAGACGGCATATGTGGGCCACCTGGGTGCCTGTTGAGCCGGGAACGGAGCGCGTGGGGCGGTCTGGTAAACTGCGATTGCCCCAGGTTGGCACACGTTCACCTATGAATACACTGGAAGCCATTCGCATTGCCCTGCAATCGTTATGGGCGAACAAGCTGCGTTCCGTGCTCACTCTGCTCGGGGTGGTCATCGCGGTGGCGACGGTGATTGCGGTAGAGACGTTCGTCAACGGCATCAACGGGTACGTGGCGGAAAAGATCTTTAACCTCGGCGCGGACGTGTTCATTGTCTCCAAGGCTCCGAACGTGATCACGAACGTGGATCAATACCTGGACAGCCAGAAGCGCAAAGATATTCATTACGAAGATTTCCTCGCGGTGCAGGAGGCATGCACCGCGTGCAAGAACGTGGGAGCCACGGCATCGCAGAACAACGTGAATGTGAAGTACAACGAACAGAACAGCACGGATACGACGGCTCGCGGATGGACTCCGGGGATGACCGCGATCTATGACCTGGATTTGCAATCGGGACGAGCGTTGACGGAAAGCGATGTGAATGCGGGTTCCAGCATTGCGGTGATCGGCAACGACGTGGCGGAGAACCTGATGGCGGGGGTGGACCCGTTAGGCAAAGAGATCCGCGTCAACGGACACCTCTACAGCGTGATAGGCGTGGCGAAACCGAAGGGCAAGACGCTGGGGCAGAGCCAGGACAACTGGGTGGTGATGCCGCTGACCTCGTGGTACAAGCAGTTTGGCTCGCAAAAGGTATCTCTGCGCATTTGGGGAAAAGCTACGGGCGTGGGAGTTCCGCTGGAAAAAGCTATCGACGAAGTGCGGGTGGTGATGCGCTCGCGGCGTCACGATGCACCGGGAAAACCGGACAGCTTTGAGGCGGAGACGAATCAGAGCTTTCTTTCGATTTGGGCAAACTTGAGTGGAACATTCTTCCTGGTAGCGGTGGCGCTGGCGTCGATTTCACTGATCGTGGGCGGCGTGGTGATTATGAACATCATGCTGGTGTCGGTGACGGAACGCACACGGGAGATCGGCATACGAAAAGCACTGGGAGCGCGGTCGGGCGATGTGATGCGGCAATTCCTGATTGAGTCCTCGACACTGTCGCTGGTGGGCGGCGCGATTGGCGTGATTCTGGGAGTAGTGGTGGCAAAGACGGTGACGATTCTGATCGGAATGCCGAGCGAAGTGAAGCTTTGGACGATTTTTGCGGGACTGTTGACAGCAGGATCGGTGGGCGTGTTCTTCGGTGTGTATCCGGCACGACAGGCGGCGAAGCTGGACCCGATCACGGCGCTGAGGTTTGAGTTGTGAGGAAAGGCAAGGTTGCAAGGTTTCGCAAGGTTTCAAGGTTTCAAGGTTAGAAGCAAAGGCAAGAGCAGGAGCAAGGTCAAGGCAAGGTCAACTTCCCCACGTCGGCCCGAAAAAGCCGGGCGGACGTGGGGCACCTTCGAGGAACTGGATTTTTGGTACGGGAGCGTTGAATGGCTTCGCGCGGGGATTTCGGGGAGATATTGCGACTGGCATTCACAACACTGGTGCGCAATAAGATGCGCTCAGGGTTGACGATCCTCGGAATAGTGATCGGGGTGACGACCGTGATCACGATCTCCTCGGTTGTGCGCGGACTGAATAGCAACGTGCAGAACATGGTGCAGCAGATGGGATCGAATATCGTGTTCGCATTCCATATGGACGTGATGAATTTTGGGCGCCCCACGGCGGAGATGCTGAACCGCAAAGAGCTGACGTACGAAGACGCTGAGGCGATGAAAGACCTGCCGCATGTGAAGGCCGCGGCTCCGTCGATTCGGCTGTTTCTGCCGCAGTTCGGGACGGGTAGCTATTCGGTGAAGTACGAAGGACACGTGGCGAAAAACACGATTCTGGAAGGCGACACGTTCGACACCAAAGAAGTGTATGACTACGGCGTGGCCAAGGGGCGATGGTTTACGCAGACGGAAGACGAGCAGCGGATGCCGGTAATCGTGATTGGAAACGATACGGCGAATGAACTGTTCGCTGAAACAGATCCGATCGGTAAGGAAATCAATATCGAGGGCGAGTTGTTCACGGTGGTGGGGGTTTCCGAGAAGAAAAAAGACGCGTTCAGCGGAGGCGCGAATCCGGAAGACAATATCGTGATGTTTCCCTACTTCACGTTCAAGAAGCTGCATCCGGAGCTGAAGCAGAACTGGATTTCCGTGAAAGCCACTTCGCAGCCGGATATGGCGAAGGCACAGGACGAGATGCGCGATTTGCTGCGGCGGCGGCGCAAGCTGAAACCGGATCAGGCGGATAACTTCGCGGTCTTCAGCCAGGATTCTATTGTGCAGGTGTGGAACCAGGTGACGGGCGGAGTGTTCGTGTTCATGTTCGCGGTGTCGAGCGTGGCACTGATTGTGGGCGGCGTGGGAGTGATGAATATCATGCTGGTGTCCGTTACCGAACGGACGCGTGAGATTGGAGTGCGCAAGGCAGTGGGCGCGCGCAAAGGCGATGTACTGCTGCAATTCACGCTGGAAGCCATGGTGCTGACGGCGGTGGGTGGAGTGGTGGGGATAGTGGTCGGCGGAATCATCACGTATCTGATCGCGGCACTGATGCCGGCGCTGCCGGCAACGATGAGTTTGCAGTGGACTGTCTTTGCGTTTATGTCATCGGCAATCATAGGGCTGGTGTTTGGGATTTATCCGGCGTGGAAAGCGGCGAATCTGGATCCGATTGAGGCGCTAAGGTACGAGTAGAAAGGCAAGGTTTCAAAGTTTCAAGGTTGCGCAAGGTTAAGAGCAAAGGCAACAGCCGGGTGCCCCAGGTTCCGCGCCGCTTTTTGGCGCTAACCTGGGAGATCAGAAAGCCGTGTTCTGGCCGTCCACTCGGATTCGATTTCGACCATTCCCGGTGTACCCGTGAAGTAGTGATGGAAACTGCTCCATGGCCACTGCTCTGGAGATTGGCAAAGGCCGCGCTTGACTGGATTGCGATGAAGGTAACGCAGCTTTACGGTGAACTCATGATAATCGCGAATGTTGCGGTCGTAGTAGCGCGCTTGCCAGAACGGGGTGCGCTTCGCGTCGCAGTAAGTTACTGGCCGCAACAACTTCGAAGTGGATAACTTGAGGAAATGAATCGCTTCGGCAAGTGGGGCCGATTCTGGCTCGCTCAACAGAAGGTGGACGTGCTCCGGCATGAGGACGTAACCGTAGATGCGAATTGCGAAGCGGGTTCGCGCAGCTTCGATGGTTTCCAGAAAGATGCGGCAGGCTTCGGGATTCGTCAGCTTTGGGCGGCGGTGGTAACAACTGAAGGTGATGAAGTGCGACTGTCCGGATTGATGTAGGCGCTTCAGGCCTTGCGGCATGACGATGATGCTACAACAACTTCGCGCGACGTCAAAAGATCAAATTCACGTTGGCCAAGCGTTTCGGTATCCCGGGTTATCGCCGCAAAGACGGCGGCGCGAACCCGGGGCACCCGCATTTTCTGCTAAGGATGACATTTGAAGACAAGAACAAGCCTATGGGGTAATGCGATGGGCACGGCCGAGGCCGTGCCCATCGTGTGCGGAGAAGTAATTAGTTAATCGTGGACGCCGTCCATGAAGGCGCGGAGTTTACGAGAGCGCGAGGGGTGACGCAGCTTGCGCAGGGCCTTCGCTTCGATCTGGCGGATACGCTCGCGGGTGACGGCGAAGGACTGGCCAACTTCTTCCAGTGTGTGTTCGCTGCCATC
This sequence comes from Saccharimonadales bacterium (SeqCode), assembly GCA_035539055.1. Classification (GTDB taxonomy): domain Bacteria; phylum Acidobacteriota; class Terriglobia; order Terriglobales; family Acidobacteriaceae; genus TOLSYN. The sequence continues at coordinate 17,254 of DATLJC010000073.1, read as the reverse complement.
TTCGAGGCCGAAGCGCATCTTGATGACCTTCTCTTCGCGAGGAGTCAGGGTGCGTAGAACCTGCGAGGTTTGATCCTTGAGGTTCACGTTGATGACGGCCTCGGCGGGCGAGACTACGGCGCGATCTTCGATGAAATCTCCAAGGTGCGAATCTTCCTCTTCGCCGATTGGGGTTTCGAGGGAGATGGGCTCCTGAGCGATCTTCAAGACCTTGCGGACCTTGGCGACAGGGATGTCCATGCGGCGGGCAATCTCTTCGCTGGTTGGCTCGCGGCCAAGCTCCTGCACTAGCTGACGGCTGGTGCGGATGAGCTTGTTGATCGTCTCGATCATGTGCACCGGGATGCGGATGGTGCGGGCCTGATCGGCGATGGCGCGCGTGATCGCCTGACGAATCCACCAGGTGGCGTAGGTCGAGAATTTGTAGCCGCGGCGATACTCGAACTTATCGACGGCCTTCATGAGTCCGATGTTGCCCTCTTGAATGAGGTCGAGGAACTGGAGGCCGCGGTTGGTGTACTTTTTGGCAATGGAGACGACGAGGCGCAGGTTGGCCTCGATGAGCTCGCGCTTGGCGTGCTCGGCATCCATGTCGCCCTGAATGATTTCGCGCTGAGTGCGCTTGAGTTCGGTGAAGACGGCTCCGGCTTCGACTTCGATGCGCTCCATATCGGTGCGCACGGTCTTGATCTGCTTGCGGATTTCCTTCTTCTGCTCTTCGTTCTTGGTGAACTCGCAACGCTTTTCAAGATTCAGGACCTGACGGTCGAGGGCCTTCATGTTCTCGACCGTTTTGTTGACGCGGTCGATGAGGCGCTTGCGCTCCTGATTGGTAAAGCGGAGGTTGCGGATGGAGCGGCTGACCTCTACCTGGGCGCGTCCGAGTCCCCAGTGAATCTTGCGATAGTCTTTCTGCTTCTTTTTGTCTTTGCCCGCGGGGCCGAGTTCGGCGAGTTTGGTGGCGAGGGCGAGTCCCTTTTTGTAATGGCGGCCAAGGTCGTCGATCTTTCCGGTGATTTCCTTGAGACGGCCAAGCATGACTTCGTCGGTGATCTCTTCTTCGTCGAAGACCACGACTTCTTTTACGGAACGGACACTTCGCTTGAGATCGTCACCGATGGCGAGAACTTCGCGAATGACGATGGCCGAACGCGATAGAGATTTGAGAACGCGGATCTGTCCGCGCTCAATGCGCTTTGCAATTTCGACTTCACCCTCGCGGGTGAGAAGGGGGACGGTGCCCATTTCGCGCAGATACATGCGAACGGGGTCGTTGGTCTTCTCCAGCGCGCCGGGGGTGAGGTCGAGTTCAACGTCATCGGACTCCTCGGCATCGGGATCGAACTTTTTCTCCGAGGGAAGCTTGGTGTCTTCCAGGACGTTGATTCCCTGGGTTCCAATCATGCCGAGCAGATCGTCGAGATCGTCGGGGGAGTTGATGTCGTTCGGCAGAAGGTCGTTCACCTCGTTATAGGTGAGGAAGCCTTTTTCCTTGCCGGTATCGATCAACTTTTGAATATCTTCGTATTTATCGTCGAGAGCCAAGAGCAATATCCTTCACTGGCGCCGTAGGCAGCCGAAAAAATCATCTGAGGTGGAGGAGACCCCAAAAAAGTCACAATTCGGCTGTTCGATCGCAACCCGGACCGAAAACAAGCCGAAAACCTCGTAATTTACCGCGCAGTACACAAGAAAGCCCGCTCCGCTACGGGAAAGTCGCCTATTGGGCGAGAAGGCCTTAAGCCTTTAGATGGCGGAGAGTTGCCCCAAGGTTCGGGAACTCAACCATTTTTGCAGAGGAAGCTGAGGAAATCAAGGGGGCTGGCGGGGAAGGTTCAAGGTTTCGCAAAGTTTCAAAGTTTCGCAAGGTTAAGAGCAAAGGCAAGGGCAGCAGCAAAGACAAGGGCAACAGCAAAGACAACTACCCAACCCGCGCGGGTGACCCGGCACAGGGAATCAGGGAAAAAGCGGCAACTTAACGGCGGCGCTTGGCGGAGAGGTGGCGAACCTGGAGGGCGAAGGCGCGGGTGGAGCCTTGGGCTTCGGCGATGTATTCCATTCCCTGGGGAATGGAGTTGGGGGAGTACTTTTGGATGAGCAGGCCGAGGGCGGCCTGTTTTTCTTCGCCTTCAAGTTCGCGGACTTCGCCGGATGCAATGGCACTCTCGTAGCGGGTGCTGAACATTTCGGGCTGTACTTCCGTGGCTCCGACGACGCAAAAGCTGGCGTGCGGGACCGCGTTGAGGTGTTCGATCTTGCGGCCCTCGGGGGCGGAGTGAAAGTAAATGACTCCGTCGTGGAAGGCGTAGCTGATGGGGACTCCATATGGCGAGCCGTCGGAACCCACGGTGCTGAGAACTCCGTACCTGCCGGATTTCAAAATCTGGCGAGCTTCGACGTCGTCAATTTCGCGGTCTTTGCGCCGCATGGTCCATAGTTGTTCCATTCACTCACCCCCACAGGTTTGCTGGTGCGAAATTTTGTCCTGTTTTGCGGCTGATTGCAAGCAGGTTCTTCAAACAGTTTTGGCCAGGCGGAGGGCGGAGTCAACTTCCTGCTTTTCCTTGTTCAGGCGGGCGACAGTGGCGTAGTCGTTATTGCGCGCAGCTTCGACAGTCTGTTGGACGAGTTCGCGCTGGCGGTGCTTTAGGCGGCGGACGCGCAGGGACTCGATGGCGCCGTGGAGAAGCTCGGCGGTGAGTTGTTCGTGGTCCTTCATGAGGACGGACATGAAGAGCGTCCGGTCCTCATCGGAGAGCGGAAGTGTCATGAGGTCGGTGCCTTCGGCGAGGCCCTTGAGAACGGCGTCGATGACGGCTTCGGCGCGGAGGCCCTTGTGCAACTGCTCGGAGCTGAGGGTGTAGTAGGCCTGCTCGGCGGGGTTGTAAACCTGTTCCTGACCGTTCTCGTCCAGGAAGGCGAAGGCCAGTTCGGAGCCGGAGGTGAGAGCCTGCAGCAGGAGCCGTTCGGCTTCGGTGAGCGATGCCTCGGGACGGGGCGCGAGTTTGGTGGAGGTGCGGGCTCCGGCGACATGGCGAAGTTCCTGGCGCAGGACGGCAGAGTCGATTTGAAGTTTCTGCGACACGTCGGCGGCGAGTTCGTCACGGACAATGCGGCTGGGGATGCGCTGGATGTGGGGCAGAAGGTAGTTGACGGCCTTTACCTTGCCTTCGGCGGTGCGCGGGAACTGGGCCTGGGCGCGCTCGATGAGGTAGTCGAAATATTTCTGCGAACCCTGCAGAGCTAGACCGTAGGCGGGGGCTCCCTTGCGGCGGACGTAGAGGTCGGGGTCGTATCCCTGTTCGAGGGTGACGATACGGATTTCGAAATCCTCGCTGACGAGCAGGGAGAGCGAGCGCTCGGCGGCGGCGGCTCCGGCGGTGTCGGGGTCGAAATTTACGACAATCTTCTTGCTGAAGCGGGCGAGCAGGCGGGCCTGGGGTTCGGTGAAGGCAGTGCCGCTGGAAGCGATAACATTGTGGTATCCGGCGTTGAAGACCGAGATGCAGTCCATTTGGCCTTCGACGAGGATGATGTAGTCGAGGCGGCGAATCGCTTCTTTCGCCAAATGCAAGTTGAACAAGACGCGGGACTTACTGTAGATGGGAGTCTCGGGCGAGTTGAGGTACTTGGGGCCGGATTTGTCATCGGTGGCGAGGGTGCGAGCCGTAAAAGCAATGACCTTGCCGCTCTCATTGCAAATGGGGAACATGATCCGGTTGCGGAACTTGCTGTAAAGGGCGGCAGGGGCGGGCCTGGATGGCTCGCCACGCGTATCGTCCTTTTCCTTCCAGCTGAAAAGGCCGCTTTCGCGCAGGGCATCTTCGTCGGCAAGGCCTTTGAGTTTGTCGCGGAGGAGGAAGCCGGATTCGGGAGCGAAGCCGATACGGAAACGGGCGATTGCTTCATCGTCAAGGCCGCGACCGTGGAGGTATTCGCGAGCGGCAGCCGCTTCGGGACGGCGGAGTTGCTCCTGGAACCAGAGGCAGGCCGCTTCGTGGAGATCGAGCAGAAGGCCGCGGGTGCGTGCCTCTTTGGCTTCCTGTGGAGAGTTGAACTGGGCCTTGGGAGCGGCGATTCCGAGCTTCTGGGCGATGGCGCGAACGGCTTCGGGGAAGGTTACGTTTTCGATCTTCTGGACGAAGGTGAAAACGTCTCCCGAGACGCCGCAGCCGAAGCAATGGAAGTACTGTCGGCTGGCATGGACGGAAAACGAAGGGGTCTTTTCGCCATGAAAGGGGCAGAGCCCGGAGTAGTTCTGGGCCCCGGCTTTGCGCAGCTTGACGTACTCGCCGATGATGCGGACGATGTCGGCCTGCTGCTTGACCGTATAAGCGAAGTCTCCGGGGTTAGCCACGGTACTAGTCTGCCCCATTGAGGCGGATGGGTGGGCGGGATTGGGCCGTAAGTCTGTGGAAAAGCTGTTACAAAGGGGTTTTTGGCCCTGAGAGGTTGTGCAAAATTGCTACTTGATTGGTGCATATAAATCTTTTACCTGAGACTCAGGAAGGCAGCCAGCCTCGCTCACTGGCATCATCAACGATGGCCAGAACCGTGGTCCATAGCTCGGGAAGGCCGGTGCGAATGGGCTCCATGCGGATGAGAACCTGGTCGCGAGTGACGTGGTGATTGCGCCAGGAACCGCCTCCGGTGCGGGAGTTGAGAAGGAGCGGTTGCAGACGGTCGAGGGCGTTGGCGTAGCGCGATTCGGAAGTGTCGAAGGCTTCGAATTCGTCCCAGAGAGCGCGAAGTTCGGCGGACTGAGCGGCAGGAAGGAGTCCGAAAAGACGGTCGGCGGCGAGGCGCTCGCGTTCCTCTTTGTCGGAGTATCCGGCAGCGTCGTAGGCGAAGGTGTCTCCGGCATCGATCTCGACGATGTCATGGATTAGCAGCATTCTGGTGACTCGGGAGACATCGATGGGAGCAGGAGCGTACTCGACGAGCAGCGAGGCCATGACGGCAATGTGCCAGGAGTGTTCGGCGTCGTTCTCCTGACGGCGCTCGGGGCCGGTGATGGGCGTTTGCCGCAGGATGGACTTGAGCTTATCGATTTCGAGAATAAAGGCGAGCTGCTGTGAGAGTTGGGTCATAGTGGATATCTAATCACAGAGGTGTTTCCAGATTCCATGCAAGCGATGCGGCACTGCATTATAATGTTTATTATATAATTAAAAAGAAATGGAGACTCAGATGCCTAAATTCAAGATCACTACTGTAGGCGCGTCGGCGGGGATAATCCTCACCAAAGAGGTGATGGCGCGACTGCATGTGAAAAGGGGGGATTCCCTGTACCTGACAGAATCGCCCGGTGGCTATCGGCTTACTCCGTATGATCCTGATTTTGAACGTCAGATGAAACTGGCGGAAGAGATCATGCACGACGATCGTGAGGTTCTGAGAGCGCTTTCCAAGTGACATCTTGGCGATGGGTTCGCAAAGACATTCTCTACGCCGTGCATGACCGTCAACTGGCGGAACATGGAGGCTTGAGCGGTGTGCTGGATGACAGCCGTCTGGAAGCTGCTTTGTCACGACCTCAGAATGTATCCGCTTACGAGTCTGCGGATGCGGCAACACTGGCGGCTGCTTATGCCTGCGGATTGGCAAGGAATCATGGATTTGCCGACGGCAACAAACGCACAGCTTGGGTGGTTGCGCGACTTTTTCTTGCCGATAACGGTTATAATTTGCGCTTCGATCCGGCTAACGCCGTGGTTACCATGGAATCCGTGGCCGGGAGTACGCTCAGCGAGTCAGAACTGGCGGAGTGGTTCCGACAGAGAATTTCTGGATAAGGGTTGCGGAACCGGGTGAGCGACTTCCCCGCCCCCCATATTTGCCAAAAAAGAAGGCGAACGTGGGGGCCGCCTCGTCGAATCGCTCCTCTTGACAGTCATTTCAGCGACTCCAATACGTCCGCTTCAAATTCTTCCAAGAACTTAATGTGCAAGTCTTTGGGAAGCGGGGCCTCGGAAATCGCGGGCCGGCGTTGATCGCTGCTGAAACTGCTCTAAGTCCTACACCTTTAACTCCACCTCGGTGGCTCCCCCTCCGCCTTGATTCTGCGGCGGCTCGGTTACGTTTACGACTTGCGGGTGGCGCTTGAGGTATTCGCGGAGAGCGCGGCGCAGGATGCCCATGCCGGAGCCGTGGACGATGCGGATGTGGGTGAGTCCGGCGAGGAAGGCGCGGTCGATGAACTTCTCTACCTCGGCGGTGGCTTCGTCAACGTTACGACCGATGACGTTGAGTTCGGTGGGGGCGCTGGAGTCTTCGTCGCGGAGTTGGACGTAGATGCCTTTATTGCGCGCGGCCTGGACGGGATTGTTGGCGGCCTGGCCGATGACGGCAGCGATGTCGTCGAGAGGAATGCGCATTTTCATGGGGCCGATCTGGACTTCGAGGGCTTCGCCTTCTAGTTTGCGGACTACCCTGCCGGTGCGGCCAATGGATTTGAGCTGGACGGTGTCTCCGACGGAGACGCGAGCGACGACGTAAGGGCGGGCGTTTTCGTCTCCCTCGTCGGCTCCGGTGGTATGGGCGACTACGGTTTGATTGAACTGCTCGCGAAATTCGCGGCGAGCTTTGGCGATGCGGCGCTCGGCTTCCTTGCCTAGCTTCTGGGCGGCGGCGCGGTCTTGCACGGAGGCGACGGCCTCGCGGGCGTGGTACTCGAAATCGCGCATGAGGGAGTCGAGCTTCTTTTCGAGATCGCGGATTTTATCGCGCTGCTCTTTGAGGCCTTCGGCTTCGAGGCGGCTTCGCTCGCGCGCTACTTCCTGCTCGCGCTGGCGAAGATGGAGGCGCTCGATTTCAATCTCGCGAATGTCGGAGTGGAGCTGGTCCAGGAATCCGGCGATGTCCTGGGTTTGGGTGCTGAGGCGGCGACGGGCGTCGGCGACGATCTGGGGATTGAGCCCAATCTGCTGCGCGATGTTGATTCCGGCGGAGGCTCCGGGAACTCCGACGCGAAGCTCGTAGGTGGGGGCGAGCGTCTTTTCGTCGAAGCCTACGGCGGCGTTGAGGACTCCGTGGGAATTGGTCGCGTAAATCTTGAGCGCGGTGTGGTGAGTGCTGATGATGGTGAGGGCCGCTGCTTGGCGGAAGTGTTCGGCGATGGCAACGGCGAGGGCGGCTCCCTCTTCGGGGTCGGTGGCAGAGCCAAGTTCGTCGAGCAGGACGAGCGAGTGCGCGGTAGCCGTGTGAGAGATGAAATCGATGTTGGTGACGTGCGCGGAAAACGTCGAGAGATTTTGCTCGATGGATTGCGAGTCGCCAATGTCGGCAAGAACCGCGTCGCAGATGGGAAGATCGGCGCGTTCGGCGGGAACGGGGATTCCGGCCTGGGCCATGAGAGTGAGCAGCCCGACAGTCTTGAGCGCAACGGTTTTGCCGCCCGTGTTGGGGCCGCTGATGATGAGTTGGCGCTGAGTGCGGTCCATCTCAAGGGTGAGCGGGACGACCGTGCGTCCGCGCGAGCGCAGGTTGCGTTCCATTACTGGATGGCGAGCATCGATAAGCACGAGCGAGTTGGCAGAGTCGTCGGTGAGTAGCTTGACGCGGGCGCACTGATACTGTTCGGCAAAGCGGGCCTTGGCGAACTGCAATTCGAGTTCGCGGAGGACCTCGACGGCGCCGAGGATGGCCTCGGATTGCTGGCCGAGGTGCGAGGTCATTTCGAGAAGGATGCGCTGGATTTCGCGCTGCTCGTCTTCGAGGAGGCGAACAAGTTCGTTGTTCTGCTCGATGGTTTCAAGCGGCTCGACGAAGACGGTTTGGCCAGAGGAGCTGGCTCCGTGGACGACGCCCTGGACGCGGCGCTTCTGCTCGGTCTTGACAGGGATGACGAAGCGGTCGCCACGGATGGTGACGAGTTCGTCCTGAAGCGCATCGCCTTCGGAGAGGCGGCGGAGATAGCTGCGGAGAGAGTTCTGGATGCCGCGTCGTTGCTTTTCGATTTCGCGACGGATGCTGCCGAGGGCAGACGAGGCGTTGTCGTCGAGGGTGCCGTCGGGGGCGAACTTGTTGGCGAAATAGCGCAGGAGCGGCGTGAAATCCTCGATGGCGGAAGAGAGTTCTTCGATGGCGGGCCAAGGTTCGCGTAGGGCTTGCGGCGGATGCATGACGGCTTCGCGCCATTCGGCGGCACGGTCGATGAGGAGGATGGCGTCGCGAAGTTCGATGGTTTCGAGCGTTGCTCCCTTGATGCGGGCACGCTGGATGAGCTGTGTGGTATCTATGAGGCCGCCAAAGTCGAAGCGACCACCGGCGTGGAGAAAGGCACGCACTTCGGTGGTGAGTTGCTGCTGACGGTCGATCCACGCGGCATCGGTGGTGGGGGCGAGCGAGTCAACGGCATGCTGGCCGAGTTCGCTCTGGCAGCAGCCGCGGACGATTTCGCGGAGGCGTTCGAACTCAAGGGCAGCAGCGCTGGTGTGAAGGAGTTGGGGCATAAGGTTTCGCAAGGTTGGCAAGCTTTCGCAAGGTTAGAACCTGCCGCACGACCTCTGCGACCATTATCGCAGAGAGAGGTTGGCGTTGGGAGACACGGTCAGGTGGGCTTGCTGGAACCCTTTACGAGTAACTTGAACATGCGCGTGAACTGGAGAAGTATTCCTGCGGTCGCGATCAGAAGTGCTATCCACTGCTTATCCTGAATGAATCCGGCGGCGAAGATGATGAGTATCGTGGTCCCGATCGCCCACCATGAAATCCTGATCCAGAATGTGCTTTGCTTCGAGTCTCCAGCGTCGTCAAGCGTCCAGAGTTGCGATACGAGCACGGCTGCCAGAGCCTGCACGGCGCTGTGCTCTGCGAGGAATTGTCCCAGTGGTGAGAGATCCATATCAGGGAACATCATAGCCCGCGTCTCGCGGGAGACGGGCGGAATTCAGCTAGAAAGATTCCGGCCATCGTTGTGCGCCGTGATAGAGGGCGAGGATTACGATGCGGCCCTTCTGGACCGCATATGCGGCGATGAAGGGAGTGCTGGGGATGGCCAGTTCACGAGTTCCGGGAACTCGCCCCGGTCTGCCGGACTGGGTAGAGGTGACAAGTTTCTCGACGGTGCTGACGATTTGCGTCATGATCCGGACGGCGACATCCTCGCGGTTGGAAAGGGCGATGTAATCGTAAGCCTGATCGAGTTGCCCGGCAGCCTGCTTGGTCCATTCGATCATCAGCTTGCTCGTCTCATTCTCTTCTTGAGACGCTTTAAGACATCGGCATGGCTGACAATCTGGCCCTTGCGCATCTGCTCCATTCCCTTGCGCGCCAGTTCGTCCTGGCAGGAGCGCAGTTCGATGTAGTTGTTGATCGCCTCGTTGATGAGATAGCTGCGGGAACGGTCCTGCGCAGCTGCAAGCGAGTCGAGTGCATCGATCTTTTCTGCGTCGGCGCGGAAGCTGATGGTCTTCTCAGTCTTGGCCATAATACGCGAAAGATACCACGTATTATTTTGTAATACAAGACTCAGACCGGTAGCACGAGTGCGGCTTCCAGGCCAAGTGAGAGGGCATACGTGGGTACCTGCGATCACCTCTGTTCGAGACGGCCACTACACCATTGGACAACTTTCTCATGAGACATGGATGAGAGCTTTCGCAGTCCCGGAAGATCCGCCAATCGAAGCTGGCAGCCAAGTTGGTGTTCCCCCTCGGAGAGAGCCACCAAAAACAGTTCAGGCTTCGTCGAGAAGTCAGGAGGCCGCCACCCTGGCTCCCGAAGGTTCTGAGATCCTACGGCAATCCAGATTGAGAGCCGCAGCTCATTCCCAAGCATGGCCTCGGCATCGACGCAGACCGGAACGCTTTCCTGGTTGCCCGATCCATCTTGTTCGCCGCAATCATTCGTTTCCCAGATAATCGAGGTGTTTGGCCTTACCGTGCTCTTCAGCCAATCCACAAACGGCATGTCTGGCAATCCGTGTTCTATTTCTGATGCCGGGGCGAATTGCACGCGTCGAATGCTCTCCGCATCAATTGCTTTGGACGGACCGGTCTGGATGGGATACGCACAGAGATAGAGATTCGCCCCAACAATTCCCGCTACGAGAAGGGCGAGTCGTGGGAGGTTCTTCATGCGGAGATGATGGTAAGTCAGCCAGTGAACCGCGTCAATCGAGACTTCGATCTGTCGGCAAGAGTGAAGCGGGAGGCGGCTAAATCACGCCAAGTGGATGTCGTCGGAGGCGATGCGGCGCTCGTTTTCCGGGGCGCGGGCGGGAGTGTCTTCGGGAGGGGCTTCGGGAGACCCTTCGGGGAGAAGATCGTGGATGGATTCGAGCCAGAGCATTTGGGAGCCCCAGAGTTCGCCAAAGGTGCGGGAAGCGATGGTCATCACTTCGTCGAGCGAGGGGCGTAGGCCGGTTTCGTATTCGATGGAGGTGACGGGCTTGGTGAGTCCGCAGGGAACGATGAGGTTGAAGAAATCCAGTTCGGTGGTGACATTGAGGGCGAAGCCGTGGGAGGTGACTCCGCGCGAGATGTGGACGCCGATGGCGGCGATTTTGCGTTCGGAGCAGGTGGGCTGGAGAGAGGAGGCTGATGCCTTGTCCTCACATATGCCAGAAAAGGGCATATGTGGGCCACCAGTTTTGTTTGAAACATCACTTTCGACGAAGGGGGTGTAGTCGCGGCCAATGACACGGCCGTTGAGGCGCGGGGGAGGGGTGGCGTAGGTCCAGACTCCGGTCATGCCGGCGATGCGTTGGGTTTCGATGGTGTATTGGGCGCAGATGCGCATGAGGATTTCTTCGAGGCGGCGGACGTAGTCAATGACTCCTAGCTTCGGTTCAAAGGAACGCAGGTCGAAGATGGGATAGGCGACGAGTTGTCCGGGACCGTGGAAGGTAACGTCGCCGCCACGGTTGATCTCGTGGACTGAGACGCCGTGGGCAGCTAGCTGCTCACGGGAGGCAATGATGTTCGATTCGCGAGCGTTGCGACCGAGAGTGATGACCGGAGGGTGCTCGACGAAGAGCAAAACGTTGGGGATAGTTCCCTGCTTGCGGAGATCGACGAGGGTCTCCTGGAGACGGAGGGCGGTCGAGTAGTCACAACGGCCGAGATTGAGGATGGAGATCATGAAAGGCAAGGTTTCAAGGTTTCGCAAGGTTTCAAGGTTTCAAGGTTAAACCTATTCTCTGCGCGCGGCCAGTTTGAAGACAATGGTTGCCGATAGAGAAACACACAGGGATTCGTTTCAGGGTTCTACGCGATCTAGGCGATGGAATCGCCCGCGTAGAATCCTGCCCTGACTGCGTTTCCAACCTTCCCAATCCCCGTGCAGTCGCCTACCAGGCGCGTCTTCGGCAAGTATCTGTCGCGAATACTCTTGGCGGATTTCTCATTGGGGATCATGCCAGAGGCGACGACGACCGTGTCACCCTTGATTTCTACTTCCTCTCCAGTTTTTGTTGTGGCGACGACACCTTCCGGGCCAATGGAGACCACCTTGTGTCCGGGGAGCAGCTTAACGCCGTACTCGCCGAGCAGTCTGAACAGCGAGATGGCATTGATGAACATGAGATCTCTCGCCATGGTGTCCATCATTTCAATGAGGGTGACGCTCTTGCCCTCCATGGCGAATTCCAGAGCGCTGTCGCAGCCGGACAATCCCCCGCCTAGCACGATGATGTTTCCACCCTTCAGCCGGGTTTTATCCAAGTGAGCGGAGATCACGTCCACGACATTCGCGCCATTGATTCCGGGTATCGGCGGAATGAGCGGAGATGCGCCAGTCCCGGCAATGATGCGGTCCGCGGCTCTCAGTTCGGGAGTGTCAACGGTGGCCTCAGTATTCAATCGCAGGTCCACGTTCAGCTTCTTCAATTGAACCTCATACCATGTGATTAGCCGGTTCAACTGCAGTTTGAACGAAGGTGTGGCAGCGGCGGCTACCTGGCCGCCAAGTATGCCCTGCTTTTCAAAGAGAGTTACCTTGTGTCCCTTTGCCGCTGCGGCTCGGGCAGCTTCAAGCCCCGCCGGTCCGCCTCCGACTACGACAACTTGCCTGGGTTCGTCTGTCTTTCTCAGGGCGAAACGTTTCTCCGCGAAGGCAACGGGATTGACTGAACAACTGATGCAGGTAGAGCGGGTGAGAATTCTTCCGACGCACTCCTCATTACATCGAATGCAAGGCCGCACGTCTTCCGGCCTGCCGTCCATGAGCTTGTTTGGCATTTGCGGATCTGCGATGAGCTGGCGCCCGAAGATCACGAAGTCGGTATTTCCCGACTCAAGAGCTTTGAGCGCGCTATCGGGCGTATGATTGCCCGCATTCAGCAGGGGTATGGAAACAGTCTTTCTGGCGGGCTCGCAGACATAGTTCATGCAGGCGTCGTCGAGATAGGTTGTCGGAAAGATGTAGTCCATCGACTCATATGCCCCGGCGTCCACGTCCAGCGCGTCCACTCCGGCATCCTGCAGAATCTTCAGCAGGGGCAAGCTTTCTTCCAGCGTCCTGCCGCCTTGGAAACGATGATCGCACGAGATTCTAAAGAGCACCGGCATGTCCGGGCCAACCACGCCACGAATGGTTTTTACCATCTCGACAGCGAAGCGCATTCTCTTTTCCGGAGTTCCGCCATATTCGTCGTCGCGCTTGTTCCAGACGGGAGACATGAACTGGTCGATGAGATAACCGGCATGAGCGTGAACTTCAATGGCGTCGAAACCGGCCTTGCGGACAATCAGAGCCGATGCCGCAACCTGCTCCATGATGTCCTTGATTTCGTCGATGGTTAGCGCATGGCAGTCGAGGCTTGGATCGAGCATGGCTGGTATCGCCGAAGCGGAAATCGGTTTTGCCCCGCGTAATTCAGGCGGGTAGGCGTTGCGTCCGGTACCACAGCTGATTTGCGCGCACACCCTGGCTCCGTGACGCTGCACGGCTTCGCAAAGAGCGGTCAGCCGCGGTATCACATAGGTGTGCTCCAGCAATCCCTGTACGGTTCCCTGAGCCAGTCTCTCATTGAGGAAGAGGCAGCCTGTCAGGATCATTCCCGCGCCTCCTCGAGCTCTCTCTTCAAAGTAGTCGATCTCTTCGAGGGCAAGCGTCCCATCTACGTTTGCGGATGCGGTAGCCATGGCAGACATAACGATGCGGTTCTTTACTTCCATCTTGCCGATTTTGAAGGGTGTGAATAGCTTTTCGTACTTATTGTTCATGAACCATTCTCCATGAGCCATTGAGAGAAATTGCATTACAATTTGGGCGGGCATCATCAGTTTTGCAACTGGCGAGGGCGGTCACACGCATTCCACACGAAGGGTCGCTCGCGGGCGGCCCTTCGTGTGACACAAATTGAGTGAGACTATCCGATCAGCTTTGCCGCTTCCTTGGCAAAGTAGGTGAGGATGATGGAGGCTCCGGCGCGCTGAATGCTTAGTAGTGATTCGAGCATGACGCGATCGTGGTCGATCCAACCATTCTGGGCGGCGGCCTTGATCATGGCGTATTCGCCGCTGACCTGGTAGGCGCCTAGAGGAACATCGAAACGCATGCGGGCTTCGGCAATGACGTCGAGGTAGGCGATGGCGGGCTTGACCATAATCATGTCGGCGCCTTCCTGCATGTCTAGCTCGATTTCGCGCATGGCTTCGCGGGCGTTGGCCGGGTCCATCTGGTAGCTGCGGCGGTCGCCGAAGGATGGCGCGGAGTCGGCTGCTTCGCGGAAGGGTCCGTAGAAGCCGCTGGCGAACTTGGCGGCGTAGCTCATGATGGGCGTGTTTTCGTATCCGTGGGCGTCGAGCGCGGTGCGCAGAGCGTCGATGCGTCCATCCATCATGTCGGACGGGGCGATGATGTCGATTCCGGCCTTGGCCTGTGAGACGGCGGTTTTGGCGAGGATGTCGAGCGAAGCATCGTTGACGATCTCGTACTCGGTCTCCGGTGTGGCGCCGTTGACCTTCTTGACGATGCCGCAGTGTCCGTGGGACATGTATTCGCAGAGGCAGACGTCTCCCATGATGAGAAGGTTGGGAACAGCGGCCTTGATGGCGCGGGCAGCACGCTGCACAATGCCGTCTTCAGCCCAGGCTCCGGTGGCGATCTCATCCTTTACTTCGGGGAGCCCAAAAAGGATGATGGCCGGAATGCCGAGCGAATAGACCTCCTGGCACTCCTTAACCGCCTCATCGACGGAGAGGTTGAAGACGCCAGGCATGGAGCGGACTTCCTTGCGGATGCCTTCGCCGGGACAAATGAAAAGAGGATAGACGAATCCTGCGGGAGAAAGACGGGTTTCGCGCACAAACGAGCGCAAGGTTTCGGTGCGGCGTAGACGGCGCTGACGATTAATTGGGAAGGCCATGACAAGGAAAAGTATAGTCCCGCGCGGGGGACGAGGGGATGTGATGAGGGTCACAGGGGGAAAGGCAAGGTTTCAAGGTTTCGCAAGGTTCAAGGCAAGGCAAAAGCAACGCCAAGAGGCAGAGCTGGCTACAGGGATCTTACGTATGATGGATGACATGGATAGCGGCCGGGAGTTGGTGGTGGTGGCTCAGTTCCTGATGGAGCAGGAGTTTCTGTTTGCGCGAGGGAGGCTGGAGTCGGCGGGGATCGAGTGCTTTTGCTCGAACGAGTACCTCAGCCGTATCAGCAGCGGCATCTATAACGGCATGACTGGAGGAATTGCGCTGAAGGTGAGGCAGGAAGATGTGGCCGACGCCCGCGCTATTCTGGACGATCCTGGCCAGCCCTACCTTGTGCGTTGAAAGGCGAACACATTCCGTATGAGCAACGAACGTCGTTTCATCCTGAAAGTTTGGACAAGCTGGAAGATCCTGACCGGAGTCAACAATTTCCCGTGAACATGACTGTGGACGCTGTTGGAGCGTGCGATTGGGGCGTGGCGAAAAGCGATCGGACTTGACTTCCATTGTAGTGGGGAAGAGACAGAGAGCAGATTCTTCGGCCGACGTGAATCCCAGGCCGGGTTCTGCCACTCTATCGTGATGTGCGGAGAAACGTTGTTCGCTGCGCGTATATAATTTTGGATTGGCGTTATAGAAGACCAGAAACAGTGCGGAAGGAAGAGCATGCCGACTGACGTAGTTATGCCTCAGATGGGCGAATCCATCTTTGAAGGCACCATCACCAAGTGGTTGAAACAGCCCGGCGACAAGATCACCCGGGACGAACCATTGTTCGAAATCTCAACTGACAAGGTCGACGCCGAGATTCCTGCGCCAGCCTCCGGCGTGCTGAAACAGATTATGGCCGAGGCAGGAAAGACAGTGCAGGTGAACGCCGTGGTCGCCGTCATCGATGAATCCGGGAACGGGACTGGAAGCGCTCCGCGCGCGACGCCGAAAACTGCCGAGACCACGACCGCGCCCGCGATTGGCTCGCCAACTCCGACTCCAGTCGCGAATAACGCTCCAGGCAAAGCGCATGCAGAAAGCGGTCCGGGTACCGACGTCGTGATGCCTCAGATGGGCGAATCGATTTTCGAAGGCACCATCACGAAATGGCTCAAGAAGGTAGGCGAGCAGGTTACGCGTGACGAGCCACTGTTTGAAATCTCAACCGACAAGGTGGACGCGGAAATTCCCGCGCCGGTTTCAGGCGTGTTATCGCAGATCAAGGCCGAGGCCGGCGCCACGGTGCAGGTCAACGGCGTGGTTGCCGTCATCGGAGGAGCCGGTGCTGCGGCTGGTGCTGCAGCGGAAGCGCCGCAGCCAGCGGCGGCCGAGCCTGCGCCCGCAGCCGCGGCGGCCCAGACACCTGCACGCGAGATCGAAGCAGTGTCCGGCGAAGAGGTTCGCACCTCTCCGTTGGTACGCAAAATTGCTTCTGAACACAACGTGGATCTGCGTCAGGTACAAGGCAGTGGCGCAGGCGGCCGTGTAACAAAGGATGACATCCTCGCATTTGTGGAGCGCGCGAAAACCACTCCCGCAGCGATTGCTCCTGCAGCACCGCCAGTGGTGACCGAAAAGGTCGCCGTCGCCGCGCCGTCCACTCCCGCGTCAAAGTTTGCGGGCACGCCTGGCGTGGTCGAGCCAATGTCGGTGATGCGAAAGAAGATTGCCGAGCACATGATCGCCTCACGGCGTACGAGCGCACATGTTCACACCGTGTTTGATGTGGACATGACCCGCATCGTAAAGCTGCGCGAGAAAAACAAGAGCCGCTTCCAGCAAGCCACTGGACTTAAGCTCACCTACACCCCGTTCTTCATCCGCGCCGTGGCGCAGGCTTTGCGCGCCTGGCCGATCATAAATTCATCGGTTGAAGGCGAGAACATCAACTACAAGCGCGATATCAATATCGGCATTGCCGTAGCGCTCGATTGGGGATTGCTGGTTCCGGTCATCAAGCACGCGGACGAACTGAGTTTTGTTGGCCTGCAGCGAGCGCTCAACGATCTGGGCGAACGTGCGCGCACAAAGAAATTGAAACCGGAGGAAGTTTCCGGTGGAACTTTCACAATCACCAATCCCGGGATTTTCGGCGCAAACTTTGGCCTTCCGATCATCAACCAGCCGCAGGTTGCGATTCTGGATCTCGGTGCGATCGTGAAGAAGCCCGTGGTACTCACCGACAAGGAAGGCAACGACACGATTGCGATCCGCTCGATGATCACCATGGCAATTGGCTTCGATCATCGCGTGGTCGATGGCGCAGTCGCCGACCAATTCATGATGGTGGTTAGGTCGGTACTCGAAACTTGGAACGAGGCGCTCTCGTAAAGCACAAAGAGCGGGTGGAGCGTGGAACCAAGGGCAGAGTAGCACGAGTGGACACAGGATGGACACTGTTATTTTCAGGCGGGCACAGTGGACACAGGATATGCTTACCAAGTAGTTAATCGTTGTTGGACACCGGAAAATGCAGGAAACCAGCATGAACATTGACCGAAAGCCCTATTCGGTGTGTCCATGCGGGCAAAAATGGGGAGCGGCCTCCGCAATCGCGCATAGGCCAGTCACACACCCATTGCCGAGAGTTATAGCACGGGGCGTCTCGAAATTGCCAGCGGAAAGGGGCCACGCGAAGCGTGGCCCTCTCGTCTTTGGCTATCCTGTGGCGTAAAGGACTGCAGATTGTAAGGAGTTAAAGTTTTGCAACGGCTTCTCTGTTGAGCGGGTCGCTGCAGCGAAGCCGCTTTTATTGTGAGCACGCAGGGAGTTTGCCCAGAGCTGGCTTCGAAACAGTGCGAGTGCCTGTTGGGTTGAGACTCGTCCGTTGGGGGACGGTTGGGAAGCACGTTGCCAACGCGGAGGGGGCAGGGGGCGATGTGCGAATC
>DATLJC010000072.1:0-25041 GCA_035539055.1 Saccharimonadales bacterium (SeqCode) | reverse complement strand
AGTATGTCCTGCGAAACCGCCGCCCACGATGCCTGTTTCAGCAGAGTCGCCTTCAGCCCGTGAACCGCAAAACTGAACGGATCGACATAGGAGATCATCCGCAGCCACTTCGGAAACGCCTGTACCGGATAGATTGCGCCGCTCGGGAAATACAGTAGCGTGTTCAAAATGCCGAACATCGCGCGCGGCACCAGCGGGTCTTCCACCCTCACCATCAGCAGAAACATCATTCCGTTAAACGCAAACGAAGTAGCGCAAATCAGTAGAAACCATTGCAAGATCCGGGACGGGTGGAACGACGTACCCAGCCCCGCAATCAGCGAGCCCAGCACGGTCAGCGTACACCCGGACATCACCGCTTTCATAGCTCCCGCCAGATTCAGTCCCAGCACCATCTCCATCCCTGTAATCGGCGTTACCAGGTATCCCTCGTGAACGCCCCGCGCCTTGTCGTCGATGTACAGCATTCCTCCGCCGATCATCACCGAAACAAACATCGCCAGCGTGATCGATCCCGGCAGCAAATACTTCAAATACTCAACATACGGATACAGCTCAATAATCTCGAGCGCCACGTCGCTGCTGATCCGCTTGGAGCTCGCCGTTGGAAGATTCAGCGCCGTAACCAGCTCCTGCATCTTCGTCTGCACCGAACTCGCCATGAACTGATCGCTGTTATCGACCACCATGCCGAGCTGCGGATTTTCTCCCGCATAATATCGCCGCGAAAACTGAGGCGGAATGATCAGCGCGCCTTCCAGCCTTCCCTGCCTCACGTCTTCCCGCGCCCGCACTTCGTCCGTATAAGGAACGGCGACGAAGGTTCGAATGTTCGCCTCCACCGAGCGAAACGCTTCCTGAATGCGCACCGCCTGCGTGCCGTGATCCTCATCCACAATGCCGATCCGCGCATCGCGAATCTTTCCGCCGAACGCGTTGCCTAGAATGATCAGCTGCACCAGCGGCATAATCATCGCCGTGACCATCAGTGTTGGCGAACGGAAGAACTTGCGCATCTCGCGCTCGATGATTGCGAACATCCTGTTCATGGCTGCATTCCTGGGCGCGGCGGCATCACGTAGCCGAAAGCCTTCACCTGCTCATCGCGAAGCTGACGGCCGGTATAGTGAACGAAAACATCGTCCAGCGAAGTGTTCTGTACCGTGAGCGTCTTAATCTCAACCTCGTTGCGTACCGCCAGTTCCACCAACCCCGTCGTAGTCTGCGAACCCGTAGAGGTCAATATGCGAAACATATTGCCACCCTCCTCCTGCACGCTCTCCACCCCGGGCAAAGTCCGAAGCTGCTCCACCCATTGCTCCGGCGGCGCCACAAACTGCGCCTCTACAACATTGCTGCCGGGCACGCTCGATTTCAGCGCCATCGGCGTATCCAAGGCTACCAGCGTGCCGTGATCCACAATCGCAATCCGGTCACACAACCGGTCCGCCTCATCCATGTAATGCGTGGTAATCAAGATGGTGAGCTGCCGCCGGCTCTTCAGTGCATTCAGCATCTCCCACACCGCCACACGCGAGACCGGATCGAGTCCCGTCGTCGGTTCGTCGAGAAAAAATATGCGCGGATTATGTACCAGTCCACGCGCAATTTCCGCGCGTCGGCGCATCCCGCCCGACAAGGTCTTCACCTGCGCATCGCGCCACTTCTCCAGATCGACGGCTTCCAACAACTCATCGATATTGCGCTCCCGCTCCGCCCGCGGCACCCCGTAGAGCTTTGCGTAAATCCTCATATTCTCGGCAATCGTCAGATCGATGTCGCTCGTCATCGCCTGTGGAATGACGCCCATCGTGCGTCGCGCCGCATCAGGATTTTCGCTGACGTCATATCCAGTGATGAACGCCTTGCCGCTCGTAATCGGAATCAGCGTGGTCATCATTCGAATCAACGTGCTTTTCCCCGCGCCATTGGGACCAAGCAGCCCGAAAATTTCGCCTTCCTTCACATCGAAGGTCATACCCTTCACGGCCTCAAAGTCGCCATACTTCTTCACGATGTTTTCCACTGCGATGGCCTGGCCTTCGTGTCCGGAATGGTGGCCTTTACTGCTAGTCAGAATGTTCATTGCACTACTTGTCCTTCAGAAGGCGCTGCGGAAGAAGCACCTCGGCTGTCATTCCGGGAACGTAAGTCTCCCGTGGATTGTCGATGAGCAACTTCAGCCGCACCGTGCGAATGTCGCGCTTCGTCCTGCTGTAGTCGCGCTCGGTGGCAAAATCGGCCTCCGCGGCCTTGGCGATAATCTTTCCCGGAACGCGTTCACCTCCCGGCATACGCACGTCGAGCGTGTCGCCCAATTTCACGGCTTGTGCCTGCGTCTCCGGAACCGCCGCATACACCCAGGTCTGCGTGAGATCGACGATGGTCACAATCGGTGTCCCCACGCTCACCACTTCGCCTTCACGCGCGGCCCTCACGCTTACCGTCCCGTTTACCGGAGCGGCAACCCGCGTGTACTCCATCCGAACCTCTGCTTCCACCAGCTTGGCGTTCGCCGAATCCATCTGCCCCTGCGTGGCCGCAATGTTGCTGTGCGCCGCTGCCGCTTGGTTGATGCGAGCCTGCATCGTGTTTACCGTTGCCTGCGCCGCATTCACCTGTTCACGATTCGCGCGCACCCGTGCCCGATTCGCCGCCAGCGTTTGCTCTGCCCGGTCGCGATCCTGCTGACTCGCAACACCCTGCTCGGCCAACGTCACAATGCGCTTCGTATCAAGCGCCTGCTGATGTTCAACCGCTTCGCTTTCCTCCAGCGAAGCCTTCGCAGCCAGCAGCGCCGCGGCGGCATTTTTTACCTGCGCATCGGTTTCTCCATGCGTCGAGGCATAGGTTTCACCGCTCTGCCGCACCTGCGAACGCAGGCCCGCCAGCGTTGCGCGAGCCGAGTCGCGCTCTGCCGCAAGATCCTGATTGTCGATCTGAGCAATCAGCTCTCCCTGCTTCACGTTCTGGCCTTCGTCCACCAGTAAGTGTTCAATACGTCCGGCAACCTTGCTGCTCACGATCACCTGGTTCGCATCGACCGTCCCGATCAAAACAACATCGGAGCTGCCGCGAGTCGAATAAAAATAGAACCCGAGCGACAGCACAAACACGATTCCCAGCATGGCAAAAACGCGGTACTTGGCATTCATAAGCTACTGGTTCCTTCCATCAAACGTTTGCCGCGAAATTCTCGCGGCAGAGCCAACGCAGCTCCGGCAATCTTCTTCGCCAGCCTGATTCCATGCTCCCGATCCGCAAACAGCGCAGCGCCAATGAAATCCAGCGCCGTTGCGATATGCCTTTGAATGCACTCCGGAGAAAACGGATCGACGCCGCGAACCATACGCATAATCGGCGCGGAATTAAAATAGAAAACATTCATTCCAAGCATCATGCTCAGCGCGCTGGCTCCTTCGATTTTGCGGAATTCGCCACATGCAATGCCGTCCCGCATCGCCTTCAGTCCGGCCTTTTGCAGAGGAACAAAGTGCGCAGCGCTGATTGCCCGAAAGTCTCGCGAAGCCTCGCCCGTAGCGCGCACGCGCGACATTTCCTGCTGAATCAACTTTGGATAGTTGGGATTTTTCACCAGGTATTCGAAGTGCATCCGAGCGAACCGGAGAATCTTTTCTCCCGGCGCCAGCGAGCTCTCAAGCATGGGCAATACATCCCCCACCAGTCCGCTGAACACCTCGTGCAGCGCTGCGGAGTACAGGCTTTCTTTGTCCTTGAAGTAGTAATAAAGCAGTGCCTTGTTGACTCCTGCCGCCTCCGCAATCGCCGCCGTGCGAGCACCGGCCACGCCGCGAGCGGCAAACTCCGCAATCGCGTGCTCAAGAATGGAGCCACGACTGGCCGCCGCGTTGCGAACACGTTGAGCTGCCGGTTTGTTCTTGGAAGCCGCCATAATTAACTAACTGGTTAGTTAGTCTAGCTAGCTGAAGAGGAAGCTGCAACTCAGGTGGACCTCAGGTGACCCATATCCGCCTGTTTTTGGCGAATATGGGATAACCGGTCACGTCGCATCGACAGTTTTGAAACCACCGCGACTCAGAGCGAGCGCAGTGTAATGCTTCCATCCGAGGTGTGAATCTGCAGCGTAGGCCCGCCGCCGCGAAGCTTTCCGCGAACGCGATTCTTGTCCACCCGCCCGCTCACCTCTACCGGAACCTGCAAATCGATATGACTATCGCTGGTCCACGCATCGAGGAAAGCCGAAAAATCGGCGGGAAGCCCCACCGTAATCGCCCCGTCGGAGGTTCGCAGATTCCAGTTGGCAGTCATATGCGAACCCTTCCACACGCTGGCCGAGATATGTCCGTCGCTGGTATTGAGATCGAGTTGATCGAATCGCCCCGCCACATCGATCGCGCCATCCGAGGTGCGGGCGCGAAGATTGCCATCGTAGTTCTCCACCCGGATCGCGCCGTCCGATGTGATCAGTCGGGATTCACCCTTCACGCCCACCACATGCAGCGCTCCATCCGAAGACGAGAGATCCAGGCCCGTGCTCACAGGCACGCTCACCTCGATGCGCACAGACTTCACGCCAAAACTGAAGCTGAGATGACGCTCGGGAATTTTGACCTGCAGAGAGATGGCGTCGCCGCTCTGCTGTGCATTGACCGCAAGTTCGCCGGGGCCGATATGCCATCCGTCGGCCACCACCCGGGCAGAGATGGTGTTACCGGGCACACCGCGCACCTCAATCCGTGCGTCGTTGGTCTGAACCCGGAGATGCGGTTGCGCTCCAACCGTGAAGTCGCGCTTCCATTCATCAGCGCTGGCGAAGGAGGCTGTAAGCAGCAGAGCCCCCAGCCAGAACAGCTTCATCCTCATAGTGACAATCCTTCCGGCGGCTACCATGGCCGCGCAGGAGAGAGTACGCACCGCCACCCCGGAAAGTTCCAAAGAGCAAGGTTTCGCAAGGTTAGGAGCTTCAGAGTTTCTGTGTTAGGCCGCAGCCTCATCCACTCGCGCCATCAACCTTGCGAAACCTCGCGCAACCTTATTAACCTTGCGAAACCTTCTAGTCCTTCTAGTCCTTCGTGTACTGATTCCGCTTCTTGTCCGCGTGCCGCTCCAGCGCCAACTGAATCAACCGGTCGATCAGCACGGGATACTCGATCCCCGACGCTCCCCACAGCTTTGGATACATGCTGATCGCCGTGAATCCCGGCATGGTGTTGACCTCATTGAGGTAAAAGTGTCCGGTCACCGGGTCCATCAGGAAATCGACGCGGGCCAGCCCCGAGCACTCGCAGCTCTTAAAGGCGCGTATCGCCATTTCCTGAATCTGGCGAACCTGTGTATGGTCGAGGCGCGCTGGAATCAACAACTCAGAACCGGAGTCTATGTACTTGGCGTCATAGTCATAAAACTCTTTTGCCGGAATAATTTCGCCGCAGACGGAAGCAATCGGCTCGTCATTTCCCAGCACGGCGCACTCGATCTCGCGCGCCTTGTTGCGCTTGCCGCCGACGCCCTGCTCGACAATGATCTTGCGGTCGAAGCGGGCGGCCTCATTCATCGCCGCCGGAAGTTCGCTCGCATCGTGAGCCTTGCTGATACCCACCGAGCTGCCCAGATTCGCGGGCTTCACAAACACCGGATATTTCAGTGCCGAGTCCACTGCCTTTTCGACCTGCTTCGGCTGACGCTCCCACTCCGAACGAAGCACCGTCACATGCTTTACCAGCGGCAACCGCGAATCGCAGAACAGCCGCTTCATAATGTCTTTGTCCATCCCCGCCGCAGAGCCCAGCACGCCCGATCCCACATAAGCGATATCAGCCAATTCGAGCAGACCCTGCAGTGTTCCGTCTTCGCCGAAGGTGCCATGCAGCACTGGGAAAATAACATCCACCGAAATCGGGCGCGGCCCATTCTGCGTACGCGGCGTCTCAAACGGCACCAGCGAGTCGGTCGAAGGCATGGGAGGAACCAGCACGGCTTCGCCCTTGGCCAGCACCGCAGCCGACGAGGTTGCAGCCGGATCGCCAGCCCGCAGATTCTTGCGCGACGTGCCAACAAACTCACCCTTGATCAACTGTTCCGCATGAGAGTCGGTCAGCCACATGCCCTGCTTGGTAATTCCAATGGGCACCACATCGTACTTCGTACGATCAATCGCCTGCATCACCGACGCGGCTGATAAAAGAGAGACTTCATGCTCGCCACTGCGTCCGCCAAAAAGCACACCAACACGGAGTTTTTTTGTTGTCATAAAGGTGGAGCTTCCTTGTGCTACTCGACTAGATTATAGGACGTTGCGGGAAATGCGCTTAACGAGTCACAAATTGCGAAACTTTTGCAGTGAATCCAAACGAACTGAAGCCCTTCCTGAACTAATCGGCAAGCAGGTATCCCACATCCGCCTTCCTTTGGCGAATATGGATTCCCTAGACCTAGATCTGCTTGCTCTGCCTATCCCGCCCCTCAACCCTAAAGAATCTTCTTTCCAAACGCAGAACTCGCCAGTTCCACCGCGAGTTCCGCCGTACGGTTATATTCGTCAATCACCGGATTAACCTCAACAATATCCATCGACGTCATCCGTCCATGGTCGGCGATAATTTCCATCGCAAGGTGTGCCTCGCGATAAGTCGCGCCACCCGGTACCCGCGTGCCAACGCCGGGTGCGTCCTCGGGATCGACCCAGTCCATGTCGAGTGAAATGTGATATCCCACCGTGCCTCGTCCGGCCATCCGCAGAGCTTCTTCCATTACCGTGCGCATGCCGCGCTCGTCGATATCGCGCATGGTGAACACTTCGATCCCGGTACGGCGAATGTTTTCCTTCTCCGCCATATCCACATCTCGAATCCCAACCAGCACGCAGTTCTCCGGTCTTATCTTCGGCACCCAGCCATAAAGTTTTGCCAGCGGATCCAGGCCGTCCAGCCCCATCAACGCTCCCAGCGGCATTCCATGAACGTTTCCTGAAGGAGACGTTTCCGGGGTGTTGATGTCGGAATGGGCGTCAATCCATATAAGCCCAATATGCTGGCCTTCGCGCCGGTAATACTCGGCCACGCCGCTCACCGATCCGGCGGCGATCGAGTGATCTCCTCCAATCGACAGCGGAGTTCTTTCTTCTTCCAGCGCATGCAGCACTTCTTCGGCGAGCTTTGTGCATGTCGCCGTAATCTCCTTCATATAGCGGGCATGAAGTTCGCCAAAGTTCTTCTGCTCAGGAAGCGTGACGCTGATATTGCCGCAATCCTCCACTTCATGGCCCAAGGCCTCGAGCTTCGCCTCCAGGCCGGCAACTCGCACCGCCGAGGGGCCCATGTCCACGCCGCGGCGCTGCTGGCCGAGATCGAGCGGGACGCCAATTACACGAATCTTCTTCTTGATTACGTCAGGGAAAGATGCGGGAATACTAACCATACGGGAGTCCGATTCTTGAGCCGGGGGCCGGAAGCCCCCATGCTCTTTCTTCTTGCTACCAATTCAGATGTTCTACAACTCACAACCTTGGTCAAAAATTCTTGGCCACAAGTTACGGATACATCCGGTTCAACATGCGCGGGAACGGAATCGTCTCCCTCACATGGTCAAGCTTGCAAATCCAGGCCACCGCACGCTCCAGCCCCATGCCGAAGCCCGAGTGCGGCACGCCGCCATACTTGCGCAAATCCAGATACCACTGGAACGCCTCTTCCGGCAGCTCATGCTGCTTGATGCGCTCCAACAGCCGTTCGTACGATCCCATACGCTGCGAACCGCCGATTACTTCGCCATACCCTTCCGGTGCCAACACATCCACACAAAGCGCTTTCGAAAGGTCTTCCGGGTCAGGCTCCATGTAGAAGGCCTTCACCGCCGAAGGATACCGGTGAATCATCACCGGACGGTCAAACTTGGATGAAATATAGGTCTCATCCGGCGACCCGAAATCATTGCCGTACTCGAACTTAGATTCCAGATCGCCCTTAGCGAAGCCTTCGTCCAACATCCTCACCGCTTCGTCATAGGAGACGCGTGGGAACGGCGCTTCGATCTTTTCCAGCGGCGCAATATCGCGACCAATCACCCCAAGCTCGTGACGCCGGGTCTCCAGCACCCGCTTCACGATGAAGGTGATGAAGTCCTCCGCCAGCTTCATGATGTCGTCCAGCGTCGCATACGCAACTTCCGGCTCGATCATCCAGAACTCGGTCAAGTGCCGTCGCGTCTTCGATTTCTCCGCCCGGAACGTCGGCCCAAAGCTGTACACCTTGCCCAGCGCCATTGCCGTCGCTTCGATATAGAGCTGCCCTGACTGCGTCAGATAAGCCTGTTCCTCGAAGTAGTCCACCGGAAACAGCGTGCTCGTTCCTTCGCAAGCCGCCGGAGTCAGAATTGGCGGATCGGTCCTGGTAAAGTCGCGCGAGTAGAAGAAGTCATGCATCGCCCGCTCAATTTCCGAGCGGATACGCAAAATCGCCACCTGTCGTGGCGAACGCAGCCACAGATGCCGGTGCTCCATCAGGAACTCGACCCCGTGATCCTTCAAAGAGATCGGGTAGGGAGTCTCCTCGGAAACCTTCTGCACCACCTCCACCGACGCCAGATCGAGCTCAAAGCCTCCCGGCGCGCGCTTATCCGCCCTCACCTTGCCGTGAATGATGACGCTGGATTCCTGCGTCAGTCCCTTGACGGTCTCAAAGATCTCCGGAGCGACGGCATTCTTGGCCATTACCCCCTGCACCAGTCCGGTGCCGTCGCGGAAAATGGGAAAGAGCAACTTACCGCTCTCGCGCAGATTGTAAAGCCAGCCGCGCAGCGTAACATCCTGGCCCTCAAATTGGCCGAGGTGTTCAATCGTGGTAATCGGTGCCATGAGTGCTTCCTAAAGGCCTTCGCGGAAAGAATTGCACGGCAAAACCGCAAGCCATGCAGCGCGAGGCGTAACAAGCGATTGTAAGCTCTGACGCAGCCAGATGGATAGATAAGCGAGCTTCAGAGCTGTCCTGCGCATCACAGCAGACCGGAATCTGCTCTTGAACATCCCGAAGCCTTCACACCTTCCAAGAATTCCCTCTCGACCACCTAGATACCCATCCGCCAACACTTAGATTGCGTTTTGCCAAAGGCGAGTGATTTCCGTCCAGCTACTCTGCTCAATACTCTTTCGGCAACTCACTGAAAGAACACCGGTTGCGCATCGTTCTCTGGATAAGTCCAGCACGCTCTGGCCTCAGCCGGCAACTCTGAAAATCAACTCACCTGAGGTACCTAGATATCGTACTCACAATACCTTAGAGTTTCTACGCAACTTATCTAGCAACCCTAGGAGTTTGCCTCCACATACAATCCCGTCCTGCTGCCCGATAGTGGTTATGTCAGCCGCTACTCGACAAGCTCGCCGATCGAGTTTCTGGATTCCACTACTGAGGTTGTTCTTGATGAAAACCCTGCTCAGCGCGCTCTGCCTTCTTACGGCTTCGGCTTTTGCTCAAGTTTCGGTTTCTGTTTCCGCTCCTGTGGCCTATTCCACTGTTACCGCTCCCCTACACGTTCACGCCACCACTTCCAGCTCTCGACCCATCACCGGATGGCACGTTTACCTCGACAGCAACGATGTTTACAACACCGGCTCTACTGGAACCATCGACGCCTATCTAAACGCATCGCAGGGAACTCATACGCTCGTGATCCGCGCCTGGGACTCCGGTGGGGCTTTTGGCGACAAGACTCTGTCAGCTACCGTCGGCTCCGGTGCCACTACCACGGCTCCGATCTCAACCACCGGACTTCCGACTCCGCCTTCGACCGCCAAGGTCTTCACCAATATCGATCAGATGAGCAGCGGATGGGGTGCCTGTAACTCAGCAGCATGCGCAGGTGGCAGCGGTTCGGGCGCCTACTGGCAGGCCTTCAACCAGTCCTCGCCTTCGATGGACGGCAACAGCATGCAGCTCTATCACGATGGCATCTGGGGTAATGCTCTCTGGTACAAGAAGCTCGGTGCCAACAATTACGCCACAAATTTCCTTTGGGACTACTACGTCTACCTCGACGCCAACTCCGTGAAGTATGGCCAGTCGCTGGAATACGATGCCTTCCAGTTCGTGGGTGGCTACAATTACATGATTGGCACCCAGTGCAACTACGGCGCGGGCGTATGGGATACGTGGAATGAGTACACCGGGAAGTGGATCCACACCATGATCCCTTGCGCGAAGTTCTCAACCGGCGCCTGGCATCACATCCAGTGGTACATGACGACCAATCACACCAACCATACCTACACCTATAAGACACTGGTGGTTGACGGCAAAGTCTACAACCTAAACCAGACTCAGCCCGCCAAATATCTCGCCTGGGGAGACAACGTCGGCGTGCAGTGGCAGCTCGACGTCAACGCCAGCGGCGGTGGATATCACGAATGGGTCGATAAGGCTAAGTTCACCATCTGGTAGATCGCATTCCAACTCCATCAAGGGCTGGCCACCGCGCCAGCCCTTTCTCTTTTACGCACGCCTCGCTTTATTCGCTGGCCAGCCAAGTGGTTGACCGGTCCTTTGCATCTACCGACTTTGCCGCTACTCTTGTTCCTGCATCTACTCTGCCTGGAGACAGACTTGCGGAAACTCGCACTACTCGCTTTAGCCCTTGCGATCCCGGCAGCCGCCCAGAGCACCCCGCCTCTGCTGCAGCACATCCGGCAGGTGACTTCGCGTCCTATCTTCAAGCACTCCACGGTTGGAGTTGAGGTCTACGATCTCACATCCCACAAAATCCTGGTCGCTATCAATGAAAACAAGCTGTTCACCTCCGGATCCACTACCAAGCTGATCACCGAAGGAACCGCGCTGGCGCTTCTCGGCGAGAACTATCGGTTCCACACCCGTGTCTATTACACCGGGAGCATCACTCCCGATGGCACCCTGCGGGGCGATCTCATTCTGGTCGCAAGCGGCGATCCCAACCTCTCCGGACGCGTCAAGCCCGACGACACCCTCGACTTCACCTCCAGCGATCACGCCTACGCCGGTGTCCTGCCCGGAAAGTCCGTGCTCGGCGAACCTCTCCGGGTCTTCAAGTCATTGGCTTCCGCAATCCTGATGAAGGGCATCTGGCGTATCCAGGGCAACGTGATCGTCGATGCCTCCTTGTTCCCTTCCAACCAAATCGAACCAGGAACCCGCACCGCCATCTCTCCCATAGTGTTCAACGACAATGTCATCGACGTCACCGCGACCCCAGCGGCCTCCGCTGGCTCTCCGGCATCCATCGCGATATCGCCCGACCTCCCGTATCTCAAAGTGATCAATAAGGTGAAAACCGGCAAGCCCGGCTCGGCTCCGGAGCTGCAATTCACAGCCGACTCAACGGCTCCGGACGGTGGTCACATCGTAGTGTTGGAGGGCAGCGTCCCAGTCCAAGGGTTGAAGGCTCAGGCCGCCTACAAGGTAAAAGATCCCGTGCTCTTTGCTACCGGGGGGTTCCGCCAAGCCCTGCGATGGGCAAAGATTACTCTCGAAGAGCCTGCGGGCCGCGACGATTCCGCCACCGCTGGCCATGCCAAGAAGAGAACTTTCTTGGTCGAGCACGTTTCTCCTCCATTCAAGCAAGAGGTGAAACTAACCTTGAAGGCCAGTCAGAATCTGCACGCCGCCACCACGCCTTACATTCTCGGCGCGGTTCTGGGCCATGCTTCCAGCGATGCTTTCCAGAAAGGCATGGCCCTGCAGAGGCGTTTCCTAACCGACGCCGGATTACATCCCGAGTCCGTTTCGCAACTCGACGGAGAGGGCGGCATAGGCTCTGCCTTCTCGCCTGACTTCATGGTGCGCTATCTTTCCTACATATCGCGTCAGCCCTACGGACGCTCGTTCTTCGATGCGCTCCCTATCCTCGGCCGCGACGGCACCCTTGAAGGATTGATGATCGATTCACCCGCTGCCGGACACGTCCACGCAAAGACTGGCTCTTATGTCGTCCCCAATTCGCTGGGTGGAGTGATGCTGCTTGGTAAGGGCCTCGTCGGTTACATCGATGCCGCCAACGGACACCGCCTTGTCTTCGCCGCCTACGTCAACCTGGTCCCGCTGCACGACATGGACGACGTCGCTACCGTCGGCGAAATGCTCGCTGAAATTGCTACGCTCTCCTACCAGTACGCGTCGTCCTCCGAAACCCCGTCGAAAAGCAGACCAGCTCCCAAACACTGAATTCGCAAGCAGGATTGACCATTCTGATAATAGTTGGAACAGCCTGGGGTGACTCGGTCGTCAATCGATATGCAGAGCTGTCAGGGATTTACCGATTGGTAACGGTTTTTTGGGCGACGATAACTCGCGGGATACCCGCCAGGTCGGGAACGGAGTGAACATTGTTCCATGACCCGAGCAATGACATCACTGCATCGGCCTGGGTGTAGCCAATTTCCATCAGAAGCCAACCTCCGGGACGCAGTGCCTCCCCGGCTTGCGGGATGAGGCGGCGGATTACGTCGAGCCCTCCGTCTCCGGCGAAGACGGCCATATGCGGCTCGTAGTGCTTCACCACGTCCTGCACTTTGTCTGCCTCGTTCAAGCCAACGTAGGGCGGGTTGGAGACTACAAAATCGAAGCTTCCATCGCGCGCTACATCGGCGAGCACGTCGCTTTGGGCGAAGCGCACGTGGGCGCCGAGGCGCGCGGCGTTGGTGCGCGCAACGTCCAGCGCTGCAGGGGAAAGATCGACGGCGTGAAGCTCGGACTGCGGCAACTCGCGGGCCAGCGTAATGGCGATGGCTCCTGAGCCGGTACCAACATCGATGAGCTTGAGACGCGCTCCTCCGAGGGTGTAGTGCTGCACAAGTTCGAGCACGGCTTCGATGAGGTGCTCGGTCTCGGGACGCGGGATGAGTACGGCAGGCGAGACAAGAAAATCGCGCTTCCAGAACTCCTGATGGCCGATGATGTACTGCAGAGGTTCGCCGGAAGCACGACGGGCGATGAAATTCTCGTAGTCGGATTGCTCGGTGACGGTTAGCTCGCGCTCGGGACGGGCGAACAGGTAGGCGCGGTCGATGCCGAGGAGGTGGAACGCGAGGACTTCAGCGCTGATGCGCGGTTGGTCGATTCCCGCGGCTTCGAGTTGGGAGATGGCGGCCTGGATGGCTGGGCGGAGTTGCACGAAACTATTGTACGGCGTGGGGGAGAGCGAAGGACGCGGGAGAGTGGAGGAGTACGGGGGCCTTCGCGTTGGTCAGGATGCCCCAAAGGCAAAGACAAAGACAAGATCAAGAGCAAAGGCGAGAACCAAATCCAGGAACGCGCTTCGCGCGGCTTTTATAGAACCCACATGCGCTTGCCAAAAGAGGCAAGCGTATATGGGGCACCCGCTGCGCTTAAGTGCGCTTCGAGGGGAGGGGATGCCGCGTTGGATGCGCTATTCGATTGAACCACCCGTCGTGTCGATTGAACCACCTGTGGTGTCGATTGAACCACGTGCGGTGCCGCAGGGGGGCGCCAGTTTTCTGTTAGGCGCCGACGGCTTCGCCTTTTAGTTTCTCGGCTTGGAAGTGAGTGACGAGAGCATCGACGAAGGGCTGGAGTTTGCCTTCCATGACCTGGTCGAGCTGGTGGACGGTGAGACCGATGCGGTGGTCGCTGACGCGGTTCTGGGGGAAGTTGTAGGTGCGGATCTTCTCGCTGCGATCGCCGGAGCCTACCTGCGAGCGGCGCTCCTTCGCCAGAGCTTCCTGCTGCTTGGCCTGTTCCAGTTCATACAGGCGCGAGCGCAGAACGCGCATGCCTTTTTCGCGGTTCTTGATCTGCGACTTCTCGTCCTGGCAGCTGACCACAGTATTCGTGGGGAGGTGGGTGATGCGTACCGCCGAGTAGGTGGTATTCACCGACTGTCCGCCGGGTCCGGAGGAGCAGAAGGTATCGATGCGAATGTCCTTGGCTTCGATCTTGATATCGACGTCTTCAGCTTCGGGAAGCACGGCGACCGTGACGGCAGAGGTGTGAACGCGCCCCTGGGTTTCCGTGTCCGGAACGCGCTGCACGCGATGCACGCCGCTTTCGTACTTGAGCTGGGAATAGACGCGTTTGCCTTCGATGATGGCGATGACTTCCTTCAGGCCGCCGACGGAAGAGTCCGAACTGGAGAGTACCTCTACCTTCCAGTGACGCGACTCGGCGTAGCGCATGTACATGCGAAAGATTTCGGCGGCGAACAGGGTGGCCTCATCGCCTCCGGTGCCGGCACGAATTTCCAACACGATGTTCTTCTCGTCGTTGGGATCTTTCGGCAGTAGAAGAACCTTGAGCTCTTCTACCGAAACCGCGAGTTGTTTTTCCAGCGCTTGCAGCTCCTCCTGCGCGTAGGCCAGCATGTCAGGATCGGTTTCGCCTTCGACCATGGCACGAGAGTCAGTGATTCCGTCCTGCAGCTTCTTGTATTCGTGGTACTTCTCCACGATTGGCGCAAGCTCGCCCTGCGCCTTGGCTGTCTTTTGGTAAAGGGCCGAGTCGTTCACGATCTCCGGAGCGGCAAGCGCTTCGTTCAACTCTGTCCAGCGCGCCTCGATTTGGGCTAACCGATCAAACATGATGATCCTGATCTTTCAGGCCGCACTGCTTAGGAGCGCGCGACCATTGAATTCTGAATTGGGGTGAGCAGTACGACAAAAAGCGAACAAAGAGCGGCGGGCGCCGCTAGAGGTGCAGCTGCGACGCGCGGAGCGAGACTCTCTCGATATTCATTACGCGATTACCATCTCTCCGCCGTGTTGCAATTCCAATTCCATGGCGTGGTCGAGAGCGACAATGGCGCACTCGATTTGCGTATCGTCCGGAGGCTGAGTCGTAATGCGCTGCAGCCACAGGCCTGGAGCGGTCATCATCGCAAACAAAGACGAACGTCTCTTGGCCGCATAGCGAATGATTTCATAAGAACCGCCGGCAATGAACGGCAGCAGCACGATACGCGAGGCGAATCCCATCCAGAATCCATGCACCGGAACCAGCGCGTACACGGCAATCGAGATGATCATCACGGTCATTAGAAAACTAGTGCCGCAGCGCGGATGGAATGTCGAATATCGCTGTACGGTTTCAGCGTTGAGCGGATCATGGTTCTCGAAGGCGAAAACGGTCTTGTGCTCGGCTCCGTGGTATTCATACACGCGGCGAATGTCGCTCCAGCGCGAGGTGAGCCAGATGAAGCCCAAGAATATGGCGAAGCGGATCAATCCTTCAATCAAGGCAAACAGCACGGTATTCGCGGTTTGCGGAGCCCAGTGGCGCAGCGAGCGAGCAGCGGCAAAGGGCAGGAACTTGTACATGAAGATGAAAAATCCTAGCGAGAGCGCGATGTTGAAGGCGGCAACCCAGCCACTCATCTCGAGCTTTTCTCCGCTGGCAGTCTTTTCGTCTTCCATGGCAACGTCAGCCGAATAGCGCAAAGCCTTGAATCCAAGCACCATGGCTGAACCGAGCGTGACGATTCCACGAATAAACGGCCATGCTTTCCAGGGAGCTTTTTCACTGGGTTTGGCAAGCGGTTCAGAATGAATCGCCAATTCTCCATCCGGTTTACGAATCGCAATTCCCCATGCGTGAGGGGAGCGCATCATAACGCCTTCGAGCACGGCCTGGCCGCCGACTAGAGTTTCCTCAGCGCTCTCCAAGGCCAGCGAGAGCTGCAAAGCAGTATGAAAGCGCAAGTGCGTACGAAAGGACATAGGTGAGTATTAGACGCTGAATGCAGGCCAGAAGATACAAACAGTAACCTCCTTATCAAGGGTAAGGCGCGGGGTTGAGCGCTGTCAAACTCAGGGCCAAATCGGTTTCAAGGAAGGTAATATCCCCGAGAGCGTGGAAAGAAGAATCGATGGCGGGCAGAAAAGCTTGGGGCCGCGCGGGAGACCTGGGCATTGCTGGGGTCCTTCGCTTGCGCTCAGGATGACGCCATTAGAAGCAAGAGCAGGAGCAAGAGCAGGAGCAACGGCAAGAGCAGGAGCAGGAGCAACGGCCCCACTCAACGAAAGGAGCGTTGAGTGGGCCACCCGCCGCCTAAACAACTCTATTCGATACTGGACACGGCAGATATCTTGGACGCGGAGGCGAGACACACCCGGTTGCGTCCCGCTGCCTTAGCTTCATAGAGCGAGGCGTCGGCCGCTCCCACAATGTCATCGCGATCAATGCCATTGCCGGGGAATTCGGCAACCCCGATGCTGATGGTAACCGGGTAAGGCACTCCGGGGAGTTTGGCATTCGCCACCGCCCGGCGCAGTTTGTCGGCCACGGTGACGGCGCTGACGCCCTGAGTGGCGGGAAGGACTACGGCAAACTCTTCGCCGCCATAACGGCAAACGATATCGATTTTCCGCAGTTGCCGGATGAAAATTTCAGAGATTGTGCGCAGCACGTCGTCTCCCAGCAAATGCCCGAACTCGTCGTTAATCCTCTTGAAGTGATCGAGATCGATCATCAAAACGCTGACCCCTCCGCCGTAGCGGGCGGCGCGGGTAACTTCCTCGATCAGGCGTGTCTCAAAGTACCGGCGATTGAATACCCCGGTAAGCCCGTCACGATATGCGAGCTGACGAACCCCTTCGACGTAACGGGCGTTTTGAGATGCCGTAGCCAGAATGTCTGCAACCGACTCCAGCGCCTGAATATCATTGGCCAGGAATGCATTTTTCTTTGTAGTCAGACACACCAGCAGTCCCACGTTTTCTCCAAACGAGACCAGCGGCAGCCGCACTTCCTCAAGCGCGGTAGGGAAGCAGGTGGCTACGAACTCGGACGGATCTCCACTGTGTGGGCTATGAGCCTCGCCTCCGGTATTGCGGGCATAGACCTGCGGCACGGCGTCTCCAACGTTGAGCTTGGTCTCCAGAGCTCCCTCTTGTGCGCGCAGAACGAGATCACCTTCTTCGTCGCGCAAAAAGATGGCGACATGCTCAACTGGAAACGATCGGGGAAGCTGGGAGCAGAGATGATCAAGCAATTCCTTGAGATCCAGTTCCACGGTCGTTCGCTTGGCGAGCGCATTGATTGCTTCCAACTGTGCGGCGCGGCCCTGCAGCATGGAGTAGAGCTTCGCGTTTTGCAGGCCGATTGAAGCCTGGGTCGCAAAGAGGGTTAGCAAATCCACGGTCTCATTGTCAAAAAATCGAGGCTTATCGCTCTCGCAATCGAGCACGCCGACAACCTGATCGCGAACGATCAGGGGAATCGCTAGTTCTGACCGGGTATTGGAGCTGTATGGGATGTACCGTGAATCCGTAGTCACGTCCGGGGAATAAATCGGGCGTCGCGCCTTGGCGGCAGCTCCGGTAATGCCTTTGCCGAAAGGAACCGAGAACGTGGGGTCCGTATGAGTCTCGCCGAACTGAGCGCGAATAAATAGACTCTGCGATTTCTCATCGAGCAACATGATGCTGCCGTTTTGGAGATGGAAATAATCGCGAGCGATTGCGAGAACCTGATTGAGGACCTCGTCAAGGTCGAAGGTGGACAGCACCGCCTGACTCGCGTCGTAAAGAATGGCAATCCGTTGCATAATCAGCCCAATATTCAGCTCCTGGGGAGCCTAAGCCATACTACATTAGCGGCGGCTGCGCATCTCTCTTTTGTGTCGGTACCAAAGTTCCAGTAAACCCATTACTACCAGACAGAACCAGAAGTCCACGACCAATCCCAGATCGAATCCGGCGGTATTATGCCGAGCGGCAGGAGGCAGAAAACGCGAGCAGGCAAAATAAATCGCATTCCCAATCAGCACTGCGGCGAGCGATCTCCAGAAGTTTCCTGACACAGGTATTTGGACACCTTCCGGCGAAGAAAAGTTGGCAACGGCGAACGCAGGACAGAAAGCGGCCGCTATGCGATACCATTCGAGGGATGCAGGAATTGCGTACAGAAGTCCAGTACTTGAAGGGCATAGGCCCGCGTGTGGCGGAGACCCTGGCCATCAAGGGAATTCATACGCTCGAAGACCTCCTTTATTATCTTCCCTTCCGTTATGAGGACCGCATCAATCCGCGCACGATTGAGCAGTTGAAGCCAGGAGAAATGGCTTCGGTAATCGCCGAGGTTCGAACCAGTGGCCTGTTCCGAACCAAACGCATGCCGATCTTTGAAATGACGGCAGGACAGGGCCGCAGCAAGCTGAAATGCCTGTGGTTTCGCGGCGGCTACCTGGAAGGAAAGTTCAAACCGGGGGCGCTGGTTGCGCTCTACGGAAAAGTTGAGTTTTCGACCTTTGGCCGAGGCGGATTGCAGATGTTGCAGCCGCAATTTGAGATTCTGCACGAACCGCCGACGGATGGCGAAGCCGCTATCGAAAGTGAGGAGCAAAAGCACTTTGAGTCGCTGGAAATCGGACGCATTGTGCCCATTTACGAAGCCGCTGGAAAGCTCAATGCCCGCTGGTTCCGCCGCACCATTCGCACGGCGCTGGAGCAAATGCCGGAGGAAATTTCCGATGCGATCCCAACCGCAATTTGCGGCCGGCTGAGGCTGATCCCGAGGGCGGAAGCGTTTTGGCATGTTCACTGGCCGGATGCGGGAGAGAGTTTTGCAGACCTGCAGGCGGCGCGGACTCCGGCACATCAGCGGCTTATCTTCGAGGAGCTATTTTTTCTGGAGTTAGGACTGGAACTAAAGCGGCGAAAGGCTCGTTTACAGCTTGGCATCGGGTTTGAAATCAACAACCAGGTGCGCGCCGCGCTCAAGCGGGTGCTGCCTTTCCATCCCACCAGAGCGCAGAAGCAGGTGCTGAAGGAAATTGTCGGCGATATGGCCCAAAGCTCTCCGATGCGGCGGCTGCTGCAGGGCGATGTGGGCTCAGGTAAAACGATTGTCGCCTTTGAGGCCGCAACCGTGGCCATGCAAAACGGTTACCAGGTGGCGATGATGGCGCCCACCGAGATTCTCGCCACCCAGCATTACCTTTCCGCGCGCCGCATTCTGGAGCCGGCGGGATATCGGGTCGTGTTGCTGACCGGATCGCTCGAAGAAGACCGGAAACGAGCAATTCGCCATCACGTGGCACACGGACACGCGCAGATCGTAATTGGCACTCATGCGCTGCTCGAAGACAAAGTGGAGTTTGAACGCCTGGGCCTGGTGATCGTGGACGAGCAACATCGCTTTGGCGTGATGCAACGCATGAAACTGATGCGCAAAAATAACGATGTACAGCCAGACGTTCTGGTGATGACGGCAACTCCGATTCCGCGAACCCTGGCCCTGACGCTGTATGGCGACCTGGACGTGAGCGTGATAGATGAACTTCCGCCGGGCCGGACTCCGGTGAGCACCCGGGTAGTGGCCGACGAGCGTTCAACAGAAGTTTGGGGATTCGCGCGCAAACTCGTATCTGCTGGACAACAGGCCTACGTTGTTTATCCCGTGATTGAGGAAATGGAAAAAGATACGGGCCTGAAAGCAGCGATCAAAATGTTCGATGAGTTGCGAAAGAAAGTGTTTCCGGAATTGAAGCTGGGGTTGCTGCACGGAAGGATGAGCGCGGACGAGAAAGATGAAATCATGCGGCGCTTCAAGAACGGCGAGGTGCAGATTCTTGTTGCGACCACGGTGATCGAAGTCGGCGTCGATGTTCCAAACGCAACGATCATGGTTATCGAACACGCGGAACGATTCGGGCTCTCGCAGATGCATCAACTGCGTGGGCGCATCGGGCGTGGCAGCGCCAAGTCTTATTGTGTGCTGATGACTGGCGGAAAGATCAGCGAAGAAGCTCAACAACGGCTGGACACGATGGTTCGCACAAGCGACGGCTTTGAGATTGCGGAAAAAGATCTTGAGCTGCGCGGGCCGGGGGAATTCTTTGGCACGAAGCAGGCGGGGATGCCAAGTTTAAGGGTTGCGAACTTGATTCGCGATCGCAAATTGCTGGAATTGGCGAAAAATGAGGCGCGCGCCTTGCTCGACGAGTCAAGGGCAGAGATTCCGGACGAGGAAAAGCGGATTGCGGTTCAATATTTGAAGAACCACTGGAACCGGCGATATGGCTTGGTTGAAGTTGGCTGAAGAGCTTCTGGGCTGCGATGGGCGTGAGCTTTTTGGAGCGGATGAGTGGATGGTTGCCGCGACCCCACATATGCCAGACGAAGGCATATGTGGGCCACCTATGTGGTTGGTGGAAGTGGACTAAGGTGGAGCAGGAATTTCGTTCTGCATCTAACTGAGGAAGAGCGTGAGGTCACGCCTTCGTGTACGCTGAAAATTATGATTCTTGGAATTGGCGTGGATCTGTGCGAGGTCGATCGGATCGAGGCGGCGATTGCGCGGCATGGCGAACGTTTCCTGACACGCATTTATACAGAGGCGGAGCGCGCGTATTGCGAATCGAAACTGAATCGCATGGAACGCTTCGCAGGACGGTTTGCGGCGAAAGAAGCGGCGATGAAGGCCATCGGCACGGGATGGCGGCGCGGCGTGGCGTGGCGGGATTTCGATGTGTCGCGCGCACCGAGCGGACAGCCGGTGATTGTCTTCGGCGGCGCGGCACGCAGGATTGCCGACGAGATGGGCGTGCGGCGGGCGCTGGTATCGATTACGCACACCGAGAGCATGGCGATGGCGCAGGTATTGCTGGAGAGCGAGTGATGGGCGATGTATTCATGAATGGGTTTGTTATGATTCGAATCGGTTGCGATGGGAGAGATTGTGCCTAGTCAAAAGCAACTTCACTGGGCTCAGCTTCGAGTGGGGCTGACCGTTGTCTTCGCTGCAGTTGTTTTGGCATTCCTCGTTTTCCTGATGAGCGGCACGACGGGACTGTTTACGCCGACCCTGCACCTTGTCGCGTACACGGATAGCGCTAGCGGGCTGCGCAATGGCGCTCCGGTGCGGTTGCAGAGCGTCGATATAGGAAACGTCGAATCGATCCGCGTGGTGAACCATAAAGATGCGAATGGCGCCGCTACTCCGGTCGAAATAAAGATGAAGGTGAACGCGAAGTTTCAGCCATTCATCCACACCGATTCTCAGGTGCTGCTCTCCACTTCGGGAGTGCTGGGCGAAACCTTTATTGATATCGAATCAACACAGGCTAAGGGCGGGGTGGTAGCTAATAACTCCGAGCTGCCTACCAAGTCAGTGCCGGATATTCAGGACGTAGTGCGCTCGTCCCAGACCACGTTGCAGAATGTAAGCGTGCTGGTCACACGACTGGATCGCATTGTGGGCGCGGTGGAAAATCAGCAGGGTTCGGTCGGAAAACTGATCTACGACAAGCAGCTCTACAATAACCTGAACAACTCCGTGGCGCAGGTGAGCAGCATGCTAACCGACATCAACAACGGTCGCGGCAGCCTGGGCAAGGTGATAAACGATGACACGCTCTACACGCGAGCCAATGCGACGATCGACAAGCTAAATGCAATTGCCGATAACGTGAATAGCGGCAACGGAACGATCGGTAAGTTGATTCAGGATCCTTCGCTTTATGAAAACGCCAACCAGACTCTGGCGAAGGCAAACAAGTTGATGGATGGGATCAATCGCGGCGAGGGCGGACTCGGAAAATTCGCCAAAGACCCGGACTTTGCAAAGAAGCTTGATGCGCTGGTGACGAACCTGGCCACGATCTCTTCGGAGTTGCAGGCTGGACGGGGGACGGCGGGTAAGCTGCTGAAAGATCCTTCGCTCTATAACAATGCCGACAAGATATTGGTGGAGAGCAATGGGCTGGTGAAGGCGATTCGGCAGGATCCGAAGAAATATTTGAGCATCAAGCTGCACATCTTCTAGGGTGGCTCGATGCAAGACACATCGAAGATACATCCAGCCTATCCCGGATGGTGAGTGCATTTGGCTACGCGGTCTTTTGACCCTAAAGGACGGAGCTGCAGCTTTGCCCGCCCCAGAGTACAATCTCGCTCTGGGTGAAACGCCCTTAAGAGAAGGGTGACAATGAGACTCGACTGCGGATTTGCCTTTTTTCTTTCCGTTATCTGGGTTTGCGTGGCTGGATGTGGCGGCAATTCAACTTCGAAAAGTTCACCAGTAAGTGACGCCTGTACCGGCATAGTGATATCGGGCGCATTGCAGGACTCGTTGACGAACCAGCCTGTGTCTCAGGGCTGGGCGGTTCTTGAATCAGGAACTCAGCGTTCCATAACAGCAATCTATAACTTCCTCCCAAAGCAAAACGTCACAAGCGATGTTCATGGCGCATTTCGCGTGTGCGCGCCAATCGTTCCCAATCCTTCGGCCATCGTCATAGTGGCGCTGGACTCGTCGGGCAAGGCATACCCTCCGTTTGTTGCTCCGATCTCAGGCAGTACCGATCTGGGGATAATTCCGATGGGCGGTTGTCGCCCGATATGTGGCCTTGATGGCCAGCAGCAGACATCATCGCCGGCCACCATCACGGGCGCAATTACAAGCACGCCAATTGCAAAGACAGGGGCGGTACTGCCTCAGTACGTGATGCAAGCTCTGGACGGATCGAAATCCACGGATGGATATCCAAACCTATGGGCTTTAGCGATGCCGATCTTCAACACCTCCCAAGCCTACACGTTTGGCACGACACCAGGCACCTGTGCAGAAGGTTTCCCGTTTTGTACGGCATACACGTTTTCAATTCCGACTCAAAAACCAATAAAACGTGTTACAGGTGGTTACTTGCAGGAGGCTGGCGCGCCGGATTACTCGATTTATGCAGTGCCCGACGGCACACCATCGTG
Organism: Saccharimonadales bacterium (SeqCode); assembly: GCA_035539055.1. Taxonomy (GTDB): domain Bacteria; phylum Acidobacteriota; class Terriglobia; order Terriglobales; family Acidobacteriaceae; genus TOLSYN. Next base: position 2,375 of record DATLJC010000072.1, on the reverse strand, counting down.
CATCCCATCATTTGGGCTTGAGATCTTTCAGCAGGATGGTACGTCGTTATTGAGGGGGACCCCGGGAGTGCAGCTATCGGCTGCTACTATCAACTTCACCAAGTGCCAGTGAGCGCCTTTCAGCCCGAGTCGAGGCGCGTTCGGCGAGAGTAAGGGCATTGCTGGTGTTTGCAGAGGTGAAGAGGATTTTCACATTCGCCAAAGGCAGGCGGATGTGGGCTCCCTGGCACTGTGTTTCTGTCGCGCGTCGGCGCGAAGCAAAGATTGGCATCTGTAAAGAACCGTTACGGGCACTCGCAATTCAGTAACATTCCTGATAATTTTCTCTGCAATCACCGATGAAGGATTTTTTGTCCGCTTGCGGGCACGGCGCGTTGCGCTCCTTTTCGGATTTGAGTGCGAGGTGGATTCCGAATGCGATTTCTGAAGATTTTCTCCGTGGCTCTGCTGGCATGTGGCGCTGCTGTGGCGCAGACAACGCCCTCGGCTCCGGTGAGCTTTGATAAGGCGGCGATGGATGTGACGGCGAATGCTTGCCAGGACTTCTATCAATACGCTTGTGGCGGATGGCGCACGTCGCATCCGATTCCCGCGGACAAGGCTCGCTATGGGCGCTTTGACGAGCTGAGGGAATACAACCTCTACCTGCTGCATTCGATTTTGGAAGACGCGGCGAAGCCAGGGAAGCATACGGCGAACGAGAAGAAGGTTGGCGATTTCTACGCGGCCTGCATGGATGAGAAGGCGGTCGATGCGAAGGGCATTCAACCGATTGAGCCCTGGCTCAAAAAGGTAGCGGCGATCACGACGAAGCAGCAGGTGCTGGACGTGGTGGCGGAGATGCAGTCGAAGGGGCTGCGTCCGGTGTTTGGATTTGGCGCGGGTCCGGACCTGCATAACTCGGCGCTGAACATTGCGCAGGTGGATCAGGGCGGGTTGACGCTGGCGGATCGCGACTACTACCTGAAGCAGGACGCGAAGATGGTGGAAGTGCGCGGAAAGTATGTCGAGCACATCCAGAAGATGCTGACGCTGGCGGGCGAGAGTGCGGATCAATCGGCGAAAGATGCGGCAACGATTCTGGCGCTGGAAACGAAGATCGCCGATGCTTCGATGGACCGCGTGGCGCGTCGCGATCCGAAGAACCGGGATCATAAGATGACGGTGGCGGAGTTGGGCAAGCAGGCTCCGCAGATTGATTTCCCGCGCTATTTCAAGCTGGTGGGCGCGGAGAAGTTTGACTCGCTGAACGTGGGGAATCCGGAGTTTTTCCAGAAGCTGAGCGGATTGCTCGCCTCCGAACCGGTCGACACGTGGAAGACTTACCTGCGCTGGAGGGTGGTGAAGGGTTCGGCGCCGCTGCTGTCGAAGTCATTCGTCGATGAAAACTTCGAGTTTCAGGGCAAGTATCTTTCCGGCCAGAAGGAACTGGAAGCGCGCTGGAAGCGTTGCACCTCGTTGACCGACAACAGCCTGGGAGAAGCACTCGGCCCGATATACGTCGCTAAAGCATTCCCGAAGGAAGCTAAACAGCGCATGGACGTTCTGGTTGCCGCCGTCGAGCAGTCGATGAGCGGCGACATCCAGAGTCTTGACTGGATGAGCCCGGACACCAAGAAGGCAGCCAATGCAAAACTTGAAAAGGTGACCAACAAGATCGGCTATCCGGCGAAGTGGAAGGACTATAGCAAGGTGATCATCAAGCGCGATGATTTGGTGGGCAACGCTCGCGCCGCCAGCATTTTTGAAATCAAGCGCGATTTAGCCAAGCTCGGCAATCCGGTAGATAGGGCCGAGTGGAACATGACGCCTCCCACGGTGAACGCGTACTACAGTTCGAGCGAAAACAACATCAACTTCCCTGCCGGAATTCTGCAGCCGCCATTCTTTAGCGCGAAAGTGGATGAGTCCGTTAATTACGGCGGCATCGGCGTGGTAATTGGACACGAACTGACGCATGGCTTCGATGATCAGGGACGGAAGTTCGATGGCGATGGCAACTTCACCAACTGGTGGGGACCGACGGATGGGCCGGAGTTTGAGAAGCGCGCGGGATGCGTGGCCGATGAGTATTCGAGCTTCGTTTCGGTGAAGGACGACAAGGGCGAAGTTCACCTCAACGGCAAGCTGACACTGGGCGAAAACACGGCGGATAACGGAGGACTGAAGCTGGCTTTCATGTCCATGACAAAGCAACTGGGCGACAAAATCGATCAGCCGATTGATGGCTTCACTCCGGCGCAACGTTTCTTCATCGGATTTGCGCAGGTGTGGTGCGAAAACGTGACGCCGCAGAGGGCGCGTGAACTGGCGCTGACTGATCCGCACTCGCCGGGTAAGTTCCGCGTGATCGGGACGGTGCAGAATTCGCCGGA
>DATLJC010000071.1:0-16805 GCA_035539055.1 Saccharimonadales bacterium (SeqCode) | reverse complement strand
TGGCGGCTATCGACTACTCCCTGGGCGGCGGTGGGGGCGATGACGCATCCTCCGAGGCAGTGGGCGGTGCCGGGAACGTCGAAGAGGATTTCGGGCAACATGCTCATGGCGGTGCCTCCGGCCATGCGGGCGAACTTTTCGGCGAAGTCGTTGGCGCGGGGGATGTAGGTGGGAACCTTCTGGCCGCGGCTTACGAGGAATTTACGGAAGGGCCAGAACCAGGGGCGCTGCCAGCACATGTCGATGTGGCTTTCGAGAGCCTGCATGCAGAGCAGAATGATGCACTCGCGCGCCCATCCGAAGGGCTGTAGGATGCGCAGGGTTTTCCAGGGATGGCGGAGGAGGGAGAGCACTACGTTCTTCATCCAGAGGGCGATGCGGCCAGGGCCGGGGCGGCCTCCGGTGAGCATGGTGGAGAGGAAGGACATGGCATCGGACCCGGCGGGGTAGCGGACGGCTTCGATGTGGGTGTGTTCGTCGATGTAGACGCCGGAGCCGATGGCGACGCCTTTGGAGAGGTCGTCGAGATAGCCGGGGATGCGGACGCCAATGAGGGATTCGGAGTTGGTGCGAATATGTTTGCCGAGCTGGTCGCTGATGGCGGGGAGCGAACCTATTTCCTTGAGGCGGAAGAGTAGCTCGGTGGTTCCGAGAGACGAGGCGGCGAAGACAATGTTGCGGGTGGTGAAGCGCCGGGGATGTTTGCGGAAGAAGGCGAGCGAATCGACGGTGTGAACTTCGTAGCCGCGCGCTCCGGTAGAGGAGCCTTCGAGCGGCTTGACGTCCACTACTTTGGTTTCGGCAAGGGTGCGGGCACCGCGCTTTTCGGCGAGGTAGAGATAGTTGCGGTCGAGGGTGTTCTTGGCGCCGAAGCGACAGCCGACCATGCATCCGCCACAGCCGTTGCAGGTGGTGCGCTCGGGACCTTCGCCACCAAAAAAAGGATCGGGGACGGTGGTTCCGCGGGGCTGGCCGGCGGTGCCCTGGAAGATTCCGACCTTGGTGCGATAGAAGGTGTTGCCGACTCCGAAGTCGGTGGCGGCCTTTTGCAGCAGGTGGTCGGCGGGTCCGAGGATGTTGTTTTCGACTACGCCCAACATCCGGGAAGCGGTGTCGTAGTGCTCGGGCATTTCGGATTGCCAGTTGGAGAGGCCAGCCCAGGAACCCATTTCCCAGACTTTGCCGGGAGGGCGCAGAAGGGTGCTGGCATAGGTGATGGAGCCGCCGCCCACGGCGCATCCGTGAAGGATGGTGACATGCTTGAAGAATCGCATGTTGAAGAAGCCGCGCAGGGCGAGCGAGGGACGGAAGAACCAGCGATGAAGCGACCAGTTGGTACGGGGGAGATTCTCGGGAGTCCAGCGACGGCCCATCTCAATGACCCCGACTTTGTAGCCTTTTTCGACGAGACGGTGGGCGGCGACGCTGCCGCCGAATCCGGAGCCAACGATGATGTAGTCGAAATCGTATTCGCGGCCGTAGCTCATGGATGAAACCTTTCGGACGTTCCCACACAACTTTCGAGTCCCCTACCTGTGTGCGGAGGGGGCCAAGCGGTTCGATGATGAGGGAGCGAGGGGCGATGGATAAAGGTGGAGAGTAATGCGGGGAGAGTTCCAAATGGGGCTGAGTGGTTGGGGGGAGGGCGAGGTTTCACAAGGTTGGGAAAGCAAGAACAAGGGCAAAGGCTGGAGGGCGCGCGAGGGGTGGACGTTTGCGCTCTTCCCACATATGCCAAAGGAGGGCATATGTGGGCCACCTGGTTCGGCTGGCTGCGGGATTTAGTTCGAGGATGAGGGAGCTTGTTTGCTACATGGCTTGGCTCCCTTGATTGATCGTCGGGAGGAGTTGGGCAAAAGGGGTTCAGCAGCTTGCATCTAGGTTTATTGAGTCAGCTTGAACTGCGAGCCGATGCAAATGCGAAACTGCTCTGCTTTGACGATCGTGCTGTTGCTGATGTCTGCGGCGTTTGCGCAAGTGCGCGAGGTGAGCGGCACGGTCACCGATCGCACGGGAAATGCTGTTGCCAATGCCACGCTGCGCGACAGAGCTGGACACTCGACGCAGACGGATGACGAAGGACATTTCCGTTTGGCGGAGCCGGTGGGCGAACTGACGGTGAACGCGCGGGGCTTCGCGGTGGAACACCTGTCGTTGGCGGGGAGAGAGGCGGCGACGGCGAATCTGAAGATTCGTTTGGCGATTGCGCGTCCGGAGGAGATGGTCAGCGTGAGCGCGGCGAGCGCGGTGCTGGCTCCCGAGACGACTACGTTCAGCGCGGCGGGATTGCGGCTGGCACCGACGCTATCGCTGGATGAAGCGCTGCGGGGGTCGCCTGGATTCTCGCTGTTTCGCCGTGCGCCTTCGTGGTCGGCAAATCCGACAACGCAGGGAGTGTCGCTGCAGGGAACGGGTTCGAGCGCGGCGAGCCGGGCGCTGGTGTTACAGGATGGTATTCCGCTGAACGATCCATTCGGCGGGTGGGTGTACTGGCAGAGGGTTCCGACGACGGCTCCTGAGAGAATTGAATTGCAGACCGGCGGCGGCAGCGGACTGTATGGCAGTGATGCGATTGGCGGCGCGATCAGCATCGTTTCACCGCGTGCGTTTGCGGCGCACCTCCACCCGACACACGGGGAGGTGGACTTTTCCTACGGCAATCTGAATACGCCGAGCGGCTCGGGTTCGATTTCCACTACGCGGGGACCGTGGGCGGGGTCGGGTTCGTTATTTGGAGGCGCAACGAACGGCTACATTCCGGTGCCGCTGTCGCTGCGCGGGGCGGCGGATTATTTTGCAAGCTCCAGTTACAGAGGTTCGGCGCTTCGGGTGGACCGGCGATTGAACGCGCTGGCCAGTGGATTTCTTGCGGCATCGTTCTATGGTGAGTCGCGGCAGAATGGCACGCGTTTGCAGACGAATGGTGCGACGGTGCGCGAGCTTCGCACGGGATTTGACCTGGACAGTGAGCGGCTTGGTGCGTTTTCCGGGCGAGTGTATGGCGGCACGGAGACTTTGCGCCAGACATTTACCTCCATCAGCGCGGATCGTAATGCGGAAGCGCTGACACGAAATCAGGGGGTTCCGGCAAATCAGGCGGGTGGTAGTTTTCTGTGGTCGCGCCCGGTGGCGGCGCGGCAGTTGGTGGTGGCGGGTTTTGATCTGCGCTATGTGGAGGGCGAGAGCGATGAGTTCGCTTACGTGTCGGGCAAGCTCACGTCCTACCTGCGCAATGGCGGCGTGCAATGGCGGTATGGCGCATTCGTTGAGGACCGGCTGCGAGTATCCCGGAGACTGCTGCTGACGATATCGGCTCGGGTCGATCGTTGGTCGGACAAGGATGCGCGTTCAATCACGGTGCCGCTCAGTTCGCAGGCGCCGACGGTGCGCATGGCGTTGCCTTCACGCAGCTCAGTGGCGTTCGATCCTCGGGTGGCGGTCTCTTATGAGGCGAGCTCGCGATGGACGTTTTCGGCCTCGGCGGCAAGGGCGTTTCGCGCTCCGACGCTGAATGAGTTATACCGGGCGTTTCGCTTGGGGAATGTATCGACACTTGCAAATGCAACGCTGAGGGATGAGCGCTCGACAATTGTGCAGGGGTCGGTACTCTATTCGCCGAACTCGCTTACGTCGTTCCGGGCTACGGGATTTTGGAATGGAATCGACGATCCGGTTTCAAGCGTGACGCTTTCCTCGACGCCTGTGCTGATTACGCGTCAGCGCCAGAATCTCGGCAGCCTGCGGGCCGCGGGGATGGAGGCGGCGGTGAGCTTGCATGTGCGCGCGCTGCAGGTGGAGGCGGCGTATCAGTATGCGCACTCGACAGTGACGTCTTTTGCGGCCGATCCTACGCTGGTGGAATTGTGGATTCCGCAGGTGCCAAGGCACTCGGCTTCGGCGCGCGCTACTTATGTGCGTAAGCTTTGGACCGTGGTGGTGGATGGACGATATTTCGGACGGCAATTCGATGATGACAGGAACCAGTTTCCGCTGACGGGAGCGTTTGTGGCGAACGCGGGGATTACACGGGCTCTGCCGCGAGGGTTTAGCGCGTATGTTGCGGCGGATAATCTGTTGGATCGACGGTATGCAATTGCACGGACGCCGACGTTGTCGACTTCGCCGCCAACGGTGGCGCGGGTGGGAGTTCGGTGGGAGTCGCGGGAGCGGTGATGGTAAGGCAAGAGCGCGTGAGGTGGGCTTAACTGTGTTCCCCACATATGCCAAAGGAGGGCATATGTGGGCCACCCGGGTTCGTTAGATTCGACAGATAAGAACAAAGGAAACAACAAGGGCAAGGCACGTGGGTTTGAAGGAACAAGGGCAAAAGCAACGGCAGGAACAAGGGCAAAAGCAACGGCAACTACCCCACGTCAGGCCGATAAAGCTGGCCGGGACGTGGGGCACAAGACGTTTCGGACACCAGACGTTTCGGGCACGAGACATTTCGGGTAGAGCAAAGGTGCTAGAAGAGGCCGAAGACGAACAGTTTGCCTTGGCCGGCGACGAAAACCTTTCCTTCTACTACGGTGGGGACGGCAAATTTTTCGAAGACCAGGGGGCCGCTGGTGTAGAGCGAATTGGAGACGTTGGCGGCGTCGAAGGCGTGCAGGTGCGCGGGCGCACCACGGTCGACGACCCAGACGATTCCGCTGCTGGCACTATTCGATGAAGTGACGGGTTGGCCTCCGGGGAAGGCAAAGATAAACGTTCCCTTGTCGAGAGCGGCCGTGGACAGTTTTCCGGTTGAAGGATCGAGGATGAACCGCCTGATTACGTCATTGTTGCCGGCGAAATAGACGTTCCCCTCCCAATAGGCGGGAGTAGTAAAACAGTGATCGGCGGATTGGGTGCCGGTGTTTCCGCCAACTACGTTAGTCAGTTCCTGCACAATCTGGCTGTTGGAGGTTGCGCCCTGATGTCCCAGGTTGTCGCGGTTCAGGACATAGACCTGGGGAAGCTTTCCGCACTCGATGAGTTCGTGCGGGAAAGGACCGGACTGGTCGGGCACAACAAGGACTCCACCTGATCCCACATCCTTGTCGCCTTTCGATTGGCTGACCGCGTCAAATGGGGCGAACCAGTCAAGCACGGAAAGCGTGGGGCTCAACTTCACGATACTCATTGAGAACTGAGTGGTTTTGTTGAAGCTGCCATTTCCGGTGGAGACGTAGAGATCACCGTTGGAATCTATCGAGGGCGCGCTGCCGCTCTCCCAGACGCCGCCGGCGGTTCCGCCCGGGGATACATTCCAGGCCGCGACCTGCGCGAGTGTGGTGGCGGAGTAAGCCACGACCCAGCCGTTATATGGGGCGTGATCTCCCTGACTGCCAAATGCGACGTAGACATTTCCGTTGGCAAGCGCAAGGCCGGTGCGCTGCAACTCCTCCTTGGAGGCGAAGCCGGTGGGGGCAATGAGCTTGGGGCTGCCGGTGCGCTCATTGCCGGTGGTTACGTCCAATGCGTGGAGCCGATGTTTGTACACACCGGCTTCGAGCGTCTCGGCAACCAGGTAAAGCGTGCCGGTCGCGGGATCAATGACGGGCGTTCCGGTGATGCCGATCTCGGTAGGAATGGTGCTGCCTACATTTGCCTGTGGCACGGTGGTCGCGCCGTTAATGAGGAATGTCTTCTTCCACAAGGGTGCGCCGGCGGTGTCGGAGTCGAAGGCGTAGAGAGTATCGTGCTCGGTGGCGACGAAGACGACGTTGTGCTTCGCGCCGTTGATGGTGAGCGCTGACATGTAAAGGGGCTGGGCAAAGACCATGCCGTCGAGCGCTGCGGAGAACTTCAGTCCGAAGGTAGTGGCGTTTACGTTGGCGGGGGTGAGTAGGATTTCACTTCTCTGCTGTCCGGTGCGCGCGAGGTCATTCTTCCAGGTGGTGTAGTGCAATCCCTGGATGATGGGAACGGTCACGTGATCGACGGCGGTTGCGGTGGCGGAGGCGGTGGTCTGGGTGGCGGTGATGGTGCAGTCTCCAACGACACTGGGTGCGGTGAACAAGCCGTTGGCGTCGATGCTGCCGCAAGAGGTAGTCCAGGTGACAGGCGCATTGGCCGTGAATTGCTGGCTTTGTCCCTCTCCCGTGTGGGCGACGCCGGGGGTGATTGTCAGGGCTGCGGTGTTGACCGTTGCGGAGGCGGCGATCGCATTGTTCGCCGATTCGTTGGCCGTTACGGTGGCAGAGCCTGCAACTGAGAGCGCGGTGTAAGTAGCAGTGGTGGAAGCGGTCGTCGTGTTTGAAATGGTGCCGCCGCCAGAGGTAACCGACCATGTGGCGGGGGCGTTTGCGGTTAGAGTTACGGTACCGCCGGAGGTCACGCTAGCAGGGTTTGGCGTGATGACAAAGGCAATCACATTGGCAGTTGCGGTGCCGGATTTGCCTGTGCCTGAATCAGCCGCGGCGATAGTAGCCGTACCTGCGGTCGCACCGGCGGTAAACAAGCCGCTTGAGGTTATACTGCCCGCTGCGGCGGGACTGACCGACCAGGTGACGGCGCCCGTGGCACCGGTGGCCGTGAACTGCTGAGATTGTCCCGCTACGACACTGGCTAAGGACGGAGAGACACTGACGCCCGTAGCATTTGTGACCGTGATATTGACCGGAGTGGTGAACGTGGTCAAGGTCGTGGAATCCTGCGCTTGCACTTCAAGCAAATGAGGTCCGGCAGTGAGGGGCGACGTGGTATCGAAGACACTGCCATTGTGCTCGACGGTTGAGGCAACGTGGTCGATCCACAGTTTCATATAGTTCGCGGTTCGACTGTAAGTCGCATGAATGGCGACGGGGGAAGTCACGGTGGAATTGTTCAGTGGCGTTGTAACGGTAACGCTCTGTGTGGAGCCGGAAGAGACTGTGATGTTGACGCGAGTTGTGACGACTACGCCGGAGGTTGCGTCAGCGGCCTGCACTTCAAGCAGGTGGGCACCGGGGGCGAGCGCGGCCGAGTAATCGAATACGCTGCCGGTATGCAACGCGATGACCGCTACGTGATCGACCCACAATTTCATGTAGGTAGCGGTGGCGCTGTAGGTGGCATGCACAAGGACGGGCGAGGTGACGGTGGAGTTATTCAACGGGCTTGTAACGGTGACTACGCCGGTAGCAGACAGCGACAATGAGCAAGCCAACAGCACAGTTACAACCAGACCCAAGCGCTTCACGGAAAGGAATCTCCTTGTTCTGCCTCACTGCGGCCTAACATCATTTGGCGGCGAGCACCCTCTTGCTGGAGCCCGTAAGACCTGTTGAGCTTAGGAATCCAAAGTCATGGCTCTGGTTGCCTGCCGCACTTAATCCAATGGAGACGATTTCTGCGCCTCACGAGCTTTGTACGACCGACCTGAGTGGCTTTGTTCCAGCCGAGTTTTTATTCCAGTTGCAGCTATAAGGTATGTCCAGCGGGAGCGAGGAAAAGAAGAATCGATGGCGGGCTGAAAAGCTTGAGGCCACACGGGAGACTTGGGCGGTGCCGGGGGCCTTCGCCTTCGGCACAGGATGACCCCTCTTAGCAGATGGCAGACACATCTACTTTGGAACCACTCCAATGTGAACACACTCACGCGTCAACGGCGTTCGTGGGATTTCAACAGGAGTCTCAGCATACTCACAGGGTCGCGTGAGTTGTTAACTGCAAATGTGAAATGAAGTTGCATTGCTTTGTCGCGAATCTGTGGCGGTTTGCGGGCTGTGGAATTATTGTGCGGACGGTGAACAAGTCGGAAGGATTTGCCGCGCGATCGAATTCCATCCACAAAACGGTCGAATGGGCGGTGGCGTTTTCCGCACCTGTTTTGTGTTCAAGTCGATAACAATGGGAGCATTTACTGAGTTTTCCACTTTTCCGAAGCGCCTACTGTTACTGCTGGTAATTGTTTTCTTTTGTAGTTGATTAGAAGCAACAGCAAAACCGGTTGCAAAAGCTTTGTGAATCGTCCCGGCGCTGTGCGGTGGAAAAGCTGTGCATGGAAGAGAGGCCCTCCGGGATAGAGGGATGTTGGATGCAAAAAAAGAACCTCCATGGGGGAAGTTCCTTTTTCGCGGCGTGTGCTGAGATTTGATTTCTAGGGGCGCCTACCTTTTGGACGTGCGTTGTCCTGCTTCTTGTCGGGGTTTCCCCAGGTTTTCTTCTTTCCTGCGAAAGACTTCTTGGCACCAAAGCTCTTCTTGCTTCCAAATTTCTTCTTGTCAGGGAAGGTCTTTTTGCTTTGCCATGTTTCGCTGCGAACCGAGCCAGGATCGTCCAGGACCTCGGGCGCGGGCAGGTTCTCGCGGCGAAGACGGACAAGCACGGCTGCGAGATTCTCAGGACTGGTGCCCTCGAGCAGTATCCGGCCGACAGACAAATCTTCTTCCGCAGGAGTTTCCGCCATGGTTGCGATTTCACGAATGAGATTCTCTTCGTCGCGCGAGCGAATAGCGTCAGCCGAAGGCGCAGCAGACCAGGTCGCTTTGATCTTTGCGGAGGCCAACAGGCGCTCGACAGCGCCACGTTGAGGGGCAGGTGCCAAAATCAGTGAAATGCCTTTGCGGCCCGCTCGTCCGGTGCGTCCGCTGCGATGCAAAAGAGTTTGCCGGTTTTGCGGCAATTCCGCGTGGATTACAAGGCCGACGTCAGGCATATCAAGACCGCGGGCGGCGACATCGGTGGCGACGCAGACGCGAGCGCGTCCGTCGCGCAAGGCCTGCAGGGCGCTGTTACGCTCATGCTGCTTCAATTCTCCGGAAAGAGCGACGGCGGAAAATCCCCGCTCCTGCAGGTTGGCATGCAGGTGGCGGACCGCTTCACGGGTGGAGCAAAAAACGAGAGCGCCGTGAGCTTCGAAGTATCGCAGCGAATTTACAACCGCGTGTTCGCCGTCGCGGGCGCGAATGGAGAATACTTTGTATTCGATATCGGCATGGGGCTGATTTTCAGGCGAGAGCGCGAGGCGAAGAGCATTTTGCTGATATCGCTTGGCGAGAGACAGGATGGGCTTTGGTAGCGTGGCCGAAAACAGCAACGTTCTCCGCTCCGGAGGAGTGGCGTTCATCAGAATTTCGAGCTCTTCGCGAAAGCCGAGGTCGAGCATTTCATCCGCTTCATCGAGAACCACGGCTCGAACGCCAGAGAGATGCAGATGCCGCTGATCGAGGTGGTCCGCCAAGCGGCCTGGGGTTCCAACCACGATGTGCGCGCCCTGCGAGAGCAAACGTTGTTCGCGGCGGATGTCCATGCCTCCGACGCAGGAGACGACGCGGGCGCCGGCGTTGGCGAAGAGCCATTCCAATTCACGCTGCACCTGTTGCGCGAGTTCACGAGTGGGCGCGACAATGAGCGCCAAGGGTTGCTGCGGACGGCTGAACCTTTCGGATTCGCCAAGCAGCATGGAGCCCAATGTAAGTCCGTAGGCGACCGTCTTGCCTGAACCGGTGGGGGCCGATACCAGAAGGTCGCGCTCAGCGGCATCTGGCCGAAGTACGGCTAACTGTACCGGGGTGGGTTCGGTGTAGTTTCGAGCGGTGAGCGCGCGAAGCAAACTGGGGTGTAGATCAGGGAATTCCATATATGAATTGTCTCACGCTGATACGTGAAACATTGGGAATCGGTGAGATCGACGCGCTAAGTCGAACAATGCTGTATCTTTCGTTAATGCTTGCGCAGAAGGTTACGCGTCTTGAATCGGAGTGGTCGAGATGAGTCGATATGCGATATTCAGGTACTTATTTGCGCTCTGCTTGATGGCTACTCAGCCGCTGATGAGCCAGACACAGGTAACGGAATCCCCGGTTTATGTTGCGGATGAAAACGAGTCATCGCACACGCAGAAAGATATTGGCCGGCCCGTGGTGGGAGTGGCGCTGAGTGGCGGTGGCGCGCTGGGACTGTCTCACATCGGGGTGATCCGCTATTTTGAAGAACACCACATTCCGATTGACAGGATTGCCGGTACCAGCATGGGCGGACTTATCGGAGGGCTGTATGCAACGGGATTGGACGCAAGCGATCTTACGAGTATCGCCGAACATGCCAATTGGAATCTGTTGCTGAGTGCAACGCCGCAGTACCGGGATCAACCAATTGTCGAGAAACAGGGATGGAACCGAAGTTATGGGAACCTGACGCTACGCCTGGGGCGCAGGTTCTCATTGCCGCAAGGTATCAACTCGGGCGAAGCGCTTTCGATGATGCTGAGTCGAAACACCGCAGCCTATGGAGATATGGAGAGCTTTGACGATCTGCCTACTCCATTTCGGTGCGTGGCCACCGATCTGATCAAGGCCGAGGGTGTGGTGTTGGGCAGAGGCTCGCTGGCAAAGGCAATGCGCGCGACCATGGCGCTGCCGGCTATCTTTACGCCTGTAGCCTGGGAAGGTAAGGTGCTGGTGGACGGAGGATTGATACAGAACCTTCCGGTCGAAGTTGCGCAATCGATGGGAGCTGAAAAGACGATTGCCGTCACTTTGAAAGGAGGCTTTCCGCAAGCCAAGGACCTGACTTCGTTAAGCAGTATCCTGCTGCGCTCGGCTTCTGTCGCCATCGAGCAGAACGAGAGGCGCTCGGCAAAGCTGGCAGACATTGTGATCGCGGTGGACACCGGCAGATTTTCAGGCTCTGACTACGCGCGTGCGCGAGACTTGATTCAAGCGGGATATGAAGCGGCCAAAGCAAGAGCAGAGGAATTGAAAAGCCTTGAGATCGGTAGCGCGGAGTGGGAAACATACCTGGAGCATCGTCGCCATAGGCTGACATATCCTTTGCGCGCGCCGGTCGTGTCGGTGACGGCTCACCAGGAGTCGTTCCGCAGAGACGCCACACAGGAGCTGAAGCGCAAGCTTGGCTCCGGCCCGGTGGGCGTGAGGGAAATGGAAGACACGCTCTCCGGGATGGTGGCGGCGACCGGCGTGCCGGGAGCTTCTTATGAGTGGAATCAGAAGGAGGGCGGCTACAACATAGACTTTCTGCGACGCACAGGGGAAAGCATTCTTATACGACCGTCATTCGCTTTCAGTACTTCGCCGGGAGAACCTTCACAGACGGCGCTACGACTGTCGTTGAGTCGCATTGGCGCGGGTGCCTACAAGTCGCGCGCGCTTGCGGCGGCGACTGTCGGTTACGACCCCGGATTGAGGGCTGAGTACTATCGACCCATCGGAGGAACCGGAAATTTCTTCGCTCCGGGGATGTTTGTCGAGAGAACTCATGTGAACTCCTATGCGGGACGTGTTCAGACAGCCCAGACTCGCGATCGCTTTGGAGGCTCATTCTATGCGGGGATGGGAACGTGGCGATTCGCTCAAGTGAGACTGGGAGTGCGCGCAGGATACGACTCCTACAGCAGACAGGTTGTGACCGACGGCGTCGTGTCGCGGAACCATGCTTTCGCCGATCCGGAAGTCAGATGGATTTACAACACGCAGGACTCGGGCGGACTTCCGTACAAAGGGACGAGGATTGAAGGTGCAGTCGGCTATAGCTTCAGGGATCGATCCTATCCATTTCTGCGTAACGGTCTCACGAGCCTTGGTCCCCTCTCAAGATATGCGTCGTGGGTAGGGATGGGAGAGATTGCCAGCAGCTTCGGCAGGAAACTGAATTTCTACGAACAGTTTACTTCCGGCGGCTCAGGACAGTTGGGCGCATATCGCTACCAGGAGTTTCACGCGAACACGATGGTATCGGCTGGCGGCGGAGTCGTCTTCCACGCGCCGCCGGTGCGGAGATTGTCGGTGTATCCGGGCATTGCGGTGCTGTATGAGGCTGGCAGATTCGATATGGGGAGTCTTGGCTGGCAAACGCACCAGAGCACGACGGCTGCAGTGTTCTTCCCCACTCCGATTGGAGCCGGTGGAATAGGAGTGAGCTTCAATGAGGCGGGGAAAGCTCGCTTTCGGTTGAGCCTGGGAGCTTTGGGAAAACGGTAAGTCACGCGATGAGCCTGAGTTGGCTATCGCGTGTCTCACGGAGGCGATCAATGTTCCTGCACGATACCGATATCTATGGCTCGTCAACTGCGCTCGCACGCTCAGGCTTGGAATCTCGAATAGCGCGCTTCGAGACCATGATTTTTGCCGTCAGTATGTAAACGGTCTCTCCCCGCTGATTCGACATTGTGCTCCTGACGGTGACGATGCCTCGCTTCGAATTCGACGACCGGGCGATTTCTTGAATCTCGCTTTCGACCTGGAGAATGTCGCCTGGGCGGGTTGGTCTGGGCCAAGCAAGATTGCAGCTTAAACCAACCATATTGTTCGCGAAGGGAAGGCCCCCGGTGGTCAGGAGCCGCATGGCGACGGACGCAGTGTGCCAACCACTGGCGATTATTCCCTGAAACATACCTTCGCGGGCAGCAGCTTCGTCGATATGAATGGGTTGCGGGTCGAACTGGGATGCGAACAATTTGATCGCGGTCTCGTCCATTTGAAACGTGCCTGACGTGAATCTCTGACCGACGTGCAGGTCTTCGAAATAGAGCGGCGTCTTTTGTTCTTCCAGTCTCATATGGTGCTTTCACTCCGGAGGAAGAGAATCTTCAGCTGCGGGCTGCTACTTTGCTGATTTGCGATTGTGTCCCCGTCTAAAGCAAGTCGGCTCGTGATCGTTGACCATCCCTACGGCCTGCATCCACGCATAGACGATGATGGGGCCTACAAACTTGAAGCCACGGGTTTTTAGAGCCTTCGACATTTTTTCGGAGAGCGGGGTGCTGGCCGGTATCGGGCCCTGGTGGTGAATGGGACTGCCGCCGACGATGCTCCAGACAAAAGTTGAAAAGTCTTCGCCGGAGTCTTCCATTGCAACATAAATCTTTGCGCCCGCGATCGTGGCTTCGATCTTCGCACGCGAGCGAATGATATCGGGATTCTCGAGCATTTTATCAATTTCAGGTTTTCCGAAACTAGCAACTGTTCGGGCGTCGAAGTTCTTGAAGGCCTTGCGAAAAGCGTCGCGCTTTCTGAGAACCGTGATCCAGGAGAGACCAGCTTGAAAGCCATCGAGCATGAGCGCTTCCCAAAGAGCGCGACTGTCGCGTTCAGGTATTCCCCACTCTTCGTCGTGATAGAGGCGGAGCAGTGGATCGGTTTGTGCCCAGGAGCAGCGCTGCTTTTCGATGTTCACTTTTTGGCGTCCATTCTTCGGCTTATGCAAGCTTGGGTCTCAACTAAGTTACACAACGCGATTTCGATTCGTACCTGTACGTGATGTGTTCCGGATTGTGGCGGACACTAATTTTTCCGGTCTTCGTCAAGGGTGGCAAGAGCCGGATGCGTCGAATGATGCAATCTCAGCAGCTCGCTCCCTGCGATGATCGGGTAGACATGTTCATTTTCCGATGCAGAAGGTTGAAAAGATCAGGTTAAGGATATCGTCGGAAGTGGTGGCACCGGTCATTTCATCGAGGGCGCGGAGAGCGCTGTAGAGGTCGAGGAGGACCATTTCGTGAGGGATGGAATTGTGCAGCGAATTCTCGGCGGCGGCGATGGCGGTGAGCGCGGATTGCACTTGAGTTTGCTGGCGGAGGTTGGTCAGCATGGCTCCGCCGGCATCGGCGGCGTTGCCACGGACTATTTGAAGAATTGCGGCGCGCAACTCGGGGATGCCTTCGCCGGTTAGAGCTGAGGTGCGGACCGTGGGGAGATTCGCGAAGGGCGAAGAGTCGGCGTGGCGACTGAGGTCGGATTTGTTATGGACGACGATGGCGGCGCGGGCGGAGACATCGGTGAGGAGTTCGCGGTCGACTTCGCTGGAGTTATTGCTGGTGTCGAGGACGACGAGGACAATGTCGGCATCGGCGAGGGCTTCCATGGATTTACGAATGCCGATGTGTTCGGCTTCATCGAGAGCTTCGCGGATTCCGGCGGTATCGATGAGGCGCACGGGGATTCCGCCGAGCGCTACGGTTTCGGTTACGAGGTCGCGAGTGGTTCCGGGAAGCGCGGTGACGATGGCGCGCTCGCGCTCGACGAGCTGATTGAAGAGACTCGACTTGCCTACGTTGGGACGGCCGACGATGGCGAGGGTTAGTCCCTGATGCACCACCTTGCCGAAGGTGAAGCTGGAGGCGAGAACGCGCAGCGGTGCTTTCACGTCTTCGAGTGCGGCGAGGATCTGATCGGTGGGCATGACGGAGATATCGTCTTCGGCGAAGTCGATTCCGGCTTCGAGCCTGGCGATGAGAGCGATCAGTTTTTCTTTAATCGGTAGTACGACTCGAGAGAGCGATCCCTTCAACTGCTGCGCGGCTACTTTTGCCTGATACAGGGTTTGCGAGTCGATGAGGTCGCGGACGGCTTCGGCTTGCGTCAGGTCGAGACGTCCGTTGAGGAAGGCGCGCTGGGTGAATTCGCCGGGCTCGGCAAGGCGCGCGCCTTGCGCGGTGGCCATCTCTACAACGCGGCGGAGGACGACGGGCGAGCCGTGGCAACTGATTTCGACAATGTCATCGGTGGTGTAGGAGTGGGGCGCGGCGAAGAGAGTGGCTACGACTTCGTCGATGCGCTCGGCGGTTTCGATGTCGATTAATTCGCAGAACTCGGCGCGGTTGGGATCGAGAGTGCGTTTGGCCGACAGGCGCAATATCTGCGACGCGATGGATTTGGATTCGGGGCCAGCGAGACGCACTACTCCGATGCCCCCTCGTCCGGGCGGGGTGGCGATGGCTACGATGGTATCGTCGAGATTCACTTCGATCTCATTTTAGTAGTAATCGTTGGGGCCTTTCTCATCCATTTTGGCGCTCTGCTTGCGCTCCTTCTCTTGCTCGCCCCAGCGTTCCTGCACACGGTCATACATTCGGTCGAGTTTGCGATGCAATGTGGCGATTTCGAGTTCGGCTTTGCGGTTTACCTCGAAGTCCAGGTCGCTCTTTATGCGGTCCTTGGCGGATTGCCGGTTCTGGCTCATCATGATGACCGGAGCCTGAAGAGCGGCAAGCGTGGATAGAAGGAGGTTCAGCAGGATGTAAGGAAAGGGGTCAAAAGGGTGCTTCAGCACGGCGAGGCTGTTGATGGTTATCCATCCGCCGATGATCACGGAGAACAGGATGATAAATGTCCACGATCCTCCGAAGGCGGCGACGTGGTCGGCGATGCGCTGGCCCGTTGTGAGTTGCTCGGCCTCCTCGACGTTGGCGTTGCGCGTTACGCGATTGCGCAACAACTCATCGGTGGAGCGCAGGCGGCGTCCGACGACGGTCAGCAGGTCGAGCGCGGCGTGAGGGTGGGAGGAGACCAACTCCTGCAGGTTTTCGCGGTCGAGGCGAAAGAGTTCGCTGGCTTCCACGGCCACGGCGGTTGCGGTTCTTGGACCTCCGTCGAGCATTGATATCTCGCCGAAGACGTCGCCAGCCTCGGCTTCTCCCGTGACGATGCTTTCGCCAAGATCGTCTTCCACGGAGACCTGCACGCGGCCACGGCGGACGATGTAGAGGCTGTCGCCGATATCGCCCGCGTTGAAAATCTTCTGACCCGCCGCGAAGCTCTCTTCGGTCATCAACTCCGAGAGAGTGGTGCGTTCGTCGTGATCGAGCAGGCTGAACATTGGAATTTCAGCCAGCATGCTTACGTTGGTCGACATAGTGAGTTCCTCTGCGAATTGCTGACAGAATAAAAGCCCCGCTGCGATATTCTCATCGAATCGCAACGGGGCTCAATTGTTTATCGTTCCAGCGCCGCGCTATCTCCTGCCGCGACGGGCAGCAGGTCTGCCGGCGGCGGGCGACATGGGAGCCTTGCCCTTGTAGTCCTTGGGATAAACAACCAGATGCCGAGCCGGACCTTCGCCCTCACTCTCGGTACGCAGGTCGGCGACGTCGCGCAAGGCCAAGTGGACGACACGACGCTCGCGGCTGTTCATGGGACTGAACGCGTAAGGGGCTCCGCTCTTGCGAACCTTGTCTGCCGCTACGTTGGCGGACAAGACGAGTTCATCGGTGCGGGCCTGACGGAATCCTATGGAGTCAAAGCTGATGCGTTCGTGCTCGTCGAGCAGGTCGCCCACGGACTCCACGGTAATCATCTCAAGCGCGTGCAGAAGTTCTCCTCCGCGCGCAACCAGCAACGCACTGTCGGGTCCGGAGAAGTCCACCAGGATCGCGGGACGGTCCCACTCTGTTCCCTCGTTGACTGGGGGATCGACGGCGATGCGGTACTTCACACGGAAGCCGCCAAGACGGACAATTCTGTTCAGCAGTTCGTTGATCTCTTTTGCCGCAGCTATTTTATCTTCGATTGCCATTACTCGCTCCTCGCCGACTAGCGCTTCTTTTCCGCGGCCTTCAGGGCACGCTTTTCAGCCATGGAACGCATCTCTTTGCCCATTGCCGTCTGGTTCATTACCAACTGCTGGAAGATCTGCACCACGGTGCCCGTAATAATATACAGGCCCAGCCCGGAGGCGACTGACCAGGTGAACATGGCGAACATGACAGGAGTCATCATATTCATCATCTTTTGCTGCTCTTTGCTCATTCCGGAGGCGGGCATCATGCGCTGCATGATCATCATCAGCAGGATGGTCGCGATGGGAATGATATGCCAGTGGTCGGGCGCCGAAAGATCCGTGAGGTAGAGCCAGTTTGCGTGCCGCAACTCGATGGCGTTGCGCAACATGGTGTAGAAGGCAAACAGGAAGGGCATCTGGATGATGACCGGAAGACATCCGCCGACCGGGTTCACGTCGTGCTCCTTGTAGAGCGCGGCGATTTCCTTCTGCATCTCGCCACGGCGCGGATCGTCCAGTTTGTACTTCTTGTACTTCTCCTGGATCTGCTGCATTTGCGGCGCGACCTTCTGCATCTTCATCGACGACTTGATCTGCGAGAT
>DATLJC010000070.1:0-73887 GCA_035539055.1 Saccharimonadales bacterium (SeqCode) | reverse complement strand
GGCCCTCACCAAAAAGCGTCTCGCCGATGTCGATGCTGTCATCGACTTCACCACTCCCGACTCCGTCATGTCCAACATCGAAGCCACCATCCGCTCCGGAGCCAACATGATTGTAGGCACCACCGGTTGGTACGCCGAGCTGCCGCACGTGCGCAATCTGGTTGAGCGCGCCGGCACCGGATTTGTCTGGGCCTCGAACTTTTCCATCGGCGTCAACCTCTTCTTCGCCATTGTCCGCGAAGGGGCCAAAGCCTTGAAGTACGGCTACACGGGACACATCACCGAAACTCATCACGTCCACAAACTCGACGCTCCCAGCGGCACTGCCGTCTCCCTGGCAAAAACCCTGGAGCAGTTTGGAGGTAAGAAGGTGGGCGTCGATTCCGTCCGTGAGGGCGAAGTCGTCGGCACACATTCGATAGAGTTGATGTCGGACGCGGATAAGATTACGCTGACTCACAACGCCCACAACCGCCGTGGCTTCGCCGAAGGAGCCGTGCGCGCCGCGGAGTGGGTGAAAGGCAAGCGTGGATTTTACGAATTCCAAGAAGTGTTCTCAGAGCTGAAGGGCTAACGCAATGCTTAAATTACGTGGATGCGGAACGGCGCTCGTGACTCCGTTCCTGGCCGATGGATCGGTGGATGAAAAAGCCCTGCGGGCGCTCGTCGCCTGGCAGATCGAATCCGGAATCGATTTCCTGGTTCCCTGTGGCACCACCGGAGAAACTCCCACCCTCTCCCACGACGAGTGGCGCAAGGTCATCGAGATCACCATTGAAGTAGCCGCCGGACGTGTTCCCATCGTCGCCGGAGCCTCTTCGTATTCCACCAGCGAAGCCATCCAGAAGACCTCTGAGGTCTCAAAGATGAAGGGCGTCGATGCGATCCTATCCGCCTCTCCCTACTACAACAAGCCTACGCAGGAGGGCCAGTATCAGCACTTCAAAGCCATCTCCGAAGCCGTCGACAAACCGATAGTGCTCTACAACGTCCCCGGCCGCACCGCCGTCAACATCGAACCTGCCACTCTTCTACGCCTCTCCAGGCTGCCCAACATTGCAGCCGTAAAGGAAGCCAGTGGAAACCTTGGCCAGATCGCCGATATCTGCAACATTGTCCCGAAGGACTTCGCTGTCCTCAGCGGCGACGACGCCCTGACCCTCCCCGTAATCTCCGTCGGCGGAGTCGGCGTAATCTCCGTAGCCTCCAACGCCATCCCCAGGGAAATGGCCGAGCTCACCCGCGCCGCGCTCAACAACGACTGGGCCACCGCCCGCGCCACGTACCATAGGTTCCTGCCCTTGATGCAAGCCAACTTCATCGAGAGCAACCCCATGCCCGTAAAAGCAGTTCTCGCCATGATGGGCCGCATCGAAGAAAACTACCGCCTCCCCATGGTGAAGATGAAATCCGACACCCGCGCCAAACTAGAATCCATCGCTCGCACCTGCGGCGTCCTAAAGATGACCACCAGCGTCGTCTAAAGGTTCTGGTGCCCCAGGTCCCGCCCCGTTCTTTGGGGCTGACCTGGGGTTGTTGACGTTGTCCTTGCTCTTGTCTTTTACTTTCCGACCTCAATCCCAGAAACACACATCACCAGAACTGCATATTTATACAGCACCCATTAACGACTATATAAACACCATGACCTTCATTGATACACAGCAAGCTAATCCTTTAGGGGCCTGCACAACGGTTATCCATCAGGTAACCGCCCCACCTTTCCACGATTAACTTTCAGGTCAATCGTTGGCCATCGCCCTCTTCCTTCGCGCGAAGTACCCATACACCGGAAGCCCTGCCGTGATCACCACAACTCCGCCAATGGATAGTCGAAGATTATCCATGAACGAGTAGTAGAGCAGCACCGCTGAAGCCAGCACAAACACTGCCGGAACCACCGGATAGCCCCACGTTTTATAAGGTCTTTCAGCTTTCGGAGCGCGTCTGCGGAAGACAAAAATCGTGCTCGCCGCCACCATATAGAACAGCCATTCCGCGAAGACCGCCAGCGAAAACAGCTCGCGAAACTTTCCCGAAATCATCAGCAAACCCGCTGCCAGAGCGCACTGAACGACTATCGCCATCGCCGGAGTCCTGAACACCGGATGCACTTCCGCCAGAGCAGGGAACAGATACCCATCGCGTGCCACTGCATACGGCACGCGCGCTCCGCTCATCACCGTTCCGTTCATTGTCACCA
Source organism: Saccharimonadales bacterium (SeqCode) (assembly GCA_035539055.1). Taxonomy (GTDB): domain Bacteria; phylum Acidobacteriota; class Terriglobia; order Terriglobales; family Acidobacteriaceae; genus TOLSYN. Next base: position 71,684 of record DATLJC010000070.1, on the reverse strand, counting down.
GCATTGAGAGTGCCATTCCAGCCGCTACCAGTGCGGCTCCGGACGCTCCCGCCGCAATCCGCATCGCATCGCTTGCCGCGTGTTGCGAAGCGGCCACCGCCGCCGCCGGCAGCACATACTGCACTGCCGCGTTGGTCAACATATACAGCACGCCCACCACCGCCACGCCCGCAATCAGCGCCCGCGGAATCGTCTTCTCTGGACGTCTCACTTCGCCAGCCACCATGTTCAAATCGTTCCATCCGTCGTAGGCCCACAAAGCCGCTACCAGAGCGGCCATGAAGCCCGCGACGCCGCCTTTCGCGTTCGCAACCTGTCCCGCAAAGTTTTGCCAGCTTCCGCCGTGATAGCCCAAACACATGCTTACAATCGCCAGCACCATTGCCACTTTCACCAGCGTAAACACTAGCTGAAAGTTACCTGCCCACTCGACTCCCACATAGTTCAACGCGGAGATCGCAACCGTCAGCGCAATGGCCAACACCTGTCCCCAGGTCATAGTGACTCCAGCGTGAAAAGCTGTCCACGACAAGAAGTCCAATCCTGCAAAGGTTCCAAGCACGCGCACGATTCCCGTTGTCACACTCGCAATCGACGCGGGTTTGGCGATGATGAACCAGGTCCACGCGTAGAGAAATCCGCCCGCCGAACCGTACGCATCGCGAATGAAGATATATTCACCACCCGCCTGCGGCTTCATCGATCCCAACTCCGCATAGGTCAACGCGCCGAAGAACGAGAGTATCCCTCCCACGATCCAGACCGCGTACACCATGCGCGCCGAGCCCACCGCCTGCATCATCTCCGCCGGTACCAGGAAGATTCCGCTGCCGATAATCGTTCCCACCACGATGGCCGTCGCGTGCCAACCATTCAGGCGCCGTATTAGTTCAGGTCGCACCGCTTCGGTCTTCGCAGCCATAGTCATAACCAACTCACCGTCCCCGTCGAAGTGGCGCGTCACCATAGCTGCGGAGCTACCTGCAGAACCAAAGGAGAAACGCTCCTCTGTATTCTTCCATAGCTCCGGCTTTCCAGACTGTGTCAGAATAAAAACACGATGCCATACTTCCTCGGAATCGATGGAGGCGGAAGCAAGTCAACCGTAGCAGTGTCGGACGGCACATCCGTCATTGCCACTCACACCGGGGGAGGCTGCAACCTTCACAGCGCATCCAGTGAAGATGCACGAGTCGCCTTGCACCAAGCAATTCGTGGCGCGCTCTCCACAGCCGGAATTGCCGCCGCTGATCTGTCAGGCGTTTGTGCTGGCGTGGCCGGGGCTGGCTCTCCCGCGAACGCAGCAAAGATTGCTGAAATCCTCGATGAAATCATTCCTCACACCTCGACTCAAGTGGTCGGAGACACAGTCATCGCTCTCGAATCGTACTTCCCGGGAGCGGCGGGCATGGTCTGCATTGCTGGCACCGGTTCCGTAGCTTTTGGTCGCAACGAACGCGGCGAGATTGCACGCGCCGGAGGCTGGGGAAGGTTAGTCTCTGACGAGGGTTCAGGAAATTGGATTGGTCATCGCGCGATCTCGCAATGCATACGAGCGCTGGACATGGGGCGCAGCAGCGGCCTGATCACCTCGATCATGGAGGGCTGGGGTATCGTCACCCGCGAACAACTGGTGCAGCGCTGTAACCTCGATCAGGTTCCTAACTTCGCAGAGCTGTTCCCCATGGTTTTGTCTGCTGCGGAAAGTGGAGACGCGATCGCCAGCGAAATCCTTACTGCTGCTGGAATTGAACTGGCCCGCATTGCTCAAATCGTGCTGCGTCGCCTCTGGGTGGGTCGCACCAGTCTGGAAATTGCAATCACCGGCGGCGTCTTCGACAACTCTGCCCGCATTCGCCAAGTCTTCAGCAACATTATTCGCACCGACCGTCCAGAGGTTCAGGTGCGTATCAGTGAGCGGCAACCGTTCGAAGGCGCGTTGTACCTGGCCCAGCAAGTCGCGTCCAGTAGCGAACCCCGCGAAGTCCTATAGCTGCAACGAAACTATTTCTCTTGCCGGAAGAATTCAAGAATCGCCGCTGCCTGCTTCGTGTTTACCACCGAAGTCAAAGCAGCGTAGTTCGCCTGTTTCACTGCGTGAAGCGAACCGAAATGCTGCAGCAACCGGCGCGTTGTCAGCTCGCCGATCCCCGGCACGTCCCGCAGCTCTGTTGCATGATCGCGCATCTGGCGGCGCTTGCGATGGAAGGTGATGGCGAAGCGGTGAGCCTCATCGCGGATCTGCTGAATCAGCAGCAGAACCGGCGAGTGCCGGTCCAACACGATTGGCTCGTCTTCCTGTCCGAACAGATACAGAATCTCTTCTCTCTTTGCGATGGAAGCAAGCGGTTGCGAAGCGAGTCCGAGTTCTTCCAGCGCTCGTGCCGCCGCGTGCAACTGTCCCAATCCGCCGTCAACCAGCACCAGCGAAGGCATCGCCTGTCCCTCTTCGAGAACGCGCTTGTAGCGGCGTGTCACAACTTCGTGCATCGACTTGAAATCGTCGATCCCTTCCACGGTGCGAATGATGAACTTGCGATACTCGGAGTTCTTCATCTTGCCGTCTTCCCACACCACCATCGATGCCACGGTCTCCGCACCCTGGATGTGCGAGATGTCGAAGCACTCAATCCGCTTTGGCTCTTCAGCCAGCAGAAACACATCCTGCAACACGCTCTTCATTACATCCGCACGTGGTTTCATTACCCGGAAGCGCTGATCGTACGATTGCTTTGCGTTGGTGCCCACCAGATCGATGAGCGAGCGCTTGTCGCCTCTCTGCGGCACATCGATATGAACACGTCCGCCGCGTTTCTCGCTTAACAAATCTTCCAGCGTCTCACGATCTTCAAATTCGACCGGAATGTAAATTGTCCGCGGGATGTACGGCGCATCAAGGTAGAGCTGTTTCAGTAGTGTGCTGAAGAACTCGCCAACCTCAAAGCCGGTCGCTGATTCCAGTTCGCCCAGGTCCTCCCAGAAAAATTCTCGACGGTCCAGTACCTTGCCGCCGCGCATGTGAAACAGATTCACCGCCAGCAGATGGTTCTCGTAGTGGTAGCTGATGACGTCAATGTCGTCTCCTTCTGCCGAAGCCATGCGCTGCTTCTCGTGCAACTGCTCCACGGTCACAATGAGGTCGCGATACTTTGCAGCCATCTCAAACTGCATATCTTCCGCCGCACGTTCCATGCGCTCGCGCAGTGAATGCGAAAGCTCGGTGGGCTTTCCTTCAAGCAACAGTCGCACGTCGCGCACCGCCTCGGAATAGATTTCCTCGGTTGTGAGTTCGCGCACGCATGGTCCCAGGCAGCGCTTGATGTAGAACTGCAGACATGGGCGCGGATGCTCGCGCGTCAGGTCGATCTTGCAGGACGGAATCAGGAAGTTGCGATGAACCAGATCGACTATCCGGTATGCAAGGTTCGCGGGGAAGTACGGGCCGAAGTACGTTCCGCCATCCTTGCGAAGTTTCCGGGTTACATACACTCGCGGAAAACGTTCCGCCGTGAGCTTCACGTACGGGTAAGTCTTGTCGTCGCGCAGCAGAATGTTATAGCGCGGTTTCTTCTGCTTGATCAGATTGTTCTCAAGCGCCAGGGCCTCGCGCTCATTGGCCACCACGATGTACTCAATATCTACGGCTTCGCGCAGCAGGCTCCCGGTCTTCGCGTTTTCACTCGCTCCTTCGACGAAGTAGGATCGTACCCGCGAGCGCAGGTTCTTTGCCTTTCCAACGTAGATGACCTCACCCTCGGCGTTCTTGTAGAGGTACACCCCTGGATTGGTCGGAACCGTTTTGATCTTCTGAAAGAGATCCATCTTTCGCCTGCGCACTTCAGAGTTCCCGGACCAGCTCTGGTTTCGGAACTCGCAATCATCTCCTATGAAAATTCTACTCGTCCGAGCAGGAATCTCCGCTCTTCTCTCGCGTGCTTGTACCTAAGTTGTTGATTCGGTGTTGGTTCTCTCGTGGCATCGCGCGTGCTCTAAATCTCATCGACTGTAGCAGGGCATCTACCTTTTCGGGTTGCCTAAATCAGCAATCCAGTCCCAAGGAGCTCCTCTATGAAACGCTTTCTACTCCCAGTGCTTGTTGTAGGTGCAATGGCCCTCACAGTGGGCTGCGCCACCAAGAAGAATGTCGCGCAGCAGGTCAACCCCATCATCAATAAGGTCGATGAGTTGGATGATCGTACGGCTCAGACGACTCGCGGGATTCGCGATACCGACCAGCGCGCGCAGCAGGGCATCAAAGGGGTTGATGCCAAGGCCAGCAGCGCTGACCAAAAGGCTCTTGCCGCCGGCCAGCAGGCAGACCAGGCTCAACAACTGGCCGCCAAGGCCAACACCGGCGTCAGCGATCTGACCAACCAGGTAGTCAACCTCGACAACTATCGTCCTGTCACCGAAGCCGCCGTTCACTTTGCATTCAACAAGGCCGATCTATCCCGCAAAGATAAAGAACAGCTCGACGAAATCGGCCAGCAGATTCCGAATGTGAAGGGTTACATCGTCCAGATCGAAGGGCGCACGGATTCCGTAGGCGACGCGAACTACAACTATCAGCTCAGCCAGCGCCGTGCTGCCGCAGTCACCCAGTATCTTGCTTCCAAGTACAACGTGCCCGCGCATAAGGTTTTCATCATCGGCCTTGGCAAAGACGCGCCGGTTGAAAAGAACACGACTTCCAGGGGACGCGCCGAAAATCGCCGCGTGGACGTTCGCCTGATGAGCAACAACCAGCAGACAAACGCTGGAAACTCGGACCAGATGCAGCAACCGAAACAGCAGACGCCGCCGGCCGCCGCGAACGAGCAGAAGTAACTTCAGATAAGCGCAAGACAAAAGCGCAGCAGTTCACAGCAATAGAAAAGGCCGCTCCTAACCAGAGCGGCCTTTTCTATTGCAAGATGTTTGTAGTTGCCGGCTGATCTAGCCTCCGCCCACGAAGTGAACAATCTCCAGACGGTCATTGTCATGTAATTCGGTTGTGCCCCAGTTTGCGCGCGGCACGATGTCGCGGTTGAGTTCCACGGCAACCCGGTCGCCCTTCATGCCCAGTTCTTCGATCAGCGAGTCCAGCCTTGCCGCGGTGAAATTCCGTTCATCCCCATTAATTACCAGACGCATACAGACAAAATAGCAGAAAGAAGGCTCGGCTTTTTCATCAGATATTCGCATTCCATCTGCAAATGTAGTCTTGACTTCCGAAAAACCGGGCTTAATATGAGTGCAACATTTTCATGCAATTATGTTTCAAACAAATTAAGTAGCTTTGTTCCTTGCAAGTCGTAAGGCAGTGGTGGTGGGCATGAATCAGAGCTTCACATCCAGCCAAGTCTCCGAGCGAACGGGCCTCACGCCACGGCAGCTCCAGTGGTGGGATGAGCAGGGAATCGTGGTGCCCGCGCGCCAAGGCCATCGCCGTTTATACTCCGCCAAAGATTTAGCCGAATTAGCCGTGCTGTGCGATCTTCGCCAGCGCGGATTCAGTTTGCAGCGCATTCGCAAGCTGATGACTCTGTTGCGCCGCGAATTCGATCACTCTCTTGCGGAGCTGGTTTCACGCGGTCCCGGGCTGCATCTGCTGACCGACGGACAAAGCATTTACCTGCGCGATTCCGAGCGCGGAGTGATCGACCTTTTGCGCAATGCCCAACAACCGCTGCTCGCCATCTGCATTGGCCCGGTTCTTGAACGCGTTCTGGCTCCATTGCAGGCCACCCCTGAGCTGCGAGTTCCTAAGAAGAGTTCCCAATCGGTTCGAGCAGCTCGTGCCGCACGCGCTGCAGCACGGCAGTAATCAGCCAGTCTTTTAGAGACTGTGGAGGTGACACATGATCGTTGAGATTAACTATCTCCCTCAGTGGATCCCCGAACAGATGAGTCCTGGAACCGTATTTGTGCTCGACAATGCTGGCGAAACCGGCGAAGAGAGCGATCCGTTCTGGGCCGTGCTTGCCTGCCCGTCGTGCGCCACACTGGGCCTGATCACCCGGAAACAGATGGCTGGAATCGTTCCGATCATCTGCGGCTCTGACCAGTGCTCTGCACAATTCCATATCAACGGAGACGACATCATTCCAAGACCCGCAAGCTGATCTGCCGATTGCCGGGGACTGCTGTTCCTGAGTTATAGTGTTTGCTTGCTGTCCAAAGCCGACACTCTGAGTCCCCGGAGCACCATGTCAGCCTCACGCCGCGACTTCATCGCCCTCTCAGCCCTCACCGTTCTTAGCGCCGCCGCCGGTAGAGCGGAAACTGCGCCCCAGACTCAGGACACGCAGCCCGAGAGCACGCCACCTCCGAGTGCGCCACCTTCGAGTACACCGCCTCCCGGCGCGCCGCCAGCATTTGGCACCGCACCGCCGTTTGGTCCAGAGGTCTCGGCGGCGACCTTCGCGGAATCGGAAAAGCTAGTCAACTTCCCCTTGAGCGAGGCCGAACGCACCCAGGCCGCCAGAAATTGGCGGACCTCACTTGCGCCCTACTACGAGCGTCGCGTTGGGCCGCGCAAGGTGGCGATTGAATCGAGCATTGCGCCCTGGTCGCAGTGGAATCCCGTGATGCCAGGTCAATCCTCCGGCCCCACGCGCGATCGGTTCATTCGCACTACGGCTGATCCCGGCCCGCTCCCAACGTCAGATGCGGGGATTGCGTTTGCGCCTGTCCATCGTCTCTCGCAGTGGATTGAGCAGCGCAAACTCACCTCCGAGCGCCTCACTAATATTTATCTCGATCGCATCCAGCGCTTCGACCCGCAGCTTCGCTGCGTGATCACGCTTACACGCGACCTCGCTCTCGCCCAGGCGCGTCAGGCCGATAAGGAGATTGCGTCCGGGCACTACCGTGGCCCGCTGCACGGAATTCCGTGGGGAGCGAAGGATCTGCTCGACACTGCCGGTATTCCCACCACCTATGGAGCCGAGCCTTTCCGCAACCGCATTCCCGCACAGGATGCAGCGGTAACGAAGCGTCTACACGCTGCTGGCGCGGTGCTCATAGCCAAGTTGTCTCTGGGGGCGCTTGCGTTGAACGATGTTTGGTTCGGCGGGCAGACGATGAATCCCTGGCTGCTCGAAGAAGGCTCCTCGGGATCATCGGCTGGTCCCGGAGCGGCGACTGCCGCGGGGTTGGTCGGATTCTCCATCGGCAGTGAAACGGAGGGAAGCATCGTCAGCCCATCCATGCGCTGCGGTGTTACCGGACTTCGTCCCACCTATGGTCGCGTTCCGCGCACTGGCGCCATGACGCTCTGCTGGTCGCTGGACAAGCTTGGCCCCATGGCCCGCTCTGTCGAAGACACCCTGCTCGTGCTGAATGCCATATCAGGCCCCGATGCGGGAGACCTTAACTCTGTTCCGAGCTATCTTGACTTCGACGCCAACGCCGCAGTGCGTGGGCTGCGGCTCGGCTACTTTCCGAAGTGGATGAACGAGGCACCCGCAACCGAAGTAGATCGTGCCGCACTGGAAACGGCAAAGAAGCTGGGCTTTACTCCCGTCGAGGTCTCGCTGCCCGACTGGCCTTATGGCTCGCTCAACGTCTTGCTTTTTGCCGAAGCCGCCGCCGCATTCGAGGAACTAGCGCTCGCTGGCGGACTGAATGAACTGAAGTCGCAGACAGATGATTCCTGGCCCAACTCATTTCGCCAGGCGCGGTTCTTGTCAGCCGTGGATTTCGTGCAGTCGGATCGCTTCCGCCGCAAGGTGGCGCTTGAGATGGCGAGCATTTTCTCGCAGGTCGATCTGCTGCTGGTTCCTGCGCTGCGCGACGAAATGCTCACGATCGGCAACTTCACCGGGCATCCTTCACTCACGCTGCGTGCTGGTTTCGTGCAGGTCTCGGAAGCACGAAGCGACTGGGCTCCCGATCCGGTTCGACCTTTGCCGAAATTTGACCCACCACGCCGCGTTCCTCACGGGGTCGCGCTCATCGGTCCGCTGTTCGGCGAAGGTCTGCTGGGCAGGGCTGGCATTGCACTGGAGCGAGCATTCGCCGTAGCCGATCAACACCCAAACGGCTTCTGACAAGAGGGGAGGCTGGGAGCTATTTTTTTACCGCGATGTTTGTAGAAAACTGCGTGTTCTCCCAAGACAATTTCAGGGTTCCCCCGCCACTCGGTTTTGCTTCTATCGATATGGTGAACTGATCGACCGGTTGATCCAGCGTGTCTTTTTTGAAATCGATTTTGGCTACGTCCAACGCTTCGTCATAGGTCTGCTTTGGATCGCGCGGACTGATGCCCCACTGTCCAATTTGTTTGTTGACGATCAACTTCGTTTTGTCGGTAGCGGGCAGAACCCACAGTGTATAGGCTCCGGCAGGGATGGTGGTTCCACCGAGTTCGATCGGCTTTTGAGTGATCAGCAGCGTCGCTTCATCCGCGCCCGTTCGCCAGATCTTCCCGTAAGGCACAAGTCCGCCCCATATTTTTCGCACTTCGCCGGATTTGGGGTCCTTTGTATATGGCCGTCCGTAAACGACCGTGACGCGATTGCCGTCGATCACGGTGCTGATGGTTTCGTGCGGGCTGATGCGTTTTTGCTGCGCTGTTGCCGGCAGAGCGCAAGCGATGACGGCGGCAAGTAGAACGAGTGTGCATCCGAAGATTTTCATGGCATCCATCATAGCCCTTCGATGCGCGCGTAAAGGATCCGACAGCACGGAGCCGAATCTTAAGTTCACGGTCGCATCGAGCGAATCGTCGAACTCAATCTCAAGAGAACACGTAATAAACACCTGTGCTGTACAATCGGCAACGATGAGGTGGAGGGTAAAATCCGGCATCGTACAGTTGCTGCTCTTGCTGCTGGCGGCGTTTGCATATGCGGAACCGGTCTCGCAACTGCACGCAACCGGCTACGTCAATGATTTCGCGCATGTGCTCCAGCCGAATACAGTTGCGCGGATGGAAGGCATCTGCCAGCAGGTCGATCAAAAAGCGCACGCCCAGATTGCGGTAGTCACCATAAATTCTCTCGATGGGGTTGACGTTGAGAGCTATGCGGTCAATCTCTACAAGAGCTGGGGTATTGGCGACAAGTCTTCGAATCGCGGAGTTTTGATCCTGTATGCCATCAGAGATCATCGTGCGCGCATCGAGGTAGGCTATGGTCTTGAGCCGATTCTGCCTGACGGCAAAGTAGGAGGTTTTCAGCGCGAAGCGATACCGCTGATGCGCAGTGGTGATTACAGCGCGGCTCTCCTGTTGGTCACCAACCGTGTATCCGGAGTCATAGCGCAGGATGCCGGAGTACAGATTGCCAATCTACCGACTCCTGCTGCGCGCTATCGATCGGATAACCCTGACGGGCAGCAGTTTTCCCTCGGCGGTATCATCCTTTTCCTGATAATCCTTGCGGTCGTTCTGTTCACCCCATTGCGTGGATTGCTGTTCTGGCTATTGCTTTCCCAACTCGGTGGCGGACGAGGTTCGGGCGGTGGATGGGGTGGAGGTGGATTCGGAGGCGGCGGTGGAGGTGGCGGCTTCGGTGGTTTTGGCGGTGGCAGTTCCGGCGGTGGCGGGGCGAGCAGCAGTTGGTAGTGAGTGAGGACGCGATGATTCCGGAAGACAAGATTGAAGAATTTGTAAGGCGAATGCGCACGGCAGCCGCGGCAAACCTGGAGAGCATCATCCTGTACGGATCTGCCGTGGCTGGTGACTTCCATCCTGAATTCTCAAACCTGAATCTGTTCTGTGTGCTGGGTGAAAGTTCGTTCAAGGATCTGCAAGCCCTCGCGCCGGTCACGCGTTGGTGGGAGAGTCAGAAGCAGCCCACGCCGCTTTTCATGACGCGCCGCGAACTGCAAGCTTCCAGCGACGTTTTCACCATAGAATTGCTGGATATGCAGCAACATCATCGAGTTCTGTTTGGTGAAGATGTACTCGTGAATTTGGAAATCCCGCTGTATCTCCATCGCGTTCAGGTTGAATACGAGCTTCGCGAGAAATTACTTTTGCTGCGCCAGCAGTTCCTCCTGAATTCAGAAAACACGCGACGACTGTGGGAGTTGCTGGTGCGCTCCGTGTCTTCCTTTGTTACCCTCTTTCGCCATGCCCTCATCGCGCTCGGACACGCTACTCCAACTGGCAAGCGCGAGACGGTGAACTTACTGGCAGAGAGGTTGAAGTTTGACCCTTCTCCCGTTCTCCAGGTTCTCGACGTTCGGGAGAACAAGGCAAATCCAAAGAGATTGGATGTAAACGATCTTTTCGCCCGCTACTTGCTAGTGGTTGAGCAGGTCACTTCCGCGGTGGATCAGGCGCTGGAGACAGATGCGCCGTCGTCCCGCCCGTAACCCGCGTTACACTCAGTTGCTTAGGAGAACTTATGAAGAATCTGTTAATTGTCGTTGTGGTCGTGCTTCTGATTGTCTTCCTCGCATTCGGACAATATGTCGGTGTTCGCAACACGCTGGTGACCAAGAATGAATCCGTCAAGGCAGCATGGTCCCAGGTGGACATCGTTTTACAGCGCCGGGCAGATCTTATTCCCAACCTCGTCGAAACCGTGAAGGGCTATGCACAGCAGGAGCAGACCGTTTTTGGTGACATTGCGAAGGCTCGATCGGCACTGCTTTCGGCCGGCACTCCCGAACAAAAGATTGCTGCTAACGGACAATTGGATGGAGCAATCGGGCGTTTGTTGGTTGTCGTCGAAAATTATCCGCAGTTGAAGTCGAATGAGAATTTCCTGCGCCTGCAGGATGAACTTGCCGGGACGGAAAATCGCATCGCAGTTGAGCGTAAGCGCTACAACGACACACTGCAGGACTACAACACCTACGTACAGGTGTTTCCGCACAACATCTTTGCCGGATGGGCAGGATTCAAACCAAACGGAGCATATTTTGCTGCCACCGAAGCATCGCGCCAGGTGCCCAAGGTGACGTTCGGGACACCACAGCCCAATGCGCAACCCGCGCCTGCAAAGTAATGGAGTTTTCGATAGAGCGTGTGGGGAGAGGATTGAGGTTCTCTCCTTCACTTCCTTCGTAACTTTATTGCGGCAGTTACCTTCATGAGAGAGGCGATTCGCGTGTACCATCCGCCTGATGATCGCTATGCAACGATGTGTTACCGGCGTTGTGGCCGCAGTGGCCTGCGCCTTCCTGCCATTTCACTTGGGCTCTGGCATAATTTCGGCGGGGTGGATCGTTTGGAGAATGCGCGTGCAATCCTGCACGAGGCATTTGATCGAGGCATCACTCACTTCGATCTGGCGAACAATTACGGGCCTCCGCCCGGATCAGCCGAAGAAAATTGCGGACGCATTCTTCGCGAAGACTTCGCGCAACATCGCGATGAACTTATCGTTTCCTCGAAAGCTGGTTATGGTATGTGGCCTGGCCCTTATGGTGAATGGGGTTCGCGCAAATATCTGATCGCCAGCGTAGACCAGAGCCTTCGCCGTCTCGGTCTCGACTACGTGGATATCTTCTACTCACATCGTCCAGACCCGGACACTCCGACGGAAGAGACGATGATGGCGCTTGACCAGATCGTGCGATCGGGAAAAGCGCTTTACGTTGGCATTTCAAATTACTCTGCCCAGCAGTCTCGCGCAGCCATTCAGATTCTGCGCCGATTAGGGACGCCGTTCATCATTCACCAGGCTCGCTACTCGATGTTCGATCGCTGGGTTGAGCCAGAGTTGCTGTCAGTCCTCGACGAGGAAGGCGCGGGCTGCATCGCGTTTACACCGCTGGCACAAGGACTGCTCACGGACCGCTATCTTCACGGCATTCCGGAAGACTCGCGAGCTGCGAGCGCCAGTGTTTTCCTGAACGCGAATGATGTAAGCGATGTGAAGCTTGCAAAAATCAAGGCGCTTCATGCGTTGGCCCAACAGCGCGGACAGTCACTCGCGCAACTCGCGCTTGCCTGGGTACTGCGTAAGCCAACCGTGGTCTCCGCCCTGATTGGCGCGAGCCGCGTCGAGCAGGTGAAAGACAACGTGGCTGCACTTAATCATCTGACGTTTACTGGCGAGGAACTGGAGCGTATCGAAGAAATTCTCGCTGATACGTTTTCAGCAAACGCTTAGCTTGCTGATTCATTGCAGCAAGGAACCGATTGTGTCGTGAAGAGAAGTTGCAAGCACCTCGGGCGCGAGTTGAGTTTGAGGCACAATCGGTTCACCGATGCGAATTTCAAGAATGTGGGAACGGAACCAACTGCGCTTACGCTGTTTCAAGTCACCTAATCCTTTCAGAGCAATTGGCACGACTCTGGCTCCGGACTCCTGAGCGAGCAACCCGATACCGGCCTGAAAGGGTTGCAGAATGCCATCCGCAGAGCGCCGGCCCTCGGGAAAAACAAGCACGTGGTAACCGCTATCCATCGCATCGCCAATATGCGCAAAGCTACGTCTGAAACCTGCACTTTTCGGCAGCGGAAAAACATTGAAGAGAGCTGTGACGAGCCAGTACGCGAGCGGAGCCAGAATATTCAGAAGCCAATTGTCCTGATTTCTCGCGTGGCGCCAGTCCTCCAGCATCTCTCCCGACATGGCTATCGCGACGTTTCGGCGCATTGTTGCGGGAAGAGCGTAGAGAGCCAACGCAGCATCGAATGCCGTTACGTGATTTGCGATTAGCAACACTGGCTCTTGCGAAGAGACCACCGGGCCGCGCCCAGACACACTGGGAGCAGCAAAGAACCGAACCAGCGGCCGCATGATTGCTTCCTGAAACAGTGCGCGAACTACGCGGACTTCGGGCCGCCATGTCCATCTCGGATAGATGAATTCCGATTCACGCGGAGGCCGGTGCAATAAAGATTGAGTCTCGGGACTCTTTGTAGTGAGCGGGCCGCGGACGGATGGCTCAAGGTTTTCCGTCCCATGGAAGCCGAGGTGGGCGCGCAACTGTCCCACGGTTTCGATACGCTCGAATTCTTCGTCAGCAATGCTGACGCCCAATCGCTCCTCCAGTTCGGTTTGCAGTTGCACGCGAGCGAGACTGTCGAGATGCACGTCGCGGTCGAAACGAGCGCTGTCGTCGAGTTGTTTTGGGTGGGTGCGGATGACGGTTGCGATCAAGGTGGATAAAGCGTCCACCTCGACCGCAGATGATGAAGTCATCTCTTTTTGAGTTGCTATCCATTGGGTCACAGCTTGCCGGCGGATCTTGCCAGTGGCGGTTCGCGGAAAATCCAACTGCGGCCACAGCTTCCACTGTCGAACGCGCTGGTATTCAGCAAGGCTCGAGTTTGCTGCATCGATTGCGGACTGAGCCTGCTCCGGGCTGCCTCGAAATATCAGAACTGATACAGCTTCGGTTCCCAGAGGCGTTTCCATGGGCACAACGGCTGAAGCGTCGACGCCGGGTTGCCGGTTGAGCGCTGCCTCAACATCTTCCGGATGAATGTTGAGCCCCGCCGATGTCACTATGATTTCGCTCTTGCGGCCAAGAAAACGAAGCTGTCCATCCGTGTCTTGTTCGGCAAGATCACCGGTATTGAGCCATGGATCATAGCTTGTCTTTATACAGCCATCCTGCCAACGGCTGGTGGCCACCATCTCTCCTCGCACGAGAACCTCACCATCGCCGGCGATGCGGACTTCACGGCCAGGGAGCGGCTTACCGATAGTTCCCTGCGCGATGTGAAAGGGGTGGTTGAGGGTGATCAGAGCCGCTGTCTCGGTCATGCCATATCCCTGTATAAGAGCGAATCCTAGATCGTTCCAGAAGCGCTCGACCTGAGGAGGCAACGAGGCTCCGCCACAGACAAAGGCCCAGAACTTGAATCCGAACTCGCGATGAACGTCCCGGAAATTCCAGAAGCGATGCCATATCCTCTGCCCACGTGCGGATTCCACCCGCGCGGGCAGATTGCGATGGCGTTCTTCCAGATGCGTCTTCAACAGATCGAGTACGCGAGGGACAGAGGCGAGTACTGATATGCGATGCTGATGGATCAACCGCATAAGGCGAGGTGCCTGCAGGCGATTTTCGAAATGCACTTCGGCGGCGAGAAGTGGCGGAACCCATAGGCCCATGAACTGCCCGAACACGTGGCTCAATGGAAGCGTGTGCAGAAAACGCAGTGGATGAAAGAGTCGCTCATACCGCAGATACTTCTGCAGCTCGCGCTCGATAGGTTCGAGGCTTGCGAGCACATTGCGATGCGTGTGGACGATGCCTTTTGGTTCGGAGGTCGTGCCGGAGGTGAAGAGGATCTGAAGTGGGGTGTCCAGTCCAAGGCTCGCCTCCCGCAACATAGGGTCGAAGGGCGGAGACGGTAGCGCGCTCGCGAATTCTTCAATTGCGATACGCGGGACATCGGTAGAAATTCGAGAGAGCAGGATTTGATCTCCGACCAGCAGGCGCGGCTTAGTTTCGGCGATAACACGCTGCGTGAAATCTACTGCGCCCGTTGCATCGAGCGGAACAACGAGAACGCCACGGAGCACACACCCGAAGAACGCGCCGATCCACTCCGCGCTGTTTTTTCCCAAGAGTATTACGCGGTCACCGGCAGCGATGCCGCGTCGCCTGAGTTCGGCGGCGAAACGCTCCGACAGGTTAGCAAGTTCAGCGTAGCTGGATATATGGCGGCGATTGCCACTGTGCACGACCACGGCTCTCTGCGTTCCGTGACGGCGGAAGTCATCGACGAGTGTGGCCAGGTGAGGGCGCACGGCGCAGAGAGTATGACATACAGCCGTTTCACCGCAGGTAGCAACCAATAAGCTACATTGCTGCTCAGAGACTATGGTGGAGGCCATAAATGGCAAGGAAGCGTAACGGACAACTTGGATTTGTAAGTCATCACTCGCTGGGCATTGCGTCGACAGCTATTCTCATTCTTTGGATCGTTGCTTACCATTACTCCGATCCAAGTACGCATCTTGGGGCATTCTTTGGAAATGCGATTGCCGACTGGTCTGGCGTAGTGGTAATGGTGTTCGCGACCAAGCATCTTTATGAAAAGGGATCCTCGGAGAGTCGGCGCCCTGCAGGGAGGCTTCCGCCTCCGCTGGAGTGGCTGCGCGATCATTCGCTCACAATTTTCCTGCTAGCCACGGGGCTGATCTGGATTGCGATCTATCTGCGCGTGGATACGGAGGGCAAGTGGGGGCAAGTCGTCGGAAATATCGTCTCAGAATGGACACAAATTTTCGGGCTCGTTTTGCTGACTAAGCACCTTATCGAGTTACATTCCAAAGAGAGCGAGCGATGACCTTAAGGTTGCTGGATGAATAAGAATTCGGTTTGATGCCGCCGATGTTGCTCTGCATACGCTCAGAGAATCCGTGCAGTGAGGGGAGTAAAACCGCTTGTCCTCGCATCAACCTGCGGTGACCACCAGCGCCTTGCATTCACCTGCTTCATTTAAACGCAGGTAGTAATGCGGCATCGAACTGTCGAAGTAAATGGCGTCACCTGCGGCGAGTTCGTAATCGTCTTTCCCGACTTTTAGATTGAGCTTGCCTTCGATAACAAAAAGAACTTCGATCCCAACGTGCTGGTGAGGCTTCAACTTGTCAGGCGGAACCAGGAGAAAATCGGCATAGAACGAGTTCAGTTTGCGCTCGCTGGCCTTGAAGTCGAGACTTTCAAACCAGTAGGAACTGAAATCCGAGCCCGGGTGTTCGGGAAACCGTTTGCGCTCGTTCTTCCGAATCACCTCAACCAGATGTCGGTTGCGGTTGTTGTCAAAGAAAAACTCAAGTCCAACGCTGAATACCATGGCAATACGCAACAGGGTGGGGAGAGTTGGAATGAGCTTGCCACGTTCGATCTTCGACAGAAGAGCCGCGGAAAGACTGGTGTGCTTACCAAGCTCAACTAATCCCATGCTCTTCTTCAGTCGCAAGGCACGAATTTTCTCGCCGATGAGATAAGGCCGAAGCCCCTGTGTAATCGTCTCGTTTACCATGCTGACCTCCTCGCGTAGGATGCTGACCCAGTATCCGACGGTGCGTACAGTAAAACAATATTTCTTATCCATTAAATTGTGAGCTGTTTGGAACGAGGAGCATCCGTCTTAAACGGAAGCGGGAATAGTTGAAAGCAAGAGCTTTTCCACTGCGAAGCATTCCTAGACATTGGGACGGAGACATGTACTCGGGAGCCCCCTCGTTTGCAAACGCCTGGGACGCACAAACTGGGGGTGTTCTGCTATGTAGCCGAATCAGCGCATGGTTGGGGAGTCGAACGGTGTAATGAGAAGGCGGAACGCGTCAAACTGAAGCCGCCGCTGCTGACGCCAGAACTCAGGTGGGGCCTTGAGAACCTCGATAAATGAAGATGGCCGAGACGTAGCGCAAAAATGCCGCTCGCGAAGAGCGGCATTTTTGTACCTCATTACGGTCTAGCTGGTGAAGGCCAGCGAGATGAGCGTGTGCTGCTCCATCTGGTGAGCCTTAGCCGAGCCGGTTGCAGGACTGGCCGCCGCCTGACGTTTGATAGACCGCACCGGCAGTCCTTCTCCTACGAGCCGACGCAAGCGTGGCTTCACAAAGCTATGCGCTCCCATGTTGGCGGGCTCTTCTTGCACCCACACCAGTTCGTGAGCTTTTGTGTAGGGTGCTAAAGCGTTGAGGATGTCCTGTTCGGGGAAGGGATACATCTGGTCCAGGAACAGTATTGCGGTGTCCGTATTGTTCAGGCGCTTGCGCTCGTTTTCCAAATCGTGACCGATCTTCCCGGTACACAACAGTATGCGCGTGACTTCGGAGGGATTCACGTGGGCATCGGGAATGACAGTCTGGAAGCGGGGGACCGAGAGCGCAGCCAAATCGCTGGCCGCGTCCGGATGGCGCAACATGCTCTTGGGCGTGAAGCAGATGAGCGGCTTGCGCCATTTGCGCAGAGCCTGGCGGCGTAAGAGATGGAAGAACTGCGCCGCCGATGACGGCTGGCAGACCTGCATATTGTCGCGGGCGCAGAGTTGCAGGTAACGCTCGATTCGCGCGCTGGAGTGTTCCGGGCCCTGGCCCTCGTATCCGTGAGGAAGCAGCAGGACCAATCCCGAGAGCAGTCCCCACTTTTCTTCGCCAGCGCTGATGAACTGATCGATGACGATCTGCGCGCCGTTGGCGAAGTCTCCGAACTGCGCCTCCCACAGCGTGAGTGCCTCGGGGAAATCGCGGCTGAAGCCGTATTCGAAGCCGAGCACGGCGGCCTCGGAGAGTTCGGAATTGTAAATCTCGATGAATGCCTGATCGGTCGAGAGGTGCTGCAACGGCATGTACTCGCTCTCGTCCTCGGTATCGATCAGCACGGAGTGGCGATGATTGAAGGTGCCGCGGCGCGTATCCTGTCCGCTCATGCGGACCGGGAATCCTCCGGTGACGAGGCTCGCAAAGGCTAGCGCCTCGGCCATTCCGTAATCGATGGGGCGTTTACCCGATGCCATTTCCTGACGCTGTTTGAGCAGAGCAGCCACCTTGGGATGAATGTGAAAGCCCTTCGGGTATTCGTTCAGCTTCATGCCGAGACGCGTGAGTTCTTCCTGTGCCACTCCGGTGTCAATCTCGTGATCGGGTGACCACTTGCGGCCTGTAAATCCGTTCCAGTAATCGGGTAGTTTGTAGAGTACCGGTTTCTTGGTCAGATTCTTAGCCTCGGCCTTGGCTTGTTGATAGCGAGCCTTGGCTTCAGCAACCTGGCTGGTCACGTCAATGCCGAGCCGCTTCGCGTAGATCTCATAAAGCGGCGGGTGCGCCTTGATTTTCGCGTAGACGATCGGCTGCGTGATCGTGGGGTCATCGATTTCCGAGTGGCCATGGCGACGGTATCCAACGAGGTCGATGAGCACGTCGGAGCCGAACTGGTATCGATATTCCAGCGCGAGGCGGGCTATGCGAACGACCGCGTCGGGATCTTCGGCGTTGACGTGGAAGATTGGAATCGGAAGGCGTTTCGCGAGGTCGCTGGCAAAGCGTCCGCTGGCGTAGTCGCTGGGGTTCGTGGTGAATCCCAGCAGGTTGTTGACGATGATGTTGATGGTGCCGCCGACATCGTAGGCCTGAAGACAACTCATGTTGAGCGTCTCGGCCCAGATGCCCTGCCCGGCAAATGCGGAATCGCCATGCATGATGATTGGCAATGTCTGGCGTTTGCCTTCCGCACCCCGCCGGGTCTGCTTGGCGCGCACACGGCCCAGCGCGACCGGATCGACCGCTTCAAGATGGCTGGGATTGCTGACCAGGTGAATTCGCATGCGCTGGCCGTTGAATTCGCGATACCCGGTGGCGCCCTGATGATATTTCACATCGCCGCCGCCAAGCGTGGACCGCGGATCGACGTCTTCGAAGCCGGCATAAATATCCCTGGCGTCGCGCCCCACCGTATTGCAAACAGCGGCCAAGCGTCCGCGGTGGCTCATCGCGAGGATGCACTCCTGGGAGCCATGCGCGGCGGCTCCGGAGAGTATCTCCTCCATCATCGGCATCAGGGCGGTGTTGCCCTCGATGGAGAATCGCTTGGTTCCGATATAGAGCGTTTGCAGCATCTGCTCGAAAATGTCGGCTTCGACCAGGTGTTTCAAAATGGCTTCGCGATCGACCTCGGGTTGCGGGCCTTCCAAGCGGTCGATGATCCACTGACGACGCTCCGGGTCGGGAATATGCATGAACTCGGCGCCGATGGTGCCGCAGTATATTTCGCGCGCGCGGTCCGCGTCCGGGCCGCTGAGTTTTAGCTCGGAATATTCAAGCCGGGGGAAATGGCCGAGCGGATCCAGGTCGGCCTGCAGGTATCCCCAGCGGCGGAAAAGTTCAAAAGTGCGCTCGCGGGCTTGGTTTTCAGAGCTGACCTCTACGGAAGAAATAACTTGAGCTTGTGACACATTGCTCCTGGCCCGGATGGAGTTCTCGGGACTTTGCTGACGTAACAGCGACATTCGCCCCACCGCAAAAGGGTATCAAATGACGGGGCAGGCCGCTAACCGGTACGGACTACAACATTGGATTCGCCCGAACATGCGTCGGATTGCAGAATTTTCACTAAGTCGCTGACCGGCTTACGCCTCCAAGGCTCCGGTGTACACTGCCATGCCCACTACGGCGTCGATGCCCTGTGCGTCGAGGCGGTCCACTTCGTCCATCGACTTGATGCCTCCGGCGACAATCAATTTGCGGGTAGTTGCCGACTTAAGCCCGCTGACCATCTCGAAAGGAAAGCCGCTCATCGTGCCTTCCGTATCGATGTTGGTATAGAGGTAGCCGGAGCAGTATTCCTCGGTCTGCCGCATCATTTCTTCGGGCGTGAGCAAGGTTCCTTCCTTCCATCCCTTGATGGAAACCTTGCCGCCACGGGAATCCACTGCAAACAGCAACCGCGCCGGAGCGGCGTAGTGGGCCAGGGCCGCCGCCATCTTGAGATCGACGGCACCGTCCTTCAGCAGGGCCGAGCCGATGATCACCTTTTTGGCTCCGGCCTGCAGCATCTTTGATGCGGCTTCGACCGAGCGAATTCCACCGCCAACCTGCGCCGGAAGATGTTCGCAGATGTGATGAATCAGCGCGGTGTTCTCGCCCTTGCCCATAGCCGCATCGAGATCGATGAGTTGCACCATCGGATAAGGGAGAAAGCGGTCGATCCAGTATTGAAGGTCGTCAAACTCAAGCGCCTTTTTCTCACCCTGCACAAGCTGGACGACCTTGCCGTCCATCAGATCTATCGAAGGAATAAGCATTACATTTCCTGAGTAGCCGTCGTTAGTGTTGCGTTTAGCAGGGAAGCCGTACCGGAATGCTTTCGCTCTGCAATTGCAATTTCAGTTGCCGCACGTTGTGAATACCAAAGTGAAAGATGGAAGCAGCAAGAGCGGCGTCAGCGCACCCGGCTTTGAAGACATCGACAAAATGATCTCCCGATCCCGCGCCGCCGCTGGCAATAACCGGAATGTTCACGGCCCTGGCTACGGCTGCCGTAAGCGGACAATCGAATCCGTTGCGCGTTCCATCGCAATCCATCGAGGTGAGCAGAATTTCACCTGCGCCTCGCAACTCGGCCTCACGCGCCCAATCGACGGCGTCGTGCCCGGTCGCAATGCGTCCTCCGGCGAGATAGACCTCGGACGGAATGGTTCCTGCCGCAGAAACCTCAGCACCGTGTTTACGCTTGGCGTCGATGGCGACGATCACTGCCTGCGAGCCGAAGCGTTCGGCTATTTCGGTAATGATCTCAGGGGTCTTGATGGCCGCCGAATTGATGCTGATCTTGTCCGCCCCGGCATCGAAGAGCGCGTTAGCGTCATCGAGCGAGCGAACGCCTCCACCGACGGTGAAAGGCACGAAAAGCTGGCGGGCGGTGCGTCGAACCACATCGATCAGAATGGGCCGGGCGTCGCTGGTTGCCGTGATGTCGAGCAACACGATCTCATCGGCACCGCTCGTCGCGTGCAGATGCGCGAGCTCCGCCGGGTCTCCGGCATCGATCAGATCGACAAATTGCACGCCCTTCACCACGCGCCCATTCGTTACGTCGAGACAGGCGATAATGCGCTTCGTGATTCCGGTGCTCATCGCATTCTCCTTGCGGCAGCATAGTTGCAGAAGTTCTTCAGAATGCGAAGACCCGTGTCGCCGGATTTTTCCGGATGGAACTGTACGCCGAAAATATTGTCGCGCTCGACCGCCGCGGCGAAGGTCTCATCGTAGGTAGTGACCGCCGAAACTCCATCCACAACCGGCGCGCGATAGGAGTGGGTGAAGTAAACAAAACTATCGTTGGGCACTCCGTCGAGCAATCGCGATTGCGCACCACCTGGACTACGCCGAATCTGATTCCATCCAACATGAGGCACTTTCAGCTTGGTCTGGAAGCGTTCGCATGTCCCCTCAAACAGCCTCATGCCCTTTGTTTCCGGTGACTCGGTGGAACCCGCGAACTGCCATTGCATTCCGACGCATATGCCGAGGAAAGGTGTGCCGCGTTCGATTGCCTCGCTCACTGCATCCCGCACGCCGCTCGTGGCTAGCCGCTCTGTGGTGCAGAAGTGGCCCACGCCGGGAAGCACCAACGCCTCGGCATCGCGCACCTGCGCCGGATCGTCGGTGATGACCGACTCCTCGCCCAGAAACGTGAACGCCTTGCGCACGCTGGTCAGGTTGCCGGCCTTGTAATCGATAAGCGTAATCATCTAAAGAAGTCCCTTGGTCGATGGCAGCATCTCGGCCAGCCGTTGATCTTTGCTGCAAGCCGCACGCAGAGCGCGGGCAAAGGCCTTGAAGAGCGCCTCGATCTTGTGATGATTGGAGCGGCCATACATGGTCTTCAAATGAACGTTGGCGCGTGCTCCGCGCGCAAATCCTTCGAAAAAGTCGAAGACCAGTTCAGTCTGCAGATCGCCGACAATACGCACGCGCACTTTCGTATCCACGACGCAAGCGGCGCGTCCGCTGAGATCGACGGCTGCGATGCCCAGGGTCTCGTCCATCGGCATCAGGAAATATCCGGCGCGCAGAATTCCTTTTTTGTCCCCGAGCGCGCGGTCGAATGCTTCGCCCAGTGCGATGCCCACATCTTCGACCGTGTGGTGTTGATCGACATCGAGATCGCCCCGGCAGGCCAGTGCCAGATCGAATCCACCATGGCGCGTGAACAATTCCAGCATGTGATCCAAAAAGCGAATACCGGTTTCCACCTTGTAAATTCCAGTGCCATCGATGTTGAGCGCCAACGCGATCTGGGTCTCGGTGGTGATGCGTTCGAGTTCCGTGCCTCGGGGCAGAGCCTTGGGCTTTGCTTGCAGGGTCATTGTGCCTCCTTGGCGGTGAGCGCGGGACGCGGGTGGGCAACAAATCCGATACTGGCGAGTGCCTCCGGAAGTTCGCGCAACAGGTGCTGCGTCTGCAAACGATTTCCGAGCGTGATGCGCACGCACCCTTCGCAGCCAGGGTCGCTATTGCGGTCGCGAACGAGGATGCCGCGCTCGCGCATCTGCTGCACAAAAGCTTCGCGATAATCGCCAAAGTAGGCCAGCACAAAACTTGCTTGCGATGGCCAGTAGGGAATGTTGCGTTCGCGATAAAAGCGTTCCAGTCTGCTGCGGCCTTCGAGAACCTGCGCAATGTAGCTGGCAAGGTACTCGCGATCATCAAGCGCCGCGGGCAGACAGGTAAGCGCGATACCATTGACGTTGTAGGGAGAAGCGACGCGGCGTAGCATTTTCATCTGCGCCGTTGCGCCGATCAGCGCTCCCAGACGGAAGCCCGCAAGTCCGTATGCCTTCGAAAATGTCCGGCTGACAAATAGGTTTTCAACGCGCTCGATCTGATCGATCAAGCTCTCGCCGCCAAAGTGAATGTAGGCTTCATCGATCAGCACGGCGGCCTGTGGCGCTGCGTGCAAAATCGCAAGCAATTGCTCGCGCGTGGCGATAGCGCCTGTAGGATTGTTGGGATTGGCAACGCAGATGAGGCGTGTCTTCGGCGTGATGGCCTTCAGCACTTCAGCAGCAGGAAATTCAAGGCTTTCCGGAGAATGCACACTGCGAACTGTTGCGCCGGTCGCCAACGCATAAATCTCGTACATACTGAAGGTCGGCACGGCGATCAGCGTCTCGTCTCCAAGTTCGAGATAGGTTTCGGCAAGCAGGTGAATCGCTTCATCGACTCCGTTGGTCAGCAACACGTGTTCAGGCGTGGCTCCCAGATGGCGCGCCGTCGCCTGCTCGCCCGGTTCGCGCTCGGGATAGCGATTGAGCGTCTCGGAGGTGATCGAGTGCAGGATGTCGAGCACACGAGGTGAGCATCCATCAACGTTTTCATTGAAGTCGAGGCGCAGACCGTCGCGGCCTCCGAGTGGAGGGTGATACTCCTTCAGGGTTTCGACCGTGCGCCGCGCACGTAGCTTAGTCATTACTTTTTCAACCTCACTCTAACACTCGCCGCGTGCCCCTTCAGCCCTTCTGCTTCGGCCAGCAACGTAACGGTTGGCGCAATCTTTTCAAGCCCTTTGCGATTTGCTTCCTGAATGGTGATGATGCGAACGAAATCGATTACGTTGAGCCCTCCGCGATACCGCGCTACATTGCCCGTAGGCAAAGTGTGATTCGGTCCGCTGGCGTAGTCACCAATGGATTGTGCCGTGTAGTCGCCGAGGAAAATGGAGCCCGCGCACTTAATGTCGTACACGTCTTCGGAAGGTACGCTGACGTGCTCTCCTCCGAGTTCATTGGTCCACTCAATGGCCTGTTTGCGGCTCTTGGCGACGAGCACAACGCCCCGGGCAGCCAATGACTGCTTTGCGATTTCGTTCTTTTCCGCCATTGCCGTAGTTTGCTTTATGACCGCCTTTGCCAGTCGCTTGCTGGCTGTGACGAAGATGGCGAGCGCCTCGGGATCGTGCTCGGCCTGGGCGACCAAATCGCTGGCGATGTATTCCGGATTGCCTTCCGTTGCGCAGTAAACGATCTCTGTTGGCCCGGCAAGAAAGTCAATCCCGCAATCGAACGCAACCTGTTTTTTTGCAAGCGTCACATAAGTATTGCCGGGACCCACGATCTTATTCACGCGAGGAATGCTCTCCGTGCCGTAAGCGAATGCCGCAATGGCCTGTGCGCCGCCAATGCGGTAAAACTCCGTGACCCCGATAATGGCCGCCGCCGCAAGAGTCTCCGGCGCGGGACGCGGCGAGGCAACGGCGATGCGCTTTACGCCCGCAACCTGCGCGGGGACCACCGTCATCAGCACGGTTGAGGGCAGGGGATAGCGGCCACCCGGAGCGTAACAGGCTACCGATTCCAGAGGACGAATCGCCTGTCCCACGCGCAGTCCCGGATGGATGGTGCGAACCCACGGGCGCGGCAGTTGCCATTCGGCGAAGTTGCGAATGTTCTTTGCTGCAATTTCAATGGCGCGAATGAAGCTGTCACTCACCATGCCAAGCGCCGCCTGCAACTCTTCGGCAGAGACGCGCATAGACTCACCCGGAGCGAGTCCGTCGAGTTGGTGCGCGTAGTCGAGCAGCGCGGCATCCCCACCGCTGCGAACCTTGCTCACAATGCCGGCGACGGTCTTCTCCACCGCCGGATCAAACGATTCGTAGCGATGAGCAAGCGAAGCTACGGCTTGCGCCGCCTCGTCACCATTGAGAAGCTTCATTACAGCACCACCTTGTTCAGAGGATACTCAACGATCCCCGCGCCGCCTGCGGCTTTTAGCCGGGGAATCACATCGCGAACAACTGTTTCTTCCAGAATGGTATTTACCGCAACCCACTCGGAGTTGCTGAGCGCTGAGATCGTCGGAGAATTGAGTGCGGGCAGCACGGCAAGCACGGCGTTCAAATCTTTTTGTTGCACGTTGAGCATCAATCCCACCTGACCCTGGGCGGCGATAGCACCTTGCAACATCAGCGCGATGTTGTCGATCTTCTGGCGCTTCCAGCCATCGGTATATGCCTTTTTGTTGGCGATGATCTGTGTATTGGATTCGAGCACGGTTTCGATAATGCGCAAACGATTTGCACGGAGCGAGCTTCCGGTCTCGGTGACCTCGACAATGGCGTCGGCCAGCATCGGAGGCTTCACTTCGGTTGCGCCCCAACTGAAATCAACCTGCACAGAGACGTTTTTCGAGGCAAAGTAGTTCTTCGTTACTTCGACCAGTTCGGTCGCAATGGTCTTGCCTTCCAAGTCCTCGGCGGATTTGAAAATGGAATCTTCCGGCACGGCCAGCACCCACTTCACTTTGCCGCGGCTCTGCTTGGCATAGATAAGGTCGCAGACGGCTTCTACCTTGCGTCCGCTTTCAACTACCCAGTCAAGCCCTGTGAGGCCGGCGTCCAGAACGCCCTGCTCGACGTAACGGGCCATCTCCTGCGCTCGGATCAACATGCATTCCAGTTCGGGATCGTCGGTGGAGGGAAAATAAGAGCGGCCATTGGCGTAGATCTTGAATCCAGCGGCGGCAAACAATGCGATGGTTGCGTCCTGCAACGAACCCTTCGGAATGCCAAGGCGAATCTTACCCATTGGAAACCTCCGAGCTGGTCGCGATGGTCATTGGCTTGGTGAAGCAGGAGCGGGTGCCTTCGTGGCACACCAGCCCGTCGCCTTCCACACGCACCTTGCACAGCACCGTGTCGTTATCGCAGTCTGTGGCGGCATAGGTCAGGCGCAGACGGTTTCCGCTGGTCTCGCCCTTCATCCACAGCTTATTGCGGGTGCGACTGTAAAAAGTGACGTAGCCGGTTTGAAGCGTCTTTGTGAGCGCCTCCTGGTTCATGAATCCCACCATGAGAACTTCGCCGTTATCGGCGTCCTGAACGATAGCGGGGGCAAGTCCCCCCATCTTTTCGAAATCGATCTGCATTGTTTGTTCCTCGTTGAAGACTGGCTGCTCTGGTGCATTCAAGCGGAGCGGATCAAAAAGAAAAAACCCGCTGGGTTTAATTGCGCCAGCGGGCCAGTGCTTGGATGATTGCCTTTTACAGGTATCCACGCCCCTCCGCCGACACAATCGCCGTATGGTGATGATGAAGCTCGCGATGATGCAGCAGAGAAGACATTTGCAACAATCCTAAACAGAGTGCAGAGCCAAGGTCAACGGTAAAAAGCGGGAATTTGTGCTGCATTGACAAAGAATTAGCAGAACTGGAGCGATGCTTGCGCCGTATCTCCATATGTTGCGTCCAATACACTAGATAGATTTAGTGCGGGAAGCGGGGAAGAATGAGCGAAAAGACGGGCGTGGCTGCCATTGAGGCACGCGGCGCCAGCCGTTACTACACCATGGGTGAGGCCATCGTGCGTGCGGTGGACGATGTGAGCTTCACCATCGAACGCGGAGAGTTTGCCGCCCTGCTCGGCCCATCCGGCTCGGGTAAGTCCACGCTGCTGAATCTGTTGGCCGGACTCGACCGCCTCAGCGGCGGCAGCATTGTGGTGGACGGAAGAGACTTGAGCATGATGGGTTCCGAGGCGCTGGCCCGCTATCGCCGGTTGACCGTCGGCATGATCTTCCAGAGCTTCAACCTCGTGCCCACCATGACCTTGGCCGACAACATCGAACTGCCTCTGCGCTTTGCTGAAACGCCTCGCAGCGAGCGACGCGACCGAGTGATGGAGTTGTTGTCAAATGTCGGTCTCGCGCAACGCGCCGATCACAAGCCTACGGAACTCAGCGGCGGAGAGCAGCAGCGCGGAGCCATTGCGCGCGCGCTCGCCAATCGCCCTTCCGTGCTGCTGGCCGATGAGCCAACCGGGAACCTCGACAGTCGCAACGGTCAGGAAGTGATGACCCTTCTGCGCGATCTAAATGAAAAGATGGGAGTGACCGTGTTGATGGTCACGCACGATCCGGCACTGGCCACGCGCTACGCACGCCAGTCGCTGCACATGGCAGACGGCAAGCTGGTTTCCACCGTGGAGGTCTTGCAATGATCCGACAGGATCTGATGGAACTCGCCGGCCGCAATATGCGCAATGCGCGGTTCCGTAATCTGCTCACCACCATGGGAATCGCCGTGGGCGTGGCCTCGCTGGTTGCCATGCTCTCGCTCGGCATCGGACTGCAGGGATTCGCGAATCACCAACTAATGAAGTCCGGAATGTTCCAGACTGTTTTCGTCACCAGCAAGCAGGACATCCGCAACCAAGAGGAGAACGCCGATGCGAAGCCGGAAGAATCTCCGTTGTTGAACGACGAGGCCCGCACGAAAATTGCTGCGCTGCCCGGAGTCGAGGAAGTTTCTCCGGAGGTGCGCGCCACCGCCGAGGTGGACTACGGCGACAAGACCAACATCACCTTGCTCGCCGGGCTTCCTCAGTCTGCAAAGGACGAAGAGGCTGTCGAAAAAATGAAGGGCCGGTTCTTCAGTTCCGCCACCGCCGACGAAGTCTTGCTGCAACGTGAGTTCGCGAAGAAGTTTGACGCCAATCCCGACTCCGTATTGGGAAAGACCCTTGTTGTTCGCTACGCAGAACGCCAGACCGGTGGCGACAGCAGTAGCTTCAGCATTGAACGCAAAGAGAAGCCCTTCAAAATCGTCGGGCTTTTGGACGAGGAGCCGTTCGGTGGCATGCGCATGATCAGTCGCGCACGTGTCTTCATGCCGACCCAAACCGCCGAAGCCATGAACCTGATGCAACAGGCGGATACTCAGCAGCTAGTTCGCGCCACCTCGGGCGTGCGCACCTACTCCATGCTCACCGTACGAATGAAGTCGGCGAGCTACGCGGAGAAGGTGGAAGGGGCGGTGAAAAAGATGAATTACTCCGCTTACTCCTACCTCGATGCCACCAAGAGCATCCGCCGCTTTTTCGCCGTGCTCGACATGTTCCTCGGAATCTTCGGCTCACTCGCCCTGGCCGTGGCATCGCTGGCAATCGTGAATACGCTGGTGATGGCCGTGCTGGAGCGTCGCCGCGAGATTGGAATTATGAAAGCCCTCGGCGCCAGCGATGGCGATGTGAAGAAATTGTTCTTCGCCGAGGCTGCGACCATGGGCTTGATCGGCGGAGCAATGGGAGTAGCTTTGGGATGGGTGATTGGACGAGCGATTAACTTCGGCACCAATATTTATCTGCACCGGATGAAGATGCCTGCAGAGAACCTTTGGACCGTGCCGCTGTGGCTCGTCGTCGGAGCCGTAGGGTTTGCCGTGCTGGTCAGCGTGCTGGCTGGAATCTATCCGGCGGCGCGCGCCGCAAAACTCGATCCGGTGCAGGCATTGCGTTACGAATAGACTATATCGATATATGAGAATGTAGGTCACGGGGTGAAATGAAGGCTGCAGGTCGTTGGATTACCTTACTTGGATTTTTGTTGGTTGTCGTTTCGGCGAGTCTTGCCCAGCCCTCCGCGGTGGGCCGCTCCAGGGTGGAGTGCTCCACGCTGAACAGCAGGATTCTTGTGCGCGAAGTGCCCTATTGCGTAATGCTTCCACCCAGCTACGCGCAGGATGTTGCTCGTCATTACCCTGTTTCCTACTACCTGCACGGCCTGGGAGACAACGAGCAGTCGCTGGTGAACCTCGGCGGATGGTCGATCTATGACCGACTTATGCGCGAAAAGAAGATTGGTGAATTCGTGGTCGCCGCTCCGGCGGGCTTCGCGTCGTTTTACATCAATTCCAAAGACGGCAAGTTTCGCTATGAAGATTTCTTCATGCACGAGTTTCTGCCCGCGATGGAGAAGAAATACCGTATAGGTACCACACGCTCTCAGCGCGGAATCATGGGTGTATCGATGGGGGGATTCGGCGCGCTGCATTATGGCTTCAAGTATCCCGAGAAATTCGCTGCCGTGAGCGCAAACATGCCAGCCCTGATCGAGCGTTTACCGCGAGAGCTTCCGCAGGAGCAGCAGCAAAGACTGATGAGCGCGCTCTTCGGCAATCCGCCCGATACGTCGTTTTATGAAAAGAATTCCGCATTTTACCTGGAGCGTACCGCGCCCTTGCCTGCCCTCAAGCGAATCACAATCTACTTCGATTGCGGAGAGCATGACCGCTTCGGTTTCAATCTGGGGGCGGCAGCGATGGACAAGCTACTGACGCAGCGCGGCATTCCGCATGAGGCGCATATCTATCCTGGCGGGCATGACTGGCCGTTTGTGCTGGAACATCTGGCGGCGTCGCTGGAGGCTCAATCAAAAGGTCTTCGGGCAAACTAGGGTCAGAATTCAAATGCATACAAAGCGAATTACCATTCATCACAACGATCATGTTTTCGTTCTGACCGGGGCAGGTGTAAGCGCCGAGAGCGGGTTGGCAACGTTTCGCGGTTCCGATGGATTGTGGGAGGGCGAGCGAGTGGAAGATGTTGCTTCGCCTCATGGATGGAAACGTGATCCCGAGCGCGTCTGGCGCTTCTATTCCCTTCGCCGAAAGGCTGCTGCCAAGGCCGAGCCGAATCCGGCACACGAGGTTCTGGCAAAGCTGGAGCGTGAGCTAGGTAAGCGCTTCTTCCTATGCACTCAGAACGTGGACAATCTGCACGAACGCGCCGGATCGCGCAATCTCGTACACATGCACGGGGAGCTCTTCGAGTCCTGTTGCGACAGTTGCACGCGCGAATCTTATCCGGATGCCAAACTGTACGAGAGCGAAGCGGAACACGATTTCTGCGGGTGCGGAGGACGCATTCGCCCGAATATCGTCTGGTTTGGCGAGGTGCCATTTCACATGGAGCGCATTTTCGAAGAGCTGAATCGCTGCACCATGATGCTGGTGATCGGCACTTCGGGCGTAGTGCAGCCCGCGGCGAGCTTTGTACACTGGGCCAACCAACGCTACAGCAGTGGAGGCGCTCCGGTGCGCACCTATTACATTGGCCCTGAGCACCCGGCCAACGCCGGAGCGTTCACGAAGGTGTTTGAGGGCAAAGCTGGAGAAGTGCTGCCGAAATTATTCCCGTAGCGTACTGCAGATTGTGGTTGACCTTTGGGTGCTTGGGGACCGACAATCAGCTTTCCTGCCGCTGTGGGCAGGACCCCCAAAAAATGCTGATCTATTTATGTGGTGCGATCGAATATTCCCCCGACCATGGCAAATCATGGCGGGCCGAGGTCACGCGTTTTCTTCACGAGTTAGGGCATGAGGTTTATGATCCCGCACTTGACGAGAAAAAAGACCTGACTGAGCAGGAAGTTCGCGAATTTCGCGACTGGAAGCAGACGAACCTCCCCGGGTTCCAGCAGACCATCCGCAAGATCATTCAATATGATTTGGATTGGGTCGAAGAGCGCTGTGACGCGCTGGTCGCCTACTGGGACGAGCATGCCGGCAAAGGCGCTGGCACGCAGGGCGAACTCACCGTGGCGTACCGCCGTGGCGTTCCCGTTTATCTGGTGACCAAGCTGCCCGTCGAACAGGTGAGTGGCTGGGTGTTGGGCTGCGCCTCGCATGTGTTTTCAAGCTTTGAAGACCTGCATGAATTTTTGGCGGCGAAGCGTTCGCGCGAGCTGACGTACGCCTGATGGCGTAAGCGACAATTGAGCGTGCGGTCACTGCTGTCTCGCGGCGCCCAACATCATGTTAGAAGGTAAGGCATGACGGATTCGGAAGTGGACCCGAAGACTGTTGCCAGCGCGCGGCGCCGCCTCGGTTTCGTGGCTGTACTGTGGTGGATCGCCGCAGTCGCCGGAACCCTTGGCCTGTTGCAGGGCCTGTCCGCAAGTTGGATAAGGCTCATGTTCATCGGCATCTCATGGGTGCTCGCATTATTTTTTAGCTACGCGTGGTGGGAAGTGCGCAAGGGACGGTTGTCGAGATGAATTTTACCAAGGGAAACATTGGCTGGATCGAAGTGGTCTGCGGTCCTATGTTCAGCGGCAAGAGCGAAGAGTTGATCCGTCGGCTACGCCGCGCGGAGATAGCCCGTCAGCGGGTGCAGGTCTTCAAGCCGGGAGTGGATAGGCGCTACTCGGAAGATCAAATTATAAGCCACAGCGATTTCAAGATCGCCAGCGAGTGCGTGCAGGACGCCAGGGAGATGGAGTCTCGATTGGACCTCCGCAGTGAAGTGATTGGCGTTGACGAAGCGCAGTTCCTCGGCGAGGGGATGATCGACCTTGCCGTGCGCCTGGCC
This sequence comes from Saccharimonadales bacterium (SeqCode), assembly GCA_035539055.1. Lineage (GTDB taxonomy): Bacteria > Acidobacteriota > Terriglobia > Terriglobales > Acidobacteriaceae > TOLSYN. The sequence continues at coordinate 41,182 of DATLJC010000070.1, read as the reverse complement.
GACATGGGCAAGCGCGTCATCATCGCCGGGCTCGACACCGATTACCTCGGACGCCCGTTCCATCCCATGCCCGAACTTCTTGCGGTAGCCGATGAGATACAGAAGACTCTCGCCATCTGCATGCAATGCGGGAATCCAGCCAAGCATACGCAGAGACTGGTGGAGAGCACTGAACTTGTAGTGGTGGGCGCGGCGGGAATGTACGAAGCGCGCTGTCGCCGCTGCTTCGAACCAAATCTAGACAACTTGAACAAGCAGCGCGAATCTGCAACTGCCGCCATGGGGCGCGGCGCTCTCAAGTAAGTTCAACTTAGAGTGATTGAACAAAGCCCGCGATTTCAGCGGGCTTTTCCATGACTACAAATACCGGAGAGCGCCGTGTGATTCCTTGTCTTTGAATTTTTATCTCGCGGTGCTAGAGTTCAGATTCAAAGGCGACCAGCTTCTTATGCGAAAACTTTCTTTCTTCCTGCTGATTATCGCGGTGGCCACACTCTTGCCGACCCTTGCCACTGGCTGGGGTGATGTTGGGCACACGACCATCAACCACGCCGCGGCCGAAAGAGTTCCGGCCAACATGCCTCAGTTTCTCAAGGCCGCCTCTGACCATATTGCATGGGACGGACCGGAGCCGGATCGTTGGCGCTCGAATCTGGAGCAACCGCTTAATAATTCGCAAGCTCCGGACCACTTCATCGATCTCGAATACGTGGACTGGCTTAAGCCTCTCCCGCCTGATCGCTATAAATTCATTCAGGCCGTTTACGAGTATCGTGCCCAGCATCCGCAGGCCGATATGCCGCAGCCTGAAAAGATTGGACTGCAGCCCTACATCACCATCGAAGTTTTCGACCGCCTGAAGGTCGCCTTCCGCGAGTACCGTCACGCGCAGGCTACGGGACATCCAACGGCGAATGCCGAAGCGAATGCCGTCTTCTACGCCGCTTGGCTCGGTCATTATGTTGGCGATGGTTCTAACCCGATGCACACGTCGATTCAATACAACGGCTGGGTTGGACCGAATCCCAACGGATACACTACCGCTCACGATGTCCACTCCAGGATGGAAACATCGTTTGTGAATGCGAACCCCGAGGTCACCCATATCCTGGATTTGGTGGGCACGCCGAAGTATCTCGATCATCCTTTCGATGACTACATTGCGTATCTGCAAGAGTCACATTCGAAGGTTGAGCAGGCATACCAGTTGGAGAAGGCTTGCGGTTTCGACGGCAAAGGCACGCCGGAATCTCGCGAGTTTATACGCCAGCAGCTTGGCCGTGGTTCGCAGATGCTTCTGAACATGTGGTACACCGCGTGGGTGGATTCCGCGAAGGACCCCGAGCCGTGGCATGGAGAGCGACATGAACCGCGCATCTGCAATGCACCTAAAGAAAGTAAGGCGGCTGCTGCCGCCGCGAAGTAATCATGTTCAAGTTGACTGAGCAACAGACTAAACAACTGCTGCAGTCCGCGGGACTGGCGATGGAACGCGCCTACGCGCCGTTCAGTAAATTCCATGTGGGCGCCGCGATTCTCACCCAGAGCGGCGAAATTTTCACTGGCTGCAACGTGGAAAATTCTTCATTCGGTCTCACCAACTGCGCCGAACGTACCGCCATTTTCACGGCAGTTGCGGCCGGTGCGCTCAATGCCGAACGCGAACTGCTTGCCGTCGCCGTAGTCAATCGCGAGGGTGTGCCCTGTTCGCCTTGTGGAGCCTGCCGTCAGGTGATCTTCGAGTTCGGCCCCGAAGCGGTCGTCATCTACCGTGCCAGCAGCGGCGAGATGGCGCAGACACTAGCAAAAGACCTCCTTCCGGAAGGCTTCCGGCTGCGCTAACCACCTAGCTAATCACACGAAGAGGCCGCTCACAATCGAGCAGCCTCTTTGTGTGCTTGATGAACCCTAAAATCTGCTCTCGAACTCGATGAAACGATGTTCCAGCCGCCACTGTTCGCGTGCTTTTTCGCTGCTGTTCAGAAACTTCAAACAGCTCGGGTTGGGAACAGTCGCGGGACGGTCGCCCGCACACTCTCTCACCGGAACGAATTTGTGACCATCGCTCCAGATGCTAGCTCCGGGCAAGAAGGAGTGCTCGATGCTCGTGCGTGCCATTCTCTTCAGTGTGAGGTAGTCAAGCCCCTGGTCCAGAACCGCGCGTTCGAATTCACGCGTCATCTCGGAGCGGGACACACCCTCGTCGTCGGTCGCCAGCGCCACTGGAACCCCCGCTTTGAGGTACATTGCCAGCGGATGCTGTTTTCCCTTAACTCCCAGAATGCCCTCATTCGACGTCAAGCAGATTTCGACCATCACGTTCCGCCGTGCCATCACGGCCAGCAGTTCGTACGGATCTTCCTCGTACATGACATCGACGCCATGCCCAATTCGTTCGGCCTTGCCCACCTCAATCGATTCCCGAATATGCGAGCGCAGGCCATCTGGCGGAACGATGCCAGGTTTCAGTTCTCCGGCGTGCAAGGTGAGGTGTACGTTCGGATACAGACCCTTGAGGTAATTCACCATCTGCATGTGCAGATAGAAGTCATGCATGGGAACATACCAGTCCTCAGGCTGCACCATGTTCAGGGACACCACGCGAGGATCGCGACTCGCCAGCTCAAAACCCATCAGCAGCTGGGCAAAGACCGCTGCCGGCTTTGAGGCGCGCATTACGGTGTAGATGTAGCGCACATGTACGGAGCAGCCGCCACGTTGAATCTCGGGCTCCGTCGCACAGTGCATCTGCTGATTCTTACCCTGCTCCATGGCGTCCAGATTCTTGCGTGCGTCTTCAACCAGGTTCGTAAAATCGGCGCTCAAGAGTTTTTGACGCATTGCGTTGAAGTCAGGGTCAAAGCCAGCCTTTGTGCCCACCGCCGATGCGCGTCCGTGGTCCGGAGAGACCATGAGTTCCAAGTACTGTACGTTACCGTCGGCAGCGCGCCTGGTCACCTCGGCGAGAATCTGCGACAGGTGGGGTTCGGTGGCCGCATTGAACTTGGCAAAGCTGTCGAAGAAGTGGTCGTGCCCGTTCGTCCCCGGCTTCATATCGCGCATCGACCACGCATCGATCACGTTACGGTACAGTTCCGGATCGCTCAATGCCTGGCGGGCTTCGACCTGATTAGGCTGGCAGGGCGATTGCGACAGCGCCCATGTCTGGCGATCGATGCACAGTTGCGATTCAGCCGCAAACTGTATCAAGCTTTCCGCATAAACGGCGCCGGTAATGTGATTGTGGAGATCGCCTCCCTTGGGCATCTCCTTCAGCAGGGCATAGAGCGCGCCTGCATTGCCGCGCGCTTCGTTCAATGCTTTCTCGGTCCGAGCCTCGGGCGATTCCTCTGGGTGTGGTTCGGGTTGCTGCTGTTTCTCTTTGGCAATCTGTGGAGCTGCAGTCGCTGGTCGTGCAGGGGAATTCTTGAAGACCTGGATCTGTGATCCAGAGGCACCAACAGTGATAAGGACTCCGAAGAGCAATAAGGACAACTGTCCCGCGCTACGCCGGCGCATGGGCTTCCTCCAGAGGCGTGTTAGCCCCTTTGTAAGTGGAACCCTTGAATCATATCGCGGAATGACATTTTGGTCGCGCTTCGAAATCACTTCGACCCGCTCGTATAAATTTGCAGGCTTGCAACTTTTGTCGAGACCTTCTACTATCCCCTTTCCCCGTTTCCTACAAAACGTCGTTTTCTGGAGCAGATCATCGTGTCCGAATTGAAAGTACTTTTTTCCCGAGAACAAATTGCGGCTCGCGTCGCCGACCTGGGCCAGCAAATTACAAAAGATTTCGCGGATGAGCCCGTAGTTCTGGTCGGAGTGCTAAAAGGTGCGGCCATATTTCTCAGCGACCTTTCCCGTCAAATCGAGCTGGATTCCACCTTCGACTTCATCGCCGTATCCAGCTATGGCAACCAGAAGAAGAACAGCGGGGAAGTGAAATTACTGAAAGACGTAGATTCTTCCATGGAGGGACGAAACGTAATACTCGTCGAAGACATCCTTGATACCGGACTCACCATGTCCTATTTGAAGAAGATGATCCTGGCCCACCATCCTAAGGCGTTCAAGATCGCGGCTTTGTTGGACAAGAAATGCCGCCGCCAGCAGCCCATCTATGCAGATTATGTTGGATTTGAAATTCCCGATGAGTTTGTCGTAGGTTACGGAATGGATTATGCCGAACGCTATCGTAATCTTCCAGATATTTGTGTTGTTCCGTAGCGGCGGTGTCCTTGGCTTAGTCGTACACTAGCAGTGCAACATATTTGTTCGGAAGGCCGCGACCCGGTCGAAGCAGGTAATTGGATGTCGCACACCATCAGTTTGAATTCCTCCGCTGAAGCCATTCGCAACGATTGGCGCCTGGCGGCAAAACTCATTGACCATACCCTTTTAAAACCGGATGGCACTCGCGAACAAGTAGCGAAGCTGTGCCGTGAAGCAGCGGAATACGGTTTTTATTCGGTCATGGTGAACCCCTCGAACATCGCCCAGTGCAAGGCTGAATTGCGCGGTACCTCCGTTGTTGTCGGTACCGTCATCGGCTTTCCGTTGGGAGCCACCACCTCCACCTCCAAACTCGCGGAAGCCAGCGATTCACTGCGCCTCGGCGCCACCGAACTCGACATGGTCATCAACGTTGGCGCGCTCAAGAGCGGAGACCGCGACTTGGTGCAGATGGAGATGCAATCGCTCGCGCACCTCTGCCATCGCTCCGGTGCCTTGCTCAAGGTCATCATCGAAACTGCTCTGTTGACCACTGAAGAAAAAATACTGATCTGCCAGCTTGCTGCCGCCGTGGAAGTTGACTTTGTGAAAACCTCCACCGGTTTCTCAACTTCCGGAGCCACCGCCGCCGATGTTTCGCTGATGCGCGGTGTGGTCGGCAACAAGATTGGAGTCAAAGCCGCGGGTGGAATTCGCACCTCCTCCGACCTGCTGACCATGGTCGAGGCCGGAGCCAGTCGCGTCGGCGCAAGCGCCAGCGTAGCCATCGTCAAGGAACTCGGCGCATAGTGAGAAGAACATGCTGAATGCGGGCCTTCCCCATCGGTGCGGCCCGCTTCTTTTTGCTTCCTGTAATCCTAGAGTCTAAGAATCTGCTTTGCGCAGAATCCCTCGTGCGATAAGCTCAATTCGTCTCTTGTAAAAATCGTCGGGACGCGTTTCAAGGTTCTGTCCCGGATTGGCCTCACATGCTTTTTGTCGAACTGATTCGCAAAAAGCGCGACGGCAAAGAATTGTCGCGCGAAGAAATTGAATTCATCGTCTCCGGCTATACCCGCAGTGAAATTCCCGACTACCAAGTCTCCGCATTTCTCATGGCCTCACTGCTTCGCGGGCTCAACCGCGCGGAAACCGCCGCATTGACCAACGCCATGCTTCACTCCGGCAAGGTGCTCGATTTTTCTGAGATCGCAGGCCACAAGGTCGATAAGCACTCCACCGGAGGCGTAGGCGATAAGACCTCGCTCATTCTGGCCCCCATCGTCGCCGCCGGAGGCGTCAATGTTCCCATGGTCAGCGGTCGCGGATTGGGCCACACGGGCGGCACGTTGGATAAACTCGAAGCCATTCCCGGCTTCAATGTCCATCTTGAACTCGACGAGTTTCGCCGCATTCTCGCCAAAGTGGGTTGTGCCATGATCGGCCAGACCGAGGACCTCGCCCCGGCGGATAAAAAGCTCTACGCCTTGCGTGACGTCACCGGAACCGTCGAGAGCCCAAATCTTATCTGCGCCTCCATCATGAGCAAGAAGTTAGCCGAGGGAATCGACGGTCTTGTGCTGGACGTGAAGACTGGCTCGGGCGCGTTCATGAAGAACCCTCAGGACAGCGAATTCCTGGCCGACTTGATGGTTGAAACCGGCGAGCGCATGGGTAAAAAGATGGTCGCGCTCATCACGGATATGGATCAGCCGCTGGGCCGCTACATCGGTAACGCCCTCGAAGTCGTTGAGTGCGTCGAAATCCTTCGCGGCGAGTTCGCTGGTTCTGAAGACCTTGTCGAGCTCACTCTGGAACTATGCGGCTGGATGTTCTATCTCGGAGGCCGCACCGCCGACAAGGACAAGGGACGCTCGCTTGCCCTGGAGATCATCCGCAGCGGTCGCGGCCTTGAGCGATTCCGCGAGTTGGTCAGCGAACAGGGTGGCGACGTCCGCATCGTCGACGATCTCGGGTTACTGCCACGGGCCGCGCATCGTGAAGACATTCTCTCTCCGTCCAGCGGTTTTGTATCGGCCATGGAATGCGAGCGCATGGGAATCGCCGGGGTCATCCTTGGCGGGGGCAGATTCAAAAAGGAAGACACCGTTGATCCTGCCGTGGGCATCGTGCTGCACAAGAAAGTAGGCGACCCGGTCTCCGCCGGAGAGTCGCTCTGCACTGTGCACTACAACTCAGCCGAGCGATTTGCGGAGGCGATGCCTGTGATCACGGCAGCCTATTCCATCGCAGGACAAAAACTGGAACCGCGGCCATTGGTGCAAAAAGTAATTCAGGGCAAGTCTGTTTGATTCAGCTTTGAGAGGGAAGTAATGGGACGATTGACTGGAGTACTTGGGCTGGTTTTGATGCTGGGATTTGCCTGGCTTTTTTCCACCAACCGCAAAGCCATTCGCTGGCGTGTCGTCGCCACCGGCATCGGGTTGCAGATCCTGTTCGCCATTTTCGTGACCAAGGTGTATTGGGGACAATTAGCCATTGCCAAGGCAGGCGAAGGCGCAAAACGTCTGCTTGCCTGTTCCTTTGCTGGCTCCCGTTTCGTCTTCGGAGAGGCCGGGGCACAGAATTCTAATCTCGGATTCATGTTCGCCTTTCAAGTCCTCCCGGCCATCATCTTCATCGCCGCGTTTTTCGCGATCCTCTATTACTTCGGCATCATGCAGTTCATTATCCGTATCGTGGCCGTGGTCATGGAAAAAACCATGGGTGCCAGCGGTGCGGAGTCCCTCAATATAGCGGCCTCCATCGTCATGGGGCAGACCGAAGCTCCCCTGACGATCCGTCCATTTCTGCCCCGCCTCACCCAGTCAGAGCTCATGGTTGTGATGACCGCGGGCATGGCGCATGTGTCCGGCAGCATCATGGCCGCCTACATTGCAACGGGCGTGGCCCCGGAGCACCTGCTCGCCGCCGTTATCATGACCGCCCCCGGAACTCTGACCATCGCGAAAATGCTGGTGCCCGAGACCGAAGTACCCGAAACCGCTGGCGGAGCGGAATTGCCGAAAGAAGAGCGCGCCAGCAATGTGCTGGAAGCAGCGGCCAAAGGCACGAGCGACGGACTCGGCCTGGCTTTGAACGTGGCCGCCATGCTTATCTCCTTCCTGGCCATCATCTTTCTCATCAACTCTCTCCTGGGCGGCACCCACAATCTCCTGGCCGCCCACGGCGCTAAATGGTTCCCCGGTAGCCTGGAAAAGATTTTTGGCGTCCTCTTCGCCCCCATTGCCTTTATCATCGGAGTGCCGTGGCACGATTGCGTTGCCATTGGGAACCTGCTGGGGACGCGCATGGTATTGAATGAACTCGTTGCGTTTTCCATGCTCGGCGCGCAGAAGGCAGCGCTTGACCCGCGTTCGTTTACCATTGCGACGTTCGCACTTTGCGGATTCGCCAACTTCAGCTCTATCGGAATTCAGATTGGTGGCCTTGGCGCACTCGCACTTTCCCGCCGTGGCGATCTTGCCCGGCTCGGATTCAAAGCGATGATCGCCGGAACCGTGGCCAATCTCATGTCGGCCTGCATTGTCGGAGTCCTGTTATGAGTTCGCACGCAGACGTAAGGCACCTCGCAATGGATGAGTTCACCCGCGCCGAATCGGCCGCCATGGTGATCCGCATGCAGCTTTCGCAAAAGCCGCATCTCGGAGTCCCCGAGATCGCCGTCGTCCTCGGTTCCGGACTCGGAGCTTTCGGCGATGACCTGAAGGACTCGGTTGCCATTCCGTACGGCGATATTCCGAACTTCCCTCGCTCCACGGCCATCGGTCATGCCGGACGCATGGTGGTCGGCAAGATCGGCGATCTCACTGTGCTCGCCATGCAGGGACGCGTTCACCAGTACGAGGGCTACAGCAGCCGCGAATCAGCTTTTCCCGTGCGCGTGCTTGGCCGCCTTGGGGTGAAGAGCCTGGTCCTCACCAACGCCGCCGGAGGCATCAATTCCGCCTACGCGCAAGGCGCGCTCGTGTTGCTCAGCGATCACATAAACCTGCAGGGCGCCAACCCGCTCAACGGACCTAACGACGAACGCTTTGGACAACGCTTCACTGCGATGGGCGAAGCCTACTCGCGCAAGTACCGCGCGATTGCCCAGGAGGCTGCGCGCGAGCTAGGCATCGATTTGCAGGAGGGCGTGTACGCGGCGCTCTCCGGTCCCAGCTACGAAACGCCCGCGGAGATTCGCTACCTGCGCACGATTGGCGCCGATCTGGTAGGCATGTCCACCGTGCCGGAAGTTATCGTTGCGCGGCACATGGGACTCAATGTCCTTGCGATTTCATGCGTCACCAATATGGCTGCGGGATTATCCGAGCGCGAGATCAATCACGAGGAAGTCCTGGAGACCGGGGCTCGAGTGCGAGGAACATTTCTCGCTCTTCTCACGGCGACCCTTCCCAGAATCGTGGCGGCAGGGAACTAACGAAACGGCCCTCCGGGGCCGCTTATTTTTGCAGGGACGTAGAAACATGAAGCCTTATTTCATCGGAGTTGCAGGACCGTCTTGTGCCGGCAAGAGCTATCTTGCGGAGCATCTGGCCGAGAAACTCGACGCGGCATTATTCCATCTTGACTCCTACTATCGCGAGCTGGATCATCTCAGCCTGGTGCAGCGCGCCCATTACAACTTCGACGCTCCTGCCGCGCTCGACTCCGAACTTCTGCTGCAACACGCGTGCCTCCTGCATGATGGCCAAACCATCGCGCGGCCCGTGTATAACTTCACTACTCACACGCGCACCGCCGAAACCCTAGCGCTAACACCAAGGCCCTTTGTCATCGTCGAGGGCTTATTTGCGCTCTATTGGGAGCAGTTGCGCAAACTCATGGGAACCACTGTGTTCGTCGATCTCGGCGAGGAAATTTGCCTTGAACGCCGCATCGAGCGCGATATTCGTGAACGAGGCCGCACTCGGGAGAGCGTGCTTGAGCAGTACCGCACCACGGTTGCTCCCATGGCCCGGCAATACGTTTACCCCGCGCGAGCCTACGCCGATATCGTAGTCACCGGAAATGACAATATCGATCACGAAGTGGATGCAGTGATGCATCACGTTCGACGCGGAGCCGGCGTCGGTCCGGGCGCATGAACCTTCCAGCTTCTCGCCGATTTACCGCAATGAAACCCTGCGAGCGTACGCTTGAATGCGACCCACATCTTGGAACTGTCTATGGAGGCACGTGGTGAAGAACGCGATTGCAGCTCTGGTACTTTCCACCTGCGTGATGTGCGCAGCGCAGCAACCGAAGGCTGCTGCACAGAAGGTACAACTCCCCAGCAGCAAAGTCCTGTTCACGCCCGCGCCCGGCTCTCCGCGCCGCATCAATAGTCTTCCTACGGCTGCTGTGGTTTCGCCCGACCAGCGTTACGTCGCCGTGCTCAATGCCGGTTTCGGAACTACGGAATCGCACCTTGGGCAATCGATTGCGCTGTTGGATCGCGCCACCAATCAGCTCACGGATTTTGCCGACGAGCGCCTGCGCCCAAAACGGAATCAGACTTATTTCTTTGGACTCGCCTTCAGCCCCAGCGGCGATGAACTCTACGCCTCCGTGGCCTCGTTGCAGGACTCCGAGGGCCGCAAAGAAGGTGACACCGGCAGCGGAATCGCCGTGTATTCGTTCCGCGATGGAAAGCTTTCCCCAAGCCGTTTCCTGAAGATCCCTTCGCAGAAACTCCCCGAAGACAAGAAATATCCTGCAAAGTCGGCGCTTGCCAAAGGACTGATGATCCCCTATCCCGCCGGCCTCTGCGTATTGCCCGCGCATGGTGAAGATTCGGAGCGTTTGCTTGTTGCGGGAAACCTCAGCGATCAGGTTTGGCTTATCGATGCAAAATCCGGCGCCATCCTCAAGACCTTTGATGTAAGCGACCCTGACAATCATTGGATTCCTGCCACCATGCCCTACACGGTCGTTAGCGACGGTCATCGGAAGGCGTGGGTAAGCCTATGGAATACCGCCGCCATCGCCGAGTTGAATCTCGCGAGCGGTGCGGTTCGCCGCATTGAACTCGACACGCCGAAGGGATCGCCGACCTCATCCGGCCATGCCACTGCTATGCTTTACGAGCCTGTCGGACACACGCTCTTCATCACGCTTGCCAATCAAGATGAAGTTGTCGCGCTCGATACCGAAACTTCCAAGGTTGTCTCACGCGTGAACGTGCGCCTGCCCAAACAGCGCGCCGGAGGTGCATATCCCAACGCGCTCGCTCTCGGTTCGCATGGTGACCTCTATGTGGCCGAGGCTGGAACGAATTCCGTTGCAGTTCTGCAGACGGGACCGCACTCCAAACTCTCCAAGCCGTCAGGTTTCGTGCCGACCGAGTATTATCCAACCGCACTCGCCTTTGCGGGAAATGACCTCATCATCGGCAGTGGCAAGGGGAAGGGAACCGGCCCCAATTCGGCTCCCCCGTCCCCAGAATCGAAGAATCCGAAGGCGAAAAAGCATTGGACCTATATCGGGGAACTGACTCACGGCTCCCTGGCGCGTCTCTCTGAAAAGGATATCGCCAGCAAGCTTCCGGCGTACTCCGCCGAAGTGATGCGCAACAACCTCATTGCGGAAAGTCAGCCCAAGCTCGACTTCCGCAACAGCGGCCACGGTCAAAATCCCATCAAGCACGTAATTTACATCATCAAGGAGAACCGGACCTACGATCAGCTCTTTGGCGATCTCGAAGTAGGCGATGGCGATCCCTCGCTGGTCATGTTCGGCGAGGAGATCACTCCCAATCACCACAAGCTCGCGCGCCAGTTCGGCGTGCTCGACAACTTCTACGATTCCGGCGAAATCAGCGGCAACGGCCATGTCTGGTCCACCGCCGCCATCACCAGCGACTACACGGAAAAAATCTGGCCCATCAACTATCGCAACGCGCAGCGCGCATATGACTTTGAAGGCATCGTCAACGGCGAATTTCCACTCAAGCAGCACATGACCGACGTCGATGAACCCGCCACCGGATATCTGTGGGCGAATGCCGCCCGCGCCCATCTCACCTACCGCCATTACGGTGAATTTGTGAATACCGAGTGGTGCGTCGAATCCGCGAAAGTGAACTCGCCTGCATCTACGGGAACCACGACCTCGCCATGTCAGCGAAAAGTGGTGGCGAAGGGTGACCCGCTGCCATCCGGCGTCGGTACAACTACAGGCCGACCGAGTCCGTGGCCATGGCCCATTCCGCTGATTGCGCGCAACGTTCCAACCAAGCCAGAACTGATCGGTCACTTCGATCCCGACTTTGCCGACTTCCGCCTCGATTATCCCGACCAGTTTCGCGCCGACGAATTCCTTCGCGAGTTCAAGGGGTTTGTCACCGCCCATGACAACCACGATGCCGCGCACGAGTTGCCGAATCTCGTGATCATGCGATTGCCAAATGATCACACCTACGGAGCGCGTGCCGGAATGCCCACTCCGCAAGCGCAGCTCAAGGACAACGACCTCGCGCTCGGTCGCGTAGTCGAAGCGGTCTCGCATTCCCCTTACTGGGACGACACCACCATCCTGGTGCTCGAAGACGATGCACAGAATGGTCCCGACCACGTCGATGCTCACCGCTCCATCGCCTTGCTCATCAGCAAGTACGCGCCTCGGGACACAGCGCCGCTCGTAGAGCACGGCTTCTACACCACCGTTCACATGCTTCGCACGATCGAAGACCTGCTGGGAATGCCGCCCATGAGCCACAACGATGCGCAGGTCGCGCCGATTCTAGGTCAGTTCGCGGGCAAGGGCGATCAGCCTGCCTTTGACGCCGACCGTCGTCACGAGAACGATGGCAGCCTCTACGAGGTCAACGCCCCTGATACCAAGGACGCCAAGCAAAGCGCGATGCTCGATTTCAGCACGGAAGATAAAGCGGACGCCGTCAAACTCAACGCCATCCTGTGGCGCGCGACAATGGGCAAGAAACGCATGCCCAAGCCGAGACACACGATCTTCCCCGCATCCAGGGAATTTGACGACGACTAAAGCTGTTCCATAGTAGATGTGTCTGCCATGTGCTGCGAGGGGTCATCCTGCGCGCAAGCGAAGGCCCCCCGGCAATACCCAAATCTCCCGCGCGGCCTCAATTTTTCAGCCCGCCATCGCTTCTTCTTTTCCTCGCTCCCGCGGGATACCTTCCTCGAATTCCACAACGACTCAGGAAAGCTTGTCGAATTCCTCGATACCGTTTCAGCTTTAGTTTTCAGCCCACTCAGGTCCACGTGGATGACATTTCTGGCAGTTGTTAAGCGGGGAGGCGACTTTTCCGTGGCACGCTCCGCAGCGTCGGCCGTGGACATTCGAGTACATCGAGAAACTGAGCTCCCCCTTCTTCGCCGTCGGGAATATTTCGGGATGACAAAGCTCACATCCATTCCAGATGGAATGTTTCTCGTGGGAAAACGTGATTGGCTTCACCCAGGAAACTGCCGCCTTGATGGAAAAGTCTTCCCTGTTCTGAATCCGCGCTTTCTTCACTGAAAGTCCGTCGAGGAAATCGACCGGCCTGATGACTCCGGATTTCTCTGCCGCCTCCCAATTTACGCCATAGTCGGCTGCTGGTAACTTCGCGGTAAAGGCATTGTATTCGTACTTCCTCCCGCTTTTCTTGTCCGTGGAGTGGCACCGGGCGCACTGTTTGTTGCTCGCGGCATCGCCGGAACACGACGCAAAGACCGCTCTGCCTTCGATTACCCTTTTCCCATCGTGACACGCTCCACAATGGAATCCTTCGCGATTTGTGCTCGCGCTGATCCCCGTGGCATTTGCCTTCATGGCGAAGCCGACATCGACATGACAGAGCCGGCAGGTAAATTTGGAGCGGTGAAGCCAATGGTCAAATACAACCGGTCCCGGGCTGGTTGCGACGTGACTCTGCAATATCACCCTGCCATACGCAGACGGCTCTGGTGGCGCCTTGGGCAGATAAATCTGGGCCGAAGCGTAACTTCCAAGCAACAAAACCGCAAAGGCAAGCACGATCAGGAAAATTGAGCGTTCATTTCTTTTCGTTCTTTTTTGACTCGAGCACATACGCATATAGGCCCCGGCACATTCGTAGTCGTCCCATGTAAACTTTCTTCCGTGTTTCGTCGAGCTTTTCAATCTGAGGCATCAATGTGTCGCACTTCTGAACCAGCGCCGTGAGCTCATCGATTGAGAGAATCATGGCGTCCTGTGTCTTCGAGCAAACATCTTCAAATTCTTTTTGCCAGCCCTCCACCGCCTCCGTTGTGGAAGAAGGGGGGCTGCTCGCCGCCCGCATATTGCATGGAACAGCGAGTCCCACGAGTACCAGCACCACAGCGATGTTCTCTCTCTTCAGCACGAATGCCTCGCTTTCGGGCTATACCGGTTTGGAATGGCATCGCTGACAATCCGTCAACGGGAATGCCACCGTGGTGTGGCACGCGCCGCACGATCTTCCTTCGGAAATGTCCACCATCGTGTATTTCCTGGAGCCCTTCTTTACGCCCATGAAGATTTCTGGATGACATAGTTCACACCCGTTCCACACGGTGTGTTTTTTATGCGAGAAGATGATCTCCGGCATTCCCTCGAGCTTTGGATCGAGTGCAAAATCCTTCTGTGCGGAGAGAGACTTCCTCTGTACGGAGACGCCTTCCAGGAACGCGACCGGATGGATGAGTCCAAGTTCCTCGGACTTTTCCCAGTCCAGCCCATTTCCGAAGCGCTCCTTTGGAAGCGGCGCGCTGAACCGGAAGAAGTCATATTCTCCCGCTACCTTTTTCCCGTAGGAGTGGCACCGTTCGCATCTCTTGCGATCGTCGAACGTCGCTTTCCTGGAGCAGGCCTCAAAGATCGGTTTTCCGTCCGAGACCATCTTCCCGTTATGACATGTGCCGCAGTAGTACCCGCGCGCATTGTCCGCCGCATTGATGCCGGTAGCTCCTGTCTTCATCGCGAAGCCAATGTCCACGTGGCACACTCTGCACGTGTACTTCGAGCGATGCAACCAATGTTCAAAGACCACGGGGGCAAGATCGGCTTTGTTGGAGAAGTTGTTGATTACAACCCGGCCGTACTCGTAGGGAAGTGGACGTGCCTTCTTGGTGCCCGTTTGGGATAGGGTTTGACAGCAGAAAAATAACAGAATAAACACAAGGGGAACGAGCCTTCTTCCGTTCATGGAGACCTCCGCCCGGTCGAACTGTTCTAGTTGAAGCACAACACAAATGCAGTTGAGCATTACCTGCCTATTTTCATAGCCTTGCAGTGACTGTGGTCACCTCTCTCCGTGATATTCGAGCCACCCCTGCGCTCGTTGCGGAGCCCTTTCGCAATAAAACAACGGTGCAGCGATATTCGCCGCCCCGTGGGATGCCTCGCATACTGATTGGCCGTCCTAAAAGTGATAACGCATTCCTAACTGGATTTCACGTTCGCGGTACACCGTGTTCGCCGCCGCCGTCGGAGTGCCAAAGCCGGAGTAGTACTCCAGCGTGTCGTTATAGACACTGTAAAAACTATCGCTACGGTCGGTGACAATCCGGTGATTGAGCAGATTGAACGCCTCCGCGAGAATTTCAACATTCTGCCGCTCTCCAAAGTAGATTCGCCTTGAGAGCCGCAGATCGACGTTGTAAAGATTTCCATAGCGGAAAGTGTTGCGTCCCAGGAACGGCAATCGCGTCTGTCCGCCCGTCCCCATAAATCCAAGACATCCTTCGCAGGTGGTGATCGGAGCTTCGCCATCCACGTTGTCGCTGAACGGCCTCCCCGTAGCAATGTGAACGACGGGTGCAACCATCCAATGGTTCAGCGCGGCGTGCAATATGCCATGCGCTTTTCTGAAGCCACTTGGCGCTAGAGGGTCGCTGTCCCCGCGAAACACTCGTGGCGACCAGTGCAGGCTCGCCGTCATCCGATGGCGCACGTCGTAATTCGATGTGCCGTAATCGGGACGGGCGACATAGTGAGGGGTGCCATCGTACAGATACGTGAATGGAATCGGGCTCAGCGTATTGTTGTAGGCCGTGAAGGCCGTCGAGTTCTGGTTGTAGTCCAACGCGTACGACCACGTATAGTTCAGCCTGAAGCTGAGTCCGGCGTTCATCGTCCGATTCAACTGCAGCACCAGCGCATTGTAGGAAGAGTTCACGTTGGAGCGAACCTCGGTGACCGTCTCGAAATTCTGGTTCACCCGAGCGGTAAATACCGGGACGGTCAGTGTGTGTCCGTTGTACGGTCCGGCGATGCCGTTGAAGTAGTCTGGAGCAAAGGTGTAAGTCACGTTCTTGCGGCTGTTCGCATCCAGATTCGTATCGATGAAATTTGGCAGCTCGCGCCCCAGGCTCAGCAGGTACGACGCTGAGATCAACGTATTGCGGGCGATCTGCCTTTCCAGTATCAGGTCGGCCTGATTAATTTGCGGATTCTGCATCTTGCGCGAGAACACCGCAACGTCTCCGCCCTGCGTTGCGGTGTAAGGATCAGCCGTGAAGACGTCCGGAAATACCGGTCCAACCAGTGAGCAATAACTTGTCTTGTCGTAGCAGAAACTGTAGTTGCGCTGTGCCGCCTGCGTGCCGGTGTTTGTGATTGCCGACGAAATCGTCGAATTGCTGATGCGCCCGTAGTAAATGCCATACCCGCCGCGCAATGCACTCTTGCCGTCGCCCATCACGTCCCATGCAAATCCCACGCGAGGGCCAAAGTTATTCCCGTCCGACGGGAAAGATCGTGTAGCTGCCAGCGCCGGGTTGGGAGCCTGCGCATCGGGCAGTCCCTCATACTCGTAGCGCATCCCAAAACTCAATGTCAGTCGCCGCAGCACGCGCCAGTCGTCCTGCAGAAAGGCTGCGCCGTCGAAAGTATGGAAGGTGAACGCGGGAGTTCCAAAGCCCTGAGTGTAGCTGGAATAACCACGGAATGGTTTTTCCTTCGTAACAGAGTTGGGGTGCTGCCACTGGTACAGATCGGCCATGAAGTAGTTTCGATACGTGTAGTTGTAGCTGCCATTTGCGGCGCGAAGGTTGTTCATCTCATCCTGCACGCCGCTCGCATCGAAGCCGAATTTCAGCACGTGCCTGCCGTGCATCCACGTCATTGATTCCGCAAGTTGATGACGATATTCATCAGGCAGCGCGCGTCGCGGCATCGTGGTGGGAGTTCCAAAGGTAAACCCCGTGGAGTAGGAGAGCACCGCGACCGAAGGAGCGAATCCGCTCGGCCCAACCGGTTCACCGGGTGCGGGCCGCTGCGGGTTCTGGAATTCGAAATCGCGTCCCCACGAGTAGCGCAACTGGCTGGTAGTGTGGCTTCCCAGGATCGAGGTAAGCCGCGCGGTCAGCATGTCCACCTTCACGCCGTCGAATCCAAAGCTGGCGACTCCGCGCCGCACAACCGGCGCGCTCTGCACGCCCGCCGGCGAATTCCACCGCATACGATTGAAACTAAGGGCGAGTGAATGATGCGATGTGAGGTGATAATCCAGTTTGGTGAAGCCAATCTGGTGATCGGCCGTCCGGGGCACCGTTCCCAGCAGGCTCGCCAGGTAATCGGTTCCCGCCTGGAAGGCCGCAATGGCTTCGGTATCC
Organism: Saccharimonadales bacterium (SeqCode); assembly: GCA_035539055.1. Classification (GTDB taxonomy): domain Bacteria; phylum Acidobacteriota; class Terriglobia; order Terriglobales; family Acidobacteriaceae; genus TOLSYN. The sequence continues at coordinate 24,386 of DATLJC010000070.1, read as the reverse complement.
GTGCTGCCCCCAGGCATCACTTTCTTCAGCAGAGTGTTCAATTCGTCGCTTCTGCAGACACGCACTCGCGCCTGATTGGTGGCGCTCAGTTTCCCGTAATGCGTTTTGGTCACGCACGGAGAGGCGAACAGACTGTCGGGATGTGCGGCTGCGGCAATTCCGGGATAGTCACGCCGTTGTGCATCAGCCGTGACGAAGAAGAACAATTTGTCCCTTACGATTGGCCCGCCTACCGAGGCCCCAAACTGTTGGCGGCGATCCAGAGGCTTGATCTTCCGGGTCGCCCAGCTTCCATTTTCCTCGCGCAGCGGAACCACCGTAAAGGCATTCGTCGCGCCGAGTTCGTTGTCTCGGATGTAGTAAAAAGCTTGCCCGTGCAGGTTATTCCCGCCGCTGCGAGTCACGGAGTTCACCACCGCTCCGGCGGCCCGCCCATATTCGGCGGAGAAGTTCGACGTGTTCACCTGGAACTCGCGCACCGACGCCTGGCTGATCACATAGCTGATGCGCGTGCGTCCGCGCTCTTCGCTGAAGAAGGCCTGATTGTTGTCGCCGCCATCCACGGTACTGTTATTCAGCAGTCCGCTGATGCCCCGAAAACTGATCAGCCCAAAGTTTCCATCGAGTGTGGCCCCCGGCGTCAGCAGCGCAAAGTTGGACCAGCGGCGTCCGTTGATTGGCAGATTATCGATAGCGGCAAGGTTCACGTTCGAGGCGAAATCCGGCTGCGCCGTATTCACAGCCGGAGCCTCGTCGCGCACCTCTACGACCTCCTGTTTGCCAGCAACGGCCAACGAAATCTCCACTTCGGTGACGCGCCCCACCTCCACCATCACGTGCAGCATCTGGAAATCCGCGAACCCGTTGCTTTCGGCTCGCAGAGAGTAGTCACCCGGCCGGAGTTCCCCGATCCGGAACACCCCGTTCGTGTCCGTTCGCCTCTCCCACCCTTCACCTGTGTCCACATTTTTCAGAATGACCCGCACGCCGGAGACGACGGCGCGGTGTGCATCCCAAGTTGAACCGGAAACGGCTCCCGACATCGAACTTTGCGCGATTGCTAGACCAGAAAACAAAATAATGCAGAAGGAAAGGGACACGAAACGGCGGACTCTAGACAAAGAAACCTTCCAAACAGGGATTACCAACACAATGGTCGTACCTTGTGTTGAATCAGGGATTTGGTTCGATGAACGGGCTGATTACAACATCTTTTCTGGTCGGAGTCACGACAGAAAGCATTGCCTGAAGCTATTTCTCCGGTTGCGTCGTCAGAATCCTTTTGAGGTCTCAAAGCACAACACACGAGCAACGCCGCTGAATTCGCCATCGCAGCTCGTGATAGCCTTATTTCAGTGCTTCTGCCGCGGTGGTTACTTTCGTTTTCCGCACCATGAGGCGCAGCTTTCCGTATGGGCCGCATTCACGTTCTCTCCGAACATGTCGCAAACAAAATCGCCGCCGGCGAAGTAGTGGAACGTCCGGCTTCGGTCGTCAAGGAATTGATTGAAAACTCCCTCGACGCCGGAGCAACACGCGTCCGCGTCGATGTCGAAGCCGGTGGCCGCAAGCTCATCCACGTCACCGACAATGGTTGCGGCATGGTGCGCGACGATGCCTTGCTCGCCTTCGAGCGCCATGCCACCAGCAAACTGAAAAACGACCAGGACCTGCTCTCCATCGCGACCCTCGGTTTCCGTGGAGAGGCACTGCCCTCCATCGCCTCCGTAAGTCGCCTGCGCCTTGAGACCCGTGACGGCGCCGAGGCCAGCGGCACCGTCGTCGAAATAGCCGGTGGCCGCATCCTCACCGTCGAAGAGGCTGGCCTCCCCGCCGGAACATCCATTAGCATCCGCGATCTTTTCTTCAACACTCCCGCTCGCCGGAAATTTCTCAAGGCCGAGTCCACCGAGCTATCGCACATCGCCTCGCTGGTCACCCATTACGCTCTCGCCCATCCGGAGATGCATTGGGAGCTACACTCGACCACCAACGCAATTCTGGTCGCGCCGCCCGTATCAACTCATTCCGAGCGCATCTACCAGGTCTTCGGCAAAGATACCCTCGACGAACTCATCCCCCTGGCCGCGCAGATTCCCCTTGAGCGCGTCGGATTACCGGAGCCTCCGCCCTGGCTCCGCGAGCCCGATTACGAACCGGCAACTCCCGGCGACGTCCGCATTCACGGCTTCACCAGCAAGCCTGAGATCCAGAAGCTGAACCGCAACTCCATCTTCATCTTCGTCAACGGACGGCTCATTCGCGACAAGGTAGTCATGCACGGCATTCTGGAGGCCTACCGCAACATCATCCCTCCCACCGTCTACCCGGTCGTGCTGCTCTTTTTGGAAATGCCCTGCGGCGAAGTCGATGTCAACGTACATCCCTCGAAGACCGAGGTCCGTTTCCGCCAGCAAAGCTTCATCCACGATTTCGTTCGCGACGGGGTACGCTCCTCGCTGATGGCCGCTCGCCCGGCTCCGGCCTTCACCGGAGAAATTCACGCCGGTCCTTCGGCGCGGGTCGCACTCACGCCCGCCCTCCCAGGAAACACCGGCGAAGCTGCCCTGCCAACAGACGGCTCGCAGTCCGGCGATGACGGTGCGGCCTTTTCGCTGATCTACCAGTCGGTCCCCGCGCGCAACGAGGCGTTGCCTTTCACCGGTTCCATCGCCGTTCAGGGCAACGGAGCCATCGGCGCCGCCAAGGTCGCGCCCCAAGGCTTCGGTGCGCCATCGGCAACCGGGGAGCCGCAGGAAGCAGTCCCCGAACCCGCATCGTCCTGTGCTCTGCCTCTCGACGGCATCGACGAAGCCATGGATCTCTCCATGCTCGGCACCCTCAAGCCCCTCGGCCAGATCCGCGATTCCTTCATCCTTGCCACCAATCCGCAGGGGCTCTGGATCATCGACCAGCACGTCGCCCACGAGCGCGTTCTCTTCGAAAAGATTCTCGCCGAGCGCGCCAGCCGCCAAGTCGAAGCGCAGCGCCTCCTCATGCCGATCATTGTGGAGTTGAAACCGGCGCAGCAGGCCATCTTCAGCGACATTGCCGAGGAACTTCGGCGCAACGGCTTTGAGGCCGAGCCCTTCGGCATCCGTACCATCGCCATCCAGTCGGCTCCCGCCGGAATCACCGCCGACTATGTCTCCGACATGTTGCAGGAGTTGCTCGAGCAGCTTGAGCATGAAGAACAGGTGCTGAATCTGGAGAAGATTCGCACCCGCATCGCCGCCTCCATTGCCTGTCACGCCGCCATCAAGGTGAATATGCCGCTCGACACAGCTAAAATGGAGTGGTTGCTCGCCGAGTTGGCAAAAACACAGTATCCAATGAGTTGTCCTCACGGCAGACCCGTCGTGCTGCGGTATTCTGTAAAGGACATTCAGAAAGCCTTTAAGCGAATCTAGAAACGATCTGCCCGCCAATCATCGGTGAATGCAGTCGTACCCCATTAGTAGGTAGGAATGATAGAGCAGGAATTGCGCGAATTACGCGACGCCAAGTGGCGCACCAACGGCCAGCCAATCCGGACGCAAGATGACGCGCGCGAATTTGTCGAAAGCGTCGGCTTTTGCCTTATGTACCCGTTGCGTCCCGTCGTACTGGTTCCCACGTTCATCGGAGCCTGGGCCGGCACCAACGAGAACCTCCCCACATGGCAGCACGCCTTTGCCGATCCCCGCGCCAAGGACGCCACCGAAGTCATGGTGCGCACCTTGCGCCAGAAGTTTGCCTTTGAAGCCCCTTTGTTCGGGGACACGGATTTTCTGGTCTCCGCCTCGGTTTTCCCATACTTCTACGGCCTCGTGGGCGACCGCAATCCTCGAGCCCCCATCAAGACCGGCAATCGCTCGGAGTACTCTCCGCTCGCGGCCCACGTCTTTCAGGTCATCCAGAAGGAAGGCCCGATCACCAAGAACCGCATGCGCGAAATCCTCGGGGGCGAGCTCTCCGAAGCCGCCATCGACCGCGCCCTTGCCGAACTCTCCATGAAGCTCCGCATCACCCGCGTCGATTATCGTGCCGAGCAGGGAGCCTATTGGGACGTCCTCCTGCGCTGGTGTCCCGACGAAGTCCGCGAAGGCATGAACATGTCCATCGCCGAGGCACTCACGGCGCTGGTCTCCAAATATATTGAATGCGTCGTCGCCGCCGAGCAACTTGAAGTCGAAGAGTTCTTCAGCACTTTCATCGGTCGCGGCCGCGTGCGCGAAGCCATCAACGCCTTATTGGCCGCTCGGGAGTTCCAGTTCACCCACGTCGGCACCAAATCCATGCTCCACATTCCGCCGCCCAAGCCGACCATGGCCGCGCCGCGGAAACTTGTGCGTCCCGGTCAGCCTATCGCCCGCCGTCCACGGAGCGGCAACGCCCCGCGCCCGCTCAAAGCGCCCCCCAATGCATCGCCTCTACCTGAAAAGTCGGCAGAAGCATCCAATCCACCGGATTCCAAAAAAGAATAGCGAAATGAACGAAGACGCTCCCAAACTCGTGATCGCCATCGATGGCCCAGCCGGAGCGGGCAAAAGCACCATTGCCTCCCGGCTGGCCAGGACCCTCGGCTACGTCAACCTCGAATCCGGTGCCATGTACCGCGCCCTCGCCCTCAAGTCGATCGAGGCCGGAGTTCCGGTAGGAGACGGCGCGGCGCTACTCGCCCTTGCCAATCAATCCACCATCGAGTTGCAGCCCACCCCGGAAGGGAACCGCGTTCTGCTCGACCAGCGCGACGTCTCCACCCGCATCCGCGAACGTGACGTAACCGACGCCGCCTCCCGCATCTCCACCCACCCTCCCGTGCGCGAGTGGATGGTCAGCCGTCAGCGTGAAATGGGAGCCAACGGCGGAGTCATCATGGAAGGCCGCGACATCGGAACCGTCGTCTTCCCTCACGCCGACGTCAAAATCTACCTCGAAGCCGACCCCAGCATCCGGGAAGGCCGCCGTGTCACCCAGGCCAACGCCCAGGACGACCCCGCCCGCGCCGAAAAGCTCAAGCAGGATCTCCGCGAGCGCGACCGCCGCGACTCCACCCGCGCCGCCGCCCCGCTCAAACCCGCCGCCGACGCAATCATCGTCGATTCCAGCGCCCTGACCATAGAAGAGGTCATCGCCCGCGCCGAACAGATCGTCGCCGAGCGCCTAAACCAACATAGCCACTGATAGGTGTTCCTGTTGCCTTTGCCTTTGCCTTTGCTGTTGCCTTTGCTGTTGCCTTTGAAGGCCAGGTGGCCCATATTTGCCTGTTGTTGGCAAATGTGGGGACCAGTACTCATTCCCCTTACCCGCGCGCCCTTGCCCTTGCTTCCGAGTCTCGGGTCACTCTAAGCGTCAGCGAAGAGCCGCGTTCCGCTCAAATTTCCAGTTCCGCCCAAAGCTTCTCAATCGCCATGCCCGTCCCCTGTGGATAACTTTCTTCGAGCGATGCAAAGTGCAACAGGTGTAACAAAACGCTTCATTCTCTCCGCGCCCTCTCCTAAGTAGTTGATTTCACGTATTTCCGCTGTCAAAACAGACCCTCGGCAACTCTCCCCGATGTTGTGAATCGCAACACCGACGAGCGAAACAGATTTCCGCTCCCTCCACAATTTTTCCATAACATCCCTGTTTTGTGTAACTTGCCATTCGCCACTCACAACGGCCATCGGACTGCCTTAAGAGAGTGCGTACGCGGAACAGACAAGGAAGAGTCGGAAACCGCGGAAATTCAAACTTGAGCCCTCGCAGCACGGGCGGAGGATAAGAAAATGACAGTCATCCTGGTTCTGGCACTCTTCGTAACGTTCCTGGTCATCGAGCGGTTCACCAACAAGCAAGCTCCCGAATACGTTCTCCAAACCGCGCCCCGCGCCGAAGCCGGAGTCCGCAAAGCCCAGCCCATCGTCGCCGGATTCGAAATTCCCGAACACCTTCGCTTCCATCAGGGTCATGCCTGGGCCCTGGGCGAGAGCCCCAATCTAGTCCGCGCCGGCATCGACGACTTTGCCGCCAAACTGATCGGCGAAGCCGAGGAAGTCAACCTTCCGCAGCGCGGCCAGTGGATTCGACAGGGACAGAAGGTGTGGAGCTTCCGCGTCAACGGCGAGCTGGTCGAGATGGTTTCCCCGATTGAAGGCACGGTCAGCGACATCAACGACGAAGTTGTCCGTCACCCCGAGACTCTAACCGCCGATCCGTACGGCAATAGCTGGCTGATGACCGTGCAGAGCCCGGACGCGAGGACCAACTTCCGCAACCTGCTCGGCGGCAACATGGCCCGCAATCTGATGGATGACAGCGCCAAGCGGCTGGCCCGCTACATCCCCACCGACCACGCGATGGCCCTGGCGCAGGACGGCGGCAAGGCGCACAGCGGATTGGCCAAGGAGCTTCCGGCCGAAAAGTACGTCGAGATCACCAAAGAGTTCTTCCTGGCCTGACCAGAAAGATGGCAGTGAACCCCGCAAGGTTCACGAGCACTCGCCCCGGAGGAAGGCAATCCTCCGGGCTTTTTCGCGCCTCGGCTAAAGGTGTAAAAAACAAGGTGGATAACCCGTGTATTTGTCTATTTATCAGAGACTTACGTTCGTGATTATAGTCACACGGACGGGTGATTGCAATCACGGCTGGAACCTGAAGAAACGACCAGACTATACGGTCCCGTAGCGTGCCCGGAGAGGCTCCGGACCGAGGACCGTGTGCAAGAGATTGGGGTTCGAGCGGAGGTGGCCATGACGATACTAGCTCACAAACTGATGCGATTGATCGAGACGCATTCAGAGTCGCTCGTCAAGAAATTGGAAGCAAAGATCGCGAACTCCGACCGATGCACCGATTACAAACGCGTCCCTCCCGCCGAGTTGGAGAACTTGGTTGGCGGAGTGTACGGGCATTTAAGCGAGTGGCTCTCCACCAGGACGGAAGAAGAGATTGAGCGCCGCTACACGGCGGTTGGCAGACGCCGCGCCGAACAGTCCGTAGCCGTGAGCCAATTAGTGTGGTGCTTCGTGCTTGTGAAGGAAAACCTCTGGGAGTACCTGAGGGAAAACGAGAATCGGGAAACCACGGCGCAAATCTTTGGAGAACTTGAGCTTACGCAGATGGTGGAACAGTTCTTTGATCGAGCTATTTACTATGCTGTACGGGGGCACGAGGGTATTGGCCAGGAACATCTGGCGGCAGGGAAATAAGGCCGGCATTCAGCCGGCTTTTATTTTGCACGGAATCTTATTTCGATGAGGTTGTTTTATTTATGGCGTGGCAAGCCGAATATCAAAAGAAACTAATGACGGCCGATGCAGCCGTCCGCGCAGTCAAGAGCGATATGCGCGTCTATGTACACGCCAACTCGGCGTTTCCCCTTGCGCTTCTGGAGGCGCTGGCACGCCGCTCGGGACAGGTTCGAAACGTCGAAGTCATGCACCTGGTCGGCTTCGGAGAGGCTTACTACAATCGTCCGGAATTCGCCGAGAGTTTCCGCCACAACGCTCTGTTCGTTGGTGTCAACATGCGCCAGACCGTTGGCGACGGCCGCGCCGATTACATTCCGATTCACCTGAGCGAAGTTGAGGCCCTCTTCGTCGATCGCCGGGTGGAGGTCGATGTTGCTCTGTTGCAGGTCTCTCCTCCCGACCGTCATGGCTACTGCAGTCTGGGAGTTGCCGTTGAGACCACGCTGTCTGCCGCCCGCTGCGCTCGCGTCCGCATTGCCCAGGTGAATGACCGCATGCCCCGCACCTTCGGCAACACTTTCATGCACGTAAGCGAGTTCGATGCCATCGTTGAGGCCTCGCATCCTCTACCGGAGATCATCCCCGAGCAAGCCACGGAAGAGCAGAGGCTGATCGCGCGCAACGTCGCCACGTTGATCGAGGACGGAGCCTGTATCCAGGCCGGCATCGGCGCGTTGCCCAACGCCATTCTCCCCTACCTGGCTGATCGCAAAAATCTCGGGGTCCACACCGAAACGCTCTCCGAAGGTGCTATTCCGCTCATCGATAAAGGTGTCATCACTGGAGCCCGGAAGCAGATCAATCCCAACAAGATTGTCTTGGGTTTTGTTCTGGGCACTCGCGAGTGGTACGAGTACGTGGACGACAATCCCATCTTCGACTTTCAACCCAGCAGCTACTGCAACGACCCGTTCATCATTTCGCAAAACGACAACGTCGTTGCCATCAACTCGGCGATTGAAGTCGATATCACAGGACAAGTTGTGTCGGATTCGGTAGGCGGAAGGTTCGTCAGCGGATTCGGCGGTCAACTTGATTTCATGCGTGGTGCCGCGCGCAGTCGAGGAGGCAAACCCATCATAGCCATTGCCTCCACGGCAAAGAACGGCACAATCTCGCGTATCGTTCCCCAGATTCAGAACGGTGCTGGAGTGGTGACAACGCGAGCCGATGTGCATTACGTGGTAACGGAATACGGCGTAGCCGATCTGCACGGGAAAAACGTGCGGCAGCGCGCTGAAGCACTCATACAGATAGCCCATCCCAGGTTCCGCGAGGAGTTGAACGAGCGCTTGCGCGCCAACGGATGGGGTCCCAAGGTGTTTGCTGAAATGGCGAGGTGAGAGATGGCCAATCAACCGAGAGGCAAAGTAGAAATCAACCAGGAGGAGTGCAAAGGCTGTGGTGTTTGCGTCGAAGCCTGTCCTCCAAAGGGGTTGCAGTTGAGTACGGAGTTGAATCACTACGGAGTACACCCGGCGCAAGTCAACGGCGAAGTCTGCTCGGGTTGCGGCATCTGTTATTTTGTCTGCCCGGAACCCGGAGCGATCACCGTCTATAAGCTCGAGATTCCCAAAATCGAGGTGCCTCATGCGGCAACTGTGTAAGGGAAACGTAGCGGTCGTAAAAGCCGCCCTCATGGCCGGATGCCGGTCGTATTACGGCTACCCCATCACTCCTGCCAGTGAAATTGCCGAGTACGCGGCGCTCCTCTTTCCGCAGGCCGGAGGCACGTTCCTCCAGGCTGAAAGCGAAGTGTCCGCCATCAACATGGTGTATGGAGCCGCCGCCGCGGGTCAGCGAGTAATGACCGCATCGAGCGGTCCGGGCGTGAGCCTGATGCAGGAAGGAATGAGCTACCTGGCAGGCGCCGAACTCCCTTGCGTCATCGTTGATGTAATGCGCTCCGGACCTGGCCTCGGCAGCATCGCTCCCGAACAGAGCGATTACTTCGCCATGACCAAGGGCGGCGGCCACGGTTGCTATCGCAACATCGTGATCGCTCCGTCCAGCGTGCAGGAAATGGCGTCCATGACGACGTTAGCCTTCGAGCTATCCGACAAATATCGCAATCCCGCCGTTGTCCTGGCCGATGGATTCGTCGGACAGATGATGGAGCCGCTCGATCTTGAACTGACCGAAGCGGTGCTTCCGGAAAAGCCCTGGGCAGTCAAGGGAACAGCCGAAACGCGCCAGAGCCTCGTCTCCTCCATTCACTTGACCAACGACCTGATGGAAGGGCACATTCGCCACCTCGAAGAGAAGTACAAACTTTGCGAACGCGAGGAGTGCCGCTGGGAAACCTATCGCGCCGAGGATGCGGAAGTTCTTCTCGTCGGTTATGGCATTATCTCGCGCGTTCTGCGTTCCACCGTCGATCTGGCGCGCGAGCGCGGAATCAAAGCGGGAGTCTTCCGCCCGATTACTCTCTGGCCTTTCCCGTCGAAGGCGCTGGCCGAAGCCGTTCGATCCGTCACGCGGGTTGTGGTGGTCGAACTCTCTACCGGACAGATGGTGGAAGACGTAAAGCTCGCCGTAAATGGAACCAGGCCCGTGGAATTCTTCGGACGATCCGGTGGCAACATCCCATCGGCGGAAGAGTGTCTGGCCGAGTTGTACACACATATGGAAGTGTTGGTTTAGGGGGCCGCGATGAGTGAATACAAAGTTTCCCAATCCAGATCGCCTATCTTCTTCGAGCGCTTTGAGCGCAAGGAAGAAAACCAGCACCAGACGCACTACTGCCCTGGCTGCGGCCACGGCGTAGCTCACAAACTGATCGCCGAGGCGCTGCATGAATTAGGCGTACAGGACCGCGCCATCCTTGTCAGTCCCGTCGGCTGCTCGGTATTTGCGTACTATTACTTCGACACCGGCAACGTGCAGGCCGCCCACGGACGCGCTCCCGCCGTAGCAACGGCTCTCAAGCGCTCCAGCCCCGAAGCCATGGTCATCAGCTACCAGGGCGACGGCGACCTCGCCGCCATCGGCACGGCGGAGATCATTCACGCCGCCAACCGCGGAGAGAACATCACCGTCATCTTCATGAACAACTCGATCTACGGCATGACCGGAGGCCAGATGGCTCCGACCACGCTCATCGGTCAAACCAGCACCACCACCCCTTGGGGACGCCGCCCCAACAACGATGGCTTTCCCATCAAGGTGTCCGAAATGCTCTCCACCTTGGAGGCGCCCGTCTACATCGAGCGCGTCGCTATCAGCGACAGTAAGCACATCATGCAGGCCCGCAAAGCCATCAGGAAAGCGCTCGACCTTCAGAAGCAGGGCGCAGGATTCAGCCTGGTCGAGGTGCTTTCGCCCTGCCCCACCATTCTCAAGATGGAGCCGACAGCCGCCCGCCATTGGGTAGGTGAAACTCTAGCCAAGCAGTTCCCATTGGGAGTTTTCCGCGATCGCAAGCCGGAGTTCACCTCCGTTGCAGTCCCGCGGAAACCCTTGGCTGAACTGCTGGGCATTACCAGCAAGAAGTTCGATGAAGCCGACCGAATAGCACGTCGCAACCATACCCGCGCCACCACCATCAAGGTTGCCGGATTTGGCGGCCAGGGTGTCCTGCTGCTCGGTCAGCTAGTGGCCGAGATGGGCATGCGCGAGCACATGGAAGTAAGCTGGCTCCCCAGCTACGGTCCCGAAATGCGCTCCGGCAGCGCCCACTGCCACGTCACTCTGTCCCACCAGCGCATCGGAACCCCGGTCATCGCCCATCCCGAAGTCCTGGTTGCGATGAACGAGCCTTCTCTGCGCAAGTTCGGACCGCAGGTAAAACCCGGCGGGGTGTTGCTCTATAACGGCCGCAATCTGCCGGAGGACTTGAAGTTCGAAGGCGTCAACGTAACCTGCGTTCCCGCCAACGAAATTGCCGACAAGATCGGATCGCCCAAAGTCGCGAACATGGTGATGATGGGAGCCCTGATCGAGGCCACCGACTGCCTGCCATTCGCCACCGCTCAGCAAGTGTTGAGCGAGCTTGTAAAGAATCCGAAGCTGGCCGAGATGAACGAAACCGCGCTCGAAGCCGGTCGCAACTACCTCGACACTGAGGTTCTCGTAGGCGCCGTAGCCGGACCCGACGGCTGCGGAGAATAGCGTAGTGGGTTGTAACCGTGGGTTATAACAAAGCTGCCCCACATCTGCCATGTAAGCAGATGTGGGGCTTTTGCTTTTGACTTTATTCGCTAAAGATTAAGAACGCTTCGGGTGGCCCATTCAAGCCCTTTTTTGGCTTGAGTGGGAGACCGCAATCTCCCACTCCCGGAGCACTTGGCCGTTGACTTTAAACCAGCGCGTCCAGCGCCGCTGCTGTTCCGTGTACCACCGCCGCAATGCGAACTGCCGCCAGAATCGCTTCCTCTGTCACGCCCTTTTCCAGCAAAACCTTCTCATGCGAATCGATGCATTTGCCGCACCCATTGATCGCCGAAACCACCAGCGACCATAGCTCGAAGTCCGCATGATCCGCGCCATGCGTGCGCATGATGTTCATCCGCAGCCGCGCCGGAATGGTGGCGTACTTTTCGTTGCTGCTCAGGTGCTGGAAGCGATAGTAGATGTTGTTCATCCCCATGATCGCCCCTGCTCCTTTCGCGCCATTGATCACCTCTGCCGAAACATGGTTTGCAGCTTCGGCCTCCACCGCAGCCAGCAACCTGGGACTTCGCACTCCGTAGGCTGCGGCCACGAACGAACCCCACTTCTGCTTGTCGCTCAACTCCGTCGCGTTCACCAGCGAGGACCAGTTCAGCCGGAGGTCTTTCGCGTAATCAGGCAGTGTCTCAAGCATTGCTTCAATCGATAAAGTGTCTTGCATAATCAAAGCTTCACCCGCTTTCTTAAGAATGAAGATGGCGCTGAATGAAAATGGGCGCAACATCGCGCCCAGCATCAGTCTAAGTGCCCCACGTCCCGCCCGGCTTCATTGGGCTGACGTGGGGCTGTTGATCTTGCTGTCCTCCGGCCAACTTAAGCGTGGATTACTTCCTCGCCCTTCTGCCAACCGCACGGGCACAATTCGTCCGTCTGCAGCGCATCCAGCACGCGCAACACTTCCTTGGGATCGCGGCCAACAGAGAGGTCCGTGACATAAGCGAAGCGGATCACACCTGTAGGATCGACAATGTAGGCCGCGCGCTGTGCCACACCGGCCACGGGGTCTAGAATCCCCAACTCCGAGGTCAGATCCCGCTTGAGGTCCGACAGCATCGGGAATGGCAGGTTCTTCAGATCCTCGTGATTCTTCCGCCATGCCAGGTGTACGAATTCCGAATCGATTGAGCCGCCTAGCAACTGCGCCTCGCGATCTTTGAACTCCTTGTCGTGCTTGCCGAATCCAGCAATCTCAGTAGGACACACAAACGTAAAATCCTTCGGCCAGAAGAAGTACACTTTCCACATACCGACATAGCTTTCATCGGTAATCGTGCTAAATTCCTTGCCTTTTTCGAGGCTGACGACGGCGGTAAGCGAATAAGTAGGGAACTTTTCTCCAACACCCAACATGATGAGTGGTCTCCTTATAGTTAAATTGTCTTTTGAAATCGGTTAAGTTTCAGGCCTGTGGAGGGGAGAGATTGCTCTCTGAACAGCGCCCGCATAAACCCCGAATTTCCATCGAAACCTGCTCAACCTGGAAACCCGGAGGTACAGAACTTATCAGCGGCGTCTCATCGATCTGGGCAGGAGCGAGATCCGTGATCGTATGGCATTCCATGCAGATGAAATGATGATGCCGCTCTGCGTTAGACTCAATCCGAAGCGAACCATGATGCGGGCTCACCTCGCTGACAATCCCGGCTTCCAGAAACGCGTGCAGGTTCTTGTAAACCGTAGCCAGCGAAATCGAAGGAAGCTCCACTCGAATACGGTCGAAAATCTGCTCCGGACTCGGGTGATCGGTCATCTGCATCAGCGTCCGATACAGTACGAGACGCTGGTGCGTCATCGCCAGTTGCTTTTCTCGGCAGAGCTGCTGAAAACTAACTTCCTGGGGACTGCCCATGAATAGAATTTTAGCAGAATGAGAGTAGTTCTTATTTAATAATTATTATCGTCGATACAAATTCTATTTATACCTGCGCGCAGACTGTACAAATGAAAGACTTAAGCATTCAGAAAGGGAACAATGACCCCGAAGAAAAAAACATTCAGCAAAGTGAAGGCCGTCAAAGACGCAGCCCGCGTCAATATCGGCACTCCTAAAGCGACGCGCGCCATCCCGGATACGAAGAGCAAGGAGGAGTCGCGAGCAGCCAAATACAAAAAGCCGATGGAGGAGCTGTTGGAGGAAGAATGATGCTACAGCGGTTCCTTAGTAGATGTGTCTGCCACGTGCTGCGAGGGGTCATCCTGAGTGCAAGCGAAGGACCCCAGCAATGCCCAAGTCTCCCGTGCGGCCTCAAGCTTTTCAGCCCACCATCGATTCTTCTTTTCCTCGCTCTCGCGGGATATACCTTCTTGAACCCGTTCTAGCGGTTCGGGGCCACTTCAGCCGCAATCGCCGAAGGACCTTCCAGAAAATCGCGACCCACGCGCAAACCATGGAACCACGCATCCGGCGTGCTCACCGCCAGCGTCAACCCCAGCACCGCATGGATCACTGCCACGACAAATAGATTTCGCTTGCGCGCATAAATCGCGGTAAACGCGACTCCTGCGAAAAACGTAATCAGCGTCAGAGTGGGGTTCGGCAGATGCGCCACCGAGAAAACCACTCCGGACAGCAGCAGTGAACTCACCCTCGAAACCAGCGCGCGCAACATCCGCGCACAGAAGCACTGCAACATGAACTCCTGTACAAATGCCCAGCAGGTATAGGCGACCACCGCGTACCAGGGGTGCTGCAAACCCCACAATCGGTGCAGCGAGCCGGAAAAATAAGCCGTCGCCAGAATCGCCGCCGCCAACGCCAGAGTCACGCCCAACGGCCGCCACCCGCGAGTCAATCCCCGCCAATCCAATCCCAAAGAGCGCCGTTCTCCCGTCGCCTTCCGGAGCTGCCACGCGATATACCACAGCGCTCCAATGCCAAACAGGATTCCGATACGCTGCGGCAACCACAGTGCCGCTTCAAGAAGCGCGATGGGAAGCAGAAGCCGCAGCGCGATACCAACCCGATCTCCCGATGCCAGCCTCGCCGCACCAGTAGCTGCGCTCCGAATCCCCATGTCCATTGCAGCATTGATGCTTTAACAATGTTAAAAGATGTAGAACGCATCATCGCGAACGTGAATCGAAGCCGCCGTAGCAGTTACCGTCAGAGCGCCTGTAATCTCCCGCTTCGGTGTGCCGGAGTTATCTCTGCAGTCGCGTCAACTCGTTCGCCACATCGGCAGCCTTCCACTGGTTGCCACTATGGAACTCCGCGATTTTTCCGTCGCTGTCCACCAGTGCCGTGCGCAAATCGTGGATGATCTGCCCGTTTTGGGTCTCATACGACAACCCGAAGTATTCCGCCGCCTTGCGAATGTCGGCTGGCTTCCCGGTCGCGAAGCTCCAATGCTTCAGTTCCGGATCGACGTTCCCGGCATAGTTCTTTCCATATGCCAGCAGAACCTTTGCATCGTCGAATTCCGGATCGATGCTGATCGAGAGCATCTGCAGTTTTGCAAAGGCCTTCGGGTTGTTCTTCCGCAGCGTCTCCGCAACTTCTGCGAAGTTGTTGCTCATCCGGATGCAATAATCCGGCAGCGGGCAGCGCGAATAGATAAACGTAATCAGCAACGGCTCTCCCCGGAACTGCGCCAGATGAATCTTCCGTCCCGCCTGATCGATGAAGTTGAAGTCTGGAACCTGCTCGCCCTTCTGTGGAAGATGCATTGGAGAAGTAGTCGAGAGGTCCGCCGCCCCGCGCCCCTGCGTCACTGAGATGTTTTCAAGATAAGCGTCGTCGGCAACCACCAGCGTTGCCTGCACCGTATCTCCGGGATGCACGACGTTGAACACCCACTGGTCGCGAACATGGAAGCCCATCGTCATGGCCTTCATGTATCCCACCACTTCGTGATGATCGAGCGTAACGGTGTGTGCCGCCGCATCAACCGCCACGACGCGTCCCTCGATCGGAAACCGTCGCTCGGCCCCAACTGGTTTTTCAGCCTTGCACCCGGCAAGGCACAGCAGCAGAGCACAAATGATGACCTTCACGCGCAATGGCGTACCTCCGAAAACAGTGTAGCCGTCCAGCCTGTGCTCAACTTTGAAAACCTCAGAAAGCTAATGCGGTTCCAAGCTAATGCGGTTCCTGCCACGTGCTGAGGGCCGGTCATCCTGAGCCGAAGGCGAAGGACCCCAGCAATGCCCAAGTCTCCCGTGCGGCCTCAAGCTCTTCAGCCCGCCATCGATTCTTCTTTTCCTCACTCTCGATGGATAAACCGTTTAGCGCTTCGCGGCGCAAACCGGCACTCGAGCCAACCCCGGCGTCTTCGCCAGGTACAGAATCGCCGCGAAATCATACCCATACTGATCGGGCCACAGCGCAATGCCGTGTTCCGGAAACAGCGTGAGTTCGATTGCTCCCCGCGCGTTGCGATAGAGCGCGTCGCCTGCACACTTCGCCTTCGAAAAGTGTGCCGTCATAGCGTCCTTCCCCAGCTCTTTATAGATCTGCGTTCGAGGAATAGAGACGGGAAACGCTTCCTGTATTTCTGTCACAACTCCCAAGCGATCCAGTCGAACCGTGAGGTCGCCCTTGTGTTCGCCGCGGCCCCGGTAAATTAGCTCATCTCCGCCGTGGACATGATTCGCCGCATCCGGAGCGCCCAGCACGCGCGTTACGTCATCTCGATGGGCACGCCCCAACTCCAGCCCACGAAACTTCGCCGCCTTCCAGGGCGGAGTAGCCGCATATAGGCAAACGGTGAGCAGGAGAATCGCAGCGGCCAATCGCATTTGTTTCTTACCTTGCTTGCGAGCGCAGGCCGCTTTCCCCGTGGCTCTCATTGCGCCACGCCCAAGCCATGCGAGGAGTATTGTGCGCCATCCCGATCCGTCCCTTGCGGTCCAGCAGAATAATCCCTCCAAACCCGTCAAGCCTGCGCTGCAAATACCCAATCGACTCCGGCGCAACCTGTGCCGGATCGCGCTCCTCGGTCACATGATCGGTGGCCCACTTGGCAAACACCAGTTTCATCATCGGCTCGCCCCAGCCCGTGGTGGAGGCTGCCGCCGTCTCATTGTCCGCATAACATCCGCATCCGATCAGCGAAGAATCTCCCACCCGCCCCGGTGCCTTGTTCAGTGTCCCGCCCGTGGAGGTTGCGGCTGCAATATTGCCTCGGCAATCAAGCGCCACGGCTCCAACCGTGTCGTGCGAATCAAGTTTTCCGCTGAATTCCGCCGGCACGCTCAGATAACGTTGCTCTGCTGCATTCTTCCAGCGCTCAATCTCGCGTGGCAGCACCAGATCGCTATTTTCAATGAGCGAAATGCCATGTTCGCTGGCGAATCGCTCCGCCCCGTCCGCAACGAAATAGATATGCGGACTCTTCTCCAGAACCACTCGTGCCGCTCGCACCGGGTTCAGCAGCCTTTCCACGCAGCCCACGCCACCCGCCTTCAGGCTGGCGCCGTCCATGATGAGTGCGTCCAGTTGCACCCGGCCATCGCGATTCAGGAAAGCCCCACGTCCGGCGTCGAACGTTTCATTGTCTTCCAAAGTCGCCACAGCCTCTTCGACTGCATCCAGCGAGGAAGCACCGCGTTCCAACGCCTTCCAACCCGCGGCTGCGGCCCTCTCCACACCTTCCTGGTGTGCTTGGCAAGCCTCGTCCGGGATGGCCCAGGCGCCACCGTGTACAAGAATGATGGGAGACAACAAATATCACCTCAACTCAAATACGAACGATACAGAATACCACCCGCTCTCCAGCCCTTGCCTTTACTCTTCATCCATCCCATACCAACCCAGGTGGCCCACATATGCCTTCCTTTGGCATATGTGGGGACCAGGATCACTCCCCCCATCAGCTCTCCCTATGCTCTTCTGCCTTTGCTTTTAAACTCAGGCCCACATCCGCCCGCTTGTGGCGAATGTGGGAAACCGCAAACTCACATCCCGGTCGGCCGTCGGTCTGCCTTTCCAGACAAACAAAAGCCCGGCCAAAGCCGGACTCATTCCCCTGACAGAAACTTCTAAACCGAAGTCGTCTGCCGCGCCGCTGCTTCCCGGGCCGTGCTCTGGACGTAGGTGAAGCGAATCCTGTGAATGACCGTAATCGTCGAAAGCACAGCCAGCACCCATAGCACGGGAGCCATCCGATTCGACAGAGCGCCGATGATCACCAGCACAATCCGTTCCGGCCGTTCCATAAATCCAACCTTGCAAGTCGGTATCAGGGACTCGGCGCGTGCCCGCGTATAGCTGACCATGACCGATGTGGTCATGACAAAGGCGACCAGCACCACATAGAAGAATCGGTTGGCGCGTGCGTAATAGACCAGCAGTCCGAAGAAGATTGCCACATCCGAGTAGCGGTCGATCACCGAGTCGAAGAAAGCTCCGAACACAGTGACCTGGTTGGTGGCGCGGGCTACGCGCCCGTCCACCATGTCGAAAATCCCCGCCCCTATAATGACCAGTCCCGCATATATAAATCTGCGCGGCTGATTATTATCAGAGCTGGCAAAACCGAAGAACAGCGCCGCTACCACGTTGATGACCAATCCTACAAAGGTCAATGTATTGGGGGAAATGCGGGTGAGAGCGAGCCCATCCACAATCTTGTACAGCACAACTCCGCAATACTTTCCAACGGCGCTGGTCCAGGTCATGCTTGTGTTTCCGTTTCCGCGTCGTGCATCGTGGTCAGCTTCAGAACTTCCAACTCGCGCGTGCCGCCGGGTGTGACGACCGTGGTCACGTCGCCGACTTTCTTCCCCATCAGCGAGCGGCCGATTGGCGAAGTAGTCGAGACCATTCCTTTGGTTACGTCGCTTTCTTCGCTCGTCACCAGCTTGTAAACGATCTCTTCGTCCTTGGTGGAGTCAAAGACCACCAGGGTAGAACCCAGGGCGGCCTTATCGCGGGGAATATTCGAAAGATTCATGAGCGACAGCTCGGCCATCCGCTTCTTCATCATTCCCAAACGGGCCCGGACGAACTCCTGACGTTGTTTTGCCATGTGGTACTCTGCGTTTTCCGATAGATCGCCCATGGCCACCGCCTTCTTCAACTCGGCGGGAAGTTCATGATTCAGCTCATGTTCCAGAACGTCGATCTCTTCCTGGAGCTTCTTCTTCACGTGTTCAGACATTTCCAATAAAACCTTTGTGGACGGCAAGCCGTCCACGAGTGAGAGGTGCAAGCCGTAATTATAACGCGCCCCGGCGACCCAGCGACAGGGCCATGCCGCGTCATTGACCACCCTTTGATAAACAACGTATAATGATTAGGTAAACTGCCCGGTCTTCGGGTCTCTGAATGAGCACAACACAATTTACTGTCGGCGAAAAAGTGGTCTACCCCAATCATGGGGTAGGAGTAATTGAGCAGATTTCCAGCCGCACGATCGGCACCTCGGTCGAGCGCTTTTACCTCCTTCGCATCCGCTCCAGCAGTCTCAAGGTCATGGTTCCGTTTCAAAACGCCGAAGCAGTGGGTTTGCGCAGAGTCGTCAAGAATGCGGAGGCCCAGAAGATCCTTGAATTTCTCTCTGACGGCAAGTGCGAAAGCAGCTCGGATTGGAAGAACCGATTTAAAGAAAATTCAGACAAGATGCGAACCGGCTCTTTGCTGGAAGTAGCAATCGTGCTGAAAGGGTTGCTGGTCCTGGCAGCTCAGAAGCCGCTCAGCTTCAGGGAAAAGAAGATGCTCGAACGCGCACGTTTCCTTCTCATCAGCGAGATGGCAATGGCCCGCGGTCTTGAAGAAGAGGAAGTCGAGGAAGAACTCCGACAGGCACTCTGCAAGTGCAAATTGCGCTGGCCAGAGGCAGCAACGATCGAAGTCTAGTCCATACGCTTTCTAGAAAGCGCAGCCTGCGGGCTGCGCAAATTTATGCCCGTGAATGGTGTCCTTATCTGTCCCAGTTGGTCCATATTTGCCTGCTGTTGGCAAATGTGGGGTGCAGGCATCATTCCCCTTTTCTGCTACTCTCCCAGCCACGCCCCCCAGGAACGCAGGCTGTCCACATGATCGAAGATAATCTTTATTGCTGCCGTCAATGGCACAGCCAGAATCAATCCCATCGCTCCCCACAGCCATCCCCAAAACAGCAACGCCAGAGTCACCGCCAATGGATTCAGCTGCAACCGGCGGCCAATAATCTTGGGATAGAGCACGTTCAAGGCAATCACGTGGCTGATTGCGACCACCGCGACCACCGATAAAAAGCTCTTCACCGTGAGTGAGTTAAGGCTGACCACCACCGGAGGCAGAATTGCGAGCACAATGCCCAGATATGGCAACAGGCTCACGATGCCGCTGATCATTCCGATCACGTAGAAGTACGGCACGCCCAGTATCCAGAATGCAATCGTGCTGGTGATACCCAGAATGATCCCTATTACCACATTGCCCACGATAAAGGCGCGAATCATCTGCGAAATCAGTCCCAGCGTCACGTAAGCGGTGTTGCGGTTTTCCATGTTGAACAGCATCACCGTCGACGATCGTACATGGTCCTGCCAGCTCAACATGAAGAAGACAAGAAACGGCACGAAAGCGACCAGCAGCACAGTTTCCGTCGCCCCCACGGCTCCCGACGTAAGATCGTCCACCCACGTGCTGGTTTGCCGAATCGTCACCGTCCCTTTTTCGGATTTCTCCTCCGGCATCACGTTCCGGGTAGTCTGCCGCACACGCTCTGCCCGCAGTCTTACCTGGTTGAGCACCGCGCGAATCCGTCCCGAATACTTCGGCAGCTCTGCTATAAATTCATCGGCTTGGCTGTACGAAACATAGAAGATTCCGTACATCGCAGCGCACATCACCAACACGGCAATCATCGACCCAAAGGATCGAGGCAAGTGTATTCTCTGGCAGAGCTCCACAATCGGCGCCAGCATAAAGGCGATCAGTACGGAGACCAGCGTAAGAATCAGGACAGCCTTTGCCATGTACATCAGCGTCAGCACGCCGCCCACCGCGAGCACCGCCAGCGAGGCGCTCTGAACGCGAGCATGGCGAAGCCGTTCCGCATCCGTCAGAGTTGCGATTTTGGTCGAGGTCTCCAGGGCGGGGACCAGATCCTCCAGCTTGCCGGAATTTGTGGTATCGTCGTCCTTCAGCGCGCCCTTCGTCCGCTCCATTTGCGATCATCTCCCGGCTACTTGCAAACCTGACTGACTCAAATCCTGCCTCTTCGAACTATACTTGGCTTGTGCAGCACAACGAAAATGAAAAGCCCTCGGGTCGCATCATGGCCCTTGACGTTGGTTCACGAACCATCGGTTTAGCCGTTACCGACCCTCTCGGCTTCACCGCCCAGGGACTCGTCACCATCCGGCGCAAGAATAAGCGAACCGACCTCGCCGCCCTCAAAGCCGTCATCCACGATTACGGCGTCATCGAACTCGTCGTTGGCTTACCCCTCCGCATGAGCGGTGCCGAAGGCCGCCAATCCGAAAAGATGCGGGAGTTTGTAGCCGTCCTCCAGCAGAATTTCGATCTCCCCATCCATCTCTGGGACGAGCGTCTGACTTCCGTGGAAGCCAACCGCGTCTTGCGCGAGACCGATATGTCGATCAAGAAGCGCGCCGCCGTGGTCGATCAGCTCGCCGCCGTCCTTATTCTCCAGAATTGGATGGAAGCGCGCCATCATCCGTTGGAGCCTCTCGGGTGAGTTTCATTTTTTTCCTAATCTCAGGGAGGGGCCTGCCATCCGAAAAATCCGAGTAGTGCTATCCTTGCGCAGAACCTCTCCTAAGATGACAACGCTTCTACACAATGAGCCGGCGCTTGCCCCGCCCGTGGATCGCACGCGAATGGTTCACCGGGTCATCTTCGGGCTCGCAATCATAGCCGCCGGGTTGTTTGGCACCTTGGCAGGGCTCCTGTTCGTCTACTCCACGGATCTCCCCCAGGTCGCCGATCTTGAGAGCTATCGCCCCAGTTCCATTACCGAGCTTTACGATCAAAAGGGCAATGTCATCGGAACCTTCGCCCTGCAGCGGCGTGTCATCGCCCGATACGAAGACTATCCCAAGGTTCTCCGCGATGCCGTAATCTCCATCGAAGATAAGGATTTTGAGCGCCACTGGGGCATCGATCTCTGGCGCGTCATGGGCGCTGCCTATCGAGACCTCACCAGCGGATCGCGTGCTCAAGGCGCATCGACCCTGACCATGCAACTTTCGCGCAACCTGTTCCTCACACCCGACCGCAAATTCGCGCGCAAGGTGCAGGAGATCATGATTGCCATCCAGATCGAGCGCCGCTTCACCAAACAGCAGATATTCACTCTCTACGCCAATCAGATCTTTCTCGGCCACGGTGTTTACGGCTTCGAAGCCGGCTCAGAGTTCTACTTCAGCAAGCCTGCCAGGGATTTGACCATCGAAGAAGCGGCTCTGCTCGCCGGACTCCCCAAGGGGCCGAGCGCCTATTCTCCAATCAATAATCCGGAGAAGTCCTTGCGCCGCCGCAATCTCGTCATCAACAACATGATGGAAGATGGCCGCATCAGCGCCCAGCAGGCCCAGGAAGCGAAGGGCCGCCCGCTGAACCTTCGTCTGCAATCCGATCCCAACAATGTCGCGCCCTATTTCATTGAAGAAACACGCCGCTACCTGGAGAAGAAGTTCGGTACCGATCAGGTTCACGAGGGCGGATTGCGCGTCTACACTTCGCTCGACATGGAATTGCAGGAAACCGCGAACCGCGCTCTCCTCGATGGGCTCGCCACCTACGAGCGCCGCCACGGATGGAAGGGCCACGTCCGCAACGTGATTGCCGCGGGGGATGATTTCTCTTTGTACGAGCATCCTGACTGGAACCACCAACCCCAGCCTGGAAGCTACTTCCACGCCCTCGTCACCGGAGTGAACCAGTCGCAAGCTGAGATCAAAATCGGCAAATACCACGGACAGATTCGTCCTGCCGACATGGTGTGGACCGGCCATCGTTCGCCCAACGAAATCCTCGCTCTCGGCGACGTCGTGTACGTCCGCGTCACTGCCGTCGATCCCGACCATAAACTGCAATTGGCGCTTGAGCAGGATTCCGGAGCCCAGGCCGCGCTCGTCGCCATCGACAACAACACCGGCGAGATTCGTGCCATGGTCGGAGGCCGCGACTTCGACGAATCGAAGTTCAACCGCGCCACCCAGGCATTGCGTCAAACCGGGTCGTCCTTCAAGCCCTACGTTTATTCGGCAGCCGTTGAGCAGGGTGCCCTGCCCGATGACACGATTGTCGATTCGCCCATCAGTTTCCCCAGTGTCTCCGGCACCTGGTCGCCGCACAACTACGATGGCAAATACGAAGGCTCCATCTCCCTGCGCCGCGCCCTCGCCGACTCGCGTAACATCCCCGCCATCCGGCTCGCCCAGCGTGTCGGCATCAAGACGGTCATCGAGTACGTTCACAAGTTCGGTATCACCTCCGACATTCAGCCATTTCTACCCGTAGCGTTGGGTTCCGCCGAAGTCACTTTGCTGGAGCACACCGCGGCCTACTCCACCTTTCCCAATGATGGCGTTCGCATTGGCCCGCATTCCATTCGAAAGGTTACCGACTACGACGGCCACATCATGGAGCAGAACTTTGCCGACGTGCGCGATGTCGTCAGTGCTCACTCCGCGCGCGTCATGGTCGAACTGCTTCAGGGCGTCGTCTTGCACGGCACCGGCTTCGCCGCCAGCAAACTCAATCATCCACTAGCGGGCAAAACCGGCACCACCAACGATTTCACTGACGCGTGGTTCATGGGCTTCTCCCCTTCCATCACCTGCGGCGTCTGGGTTGGCTTCGATGAGAAGAAGACTCTTGGCAACAAGGAAACAGGAGCGCAAGCTGCTCTGCCGATCTGGATGGAATTCATGAAGGTCGCCATTGCCGACAAAGCAGACGAAAAGTTCCCCGAGCCACCGCCTGAAGTGCTGGCCGGGCGTAAAGGTAAACTTGAAAAAGCCTCCGCACAGAATTCTGACGGCGAATCTCACTGATTCCATCCTGCTCATTCCACGCCGCATAGCTCCGTGACCAGTGTTCCTGCATTCTCCTGCGTCGGCCCCCTGCGCGCAGTTTGTTTTCCAGCCTATATACTGTAGCTTCATCGACTGGAGAAGATTCCCTCTGCAATGGAACGAACTCGCCTGACATTTGCCATGCTCTTTCTGTGCTTATGCAGCACAACCGGCTGCCTGTTCCGCTCGCACCGAGTGGAGCCAACACGCTCTCCCGAACCTTTAAAGAGCGCCACCCAACAAGAGCTCGTCGTCGCAATGGACAAGTTGGCCGCCAGCGTGCAAACCATGAACGCCACCGTGGATATCGACACCACCGTTGGTGGAGAGAAAAAAGGAAAGGTTATCGAGTACCAGCAGATTCGTGGTTACATCCTCGCCGAGAAGCCCACCATGCTCCGCATGATCGGCTTGCTGCCCATCGTGCGCACCAAGGCATTCGACATGGTCAGCGACGGCGAACAATTCAAGCTGTCCATTCCTCCAAGGAACCGTTTCGTCACTGGACGCAACCAGCTCACAAAGATCAGCGATAACCCGCTTGAGAACCTTCGCCCGCAGGTCATCTATGAGGCAGTGCTCCTGCCTCAGATTGACGTCAGCTCTGAAATTGCGGTGCTCGAAGAAGGCGAGCAGATGGTGAAGGACGAGAAGAGCCACAAGCAAGTCAAGCAGCCGAATTATCACCTCGTGGTGATCCGGCGCGTCCCGCAGAATGGCTGGCGCATCTATCGCAAGATTTATTTCAACCGCGCCGATCTTATGCCCTATCGCCAAACGATCTATGACGACAAAGGCGCTGTTGCCACCGACGTAACGTACTTCGCCCTGCAGGAGTATAACGGAGTGAAATACCCATCCGTGATTGCCATTGAGCGGCCACAGGAGGAGTACAGCATTACTCTCAAAATGGTGAAGCTCACCTTGAATCAGCCGCTGAAACCAGAGCAGTTCCAGTTGGAATTGCCGCCCGGCGCTACCGTTACCGCACTGAAGTAGCCCGACAATCAAGCCGCGAACCCAGGCGCA
>DATLJC010000069.1:0-8720 GCA_035539055.1 Saccharimonadales bacterium (SeqCode) | reverse complement strand
CGAATACCTCGCCGCAGTGCTGCCGGGACTCAACAATCTCTCGATCCAGAACCTCGCCGAACTCACCCCCACAGCCTGGGCCGCAAAACACAATCAGCCAGCCTTGTAACAGTCAACCGTGTGATTGCTCAGACGCTTACTTAGAACTGGACCTTGACGCCGAATTGGATCTGGCGCGAAGAGCCTTGCGTGGAGGTGATCTTGCCGGCATCGCTGATCGCACTGCTGTCTTCATTGAAGAGGTAGTTGTTTTGCAGCGGCGATGCGAAGTTGGTATGGTTCAGCAAATTAAAGACCTCAGCGCGAAGTTGCACGTTGAGTCGTTCATGAACCGAATCGAGCTTGAGATTCTTATAGACAAGGCTGTCGAGCGTGACATATCCCGGACCGGTCAGATTGTTGCGTCCGGCATTCCCCAGGCGCTTCGAAGAACTCGGAAAAGCGAAGCACTCGGTCTTGATGTAGTGATTTGGATTTCCCGGATTCACCGCTGATTTGCAGGTTCCGCTGTTGAGACGGTCCGGATATGCCCACGGGTCGGTCGAGCCCATTCCCAATGGATCGCCACCTAGATAGACCGAGAACGGAGCACCGGTCGAGGCCTGGAAGATGCCACCGATCTCCCAGTTGTTGGTGAGGGCTCGAACCAAGGGCGAAGAGGACTTGGATCCCGGAACGCTCCACACTGCATTGATCACGCCGTTCTGACCGAGGTTGAAGTCCGCCACACCACGGCGCGTCTTGGAATCAAACCATAGGGGAACCGAGGAGGCTGAGTTCAGATATTGATCGCCGGCCAGCGTCGAGGAGCCGTCGTCAATCGTCTTCTGCCAGGTATACGAGCCTTGCAGGTGCAGGCCATGATAGTTCTTGAGATTCACCCCAAGCAGTAATCCGTTGTAGCTGGAGCTGGCGATGTATTCCAAAGCATCGAGTTGGCCAACTGCGGGATTTAACAGCATGCCTCCTGTTGTGGGCCAGTAATAACTTCCATTGACCTTGGTGGGCATCACGATGTTGATGTCATCGGTCGCATAAGGCAGGTGTACGCCATGGGAGCCTGCGTAGCCAAGGGTAAGAGACAAATTGCGGGTCAGTTCGTGCTCCACATCAACATGCCATTGCTGCACATAGCTCCGCGGAGGATTCTGCTGCACCCAGACCGTACGTTGTCCAGCCAGTGTGCTGGGATCATACTTGGCGAGAGCCACGGTGTAGGCGTCGGTGGGGAAAGCGCCTTGCGGCAGTCCGCTGGCGGAAAGGGAGATGTTGTACGGTGCCGCAGCCGATGCCAAGCGCAGGAACTGATACGTAAGCGGCAGCACATCGAAGATTCCGAAACCAGCACGCAAGGCGGTGCGCCCATTACCAAACACGTCGTATGCCAAGCCTATGCGCGGCTCAAAGTTCTTCAGCGTCGGATTCGAAAAGTACGGATCACCGACATGCGCGCTGGTTGCGGTCGGGCTTGTCAGTACCGCCAGCTTCCCGTTTACCTCCGTGGGCACGGTGGAAATCTCGTAACGCAGCCCAATGTTCAGGGTCAGCCGAGAAGCTGCCTTCCAGTCATCCTGTACATAGCCGGCAATGATCGAGTCGCG
This sequence comes from Saccharimonadales bacterium (SeqCode), assembly GCA_035539055.1. Classification (GTDB taxonomy): domain Bacteria; phylum Acidobacteriota; class Terriglobia; order Terriglobales; family Acidobacteriaceae; genus TOLSYN. The sequence continues at coordinate 7,119 of DATLJC010000069.1, read as the reverse complement.
CAGACCACGGGTGAATGCAGTGCTGGGCAACGAGGCAGAAAAGTTCTTTGGCTTGTTAGCCAGGAAATCGCTTAACGAACTGAACCTGAAGGCGCCGTTCTCGGAGAAATGGAACAGGTTGTTGGATTGCTGCCTCTCGAAGGCAAAGCCCAGTCGAAGCGCGTGATGGCCCTTCTGCCAGAAGGCGTCATCATAGAGCTGATAGGAGTTCCAACCGAACGTGAAGTTGGCAAAGCCGCCAGCACCGCCAGAGAATGTGGCAAGCCCAGGCACGGTGATCTTTGCCGCCGGATGGCCCGGCACGGAGCCCAGCGAACTGTCCGCGGCCAAGGAGTTGATGACGTCACTTGCGGTCAAGTCTGCGGCATTGCGGTTGAAGCCGAAACGCAGAGTATTCACTAGCGACGGAGAAAATGTGTGCGTCTCCTCCAGTGCCGCGAAGGGGCGCTTCAGATTGTGATGAAAGCGGATGTTATTGAGTTGATCGGGCTGCGCCAGATCGCTCCGGTCGAAAAGAAAGGTCCCGGAAATGCGATCGCGCTCACTAAACTGGTGGTCGAGTCGCGAGACCACAAAATCCTCGACCCCTTTCTGTTCGGTTGCGACCGAGTAGTAGCCGATATCTCCCGTGCTGCTCAGGCCAGCATTCAGACGCGGATAAAAACCCAGGGCTTTCGTGATGTTCGCATCCACGTTGACATTGCCAGTGGAGAGGACGCCCTGGCGGGCATTGTCGGAAGGAACCGAACTTAATTGAGTGACGGTTAGATCTTGGCGCAGGCCTTCATAGTTGACAAAAAAGAAGCTCTTGTTGCGGCGGATTGGGCCGCCGAACGTGCCTCCAAACTGATTACGTGTGAAAGGCGGCTTCTCTGTACCGTCGAAGTAGTTACGAGCGTCGAGAGCTGCGTTGCGAGCAAACTCATAGGCGCTTCCATGCCAATCATTACTGCCTGATCGCGTGACCGAATTGATGACACCCCCTGAGGTTTTACCGTACCCGGCCGAATAGTTGCTGGTGAGGATGGAGAACTCCTGAATGGCATCAACGCCAAGCTGCGCGCCTAGTACATCACCGGGTGCATCGTTGGTGTAGTCGTTAAAGCTGATTCCATCCTGACGGTAGTTGTTCTGTGCCGAGCGCGTGCCACCCACACTCAACTGCGTGCCAAAACCACGCGTGACCTTCGTGGCGTCGCTAGATCCATTGGAGCCGACGGAGGCTTGGCTGCGAACGATGTTGACGCCCGGCTGCAATGCTGCCAATTGCGTCCAATCACGTCCGTTGAGAGGAAGCTCCTGCAACGCAACCTGTCCCACATGCTGCTGTACGCTTGAGTCGGTGATCTCAAGCGCAGCGGCATCCGCAGCCACCGTGATGTTCTCTGAGGAAGACTGCACCGTCAGATGGAAACGTAGCGTTCTTTCCGCACCGACGGTGACTTGCACTGCGGTTATGGAGGCTTTCTGGAAGCCATTAGCTGTCGCCGTCACATCGTACTGGGAAGGTACAAGGTTTGGCAGGACAAACAGACCTTCACCGTCCGTAATCGTCTCCTGCACAATTCCTGTCGAGAGGTTGCGGGCAGCGACGCGAGCGCCGAGAATGTGCGCTCCCGAGGAATCCACCACACTGCCGTTCAGGCTTCCTCCGACCACCTGCGCCTGAACATTCTGGGCGGACGTGCCTAGCAGAAGCGACGCAAGACCAAGCAATGCAAACACGCGTAACGTATATTTCACTGAAAATCTCCAATCATTCGTATCAAAGAAAAAGTTCTAGCAGCCGCCCGCCGGTGTCGCTGCGATAGCTCCACGCGTCAACTGGCAATTGAAGGTTGATTTCGTGGAAGCGAGAAGATTTGTTCCCCCGCGCGTTGCATGAGAAGCGCACCAAAAGAAGAAAGCCCACGATGGGAGTCGTGGGCTATTCGAACTCTGGAAAGATGAACAGGTGCTACAAGATCTTCATCTGATCGTCAGAGGCAAGCGCACACGCACCCAGAGCGGGCGTCGTACAACAACACATCGTGGCTTGCGAAATCGGTGACATGTTCGTGAGAGTACCTACGAATTCCTGGGCTTGTCAACCCGGATTACAAATTCCTTCCAATTTTAGCTTGCATCTGCCGACGACGTCGCCTAGCTAGAGTAGGTGAACTTCCATAGAACTTCCATAGCCCTCAGATACGCACACTCATAATGGTTGTGCTATGATCCTTCATCGGCTTCTGCCGACAACTTACATTTTCAGATGACGAAGCTCAGCGAAACTCGAATGCGTATGGCCATGTGTCCCCCAGGCGGTGGTCGTCCAGTATGGAGTGTCTGAGTAATCGAACATCTCTCTTCTGGCAGCCGTCTGGGGGGTTCTCTCAAGACGGCAAAGTTGTTTTTGGGCACATTCTTTCTCATCGCCAGGAGAGACGACATTGGCTTCCCCGCAGGACTTTTCAACCCTTGCCATTCACGGTGGCCGCGCGCTGGACGCGCACGCCGGTTCGCTGCTTTTCCCGCTCTACCAGACAGGCACCTTCGTTCATGATGCAGTAGGCGTGGACAAGGGCTTCAGCTACTCCCGCGTTTCCAACCCAACGGTGGATGCGTTGGAGAAGGCCATCGCCGCGCTGGAAGGCACAGCACACGCGCTCTGCTTCCGAACTGGGCTTGCGGCGGAGACCGCGCTCTTCTTCACCCTATTGCGCCCTGGTGACCACGTTGTCCTCTCGGAGGTTCTCTACGGTGGGACCATTCGCCTATTCCGTCAAATCCTCGAACCCTTTGGCGTGAGGGCCAGCTTCGCGGACTCTTCATGTGCGGCAAATGTCGAAGCGGCGATTACGACGGAGACAAAGCTCGTCTTCATTGAAACACCCGCAAATCCGGTGCTACGTCTCACAGACATTGCGGCTGTTGCTGAAATCACCCGCCGCCACGGTGTGCTACTGGCAGTGGACAACACCTTCCTGACGCCGCTGCTGCAACGACCACTCGAACTGGGCGCTGACATCAGCGTGCTTTCCACCACAAAATACATCGATGGACACAATGCAACGGTCGGAGGGTCGGTAGCAACGAACGATGATGCACTTGCGGAACGGCTGGGATTAATTCGCAAGACGCTTGGCTCGATACAGGCACCTTTCGAGGCGTGGCTCACATTGCAGGGCTTGCGCACTCTACCCGTGAGACTCGCTGCGCATTGCCAGAATGCGCAAACAGTGGCTGAGTGGCTGGAGTTGCATCCGGCTGTCGCCAGGGTCTATTACCCGGGGCTCGACACTTTTCCTCAGAGTGAGCTGGCGCGGCGTCAGCAGAGCGCTGGCGGTGGCATGATCTCTTTTGAGTTGGACGAGCCGTACACCACGGCAATTGAGGTGCTGAATTCCGTGCAACTGTGCTCACGAGCCGAAAGCCTGGGCGGCGTCGAAACGCTGATTACGCACCCTGCCTCGACTACGCACGTTGACGTGCCGATTGAAACACGCCAGCATCTCGGCATCTCCGACGGACTGATTCGCCTCTCGGTGGGGCTTGAATCTCCCGCCGATATCATCGCGGATCTGGAGCAGGCCTTCATTGCCGCTGGCTGTACCACTGCACAGGAGGCCGCCAATGAAGTTCGCTAGCCGCTTGGTCCAACATCAGGTCGCTCCAGGGGACCGCTATCGTCCTACGTCAACACCAATCTACCAGACGGCGACGTTCGAGCAGGAACATGCCGATCACTTTGGCGAGTACGACTACTCGCGCAGCGGCAATCCAACGCGCAAAGTGCTCGAAGAACTGATTGCGAAGCTCGAAGGTGGCACGCATGGCTATGTTTTCTCCAGCGGAATGGCTGCCATCACGGCGGTCGCGCGCACGCTGCGGTCAGGCGATGAGATTCTTGCCGATAGCGACCTTTATGGCGGCACCTGCAGACTCTTTACGCGCGTGCTGGAGCGTTCGGGTATTGTCGCGCGTTACGCCGATGCCGGCGACCTGGAGAGCTTCGCGCGGAAGATCACGCCGCGAACACGCATCATTTATGTGGAGTCGCCGACGAATCCTCTGCTGCGCGTGCTCAATTTGCGCGCATTGGCCCGGCTTGCATACGCGCATAAAGCATTGCTTGTGGTGGACAACTCTCTAATGTCGCCATATCTTCAGCGCCCTCTGGAACTGGGAGCCGACGTGGTGCTGCATTCGGCAACCAAGTTCCTCTGCGGACATGCTGATGTGACCGGTGGCGCGGTAGTCGTGAAGGACGCGAAGCTTGCCGAGGACATCTACTTCCTGCAAAACGCAGAGGGTAATGCACTCGCACCTTTCGATTGCTTCCTGTTACAGCGCGGCATCAAGACACTGAAATTGCGCGTTGACGAGCAACAGCGTAATGCACAGGCACTTGCAGAATTTCTTGCGGCGGATCCGCGGGTGAGCCGTGTCTTCTATCCCGGACTGGACTCACACTCCGGACACGCACTGCAATTGTCACAGGCGTCGGGAGCAGGTTCTGTGCTCAGCTTCACCACGCATTCGGTCGCGGCTGCGAAGGCTGTTGCGGAGCGGGCACGGATGTTCCAGATTTGCGTCAGCTTTGGAAGTATTCACTCCACAATCAGCTTGCCGGGATGCATGTCGCACGCCAGTGTGCCACCGGAAATCGCCGCCGCGCGCGAGTTGCCTCCGGAGCTGGTGCGCATCTCCGTTGGGATCGAGGACGTTGGCGATCTGATGGCTGATCTCAAACAAGCTTTGCCGCACGAGGTGCAAGTGGTGGTTCCTGCTTGCATGAGATTGGAGAACTAGCTTTAAGAATTTCTGAGAACTACGGCAGAGCCTAAGTGTTCGCGTCCTTGCTCGTGGCGTAAGCCTGTTCGACCTCACCAAAAAGTGCGGAAGACCCTGTGGTATGACATTGGAAAAGACTGCACCTTCCGCGCGGCGTGTTCCCTGAGTTACACTAAATTCAACTATTCGTTCGCATTTCGCGACGCTTAGAGGGCCTGTAGCTCAACGGTCAGAGCAGAGGACTCATAATCCTTTGGTTGTAGGTTCGAATCCTACCAGGCCCACCAAATCGTTTCTACAACTTGCGAATCCGACCCCTCTGCCCGAAAACGGCTTTGTGCCCTGTTCTGTGCCACACACAGTTCAAATAGCCCGTTCCAGCGACTGACCTGTTGGTAATCGTCCTTTCACGATTTGTTACTGAAATCAGTACTGGGCATTTATCCGGCCACTTTGGGCAAACCCAAAAGCTCAGCGCGATTCCTCGTAGAGGGAGGCTGGCGTGGAACTGGCGGGTTTGAGAGTACAATCAGGTGCGATAAAAGCTACAACTCAGAGATTGGAACTGCCCCTCTGGAGCTTGTCTATGTCTGCTGACAAAGAGAACAGAAGTGACCGATTCGTGTGGGAGCCGGGAGATGTTCAGGTCGATACACCTGAGGGCACCGAGGTTCTTTGTGACTTTGAAGCAGATGGCATGCCGGATGCTAAAAAGGTAGATGAGGACTATCCGACCCGTGGCGAACCGACTTCCAATGAAGCTCATTTCCTCCATTCCACTTTGCGCGAACGTATTGTTGAACATGTTTTCGTCGGCGATGCACTAAGACGATTGTGGCAGCTCGGCGTTACGGACGTGGAGGTATTGCGGTCTGAGTTTGACGCAGGAGGCTATGACTTGGCGATGAGCCGAGGCAAGGTGACCCGTCACATTCAGTTCAAGTCGGTCATGACCGATGGAAGAACGGCCCGTACCAACATCAGTTTGAAGTTGATGGAAAAGCCTAGTGGCTGCGTCATCTGGATTGTCGTGACACCCCAACTTGAAACGCAGTCCTATCTTTGGTTTGGCGGTTTACCCGGCGAGCCACTGCCCGACATTAGCGGGTTGCAGGTGGCGAAGCATGCCAAAGGCAACGCCGAGGGCACCAAAACCGAGAGGCCGAATCATCGTATTGTCCCCCGCAGTCGGTTCGTGCAGCTCGACGGCATCGATGCGGTTCTTCGTAGGCTTTTTGGGGACTTGCCATGAACCGCTTTGCGCGTTTAAGCGCGGATGCCTAATTATTTTTCAGCTCGGCTTTACATTAGAATGAGCAGTATCGTCCTCAGCCGTTGCTGCGTTCTGACGCTCCATGCTCGCGATTGCCTCCCTCTTTGCTTCAATGCGGATGTGACTGTAGCGCTGCATCATCTCTTTGCTTACGTGCCCCGCCATCTCACGAATGGTCTGTTCCGAAATGGCTGAATTTTCGGCCAGTCGGGATACAAAAGTGTGACGAAGGTCATGCCAACGATACTTCACGCCCGCAGCGGTGCAAACGTTTTGCCAAGCCAGCTTCCACTCTCCAATTGGTTCGGCATAATTCACGTCGTACATCGGGTTTTGGCTTCCCTTCTTCGTGCTGCCAATCTTATGCCGAGGAAAAACATATGAGCTTGCAGCCGATTGAGTCCCTCGCGTTCGATTAATCTTGCAGCTTTCGGTACAAATTCAGTACAGCGCTGGTACAAAGCACTGTACTGGAGAGCTCATGGCGACGATCGTTAAGACAGCTTCTCGCACATGGAAAGCAGTCATTCGCAGAACAGGTTGGCCGACCACGGCCAAGACATTCCGCGTTAAGCGAGACGCCGAGGACTGGGCACGCACAACCGAGGATGAGATGGTTCGAGGTGCATACATTCACCGCGCGCCGCCCGTGGATCGCATGACTGTTGATGTGGCATTGAATCCGGCTACCTTGCAGAGGTATCTCCGACGAAGCGACCGCTGTCCCAGCTTTCCGACCATCGGCACTCCAAGCTTTCGATCAAACACTTGGGAAAGGCCGCGCTGGGTCCAGAAATCATCGCTCAATACCGTGACATGCGTCTCGCAGGCGAGGATCGAAAAGATAAGAACGGCAATCCCGTGCCGAGGGCCACTGATACAGTATGTCTTGATCTGCCGCTGCTGGGACATTTGTTCACTATTGCGATTAGAGCATTTTCACTGATACTGTTTCTCTCCTAATCGGAGTCTGAACCAAGCTTGTGCGTTGTCTTCTGTGATCTGTGGCAACAAATCAGAGATGGCCTGATCGAGCGCTTCTTTGGTTCGTGCTTTGGCTGAACGAAGCA
>DATLJC010000068.1:0-66935 GCA_035539055.1 Saccharimonadales bacterium (SeqCode) | reverse complement strand
CGCAATTACATCGCGGGCTTGTCTGTCTTCTGGCCCGGCTTGATGTTTGAGTGTTTCTTCGCCTGCGCGATATACATCTTGACCTTGTCGGCCTGGTCATAGTTCGGATTGTCTTTCAAAAGCTTTTCCCAATCCGCGACTGCTCCGTTCACATCCATCTTCGCTTGCCATTTCACGATTCCGCGGTTGAACATCGCGTTGCCGTTCTTAGGATCGTCCTTCAGCACGTGATCGAACTCGGCAATCGCGTGATCCGGATCATTGTTATAGAACAGCGCGGTAGCAAAGTCAGTGCGAACCGCCGCGTTCTTCGCATCCGACGCCAGCGATCTCTGGTAGTAGTCGATTGCCGTCGGAAACACCTGCGCGTCGTAATACATATTGCCAATCTGCGCCAGCAATGCCGGATCGTTCGGCTTCGATTTCAGCTGTTCAAGGAGCGGTGCCGCCTGCTTGTCCGCCATCCCCTTCATCTGCTCGGGAGTCGGCATCTGCTGCTGTCCCATCCCGCCCATCGCGCCCGGAGGCATACCCTGATGCGGATCCGCCGCTGCTGCCGCTGGTGCCGGAGCGCTGCTGCTCCCGCCCACCGAGCCACGCAACAGGTACCCCACCGCACATCCAACCAGCAGGCAGAGAACCGCCATCACGTATGCCTGCGTGCTCGTCCAACTCTGGGAACTCTTGCTCCCGTTCGCTTCTGCCATTGTTTCGTCCTTGAGAGATAAACTGAAGCGGCCCCGACCCTCGTTCCTGCCGTATGCCGTACTTTCAACAGAACTTATACTATCCTTTCCCAACCACCCTCGGTGTGACTTCCATCACGAACCTCGATATTCGTCAGCGGTTCCATATTGACCTTCCTTCACACCTGCAGCAATTCCCAACTTTTTTGTATCTTCCCCGGCACCGTCTTCCCGTATTCCGGATTTCCCTCGGGATCGCCTTCGATCTCCAGCACCAGCGCCGGAACCTGCGGAGCCGTCTTTAGCAATTCCATCGTAGGCTTCCAGTCAATCGTTCCTTCGCCTGGCCAGAGATGTTCATCCTTGTTGCCGCGATTGTCATGCACATGCACCGAACGAATCGCCGTCTTCATCGTCTCGATTGCCGCCTCTACTCCCGGCTCCAGATTTGCATGTCCCAGGTCCAGGCAAATTCCAATATCGTCGTAGTGAAGGGTCTGAATCAGGTTCATTAACTTCTCCGGAGCCGTTAGTTCGTTGGGAATATTCTCCAGCAGCAGACGCACTCCCAGCGGTTTCGCAAACGCCCGCAGATGCTCCACCGAAGTCAGTGCATGCTCAAACTTATGCTCATCAAACGATTCGCCGCCGACTCCGATATGCAGCACCAATGAAGCAAACGGCGCCACCTCGGCCACCTCGATCGCGCGCTTGATTTCGTCCATCGCATCGATGCGTTCCTTGCGATCCCGCCCCGCCACATTCAGCGGCATCATCTCCGAACTACCTCCGTCCCCGGAATACATCGGCGCGTGCATCGATAGCAGCTCCACTCCATCCTGCGACCGGAACCACGATGCAATTTCGCGAACCTGCTGTGAGTTCGTGTAGTCGAAATGCCCACGCATCGCAAAGATTTCGATCCCAGCCACTCCACCCTTCGCCAGTCTGTCCAATATCCCAGGATGAAGCCGCTCTTTTATATGCACATATGTCGATATAGCTTTCAGCATCCCCCGCCCTTTCGTTGCAGCATCTTCTCCGGATTCACCATTGAGCCTCCAACGCTATCCCAACCCTTCAATTCCGGTCAATAACGTCCACCCCAGAGTGTAGGCGCTAACGTTTCAGGTGTCCCACGTCCACGGGGTGCTACGTCCACAGGTGCCCCACGTCCCGCCCGGCTTCATCGGGCTGACGTGGGGAAGTTGTTCTTGTTCTTGTTCTTGTTCTTGTTCTTGTTCTTGATCTTGATCTTGATCTTGCTCTTGCTCTTGCCCTAACCTCGCGTCCCTTTCCTAAAACTTTGACTTGCTTTCCGTCCCCACGGCTGCTAGGTTCACCTCCAATGCCTTGGAGCCTCGAGCGTTATCACCAATCCAAACAATCACACTTTCTCACTTTCAGTTGCTATCACCGGCTTCCAAACCTCCAAACTCCATATCTTCGCGATCTCTTCCTGAACATTCTCGAGCGAACCCGAATCCGTTTCGGCATTCGAGTCTTCGGATATGTAGTCATGCCGGAGCACGTCCACCTCTTATTGTCTGAACCAGAGGAAAACACGCTTTCGGACGCACTGCGCTCATTAAAACTTTCCTTTTCCAAAGCGGCCCATCCTTCCGCTCCGAATGCCGCGGGCAATAGTCCCTTCTGGCAGAAGCGTTACTACGACCACAACATCCGCAACTATCGCAAGTTCGTAGAGAAACTTCGATACATCCACCGCAACCCGGTCAAACGGGAATTAGTACCCGGACCCGCCGATTGGCCATGGAGCAGTTTCCGCCATTACGCAACCGGCATCCCTGGTCCCGTAGAAATCGAATCCGAATGGACTGCCCAGCGTCGCCCCGCAATTGGGTCATTGACCAACGAATCATCTGCCCCATATGTCCACAGGTGCCCCACGTCCCGCCCGGCTTCATCGGGCTGACGTGGGGTAGTTGATCTTGATCTTGTTCTTGTTCTTGTTCTTGTTCTTGATCTTGTTCTTGTTCTTGATCTCACTCCTCTCTCCCACCTCATTCCTCTCCCCCCTAGCCCCCCCTTTTTTTCTGCTGTATCCTTCCTACATCATCCAGCAACCCACATCCAGGGCGACGCCACCGACGAGGCTCCGTGTTCAACCCGCTCTCCACCGATCTCGATGAATGCCTCTCCCGCACCCAGGATTTATGGGCCGAACTCCGCGACCAGCGCATCTTCATCACCGGAGCCACCGGATTCTTCGGCTGCTGGCTCCTCGAAACTCTCCTCCACGCCAATCGCCAACTGAATCTCAACGCACAAGTAACCATCCTCACCCGCAACTCCGAGGAATTTAAGAAGAACGCCCCCCACCTCGCCACCGACCCCGCTCTCCACACCGTCGGCGGAGACATACGATCTTTCCCGTTTCCCCCCGGTCGCTACAGCCACGTCATCCACGCCGCCACCGAGTCCAGCGTCCCGCTCAACACTGAAACTCCCATGGTCATGTTCGACACCATCGTCGAAGGCACTCGCCGCTGTCTCGAATTCGCGCAGCACGCCGAGACCGCCAAATTCCTGTTCCTAAGCTCCGGAGCCGTTTACGGCCCCCAGCCCCCCGACACCACCCACGTCTCAGAGAACGCGACCACCGGTCCCAACCCTCTGGAAACCGCCTCTGCCTACGCCGAGGGCAAGCGCGCCGCCGAACTCCTCTGCGCCATCGCCGCCAAAGGCACCGCACTTCAACCAAAGATCGCCCGCGGCTTCGCCTTCGTCGGACCTTACATGAAGCTCGACGCCCACTTTGCCATCGGCAACTTCATCCGCGATCAACTCGCTGGCCGCACCATCCGCGTCACCGGAGACGGCACCGCCCTGCGCTCCTACATGTACACCACCGACCTCATGGTCTGGCTCTGGACCATCCTGTTTCGCGGCGCCCCGCTCCGCCCCTACAACGTAGGCTCCGAGCAAGCTGTCAGCATCCGCGAGCTAGCCCAGTCCGTCAGCGAAGCCCTCATCCCCAAGGTTGAATTCAAAATTTTCGGCACCCCCGGCACCGTTCCCCCGCAACGCTACGTCCCATCCACCGCCCGTGCCCAGCAGGAGCTAGGTCTCCGCTGCGAGATCCCCCTCGACGAGGCGATTCGCCGAACGCAAAGATGGTTCTTGAATAGAGATAAGGTTTCAGAGGTTTCCCGATGATCAAGCTTTCCGACTATGTTGTCCGAACTCTCGCCGATTGGGGTGTGCGCGACATCTTCATGATGACCGGCGGCGGTGCCATGCACCTCAACGACAGCATTGGACAAGAGTCCCGGATTCGCTACATCTGCACTCATCACGAACAGGTCGCCGCCATGGCCGCCGAAGGTTATTCGCGCGTCAGTGGCCTGCCCGGCGTCGTCAACGTAACCACCGGCCCCGGAGGCATCAATGCCCTCAACGGAGTCTTCGGCGCGTGGACCGATTCCATCGCCATGCTCGTCCTCTCCGGACAAGTCAAGCGCCAGACCTGCATGGCCACCGCCGGAACCCGCAATCTGCGCCAGCTTGGCGATCAGGAAGTGAACATCGTCTCCATGGTCCGAGGCGTTACCAAGTACGCCCAACTCATCGACGATCCCACGTCCATTCGCTACCACCTCGAGCGCGCCTGGCGCCTCTGCCGCACCGGACGTCCCGGCCCCTGCTGGCTCGACATTCCCATCGACGTGCAGTCCGCCCAGATCGACGAAACCGCCCTCCGCGCCTACGATCCCGCCGAAGACGCCATCCCCTCCGACCCCGCCCTCCTTCAACAGCAGGTGCAGGAAGTCATCGAGCGCATCACGGCCGCCAAGCGTCCCGTCCTCCTCGCCGGAACCGGAGTCCGCCTTGCCGGAGCCCTCGACGAGTTCGAGCAGGCGATCCGCAAGCTCCAAATCCCGGTCACCACCGCCTGGACCCACGACCTCATCGCCAGTGACGATCCCCTCTACTGTGGACGCCCCGGCACCATCGGCGACCGCGCCGGAAACTTCACCGTCCAGAATGCCGACCTCGTGCTGGTCCTGGGATCACGCCTGAATCTAAGGCAAGTAAGTTATAACTGGTCGTCATTTGCCCCCGATGCTTTCAAAATTCAGGTGGACGTCGACCCCGCCGAGCTTTCCAAGCCTCTGGTAACGCCGGATTTAGCCATCGCCGCCGACCTTAAGCTCTTTCTCGCCAATCTAGTACAAACCCTCGACCGCGCGGCCTGCCAACCGCGCCACGCCCCCTGGCTCGCGTGGTGCCGCCAGCGCGTATCGCGGTATCCTGTCGTGCAGGACCGGCAGCGCCTGCCCGGGCCTCCATTGAATCCTTATTACTTCATGGAGTTGCTCTCCGCCCGCCTTGCCCCGGATGACGTGGTAATTTGCGGCAACGCCAGTGCCTGCATTCTGCCTTTTCAGGTAATGAAGATTCGCCGAGGCCAGCGCCTCATCTCCAACTCCGGTGCCGCGTCCATGGGATACGATCTCCCTGCCTCCATCGGAGCGGCCGTCGCCCGCAACGGCAAGCGAGTAATCTGTCTCGCCGGAGACGGCAGCCTGCAGCTCAATATTCAGGACCTCCAGACCGTCGTGTACCATCAGTTGCCGGTCAAGCTCTTTGTCCTGAATAATGGTGGATACCTGTCCATCCGCAGTACGCAGAAGAACTTTTTCGGACGCCTCATGGGAGAAGGCCCCCGGAGCGGAGTCTCCTTCCCCGATTTCGTTAAGGTTGGAAACGCCTATGGCCTGCCCAGCATTCGCGTCGATTGCGCCACCGGAATGGACAAGGTCCAATCGGCTCTCGATACCCCCGGCCCGGCGCTGATTGAAATTATGCTTGACCCGGAACAGGAGTTTGAGCCACGCTCACGTTCCAAGGTTCTGCCCGACGGCACCATCGTTTCTCCCCCGCTTGAGGATATGTACCCCTTCCTCTCGCCCGAGGAACTCGCTGCCAACAAGGCGCGAGACTAGTTCTGGGTGCCGGGCCGGTGGACGAAACGAGCGAACGGACCGCGTTGCCCCCAACCGGGTGGCCCACTCAACGCTCTTTTCCCGGGTGGCCCACTCAACGCTCTTTTCGTTGAGTGGGGCTTTTGACTTTGCTCTTTAGCTCTTTTCGTTCCAAGCAGTATGCTTTTCGCAGCACGAATTCAAGTTAGGACTGGTTCTCATGACGGGTGCGGATTTCTTCAATGAACTGTTTGTCCTTGAGATGGCCAACAACCACCTCGGCAGCGTCGAGCGCGGATTAAAGATCATCAGCGCCTACGGTCAGGTAGTGCGATTCAACAATGTCCGCGCCGCCATCAAGATCCAGCTTCGCGATGTCGATAACTTCATCCATCGCGATTTCCGTGATCGCAGCGACATCCGCTACATCAAGAAGACCATCGACACCCAGCTCACGTTCGAAGACTACTCGACCCTCGTCAAGGCCATCCGCCAGGCCAACTGCATCAGCATGGCCACACCCTTCGACGAGCATTCCGTCGACATCTGCTGCAAGCTCGGCATCCAGATCCTCAAAATTGCCAGCTCCGACCTCAACGATTGGATGCTGATCGAAAAGATAGCCACTGCCAAAAGGCCCGTCATCGTCTCCACCGGAGGTTCCTCCCTCAAGGACATCGACGACCTCGTGCAGTTCTTCGACAATCGCCATATCCCTCTGGCCATCAATCATTGCGTCTCGCTCTATCCCACCGAGGACCACGAGCTCGAGATGAACCAGCTCGACTTCCTCCGCGACCGTTATCCCGACCACGTCATCGGCTTCTCCACCCACGAGTGCCATGACTGGATGGCCTCCATGCTCATCGCCTACGCCAAGGGAGCCCGAACCTTCGAGCGCCACGTCGATATCGACTCCGACGGCATCAAAGTCTCGCCCTACTGCTCCCTCCCCGACCAGATCGACCTGTGGTTCAAAACCTTCCACCAAGCTAAGGCCATGTGCGGGGCTCCCGGCACCCAGAGGCGTCTTTTACCACGCAAAGAGATCGAATACCTCGATGCCCTAGTCCGTGGCGTTTACGCCAAGTCCGACCTCCCCGAGGGCCACATCCTCAGCGATGAGGATGTCTACCTCGCCATCCCCCTGCAAAAGGGACAAATCTCCTGCCGCGAACTCATGCGCGGAGAAGTCCTCCTCCAGCCCATCGCCAAGGACGCGCCCATCCAGATCGATGCCATCGACAGCCCCTACTCCAGCATTCCTTCCCTCAAGGCCGCGATTTACGCCCGAGGCATCGACCCCGCGCCTCCCGCCCAGGACCTGAAAGCCGCCACCAAAGCCAAAGGGAGCGCCCAATAGCCATGCCGTTCCCCCCGGAGTCCCCGCAGCGATGAAAACCATCAGCGTCATCACGCCCTGCTACAACGAAGAGCTCAATGTCCGCGAGCTCTACGAGCGCGTCCGTGCCGCCATCGCCTCGCTCGGAGACTACCGCTACGAACACATCTTCATCGACAACGCCTCGCGCGATAACACCTTCGAGGTCTTAAAATCCCTCGCCGCCGCCGACCGCAACGTCAAGGTCATCCGCAACACCCGCAACTTCGGACACATCCGCTCCCCCCACCACGCCCTCATGCAAACCCGCGGAGACCTCGTCATCAGCATCGTCGCCGACCTCCAGGACCCGCCCGAGATGATCCCCCAGATGGTCCGCGCCTGGGAATCCGGCTACCGCGTCGTCATCGGCGTCAAGCAGTCCTCCGACGAGAGCGGGCTCATGTTCCTCATCCGCAAAAAGTACTACCGCCTCGTCAACCACCTCTCCGGCATCGAAACCTACGAGAACTTCACCGGCTTCGGACTCTACGACCGTCAAGTCATCGAAGCCATCCGCGCCATGGGAGACCCCTACCCTTACTTCCGCGGCATGATCGCCGAAATCGGCTTCGAGCGCCTCGAAATCCCCTACCACCAGCCCGCCCGCAAGCACGGCATCACCGCCAACAATTTCTATTCCCTCTACGACATGGCGATGCTCGGCATCACCAACCTGTCCAAAGTCCCTCTCCGCATCGCCGTCTTTGCCGGATTCGCCGGATCGGTCCTCTCCGTCCTCATCTCTCTCGGCTACCTGCTCTATAAAATCGTCTTCTGGTATTCATTCTCCGTAGGCGTCGCCCCCCTCGTCATCGGAGGCTTCCTCTTCAGCTCCCTCCAGCTCCTCTTCCTCGGAATCCTCGGCGAATACGTCGCCGCCATCCACACCATGGTCCAGAACCGCCCCCTCGTCTTCGAAAACGACCGCCTCAACTTCGAATACGACCCCGCCCCACCCCTAAACCCTCAACTCCCAACTCGGGCGCTAGGCGCAAGGTAGATGCGGGTACTCCAACTCAACATTCATTACAGCGGTTCAGGTGCGGACCGTTGTGCTCATGAACTCTACGAGGATCTGCCGAGCGTGGGAATCCAAACTGCAATGTGGGTTAGCGACCGCAACCCCGGCGACTCCCCCGACGTGCGAGCGCTTCGATTTCCATGGGAGCGGTGGCTCCTCCCTCTCGAAACGTTTCCCGACCTCACCGATTGGCGACATCTCGGCTCTATTAGAAGTCTCCAAAGCATCAGCAAAAAGGACTTCGACCTCGTACACATTCACATCATCCACAGCGGCTGGATTTCTATCCGCGCCGTGCGAGAACTGACAGAGAGAATTCCCTGCGTATGGACGCTTCACGACGAATGGGCTCCAAACCGTGGAATCACCTGTGACCTGACAGGCAAGATCACCGCCGCCGACGTGAAGCGTTTATCGCGAGGCCCCATTCGCTACATCCCCTATCACCGGTACCATGAAAATTTCAAATGGCGCAGAACCCGCCGTTTTCTTGAGAGCTGGATGCCGGAGCCGCAGGCAGTCATCTGCCCAAGCCGCTACATGGCCGACCTTGCGCAGACATCAGGAGTATTTCCGCATTCCAAGATCGTGCATATTCCGAACGGCACTCGAATGCCCGACAACCCTGCCGTCCACATGGATAGGAACGAAGCCAGGCGAAGCTTCGGCCTTTCCCCCAATCAACCAGTCGTGCTCATGGTCTCTGCCGATCTTGCTCAAGCACACAAAGGAATCGACCTTGGCATCCGGGCAATCAAGGAAATCAACCCAAACTTTGGCACACAGGTTTTGTTACTAGGACGCGCCGGCCAGCAGATTACAGATGCTCTCCGGCCAATTCCGGCTGTCAGTGTCTGTGCTGCCGACGATGCAACCTTGGCCCGCGCCTATCGCGCTGCCGACATTACAATAATCCCGTCTCTAGCCGACAACTTCCCCTACATTGGCCTGGAGTCTCTATCATGTGGCACCCCGCTGGTTTCGTTTCCCGTCAGCGGAATGCCTGAAATGATCGGCAAAAACGAGCGCGGCATCGTTTGCAGCGCAATCGACGCGGCGGAGATGTCATTGCACTTGCGACGGCTGATTGCCGACTCCGAATTCCGCCAGCAAGCTGGTGCACGAGGGTCTGCATGGGTTAAGGAGAACTGCGGAATGCGGATGTACCTGAACAAAATCGCTCAACTCTACCGACAGGTCTTGTCCGGTGAACCAGCCAGCATTGGGGCTTTTGCCCGGAGTAAAATCGAGTGACATTCAGATACAAGTTGAGATGGCAAAATCTGCGAAATAGTCATCTGCTCGGCAATGTTGTGTCGCTGTACGGGATTCAGTTCGCGGGCTATGCCGCTCCGCTGGTCACTATCCCCTATTTGGCGCGTATTCTGGGACCGCAGCATTGGGGCCTAGTTGCCTTTGCGCAGGCGTTCGGACTTTACACCGGCTTGTTTGTGGAGTTCGGCTTCTCTTTGTCGGCAACGCGGTTGGTCGCTAAGGAACGCAGCAATCGTGACGAACTTGCCGACATCTTTGCACAGGTAACTGGCGCAAAGGCAGTTCTCGCCGTCGTTAGTCTGGCCATCGCAACAGCAGTTGTGCATTTTGTGCCGCAGTTCCGGGACCAGAGAATCTTGTTGTATGCGGGCGCAGGTGCCGGAATTGCCCAAGCTTACGGCGTGGCATGGTTCTATCAGGGACTGGAGCGAATGAGGCTCATCTCGATTATAGATATTCTCGGAAGGGCATGCTTCGCCGCATCGGTATTCATTTTTGTTCACGGGCCCCAGGACGATTGGGTCGTGCTTTGTTTGCAATTTTTTTGGTACAGCGCAGCAACTTTGTTTCTCATCGGACTATTCTATCGTGAGTTCTCGTTCAGATACCCATCGCTCGTGGGTGTAAGAAGCATGCTCAAGAATTCCGGGTCGTTGTTTTTATATCGCAGTGCACTCACGCTGTACACTGTCGCAAACACGATTCTGCTTGGATTCATGGCTCCGCCTGCTTCGGTGGCACTATATGCGGCAGGAGAGAAGGTTTACGAGGCAGTATCATCCCTGTTGACTCCATTATCTCAGGCGCTATATCCACGCATGAACCTGCTCATAGAGCATGACCGACAGGGTGCAGGCAGACTCCTGCGTTTAAGCGTGTTGCTGCACGTGTCAGTTGGCTTTGTTTTAGCCGGTATCTTGTACGCTGCCGCACCGCTTATTGTAAGAATCGGACTGGGACCTGGCTATGAAGCTGTCGTCCGGATAGTGCGAGTCATGTCAGCATTGTTGCCGATGCTCGCATGCACTCTGGTAATGGGCTGCCATATTATGCTGCCGCTGGGAATGGACAAGCAGTTTACAGCAATCACAGTTGTCGCAGGCTTTGTGAACCTACTCGGCGCAGTTATACTTGTCCCACGCTACGCACATTTTGGAATGGCATATGCGGTAGTTATCACATTTGCATTTGTAACCGTTGCGCAGTTTGTATTCTTAGTTCGCCGAGTACCTCAGTTCCTCTTGGGTGCCGTACCGTAGCACTATCAGGTCCAAGACAAGGTTCAAGGTGTTGGAGAGTCGAATTGACTACAGGTGTGCAACTTTCGCCAAGTGCCGCGCCGATGGAACTCGCATCCCTCTGCGAGGACCCGTTAGTGTCGGTGGTGATCACTTCATATAATTATGCAGAGTTCATTACTGAAGCGCTTAAGAGCGTACTCGAACAGGATTACGCCCAAATCGAAGTAATTGTGGCGGATGATGGTTCGACAGACAACACGTCCGAAATTGTTAAAGATTTCGCCAGCCGAGATACACGAGTACGTTGGAAAGCTGGCGTCAATCTAGGACAACCAAGGAATACGAACAGAGGATTCGCGGAAACATCCGGCGAAATCATTTGTTTTCTCGACGCCGACGATACCTTCCGTCCTCGCAAACTGCAGGCAGTTGTCAAAGCACTACGTGAGTCACCGGAATGTGGCCTCTGCCTTCACAATGTTCAAAAAGTAGACCAAAGAGGCCGTCCATTTGGCCCGCCATACCCCGGGCACATAAAATCCGGTTGGGTGCTACAGGAACTCTTGTCGAGCGGCGGACGATGTCTCTTTCCGCCGACATCAGGCATTGCCGTCCGTCGCGAAGTTGCGGAGCGAATATTCCCAATTCGGACCGAGTTTCGGAAGGTGGGGGATGCTTACATTCATTTTCCGGCCGCATTCCTCAGCAGAGTTTGTGTAGCGCCGGGGGCATATTCAACTTATCGACAACACAATCGGAACATGAGTTGGCACTTCAACTCCACACTTGAGCGATTGGTGGGACAGTTGCAGGAATTCGAAGAAGTATTCGCGACTAACCGTGAGTTCGTAGCTACGCACCTCGGTTATGAATATGCGGAAAGCCTAAAGATAACTGACTCGCATGAGGTCGTGGAGCGGGCTCTTTCCTATTTGCTCGTATCCGGCAGGTCAGAATACAAAGGCCTGACCATGGCCCAGTTGCGAAACGATCTGCCTAGCGGCATTCTCAAGAATCTTTGGGTTTGTCTGAGCACTCTCCCGCCCCCAATCGCGCGATATTTGTTCTTGGGCCGTCAAAGCGCAGTCACTTTGACGAACGCAGTTCGGCAAGCCTTACCGTGGCAACCAAGTCGTGACTAACCTAAAAACTCCTAAGTTGGACTGATACATGGACGCACTAGAAGCATTGAAGGATAGACTCAGTTATCGCTATCGCCGCCTGCGGCATTGGCCGGGAAATCGCAGAATGGTACGCGATTATTTTCGCTCTGCCGATTTGCCCAAGTTGCAAATCGGCTGCGGTAAAAATGCTCTGCCCGGCTGGCTCAATACCGACCTTCGTGCCGCAGCGGGCATTCTACGACTGGATGCCACTCGCCCGCTGCCTTTTGCCAACAACTCGTTTGTTTGTGTGTTTAATGAACACATGCTGGAGCACATCCCGTATGCCGAGAGTATGAAACTGTTGGGCGAGATCTTCCGCGTGCTGCGCCCCGAGGGTCGCGTGCGCATCGCTACGCCCGATCTGGCTTTCTTGTTTGAGTTGTACCGAGACGGCTCCTCTGCGCTGCACCGGAATTATGTGGACTGGTCGGCGAACTTATTCTGCAAGGGGATGCCCACTGACAAGGTTACGGTGATTAATAACTTTTTCCGCGATTGGGGACACCGCTACATCCATGATTTTTCAAGTCTCGAATCCGCACTCAATGGGCTGGGATTCGTCGACGTAACCCGCTACGCTCCCGGCGAGTCTGACTGCGTCGATTTGCGAAACCTCGAGAAGCACGGCAGCATCATCGGTGAGGACTTCAACCGACTGGAGACGCTGGTTGTCGAAGCCCGCAAGCCTACTCACTGAAAGGCGAGCATAAGTTGGTATCGGTTCCCAGGTCGAGTAGGGGAGTCCCGCAATAACGCAAATGAAGCGAGCCCGGCTATCAGCTCTCCCGTTCCCAGCCTTAGCCCCGAGTGTATTGCTTCCGAATGCATAAGGTCTAATGCCAGTCGAGCAAGCATGTCAATGACCAGTTCGCAGGTTAGTACTGGAACAGATATTCGCCGCGTCTTGAGGAAAGTTCGCCCCGAGTCGCCACTGCGCAGATACCCTGCTCCGAGTTTATTCCTGACCACATGACCTTCAGCCCCGCTCGGCTCAACAGCGCCGTCAGTGCTTGTTCCGTGAAAAAGTTAACGTGCTCTCGCATCGGAACAAATCCCAGAGGCGGTACAAATCCCAACTTCACCCGGAAAGCGGTGCTCACGAAATCCGCCGCATGAAGCGCCGTAGAGTTTTTCACCAACAAAGAAAGCCACGCCCTCTGTATGGCCCTTGGCCCGCTAAAGTCCTTCCACATCTGCTGAGGAACTTCTGCATACGTGTAGAAGATTTCAAACTGATGCCGCACTCTGAAATACTCTTCACTCCGGTAGCCCTCGTATTACCGCTCTGCTTCTGCATCGGAGAGCCCACGATCATAGAAGCGAAACCCGCACCCGGAACAAAACATCAAGTCGATCAGTTCTGGCCGGCCATCGAAAGCCTTCATCGCCAAAAACGCGGAACTGACCGTGGAAACCTTCCCTAGCGAGGCCGAGCCGCAGCACAGACACCCTTGCGAGCTTCTCTTAAGAGTATTTACACCTGTCAATGTCTGCATCTCCCGATGATAACTGAAAGCGTTTGGACGTCAGCCAACATACGGAGGCGGGACATGTCAGAAGTGTCAGCATGACCCTGGATGACAAACGGCCCGTCAGCCAACCCAGACGATTAACTCTTCGGTAACAGCCCCGAGCCAACCACCCGTTACCATCCGGTAAATCTTGCCTTCCCCTGCATAACCATTGACCAACAAGTTACAACAGCCAAAAAAACGATTATTCATCGAGTAAATGGTTCGCCACCCCGCCTCTGATCCGGCAAACCACTAAACGCGAGTCCCACTCTTCGCCTCATCCAGTTGCACCTTGGCCGTCTGACGCTTTTTCCCGTGGTAATACACAATATTTACCGAATCCCCCGAACGATGATTGTTCATAACATGCGCGAGGTCCTGTACATCCTTGACCTGCTGCCCATCGACCTCCACAATCAAATCGCCGCCAATCATAATCTCGTAATTGCCGTAATAGACGCGCTGATTGCCGCCCTGAATTCCCGCCCGCGCAGCCGCCGATCCCGGCACCACCTGCATCACCAGAACCCCATTTTCACTGGG
Source organism: Saccharimonadales bacterium (SeqCode) (assembly GCA_035539055.1). Taxonomy (GTDB): domain Bacteria; phylum Acidobacteriota; class Terriglobia; order Terriglobales; family Acidobacteriaceae; genus TOLSYN. Next base: position 53,156 of record DATLJC010000068.1, on the reverse strand, counting down.
TAAATCCAACTGTTCCGCCAGCTCGCGATTGATCGGCATCGGCAACGGACGAATCCCCAGCGTAGGCCTTCGCACCCGTCCATACTGCACCAGATCATTCAGCACGGCCTTTGCCGCATTGATCGGAATTGCAAAACCAACACCCGAATTGCCGCCGCTCGCCGACGCAATCATCGTATTGATCCCCACGACTTCGCCATGCGAATTCAGCAGCGGCCCGCCTGAATTTCCAGGATTAATCGCCGCATCCGTTTGAATCGCTTCGTCGATATAGGTGCCATCCGGCTCCTGCACTTGTCGTATCGAGCTAACAATTCCGCGGGTCATCGTGCCATTGAAGATTCCAAACGGATTGCCGATGGCCAAAACCTTCTGCCCGACTTGAAGGCCGCTGCTGCTGCCAAGCACCGCGGGCTGCAGGTTTGGCGCCTTGATCTGAATCACCGCGAGATCATGCGACTTGTCTGCTCCAATCACGGTAGCAGGGTAGTGCTTCTTGTTTTCCAGAATGACTTCCAACTTCCGCGCGCCATCGACGACGTGGTAGTTGGTGAGAATGTGGCCTTCTTTATCGATGATGAATCCGGAACCCGCGCCCTGCTGCGCTTGCGGACCAAAGAAGAAATCATAGGAGACAGAGGTCGAGGTGATATTCACGACGGAAGGAACAACGTGCTTGTAAACATCGACGTTGTTCTGCTCTTCGCCGTCGAGCGCGGGCGCAGCTTGAGCCTCCGTAATGTGTACGGGCTCGCGCGAAATCCAAGAGGCGGCAGGACCAAAACGGTGACTCGTGTAAAGGAAGAATGCTGCCGCAAGCAGCACTCCGAGAGCAAACGGTCTAAGAGCTTTCATAGTTGTTGCCTGTCTCACTGGCATACATTATAGACGTCCGAGCTGATGTAAGGTTGCGTGCCGGATCGAAACGTGGTTCGCGCGCCGGGATCGAAAAATGTTTTAGACAAAATAAAATCTTACGCCTCGATGAGAATACGAGGCGTAAGGATTTCTTGTTCACGATGGACAAAGTTTAGACGGTTGCTTCCTGTTGGGATTGCTTTACGCCGCGCCGAAGTTTGGCGGCCCTCACGGTGTTGCTCATGAGCATGGCGATGGTCAGTTTGCCGACACCTCCGGGAACGGGGGTGCAGGCACCGGCCATGCGGGTCACTCGCGGATCGCAATCTCCGATGATGGTGCTTCCCTTTTCCGCAAACTGCTTTTCGCGCTTCTCGTCGCCCTTGAAGAATCGCTCAAAGAGCACAGGGTCGGTAAGGTGATTGATTCCCACGTCGAGAATGGTTGCTCCCGGCTTCACGAACTCCGTGGTGATGAAACCAGGGCGCCCAATGGCGGCGACGAGGATATCTCCACGCCTGCAGACAGCGGGTAGATCGCGGGTGCGTGAGTGGCAGATCGTGACCGTGGCGTTGGCGTTCGTCAGCAGCATGGCCAAGGGTTTGCCTACAATGTCACTTCGTCCCACGATCACTGCTTCCTGTCCCTCGATCGCGATGTTGGCTCGACGCAGGATCTCGATGCATCCCAGCGGGGTACAGGGGACAAGGCTGGGTCGCTGCGTGCTCAAATTTCCTACGTTTACCGGATGGAATCCATCGACGTCCTTCTCCGGGGAGACTGCGAGGAGAACGCGCTTGGAGTCAACGTGGGCGGGCAAAGGAAGCTGAACCAGGATGCCATCAATCTCATCGCGAGCGTTGAGTTGCTCGACGAGCGCTATGAGTTCCTCGGTAGTCGAAGTCACGGGCGGGGTAATCAGTTCGCTGAAGATTCCCAGCTGCTCGCAGGTGCGGACTTTGCTGCGAACATAGGTCTGCGAGGCTGGATTTTCTCCGACCAGAACCGCAGCCAGACCGGGCCGGAGTCCCGTGGCAGCAAGCTGTTGCACCTCTTCGGCGATTTCTGCCTTGATTTGAGATGCATAAAGATTTCCGTCAAGCATGATTGCGGGCATAAAGGTGTCCCCCGACACAAAAAGGGAATGAATTGATCTTAGTGTAACGGGAATAGCGCGAGGAAGCGAGAGGAGAGCGGATAGAATGGCAGACATGATTCCCGCCAAGCTCGTGAATACAGTAGTTTGCCCGATCTGCCACGGCGGATTGCGTTTCAACGCGGATTTCACGAAACTGCGCTGCACGGAATGCGACAAGCGCTTTCGGGTGCAGGATGGAATTCCGGTGCTGCTGCCCCAAGAAGCAGAGTAGGAGATTTACGCCAAAATAGCTCAACTTTCGGCACGTTCGTCCGATGAGGAAGGTAGGCCGCGCATTCGTACGACCGAAGTGTGCGGGCAATGAAGCGGAAAAACTCCTGCCCGGACTCGAATTCGGCTCCCAAACAGGACAAAATTGATGGTGACCACGGAATGTCTGCACCGATTCGCGACCTTTCTCAATCAAACGGGTTACTAGATATGCGTGGAGGTGACCCAATGTACGCCGAAAAATTTTCTGCTCTTGAAGTTGCGGAACTTCGTAGTGAGCTGCTGCAGAGTGGACTGGATGCTCGGGACGCAGCGGAGCTGATGCAGACATTTCTGGCGGGACGGGGCTACGGGGTCTCTCCGGAAGAAGCGCGTGCCGCGGCGTTTGCCGTTGAGGGGTCTGGTTGCTCGCTGGAAGTAATGCAAAGAGAGTTGGACCGGATCGCCTGGATCCAATAATCCTGGAGATGCGCTTCACTGAACGGTTTTGAGTTCCAGTGAAAGGGGCGACCTCAAGAGGCCGCCCCTTTTCGTGACGCGAATCATTTTACTTCTTACTTCTTGCCCTTCTTGGAGCTGCCGAAAGTTGTTTCCACTTTGGCTCCAAGGGAGGCGAGCAAGTCCTTTGCAGCCTGGGCGTACTTTCCATCCGGAGCAAGCTCGAGGTACTTGTTCAGTGCCTCAGTCGTGCCCGGTGCCGGAATCATCTTGCCGTCTTTCAGCGTTGCCTTGCCCAGCAAGTTGACGCCCTTCTGGTAGTACGGATCGGGACGGGCGGGCTCGGCGGCAATTGCCTTATCAAACGCCTGATTCGCCTCGTCAGCCTTTCCCTGATTGGTCAGAACGGCGCCTTCATTGAAGTAGTACATGCCCGCATTTGCCGGATCAAGCTGGGCTGCCTTGTCGTATTCGGCCATGGCTGGCGCGGTTTTGCCTTGCTTCAACAGAGCCTGGGCGAGTCCGTTGTGATACATCCCGATCGATTTGGAAGTAGCCGGAGCAAGCTCAAGCGCCTTGTTGTAGGCGGTTTCGGCTTCGGGAAACTTCTTGGCTCCAAGATAGGCATCTGCCAATGAACCGTAAATGACGTCGTGTGTCTGATCCTGGGCAACAGCCTGTTCCATGGTGGCCACGGCTTCGTCGAATTTACCCTCTTTCTTCTCGGCTGCAGCCTGCGTCAGAAGAATATTGAGGCCCTTGACCTTCTCATTCTCTTTCTTGGCCTTCTCCATCTCCTTGCGCTGTGCATCGGTTACGCCTGAGTGCTTCGCCTCTTCAGCCCTGATTTTGACAAGGTCGAAATCGATGACGTTCTCGCCAGTGGCTCCCACGTTCAAATTGTTGAAGTAATAGAGGGGTTTGCCATCGGGTCCGGTGAGGCTGACTTTGTATTTGCCTGTTGGCACGCCAATGGTGTAGTAATCACCGCGATTATCGGTCTTCACGTTGATTTTGCGGCCGTTTTCCAAGTTCAGCAGCTCGATAGCTCCACCGACGACCGGCTTACTGTTTTCGTCCTTACAGTTGCCCCTGACGGAGGTGGATACCTGCGCGACGGCGCTGAGGGTGAAAACTGCGGTTAAGAGCAAGAAGAGTGCTATGCGTTTTGTCATTTCCCGCCTCCAGCGGAGAAAAGTTGGTTGCCACGCGCACCCCAATGGCGCGCCGCTATACGGCAGTCGCCAGATAAGGAATGGGATCGGATGTACCGGCAGCTTCAAAGGCGCGCAGACGCAGTGCGCAGCTCTCGCAAATACCGCAAGCACGATCTTCCCGGCTGTAGCACGACCATGTTAGCTCGAAGGGTGCATTCAGTTCCAGACCCAGTTTGACGATCTCCACCTTCTTCAGAGCAATCAGTGGAGTTTGTATCTGTATTGCTCCCTCTTTGGTGCCCGCCTGTATGAGGCGATTAAACGCTTCATAATACTCTGGACGGCAGTCTGGATAGCCGGAGCTGTCCTGGGCAACGGCTCCGATGTAGATATCGCCTGCCCCGACGACCTCGGCCCAACTGACCGCCACGGAGAGGAAATGCGCGTTGCGGAACGGGACATATGTAATTGGCACATGGGAGCCGATCTCCGGCCCCGCCGTGGGCACGGCAAGCGAAGAGTCGGTGAGCGCCGAGCCGCCGATCTGGCTGAGTGCCTGGTTACGAACCATCAGCCGCCGGGCGATGCCAAGGCGGTCACAGATTTCCGTAAAGGCACGCTGCTCGCGAGCTTCCGTGCGCTGGCCGTAAGAAACGTGCAGGGCTGCGACATGGGCTGCGCCTTTCTCTCGAACGGCGAGCGTCGCGCAGACGGTGGAGTCCATACCTCCGGACAGAGTGACAACGGTTTTGATCTGATCGCTCATTTTCGCTTCCTAAGGCGGAGCCTACACGCCCTTTAGTTGTGGTTCCCAGATGTATTTGTGAATCTGCAGTCCGAGCCGGGCTTTAATGTTGTCGGCCAGCATCCACTCGGCGAGATCGCGTGGATCGAGCAGGCAATTCTCAGTACCGCGCGAGCCGGTGGCTCCCTTGCGAAAGGCGGGAGAGAAAATTACGCTGGCGGAAATGGACTCCAAACCATGTTCGCGAAGGAATTCGCGGGCGTACTCGTAGTCCTCACGCGAGGCGAGGACGAACTTCAGTTCATCGCGCTCGGTGAGCGTGGCAAGGTTTTCGGGACGAAAACGCAGATGCTCGCCGCTGCCCGGACACTTCACATCCACAATCTTGTGAACCGCTCGGGGAACCATCTCCAGTGGACGTTCACCGCTGGATTCGATCAGCAATTCATACCCGAGTTCAAGGAGTCGATGCATAAACGGAATCAGTTCGCGTTCCTGCAACATAGGTTCGCCGCCAGTGATTTCCACCAGTCCACCCGCGGGCGAAAGCCGCTGAACTTCGGCGACGATCTCCTCGTCCGACATCTTGTGGCCTCCGGTGAAGGTGTACTCGGAGTCGCACCAGGCACAGCGCAGATTGCATCCGGCCAGGCGCACGAAGATGCACGGGAGTCCCGCAAAAGAGCTCTCGCCCTGCAGCGATTTGTAAATTTCAATGATGTGCATGACTCGCCTCCTTCGCTGGCGTTAGCGGCGGGCAAGCGGCAACATGTGCCGCTCCGTCCGTCGGCTACAGCTACTCGTAATAGGTGGCAATGGAGGTATCGGTCTCCCAGATCGTGACCTGCTTCACACTGACACGTCCCGAGGTCGTCATCTTCAGCCCAGTGTTGCACTCGTCATAAAAATACTTCGCAATGTTTTCCGCCGTGGGATTCAGGACGGTGAAAGGCTCAATGTCATTGATCATCTTGTGATCGAGATAATCGACGAGAGGCTTCATCACCAACTTCAATTCCTTGAAGTCAAGCAGCAGTCCGGCGTTGTCGAGTTCCGCTCCTTGCAGGGTGACGCGAACGCGATAGTTGTGGCCGTGCGGATTCTCGCACTTGCCCTTGTAGTTGCGCAGGTAGTGGCCAGACGAAAAAGTATCTTGCACAGTAACTTCGAACATGAATCTCCAGACAGGATGCGGGGCATCCGTTGCCCTTGACGTTGCGCCGGGGCGCCCTCGCGAAGAGAGGGACACGGTGCAGGTCTCAAGGGGGTGCAACGTTCTCAATTATAGTCGAGTGAAAGGCCTTGCGAGCGAAAGCCTCTGGCCTTAGCAACTTACGTTAGAGACGCTTGCGCAAAAATAGCGTGGCCTGCGGATTATCGTTGTAGCGCGGGCAGCGCTCGTATCGGGTGCTCAGGTAGAAATGGATCGCCGCATGAAGGTCGTCCTTGGTGTCGAGATAGAGCCACAGTATCCCCTCGCGCCTGGCATGCTCCTCGGCGGCCTGCATCAGGGCATGCGCAATGCGCTTCCCGCGAAATGCAGGGCGGACGTAGAGGCGCTTGACCTCGGCGGCATCGGGAATTTCCGGGAGAGGACGCAGCATCACGCACCCCGCAGGCTCGCCATCGACAGTGGCTATCCAGATGGACGCGTCAGGGCTGACAAGATATTGCTCCAGGGCTGCGCGATCATCGCGCACCATTACGCCGATTGCCTCGTAGTATTCCTCGATGAGTGCAAAGGCGGGATCGGCCTGCTTGGCGGTGGCACGCTGGACGGAGATGGAAGGGCAAGATTTCAAGGTTAAAGGACAAGGTTTCAAGGTTTCGCAGGTTTCAAAGTTTCAAGGTTGAAGTCAAAGACGAACGCAAGAGCCACAGCGACTACCTGAAAAGAGTAGAAGATCTTGCGGAGAATGGGAACTCACCGGCTCGCACCTCAAAACCTCTTAAACCTTGAAACCTGCGAAACCTTGAAACTTTGAAACCTGCTCCGCTTCGCGGCCAATTAGAATATTCGTGATGACTTCACAAAAATGGAAATTGGGTACGGTTCGCGCAGGAGAAGATGTGGCTTGGAATTACGAGCCGAGCTATGCGCGGCAGGTGGTGGGTGGAATGGAACGGCTGGTGATCGCTCCGGGAACTGAGCCGGTTACGCTATTGCGCGAGTTATTGCCACTGCTGCCGGAACCGCTCTGGGTGCTCTACGTGTTGATTACGCCGAGGAGCGATGCTCCCGCGGGACGCTACCAGTCAGCGACACCGCACTCGCGCGAAGAGGTACTGGCTCTCCTGGATCGCTTTGAAAACTATCTTTCTCACGATGGGCGACATAACCTGTGGCTGGCGGCGCCTCCCGCCGGACAACTGGTGTTTGATCGCCACGAGGTCATCTATGCCTACGGACCAATCGCGGAATTCAGCGCGCGCCTGAAGGAAAAGAACTTCGCCGAGACTGAGATGATCCGCGTGCCGGTGCCGCACTCGCATCACTTCCACGAGGATCTCGACGGCGATGAAAATGCCATTCTGGCGCATTGGGAGTGGGCGCAATCGGAGCTGCAGGAGACCGACGACCTGTAGGGCAATCCCGGAACGACTTCGAGCGAGATGATAAGGCCACACTGAACGAATGACCTCCGTGTCAAACTTTATTCGTAGAAAAGATTGCGTCGAGAAAAAAGCGCAAGAAAATATCGCGCTTGATTGCGGCTTGATCCGCTAAACACGCCAAGTACTCAGACACCCGCGTGGGTTCGGTCAGCATCTCACCCAACAGGTTTGCTACAATCTGTGGAATCTTGCGCCTGTCCGAGCTAAACACCATGACAATCCAAAATACCGTCGATAGCAGCGTCCGTTGGGATTTAACCTCCATCTATTTCGGAATCACCGATCCGCAACTCGATCTAGACATCGCACAATTCACAACGTATGCGGAGCGATTCAGTAAAGACTTCCGGGGAAAGCTCGGCGAGAAACTCGGGGACGCAATCTCTGCTTATTCAGAGCTGGACATGTTGGGTGGCAAGATACTGGTGTATCTCTCGCTCCAGCAGAGCCTGGACGTAACCAACGAAGCAGTGAAATCCAAGGTTGCCGAAGCGCAACAGACAATGAGCCAGGTTCAGGGCGAGTATCTGACGTTCTTCGATCTGGAACTGGTGGCGCTCGACGATGTGACGCTGGAGAAGTGGTACACAAGCGACGACCAAGTGCGCAGGCATCGTCCTTGGATTGAGCATCAACGAGTCTTCAAGCCACACTTTTTGAGCGAGCCGGTCGAGGCGGCGCTGACCAAGCGCGCGCCCTTCGGGCCGAATTCGTGGGATGAATTCTTCGACGAATGCGAGGCGGATCTTCGGTTCGACTACCAGACAGGCGGCAAGTCCGAGAAGAAGAATTTGACCGAGATGCTGGACATTCTCGGCAATTCGAAAGATGCCGCCCTTCGCGCCGAAGTAATGAAGTCGATCAACGATGGACTCGGTGGATACTTCGCAAAGTTTTCAGCACAGACACTCTGGGTCATCGTCGGCAGGGGAGCCGTCGAGCGCAAGGAACGTAACTATCGCCATCCGATGGAGCCGCGAAACAAAGAGAGCCGCATACCGGACGAGGTGGTCGATGCACTGCACAATGCCGTGACCCACGTCGCCGGACCGCTCGCTAAACGCTACTATCGGCTGAAGGCAGAGCTGCTCGGGATGAAGACGCTGAAGTGGAGCGATCGCAACGCGCCCCTTCCATTCACGGATACGACTGTGGTTCCGTTTGAGAATGCGATGTCCACGGTGCTTGCGGCGTATGAGAGTTTCAGCCCCACGCTCACCGGCATCATTCGCGATTTCGTCTCGGCCAAACACATCGATGTCCCCGCGACTCCGGGCAAACGCGGCGGAGCTTTCAACTGCTCTTTCGTGCTGCCGGGAAATCGTCCACAGTCATTCACGTTTCTGAATTATCTAGGCTCCAATCACGACGTGATGACCTTGGCCCATGAACTCGGCCACGGCGTACACGGCATTCTGGCCGGCAAAGCGCAGGGGCCGCTGATGTTCCATCCGCCAATTGCTTATTGCGAAACCGCTTCTGTTTTCGGCGAGATGACGACGTTCAATTTCCTGAAACACCAGCTCATGGCAAGCGGAGATCGCACGGCGCTGCTGGCGTTGATGACGCAGAAGATCGAAGGCATGCTGAACACTGTCGTTCGGCAGATTGGATTCTCGAATTTCGAACGCCGCATGCACGGCATGGACGCAACCTACTCGCGATGGGAAGAGCCCAAGAAACTCTCGGCCGAGGAACTCGACAACCTGTGGCTAACAACAGCCAAAGAGCTCTACGGCGAAGATGGCGAGGTGTTCACCTACGAAAACACCGAGCATCTGTGGACCTACGTGTCGCACTTCCATCGTCCGTTTTACGTTTACGGATATGCCTTCGGCGAGTTGCTGACCCAGAGCTTGTACGCGCAGAAATCACGACTGGGAAGCCAGTTCGAACCCCTGTACCTCGACCTGCTGCGCTCGGGCGCAACCAAGAACGTCTTCGAACTGCTTGCGCCATTCGGACTCAATCCGGCAGATGAAACTTTTTGGGCGGAAGGAATTCGCGTGAGCCTAGAGGCGATGATCGCCGAGGCGGAGTCGCTGGCACCAGTGCAGCAGGCAAAGTAACCAACCGACAACTCCATCCTCCGCTCGAAGGCGGAAGGATGGCGCAGGCGGTGAGCGTCGCTCACAGGACCGCCACGATCAAGCTGGAAGACGTTCGGAGTGCTTTAGCGTGGGAAGAGATTTTATCGATTTTCCTATCTTCTTCTCGGCAAGACGCAACTCGTAAAGGCTCTGCAGAGTAAGCCAGAATTCTGCGCTTGTGCCGAAGAAGTGCGCCAGACGCAACGCGGTGTCGCCGGTAATGGCGCGCTGACCATTCAAAATGCTGGTGATACGGTTTGTCGGCACATCGAGCTTGCGCGCCAGTTCGGCAGCGCTCATCCCAAGTTCTGCTAATTCCTCGGCCAAATGTTCACCTGGATGTATCGCGGTCACTGCCATAAAGCCCCCCTAATGATAGTCAACAATCTCCACACTTGACGGCCCAGTCGCTCCATCTAGCCATTCAAAACAGATCCGCCACTGATCGTTGATACGGATGCTGTACTGTCCCTTTCGGTCACCGGCCAGCGATTCAAAGCGATTGCCGGGCAGCACGCCCAGGTCCTTCAGCGTTGCAGCCGCTTCGAGGCGGTCCAGTTTCAAGCGCGCTGCGCGCTCTATTCCAGAGAAAGCTTTTACTCATTTCCCGGCGTAGCCGACGATCATTCAGAAACGATACCGCACAAGTACGCGTTACGTAAAGAATAACTTAACCTGCAGGTCACAGATTACGATGGTTGCCCTAGAGTCCGAAGGCAAAATCCGCCCAACCCCTGCAAGTTGCGCATCTCACTTGCCGAAGTTCTACTCATCGTGATTGCAGCCGAAAAACTCCTCGACCTTGCGAATGTCCGTGGTGCGCGTGTAGGCCGGAAGGCTTTGCACGAAGACTTTTCCGTATCGCATTTTGAGAATGCGATTGTCGAGCAGCACCAGCAGGCCGCGATCGCTCAGAGAGCGGATCAGGCGTCCGAAACCTTGCTTCAGTGTGATAACGGCGGCGGGCACGGAGTAGTCGAAGAAGCTGTTGCCGCCATCCTCATCGATGGCGCGTCCGCGAGCCTGCACGATGGGATCGCTGGGGACGGCGAACGGAATCTTGTCGATGATCACGCAACTGAGCTGTTCGCCCTGCACATCGACTCCCTGCCAGAAAGAAGAAGTCGCAAACAACACGGCATTGGGCGTCGCGCGGAACTGCTCGATCAGCGCAGTCTTGGGCGCGGAGCCCTGCAGCAGCATGGGATAGTCGAGCTGGCCTAACAGCGAATCGTGGACCTGCTGCATCTGCGCGATACTGGTGAACAGGCAGAAGGCGCGGCCGCGGGTGATGTCCAGAAGCTGCCGAATGCGCATGGTGGCCTGCGCAGCGAAGTTTGCATCGCGCGGACCGGGCATATCCGGCGGAACATAGAAAATAGCCTGCGATTCGTAGTCGAAGTGCGAGGGAACGATGAGTTCGCGCGCGCCTGCAAGACCCAACCGCCCCTTGATGTAGTCAAAGCCGTTGGCAACCGCAAGCGTTGCCGAGGTCAGCACGATGGAGTCGAAGCGGTCAAAGAGCGATTGGCGCAGGATGGCCGAAACATCGATGGGCGTGGCCTGCAGGAAGACATTTTCGTTCTTGGCAAACTTGCCGCGTCCGCCGCGACGTTCGATCCAGTAAACCGTATTCTTTTCGTGGCTCTCCATCAGAAACGAGAGCTGGGCGTGCAACTCGTCCGTGCGGCGAATGAGGTTGAATACCTCATCGGGCTTATTGGGAATCGCCTGGAGTTCGGAGTGCAGTTGGCGAATCACGTTTTTCAGGCCAAGGAACTCCGAACCGCACTCCTCCAGAAATTCCTCGCGATTGGTGAAGGCAAAACGTCCATCTCCCTCGGGCAGAAGAGAGAAGAAGAATTGCGACCGCTCGCGCACGCGCCCCGAGAGCTGAAGCAGATCGGTGGAAATAACCTTCTTGTCCTTGATCGTGATCTCCAGATCGCGAAGAAGATCGTCCACCTTGAGATTCGAAACAGAGATGCCGAAGTAGCTGGTCGCCACGTCCTCCAGTTCGTGCGCTTCGTCAAACACCACGCAAGCCGCTGACGGTAGCACTCCGGCGTCGGGAGTTCCCTCTGCCGCGAGTTTCACCGACAGGTCGGCAAAAAAGAGATGATGATTGACGATGATGATGTCACTCTCGGCGGCCTTGCGGCGCATCTCGGTGACAAAGCATCGCTCGAACTCCGCACACTTGCTGCCAACACAGTGTTCGGCGCTGGCGTTGAGCTTGCCCCAGAGCTGGCTCGTCTCCGGCAGGGTTGTAACCTCGGCGCGATCTCCGGTTTTGGTCTCCTTGTCCCAGTCGAGCAGGGTGCGGAACTCGTTGATTTCGTCGAGGCCGTTCAGGATGGGATGATCGGTGAGCTCATAGAGCTTCTTGCGGCAAAGGTAGTTCTGCCGCCCCTTCATGTAGCAAACCTTCAGACGTGGCTCGCCCTCGATGGATTCGCCAAACAACGCACGCTCGAGGAATGGCACATCTTTGAAGAAAAGCTGCTCCTGCAGATTCTTGGTGCCGGTAGAGACAATGACTCGCTTGCCGCTCTTGATAATCGGCAGCAGGTAGGCCAGGGTCTTGCCCGTGCCGGTTCCGGCCTCGACGATCAGGTGCCGCTTCTCGTCCAGAGCCTCCTCGACGGCGGTCGCCATGGAGAGCTGTCCGCGACGAAACTCGTAAGCGGGATGACGCTGTGAGAGCACGCCTCCAGGACCGAAAAACTGGTACAAAGACATGCGCGAGAGCTCGACCTGGCCGGCAGGGAGAGGCTTCGGCGAAGCCGCCTTAGAGGACGCCGGGGAAGCTGCGGATTGGGTAGGTTCAGCCACTGCCCCTATAATAGACGTTGCGGCAGATGTGGCGGCGAAGAACCGGAGCGTCGGACTCGACTGCGGGCCAAACTGCGAGGACGGACTCCGGGAAACCAGGCGTCGTGAGACGAACACTGGAATCGGGCGAGAAAAGCGAAGCACATTTTGTAGTGCCTTTGCTCCCACGATTTTACTTTCAGCGCGTGAGCGCGAGAATCAGGAACAACATAGTGGCGAATATTCTGCAAGACCAACATGAGGGCCTGCTGGCCATCGTGGGACGGCCCAACGTGGGCAAATCAACACTGTTCAACAAGATGGTGGGACGGCGGCGCGCCATCGTAGGCGACGAGCCCGGCATTACGCGAGACCGCCTCTACGGCACCGTGCGCTGGAACGGCAAGCAGTTCCGCGTGGTGGATACGGGCGGAATTGTGCCCGAAGACAAGGACCTGATTCCTTCCGAGATCTTCCGTCAGGCCCGAGTAGCGCTCGACGAAGCATCGGCCATCGTAATGGTCACCGACGTTCGCACCGAGCTGACCGGCCCGGATATGGAGCTGGCGCGCCTGCTGCAAAAACTCGGCAAGCCTTTGTACCTGGCGGTGAATAAGGTGGACGATCCTAAGTTTGAGGCTGAGGCTGAGAACTTCCGCACGCTGGGGATCAAGAACTTGTGGGCAATTTCCGCCGAGCATTCCACCGGAGTTGCCGAGCTGATTGAAGAGCTGATGAATGTGATTCCAACGGTTCCCGAGGTGGAAGACGAGAGGCGGCTTAACAATTTTGCCCGCCGCATAGCCCAGGTCGATGATGAGATGGAAGCCGATATCGACGACCTGAAAGCCGAGGAAGCCGAAGAGGACGAAGCCTTTGAGCCGGCGGATGAAGGCGCACTCGAAGACCGGTTGCTTGAGACCATGCCCAATGAAATCAAGATTGCTATCATCGGGCGTCCGAACGTGGGCAAGAGCACGCTGCTGAATCAGTTGACCGAGAGCGACCGTGCCATCGTCTCCTCTATCGCAGGCACAACTCGTGATGCGATTGATGAGGTCGTAGAACACGGAGACAAGAAGTATCGCTTCATCGATACGGCAGGAATCCGGCGCAAGGGCAAGACACACCTGATGGCCGAAAAGATGAGCGTCGTCATGGCCCGCAAGCATCTGGAAGAGGCCGATGTCGCGCTGCTCATCATCGATGCCGTGGAAGGTGTCTCCGCTCTTGACGCAAACATTGCCGGATACGCGCACGAGTCCGGCCGCTCGGTGGTAATCGTCGTAAACAAATGGGACCTGGTGACCACGGCGCGCGAAGACGGCAAGCCTCCGGCCGACAGCCGCGTGTATGAAGAACAAGTGCGGCGCGTGCTGAAATTCCTGGAATACGCTCCGGTGATCTTCGTCAGCGCCATGAACGGCAAGAACGTGAAGCGCGTCTTCGAGACTGTTGAGCGAGTAGCCCGCGAGCGCTGGCGCAGAATCACGACCGGAGAAATGAATCGCTTCCTTAAGAATGTGGACTTCGAGCGCGCAACGGTTCCCATGAAAAACCGCATTCGGATCTACTACATGACTCAGGCGGCAGTTGCTCCACCCACGTTCATCCTGTTCTCTGACAAAGACGTGAAGCTGCACTTCTCCTATCAGCGATTCCTGGAGAACCAGATTCGCGAGGCGTTTGCGTTTGAGGGCACGCCGATCTGGATCAAGAATCATCCGCGCAAGCGCAGAGACTTCGTGGCGAGCCCTAAGAAGATTGCGAATTCGAAACAGTCGAAACTGGTCTCGAAGAATTCAAAGAAATCGAGATAAGTACAAGCCATTCAGCGGTAGAAGAAAGCGCGGGCACATGGGCTGCGCTTTTCTTTCTACTCGTACCGAAGTGCCTCTACGGGATCGAGCCGCGAAGCTTTCATCGCCGGGGCCATGCCGCTGATGATTCCCACGACAAACAGCACGGCGGCCGACAGCATCACTGTTGCCACTGAAATCTGCATGTGGATGTCGGCCTTGCCCGACTCGTCCTTGTACAGAGGACCGAGTAACGGCAGGGTTCCGACGGCTTTGGTCAGCAACCAGGCGAGCAGGATTCCTGCGGCTCCGCCGATGAACATCAACACGAAAGTTTCGGCAAAGAGTTGCAGTTGGATGTAGCGGCGGGGCGCTCCGAGGGCGCGACACAATCCGATCTCGCGGATTCGTTCGTCGACCGATACCAGCATGATGTTCATCACGCCGACGCCGCCGATTCCGAGGGTGAGCGCGCCGATGAAAAGCAGCAATGCCTGCAATCCAATGGTGATGCCGTCAATAATTGGGCGCGTTTCATCGCGTCCAAACATGAGCACGGCCTTGGTGTCGGTGGGGGAGAAACCCTGGCGCTCGGCGAGTCCGGCGAGAAACTGCTTCTTTGCTAACGCCTCCATCGACGGCTTTACGGGAGCGAAGATGAAGACTGGAGTGTTCTTCGTGTCATACACATCGGCAGCGGTGGAGAACGGAATCCAGGTGGACTTGTCGTCGCTGGTGAAGTAGTTCGAGAGCTGGATCTTCTTGTCCATCACGCCGACTACTTCAAAGCGCATCCCGCGCACGAGCACCGTTTCGCCGATTGCATTGCGATTGCCGAAGAGCTGATGCTTGATCTTGTCGCCAAGAAAGATCACGCGGCGGCGCTCGACAATGTCCATGGGAGTGAGCCAACGTCCACTGGAAGGAACCTCGTTCCGCATCTCGCCATATTCGGCGCAGACCGCCCGCACCGCTCCGTTAACGTATTGGTCGTTGTACTGAATGGACAACGTTTCCGACTTCTCGCGACAGATGGTCTTGATCGCCGGAGAAGTGGCCTTGATGTAGTCAAGATCCTCTTGCTCGAAGCGAACCTGTCTTCCGGCGCGTTGTCCTCCGGCCTGCTGGCTGGTTTGCTGCGACCATGCGACCACCGCCGTTTTGCCGAAAGAATCGAAGGCCGTGACCAGCACCGAGCGAAAGCTGGAGCCATAGGCGATCAGCAACGTGACCGAGGCGATTCCCCAGACAATGCCGAGCATGGTCAGCAGGCTGCGCGTGCGATTCTTCAGCAGCGCATTCATTGCTTCCGCGAAAACATCTTGAATCAGTCCCATGACGGTTAGCCCCCCGCCTCAAAGCGCAACGCTTCAATCGGATCAACCCGTGCGGCCTGCCGCGCAGGATACAAAGCTGCACAAAAGGCAACGGCGCCGAGTAAAACGACGGCCAGCGTTCCCGATTGCCACGTCGGCAGCAGCCCGGCGAAGAACGGCGGCATGGGGAAGCTGTCCACAAAAGCGCAAAGGCCGTAGGCCACGCTGAGTCCAATTCCACCGCTCAGAAAAACGACGATCATGGTCTCCAGAAAGAACTGCCGCATGATGCTGTGGGCGGGCGCTCCCATGGCTTTGCGCACACCGATCTCGCGCGTGCGTTCGCGAACCGCAACCAGCATGACGTTCATCACGCCGATGCCACCGAGGAAGAGAGTGGTTACGCCGACGGCTCCAAGAAAATACTTCATGCCGTCGGTCATCGTCGCAAAGGCGGCGGCCTCTTCGAGTGTGTCCCAATTGGCGATGGCTTCCTTGTCGAGAGGATCGAAGTTGTGCAGATGCGCCAGGGCCAGCGTGAGCTGATGCTTGCAGTTCTCGTGCTCCGCCGTACTTTGTGGAGCAATCAGCAGGCGATCCACACTGTGCGCTTTCTGCGGCGGTTTGTTGGGCAGGTCCTGCTGCATTGCGGGAAACGGGACGAACACTTTGTTCACGTCCCAACCGTCGTAGCTGGAGTTCTGCTTTTTGTCGCGCATGGTTCCGACGACGACGTAGGGCACGCCCTTGATGTAGATATTCTGGCCAATGGAGCCGCCCTCGGGAAAGAGCTGCTTGTTGATCTCAGAGCCGAGAAACGCCACGCGGCGACCTTCGTGTATATCCTGCCAACTGTAGAAATGCCCTTCCGCAACATCGATGGAGCGAATCTCGGCAAAGGGAGGAAACGATCCGGCAACGGTGGGATGAGCGCTGTTGTAGTTGCTGCGGACGGAAGCTTCGTTCCCGAGTTCAGGCAACACATATTTACAGGATGGCGACTGCTCGGCAACATAGCTCGCATCGGAATCTTCGAAGCGAATGGGGCGTCCGGCCCGCGTACCACCTGCCTGCATACTGGTGCGTCCGGCGAAGACGATCATCAGGTCGCGGCCGAAAGTCTGTTGCTGCTTCTGCTGGCCCACGCGCATTCCTTCGCCGGCGGCAACCATCAGCACAATGGAGACAATGCCCCAGGCAATGCCGAACATGGTGAGGAAGGTCCGCAGCTTGTTGGACCATAGCGTCGTGAAGACGTCGAGAAAGAGGTCGCGCAGAGACATAATCTACTCAGGCGAGACTTCGCCGCAGTAGTTGATACGCTCAGCGGGGGCCGAAAGTTCAGCGCGTGGAAAGGTTTTCTTTTACCTGCTCGAACCAGTCGCCAAATGCGGCAAAAGCGCGCTCGCAGACCATCTGGTGGCGTAGCTTTTTGTCGCGCACTTTGCGCTTTGTCGCCTCGTCGAGTTGCTCAAGCAGATCGAAGGTAATGTTCGCTGGCTGGAAGTCCTTGGGATCGGCGCCGCAAATATAGTTCGTCAGCGAACCATGCGCGCTGGCCCTGGGCGCGGGAATCGGCGCAACTCCGGTGGCAATTGCCGAGGCCGTAACTCCGGCAAGCAAGCCGGTGGCGATGGATTCCACGTAGCCTTCCACTCCGGAGATTTGTCCGGCGAAGAGAACCCTCGGGTGCTGCTTCATCTGCAACGTGGGCGTAAGCAGCGTCGGAGCATTGATGTACGTGTTGCGATGAATCTGCCCGTAGCGCAGGAACTTCGCATTCTCCAGGCCGGGAATCATACGCAGCACGCGAGCCTGCTCGCCAAACTTCAGATGATTCTGAAAACCAACCAGGTTATAAGAGTCGGCGCGCAGATTCTCCTGCCGCAACTGAACCACGGCGTAAGGAATGTTCCCCGTGTGGGGGTTACGCAACCCCACGGGCTTCATCGGTCCGAAGCGCAACGTATCGGGACCGCGACGCGCAATCTCTTCTATCGGCAGGCAGCCTTCGAAATACTGTGCCTTGTCCCAGTCGTGACCATCGACGCGCTGCGCCTCGGCCAGCGCGGCGATGAAGGCATCGTACTCCTCCCGCATCATGGGACAGTTGATGTAGTCGGCTGTTCCCTTGTCGTATCGCGCCGCCATATAGACCTTGGAGTGGTCGATGGAATCGGCTTCCACGATGGGCGAAATCGAGTCGAAGAAGAACAGGCGCTCCGTGCCGCTGAGCCGCTGAATTTCCGCCGCGAGCGCATCCGAGGTCAACGGCCCTGTGGCGAGAATCGTCACACCATCGAAACCTTCGAGCGATGTGACTTCCTCGCGTACGAGGCGGATCAGCGGTTCGTCGGCTATCGTCTCGGTCACCAACCGGCTGAACTCCAGGCGATCGACGGCCAGTGCGTGTCCAGCAGGAACCGCCGTTCGGGCGGCCATCTCCATCAGCAACGATCCGGCGTGGCGCATCTCCTGTTTCAGCAGCCAGGGCGCGGAGTTTTCACTATCGCTCTTGAGCGAGTTGGAGCAGACAAGTTCCGCGAGGAGATCGGTCTCATGCGCGGGCGTGTTGCGCAGAGGGCGCATCTCGTATAGATCGACGCCGAGTCCACGACGGGCACATTGCCACGCAGCCTCAGGCCCGGCAAGCCCAGCGCCGATGATGCGTATAGGCCTAGCTTGCGAATTGGTTTGGGAGTTGGTCTGCGAAGAATTATGCAACACTGATTGTCGTTTCCGTCCTGGACGTTCTGCGCGAACGGGTCACGCGCACGATTACAAAGACTACGGCCACGATCACCGCGATTACCAACAGCGTTAACGTCAAGTGTTGCTTCAGCAGCGCTGTGGTGAGGCCAATAATCTCCGGGCCAAACTTAATCGTAAGCGCCCCCAGCAACAGGAAGCGGGTCAAGCGTCCGGTGAAGATGGCGAGCAGAAAGTGTAAATAAGGCATCTCCGCCACTCCGGCGCCGAAGACAAAAAGCTTGAACGGAAAGCCCGGAGGCATCATGGCCGGAACGATCAACGCGAGATCGCCGTATTTCTCCGACGCTGCTCGCACGCGAGCATATTTCTTCTCGCCCACGCGGCTGGCAATCAACGCCTCTCCGCCTTTGTATCCAATCAGGTATGGCACAGTGCTGCCGAGGGCCGACCCCGCGGATGCCACCAGGGCGTAAATCAACGCGCGTCGTGGATCGACGTGGACATAGAAGGCCACAACTGGATCGAGCGGAATTCCGAAGGCGGCAGCGTCAAGCAACGCAATGATGAGGATCGCCCAGACGCCACCCAAGGGGGCAAGCACGGCCATAATCCATTTCTTGTAGATTGTGAAAAAATGTTTTATTGCGTTCACCAGGTCTGCTGACTGCGTTGGTTCCGACGTACGGGAGCGTGCCCCGAAACGCGGTAAAACCGGCGCTTGGAATATAAATCAATTGTATCAAGTCGCCACGCTAATGATCGGTCATAGTGCCTGTAAATCGCTTCCCGCGCTCGGCAACCGGAGTAGGTATCGATGCGGCAAACCATTCATGGCCCTATAATTTCCGCTGTATGACTAAGCCCCACTCACCCGCTCAGCACGCCGAACTATTGCGCGACGAGATCCGCCACCATGAGCACGCCTACTTCGTGCTGGACACCCCGGAAATCACCGACGCTGAATTCGACAAGCTGGTCAATGAATTGAAGGCAATCGAGCGCGAGCACCCCGAGTTACTGACTCCCGACTCGCCGACACAACGCGTGGGCGGCAAGGCCCGCGAAGGTTTCGTGAAGGTCGCCCACTCGGCGCAGATGCTCTCGCTCGACAATGCCTACAACATCGAAGAGCTGCGCGATTGGACGCGCCGCGTAACGGAGCTGGCAGGCTCGCGTGAGGTGGAATACGAGTGCGAGTACAAGCTCGACGGGCTCTCGATGGCCCTGCATTATGTACCTGCCGGCGCTGACGGGCACGCGGCAACAAACGCCGCTCTGGACGCCGGGGCTGGAGCCCGGTTCGAACGCGGCATCACCCGCGGCGATGGAGCTACCGGCGAAGACGTTACGGCGAATTTGCGCACCATCCGCTCGATCCCGCTGACTGTCAGCCGCGAAAACCTGGCCAAGGCCGGTCTGACGCCTCCCTTCGAAGTGCGCGGCGAAGTTTTAATGCCAACCAAATCGTTCGTCGCCATGAACGAACAGCGCGAAGAAGACGGCATGGCGCGCTTCGCCAATCCCCGCAACGCCGCTGCGGGAGCGGTTCGCGTGCTGGAGCCGAACGTCACGGCGCAGCGCAAGCTCGATTTTTATTCCTACTTCCTTCTGCAAGAGGGACGCATGGCGCGCAGCACCCAATGGGAAGCGCTCGACGCCCTGAGCGCCGCGGGATTCAAGGTGAATCCGCATCGGACCGTGGCCAAAACGTTTGAAGAGATTTGGAACTTCGTGAGCGCCACCGAGTCCGCACGCGACACCCTGCCCTACGAAATCGATGGCGTTGTCGTGAAGGTGAACGGCATTCCGCTCTGGCAGCGCCTTGGATTCACCGGCAAGGCTCCGCGCTGGGCCATTGCCTACAAGTTCGCGGCCCGTGCGGCGGTAACGCAGATCGAAGACATTCTGATCCAGGTCGGACGCACCGGCAAGTTGACTCCAGTGGCGGCCCTCAAGCCCGTAGCCATTGGCGGCACCACCGTTTCCCGTGCCACCCTGCACAACCAGGATGAGGTCGAGCGCCTTGGTGTACGCATTGGCGATTGGGTGATGGTGGAGCGTGGCGGCGACGTTATCCCCAAGGTGACAAAGGTCGTCGATGAAGGCGAGCACAAGCGCCCACCCCACACTCGCGCGTTCCACATGCCGACCCAGTGCCCCGAGTGCGGCGGCCACGTGGTGCGTACCGAGGGCGAGGTGAACTCCTTCTGCGTCAACGTAAACTGCCCCGCCAAACTGCGCGAATCGCTGCTCCACTTCGCCTCGCGGCACGTGATGAACATTGAAGGCATGGGCGATGCGCTGGTAGATCAACTGCTGGCGCGGGGATTGGTCCACGACGTTGCCGACCTCTATTCGCTAACGGAAAAAGATCTGCTGCAACTGGAGCGCATGGGCAAAAAGAGTGCCGACAATGTGCTGCGCGAAATTGACGGCTCAAAGAAATTGCCGCTTGAGCGTGTGATCTTCGGCCTTGGAATTCGCATGGTCGGAGAACGCACGGCGGAGTTTCTGGCCGAGCACTTCGGCTCAATGGACAAGCTGATGGAGGCGAGTGAAGATGAACTGGTCGAAGTAAACGAAGTAGGCCCCCGCATCGCCGCCAGCATCCGCGAGTTCTTTGCCGAGGAGAAGAATCGCAAGCTGATTGAGCGTCTGCGCGAAGCTGGACTGACCTTCACCGGCGAGCGAAAAGTACGCGGCACTCGGCTTTCCGGCATGACCTTTGTGCTCACCGGAACCCTGCCGACGTACTCGCGCGACGATGCGAAGAAGATGATCGAAGACGCTGGCGGAAAAGTGAGCGGCTCGGTGAGCAAGAAGACCTCCTACGTCGTCGCCGGTGAGGATGCAGGATCGAAGCTCGACAAGGCCACCTCGCTCGGAGTGAAAGTAATCAGCGAGTCCGAGTTGCTCGGGATGCTGCCGTGACGCGCAGACGATGAGATGCACCCAATGAGATTTGCGGCGATTGATTTCGAGACAGCTTGCGCATCGCGTGTTAGCGCCTGCTCAATAGGGCTGGCCATTGTGGAAGATGGGGAAATCGTGCGCCGCCAGGAGTGGCTCATCCGTCCACCGTCGCTTTACTTCAGCCCATCCAGTACCGAGGTTCATGGCATTACGCCGGAGATGGTCGAGCACTCTCCCCGCTTCGATGCGCTTTGGCCGGAGATCGAGCGCGAGGTCGGCGATCTGCCGCTGGTTGCGCACAATGCGGGATTCGATATGCCGGTGTTACGTGCGACCTTGGCGCTCTACGAGGTGTGGTATCCGCAGATGCCGTTCCTGTGCAGTTGCTCGCTGGCGCGCCGCTGCTGGCCTGAGTTGCAGAGCCACTCGCTCGGCAGGCTGGCCGATGAATTTGGAATCATTTTCCAGCACCACAACGCGGGAGACGACGCCATGGCCGCAGCCTTGATCGTCTTGCGTGCCGCCGAAGAATACGGCGCGGACTCCATCGAGGAACTCATGGAACGCGTCCGCCTGCGCATGGGCGAGGTGTCGCCGGGGAAATACGTCTCGTGCCGGCGCACCGCTACCCCGAAGAAACGTGTGCGCGCCAAGCTAACCTACGAGCCTGTGGACGCCGCGACTTAAGAGTGCAATGCCTCTCTCAATCGGCGCGCCGTAACCTCAAGCGCCTCGGGAAGCACTCGGGTCTCACCGATCACCGACATGAAATTCGCGTCGGCCACCCAGCGCGGCAAAACGTGCATGTGGATGTGTCCGGCAACACCGGCTCCGGCGGCCTTGCCAATATTCATGCCGAGGTTTACGCCATCCGGATGATAGAGCTCGCGAAGCGCGGTTTCCACCCGCTGAGCGAGTGCCATCATCTGCCCCGCAGCCTCGGCAGGCAGCTTATCGAGCTGGTCAATGTGGGCGTAGGGCACAATCATCACGTGTCCCGAGGTGTAGGGAAAAGCATTGACGATCACGAAACAATGCTCCCCGCGATGAACGACCAGATTGCGTTCATCGTTCTCGCAATTCACGTCCGGGGCGGGCGCGCGGTCGCAAAAGATGCAGGAGGGAGCGCGATCTGCCGTGGTGATGTAGGAGTAGCGCCAGGGAGTGAAGATGTGATCCATATAGCTGAGGGTAGCAAAGTAGCGCTCGGTTTCCGATAGGCTTGGGTTCCAAATTTCCGGACGTCGCCACCAGATTGGCACAGAGGAATGCTGCACTTGCAGGGCCAACCACGGAAAAGTGCTGAATTCTTGATGAATTCTTGTAAATATGGCATCCCGCAGGTTTGACTCCAAACTTGCCCGTTGCTATAGTCAGAACAGTCTCCCTGTTCCGGGCATCTACGCAGGGAGGTCCGGCCGCTGGTTTGTTTAAGCCCGTGCAAGCGGGTTCCATTCCAATTAAGAATGCCAGCAGTCCGTTTATTTCCCATAAGCCTCCATCGTGCTCACCCACGCGAGAGGCAGACGCGAACTTAATGGCTTTCGACGATATCCGCGACGACTCTTCACATTACGAGCAGCCTCAGGACACCGGTTTGCCAACGGACAACCAGCCCGCCGAGCAACAAAGCCCCATCTCAAAAACTTTGCTGGAGAAGCCTGCCGAGGGCGTCTCCCGCAACCCAAAAAACGAAAACATGACGGAAGATTTCGCAACAGCACTCGAGTCGTTCGAGCAAGAGCAAGCCGAACTCGCCGCTAACGAAGACCGCGTCCTCAAGGGCACGGTGGTTAGCATCAACAGCAACTACCTCGTGGTAGACATTGGTCTTAAGTCCGAGGGCGTAGTGCCTTTGGAAGAAGCCAAGGACCACGACGGTAACATCAAGTTCCAACCCGGCGACTCCATCGACGTAATGGTGGAAAAGGGCCACACGGAAGAGGGATACGTAAATCTCTCCTACCAGAAGGCGCAGCGCCTGCACGCATGGGACGAGATCGAAAAAGCTCATAACGACAAAGCTTCCGTCAAAGCTCGCGTCATCGATCGCATCAAAGGCGGTCTGACGGTAGACATTCTCGGCGCTCGTGCGTTCCTGCCCGGCTCCCAGGTGGATGTTCGCCCCGTGCGAAACCTGGACGCCCTGAAGGGCCAGGAGCTTGAAGTTCGCGTCATCAAGGTGAACAAGAAGCGCGGCAACATCGTGGTCAGCCGTAAGCAGATTCTCGACGAAGAGGTCACTGCCAAGCGCGACGTCACCATGGAGCATCTGGAAGAAGGCGCTGTCCTGACCGGCACGGTGAAGAACCTGACCGATTACGGCGCTTTTGTGGATCTCGGCGGCATCGACGGCCTGCTGCATATCACCGATATGAGCTGGGGCCGCCTGACGCACCCGCGCGATCTGGTCAACGTAGGCGACCAGATTCAGGTAAAGGTTCTTAAGTTTGATCGCGACAAGCAGCGGGTATCGCTCGGCTTCAAGCAGTTGACGCCCGACCCGTGGCTTGACGCCAGCGAGCGCTATCCCATCGGCGCCCGCGTACATGGCCGTGTGATCTCCGTGACCGATTACGGTGCCTTCATTGAGCTCGAACAGGGTATCGAAGGTCTGGTTCACGTCAGCGAGATGACCTGGTC
This sequence comes from Saccharimonadales bacterium (SeqCode), assembly GCA_035539055.1. Taxonomy (GTDB): domain Bacteria; phylum Acidobacteriota; class Terriglobia; order Terriglobales; family Acidobacteriaceae; genus TOLSYN. The sequence continues at coordinate 29,686 of DATLJC010000068.1, read as the reverse complement.
CAAGCGCATGAAGCATCCGTCGAAGCTGGTGAACGTGGGCGACCAGGTGGAAGCCGTGGTCCTTAACGTGAACCCGCAGGAACGTCGCATTTCCCTGGGCCTCAAACAGCTTGAGCTCAATCCGTGGGAGAGCCTGCACGAGAAGTTCCCGGTCGGCTCCACCGTGGAAGGCAAAGTTCGCAATCTGACCGACTTTGGCGCCTTCATCGAAATCGAAGACGGCATCGACGGCCTGGTTCACGTCAGCAATTTGAGCTGGACCAAGCGTGTCAAGCATCCTTCGGAAGTTCTGAAGAAGGGCGACAAGGTTAAGGCCATCGTTCTGGCCATTGAGCCGGACAACCGCCGCCTGTCTCTCGGTGTGAAGCAACTTCAGCCTGATGTCTGGGAGAGCTTCTTCGAACAGCATCGCGTCGGCGACGTGCTAAAGGGCAAGATCCTTCGCCTTGCAAGCTTCGGCGCGTTTGTCGAACTCGCGGACGGAGTGGAAGGCCTTTGCCACAACTCCGAAGCCCTCGACCCCAACAGCCAGCAGATCATCATGGAACCGGGCCAGGAGTTCGAGTTCAAGATCATCAAGATGAACGCGGAAGAGAAGAAAGTGGGATTGAGCATTCGCGCTGTGGGCGAGGAAGCGACTCGCGCCGACGTGGAAGCTTACAAGCACCCGCAGTCTTCGCCGGGCACCTCGACGATCGGCGAACTGCTCGACTGGAAGCGTTCAGGCGAGTAAGCAAATAGAATCAAGAATGGGGAAGCCGCCTTCGGGCGGCTTTTTCTGTTTTGCTCCAAAGACCACAGCGCAACTGACTCGCACAACGCTCCTCGACTGCGCCCGGAAAACAATCGAACTCCGCTCGCATTTTCGCCATGTTGACTTGTCACGCTGGCAACGGCGATTTTCTCCGCAACATCTTTACATAATGGTTTCCATGCCAGAAAAGGAGTGTATTAATGGCAAGCAACCGTGGTGTTGTGTATGAAGGTCCCGGCAAGGTTCGGGTTAAATCGATCGACGAACCAAAACTCCAGAACCCGGCCGGAAAGCGGATTGAGCACGCCGCAATCCTAAAGGTAGTCGCCACCAATATTTGCGGATCGGATCAGCATATGGTCCGCGGACGGACCACAGCTCCGGCGGGCTTGGTTCTGGGCCACGAGATTACGGGTGAGATCGTCGAGAAAGGAAAAGACGTTGAGTTCCTCGAAATCGGTGACCTCGTCTCCGTTCCCTTCAATGTTGCCTGCGGACGCTGCCGCATGTGTCGTGAAGGAAACACCGGAGTATGTCTCAACGTCAACCCGGCGCGTGCCGGTGGCGCATACGGCTATGTGGATATGGGCGGATGGGCTGGCGGGCAGGCGAACTATGTAATGGTTCCCTTTGCAGATTTCAACATGCTCAAGTTCCCGGACAAAGCTCAGGCCATGTCGAAGATTCGCGATCTGGCAATGTTGTCGGACATTTTGCCGACGGGATTCCACGGAGCAGTCACTGCCGGAGTGGGCGTAGGCTCGAGCGTTTACATCGCCGGAGCAGGCCCCGTCGGATTGGCGGCAGCAGCCTCGGCACAGATCCTCGGAGCGGCTGTAGTCATGATCGGCGACGTGATCAAGGGGCGGCTCGATCATGCCAAGAGAGTCGGGTTCGAGCCAATCGATCTCACCAAAGTGGAACACATCGAAGATGCGATCGAGCAGATCACCGGTGAGCGCGAAGTTGATTGTGCGGTGGACTGCGTTGGTTTCGAAGCGCACGGACACGGAGCGCAGCACCAGACCGAAGCTCCCGCGACGGTGCTCAATTCGCTGATGGAAATTACGCGTCCCGCGGGAGCACTGGGCATCCCGGGCCTATATGTAACCGAGGACCCTGGCTCGAAAGACGAAGCGGGTAAGCAGGGCAATCTGCGCTTACGCCTCGGATTGGGATGGGCGAAATCGCATCGTCTCACCACGGGCCAGTGTCCGGTGCTGCGCTACAATCGCCAACTGATGCAGGCCATTTTGCATGACCGCCTGCCGATTGCGAAGATTGTTAACGCAACAATCGTGGGATTGGATGAAGCTCCCAAGGGATACCAGGAGTTCGACTCCGGCGTGCCGAAGAAGTTTATTCTCGACCCCAATGGAGTTTTGGCTAACGCGGCATAACCGCTGGTGGATATGACCATGGGTCTGGCGAAAGTCAGGCCCATTCTTTGTGTGTCGTGCAAGCCTTTCCACCCAGAAAAGACGATTGCATCACCGGAGTAGAATGCGCTTCATGGAAGACGGCAACGATCCGAACCTCGCGGCCAGCCCACTTGCCGAGATGCCTCCGATTGAGAAGCTTCGGGAGAACAATCGACTTCGCACACTGGATCGGATAGGTGCGGGGCTGGCGGCTTTCGCGGGGCTCTGTTCCTTCGCCGTCCAGGGTATCAGGACCGCGCCTGCCGTCCTCGGGCGCGCCATGTGGTCTCCTCTCGATATTCTCTCGCAACTTTATATGGGAACTCTTCCGGTCAATATGGCGCACGGAATCCCGTGGGTAATAGTGTCCTACTTCGCGATACTGTACATCGTCCTAATCTTCACACTGGCTCTGGTATCGTCACTCACCTACAAGCGGCTTCGCGCGCTTGCCTCTGTCCTTATCTGCACACTCGTAGTGGGAAGTTTCTGTATAGGCGGCGTGGGCACCCACCGAAATGAACCTGCGGCGTTCTTGAAATGGATGTTCTACGGCTCGGAATTCTCCGGGCACATCAATTGCAACCTACATTTTGCGATTCTCTGGGTAGTGGTTTTATCGTTGACCTTCATCGGAGCCAGTCCCTATTGGCAAGACCCGGAACGCACTCCCAGAGACTTTTTTCCAGACAGAGGTAATTGACCCGAGTTTATTTGTCGAGCTTCAGATTGATATGCGCCTGCTTGCGGGCATCGAAGGAACTGAGAGTCTTGACCTGACTCTTGCGTCCGTTTGATTCGGCGCGCACTTCATAATCAATATTGGGTGAGAGATTGTTGAACCGGTAGCTGCCGTCCTGCTCGGTGATGAACGTAGCCACGGCTAGAGTGCGAGTGTTTTTCAGATACACAATTGCGCTAGGAACCACCTGGTCCGCTTTGTCGAAGACCATGCCAGTCAAATTGCGCGGCGTCGAGGCGTCGTCTGTCTTCTTGCCACCAAACAGTTGGGCACCCAGGAATACCGAGAGAAGCAAAACCGCCGCACTGATCAAAACGAGACGCCGCACGGTGACACCTCCAGAAGCGCACACCTACTTAAACCCAGCTACTTCCGATTCTACTCCTGAAGGTGAACACCGATATCGACGCGCTCGTCGTTCTCTACATGAATACGAGTTTCCGGCAACTTATGCTTGGTTCGCTTCAGATCTGGAACGAGTACATAGTCGGCCTTTGCCGCCGGTACATGAATGGCAAACTCGCCGCGATGGTCGGAAACAGCCTCCCAGCGGAATTTCTTCTCTTTCGCGAGACGCAATTTCACGCGGATGCCATATAGCGGCCGCTCTCCCGCCCCCCATACGGTTCCGAAGATCAGCGCGTATGGCGCAGGCTTGGAACTCCCCAGCGCCGGCGCGACACAGGCAGGCAACAACAGCATAAGCACCGCTGCCGTCACCACCAGCCTGCGCCGCCTAGTAATCGCCATCTTCGTCGGTTTCCTTTGCCTCCTCTTCGTCATCGCTGACCTTCGTCAGTTCAAGAGGTCCGACGCTGACCACTTCAAAATCACTTCCGCACTCTGTGCACGATAGGATTTCACCTTCGTCGAGTTCATCTTCTTCAATATCCAGATCGCTCTCGCACTCTGGGCACAAGACCATGACCGCCTCCACTTCGTTTCTCAGGCCGGAAATGTTTGCACACTCCCGTCGCCCCCGCATTTATATTTAGATTCTCTTCCGTGCAGCGTCAAGTGGCGTCACACAAAGAAGTGAATGGCACGGACCGATTGGATGCCGAAGATGAAGGCAAGAGGCTTTTTTTCCGTATTCGGACTGGCAATTCTTACCACCTGTTGCGCGGCGCAAGCCGCGCCCTCGAACGTGCTCGATTCTAAAATCCTGCTCGATCCTAATATCCAAAGTGCGGTGGCGGCGGTTTCGTCACAGCGCTTGCAGGCCACCGATCAGGCACTGGTAAATTTCGGAAGCCGGCATACCCTGGGAAGCCTCCTGCCGCCCGAGAACCATCCGGGAGTGCTGGAGGCTCGCCGTTGGCTTGCGTCGCAACTGGAGCAGATTGCGAGCGATTGCAAGGGATGCCTGGAAGTGAAGAGCTATTCGTTTACCGACGGTCCCGCCCCACGCATTCCACAACCCGCCGAACTGACCGACATCTACGCCATCCAGAAGGGTTCCGATCCCGAAGCGGCCCGGCGGATCATTCTCGTCTGTGCGCACTATGACACCATCGCCATGGCCCGGATGAACGATCCCGAGGCACCCTCTCCCGGCGCCAACGACGATGGCAGCGGAACGAGTCTCGTGCTGGAGGCGGCACGCGTCCTCAGCCAAAAGAAATTTCCGGCGACAATCTTATATGCGCTTTTCCCCGGTGAGGAACAAGGCATGTTCGGCAGCCACGGCTTTGCCAAGCTGGCAAAGAGTGAGGGATGGAAGCTGGAAGCAGTGCTCAGCAATGACATTGTCGGAGGCGACAATACCCGCAATCAGCAAGGCCTTGTGCGCATTTTCTCCGAGGGCCTGCCAGCGGCCTCCAGCGAAGCCGAGACCCGCCGGGTGCGATTGCTGGGAGCCGAAAGCGATTCTCCCTCGCGCCAACTGGCGCGATTCGTCGCCTCTGACACAGCGCCTTACCTGGGCACAACCAGTGTCCATCCCAAGCTCGTCTTCCGCCGGGATCGCTTTTTACGCGGAGGCGATCACACGTCGTTCAATGAACTCGGCTATTCGGCGGTTCGGATTACGGAGTTTCAGGAGAATTTCGATCACCAGCATCAGCTTCCTCGGAAAGAAAACGGCATCGAATATGGTGATCTGCCGAAGTTCGTGGATTTTGAGTACCTGGCCGGAGTCACGCGGCTGAACGTAGCCACGGCAGCGCTGCTGGCTTCGGCGCCAGCGCCGCCTGCGGACGTAAAGTTACAAACAAAGGAGTTGGTGAACTCCAGCACGCTGCACTGGACGGCCTCTCCCGACGGACGCGCCGCGGGCTACGAGGTGCTTTACCGGGACACAACAGCCCCGGCGTGGGAGCATGTAATCCCGGCAGGAGCGGAATTGCAGATCACGGTGCCACAATCGAAGGATAATGTAGTATTCGCAGTTCGCGCCTATGACGCGCAAGGACATCGCAGTCTGGCGGTTCTTCCCGCACCCGAGCGATGAGTTAGAGGAGAAATATGGCACGCGGTGGACCCGTATCGACTTTTGGATTCCCGCCGTTCACGCGCGCGGTGAAGACCCTGATCATCGTCAACGTGGCGGTGTATCTGGTGATGTTGCTGGGCCGCTTGACGGTGCCCGCCCTTACGCTGTGGGCCGACTACTATCTCTATCTGCGCCCGGCCGCCGTCCTCCACGGACAAATCTGGCAGATTATCACCTACGCCTTCGTCCATGATCCCCACAGCGTAACCCACTTGTTATTCAATATGCTGGGCCTGTGGATGTTCGGCGCGCAGTTTGAGATGGACTTCGGGACGCGCAAGTTTTACGAGTTCTACTTCTGGTGCGTCATCGGCGCGGCGCTCACAGCTATGGGAGTCGGAGCGATCGGCATCATTGCCTATTCTCACGTTCCCATCCCGCTCTTCGCCATCATGGGACAAATCTGGCGGCAGGCCACCATCGGCGCATCCGGTGGCGTTTACGGTTTACTAATGGCCTTCGGCATTTTGAATGGCGATCGCCAGATGTTCATCTTCCCATTCCCCATCGCGATCAAGGCCCGCTACATCGTGGCGATCTGGATCTTCATCGCCTTCGTCAGCGCTTTTGGCGGGACCAACGGCGTGGCAGAGTTCGCCCATCTCGGCGGAGCGCTCTTTGGCTGGCTCTATCTGCGATTCGTTCCGCGCTACGGCCTTCAGGTTGTCGCCTCCGAAGGCATGTTCGGAATTCGCAACCGCTACTACAAGTGGAAGCGCCGCCAGGCGGCGAAGAAGTTCGAAGTTTACATGCGCAAGAACAAGCGCGAGGACTACTTCGACGAGCACGGAAACTATCGTGACTCCTCACTGGACAAGAAAGACGACGACTCAGGCTGGGTCAACTAGTCAGAATGGAGCGACCGGTTCCTTTCCGCTTTATGGCTCTGCGTTGTTGGTTTTCACCAACTCATAGCGTAACCCACGTCAGCGCATCGGATCCGGTCGCTCCATTCTGACTAACAGAGTTGTAAAGATCACAGGTGCCCCACGTCCCGCCCGGCTTCATCGGGCTGACGTGGGGTTTTTGACCTTGCCTTTAAGCCGTTTGATCTTCGTTCTACTTCCGCAATACACAGACACGCCCCAGCCTATCGAACCGGCCTCCCGCGCCACAGCAGCTAAATGCCGCTCTCCAGAATGTCTTCGACAATCCCTTCCTGGGTGGAGAAAATCGGCTCCAGCTCTTCGTAGATCGTGGTAATCGTTCCCAGCTCTGGCAACTTCATCCAGTAGTGGTGAACCGCCGGGTCTTGTACGGCGGTATTGCGGGCCTCATCCGACAGCCAGATGCGTAAGTGCAAGAGGATTCCAGGCTGCTTCCGGTCATGAAAGAGCATGTCTCGCGAATACTGTTTCGTGTACATCATTGCGTAGAACTCGCGGAGGAATGCTTCCATCTCCAGTTCCTTGCCGGGGTGCGGTTTCATGATTGCCATGGACCGAATTGAATCGCTCATCGCTTGGAGTCCTTTGCTCTGGTTTTCTTCTTTTTTGCGGTCGGAACGCTCGATACGCCATCGGGGCGAATTCGATGCAGCCTCATGAAATTTGTGGAGCCCTGGAGCACCATTCGAGTTCCACCAACAATGCCCACAATGTCGTTCGTGGTAACCACTGCGGTGCGACGCAACTCGGCTTCGGTCGCTTGGATCATCTCCTCCACCGTGTGCGGCGGCTCGATCAGCACGGGGCGCACGCCCCAGTAAAGATTCAGCCGGTTACACACGCACGCTACCGGCGAAAAAGCGTAAATCTCCGCCCTCGGACGGTATTTCGATATCAGCCCTGCGGTATTGCCCGTGGCCGTAAACACGGCGATACCCCGCAACTTCAGCTCTTCCGCTACGTGGGCCACGCTCTCGCAGATTGCCTCCGGGATCGTCAACTCTCTCTCTTCGCGTCGCCGTTCGGCGCTCATGTTTCGGATGTCGGCTTCGGCCTCCACTACAATGCGCGCCATCATGCTGACCGCTTCGCGAGGATATTTCCCCGTCGCGGTTTCCCCCGAAAGCATCACCGCATCGGAGCCGTCGTAGATCGCATTTGCCACATCGCTTGCCTCCGCGCGCGTCGGCCGCGGATTCTGAATCATCGAGTCCAGCATCTGCGTGGCGGTAATCACCGGCTTGCGCCAATGCAGTGCGCGCCGTATGACGTGCTTCTGAATGATCGGAACCGTTTCCGGCGGAACCTCGACGCCAAGATCGCCACGTGCGACCATCACTCCGTCCGTAATCTCCAGAATCTCTTCGAGATTTTCAATCGCCTGCGGCTTCTCCAGCTTCGCAATCACTGGAGTGTCGCTGCCCGCGGCGGCGATAATCTTCTTCACCGCACGAACATCCTTGGCCGAGCGCACAAATGAAATCGCAACAGCATCCACATCCACCGAGAGTCCAAAAGCAAGGTCTTTCTTGTCCTTGGCGGTCAGTGAAGGCACGCTCAACACAGCACCCGGCAGATTGATGCCCTGATGCTCGCCCAGCATTCCTCCGTCGATGACCTCGCACAGCACGTCGTCCCCTCGCACCTTCAGCACCTTCAGCGACAACCGCCCATCCGACAGCAGAATGCGCGAACCCGGCTCCGCCTCGCGGGCCAGTGTCTTGAACGTCGTTCCCAGCAGTTCAGCCGTGCCCTCGATTTCCTTGTTCGTAATCGTGACTCGCGAGCCCTTCACCAGGTTCACCGGAGTGTGATTCTTCAATGCGCTGGTGCGAATCTTGGGGCCTTGCAGATCCTGCAATATGCAAACGCTGCGTCCCATTTCGGCGGCTACCCTGCGCAGCGTGCGAATGCGATCGAGGTGTTCCTCGTGGCTGCCGTGGGAGAAGTTAAGACGCGCCACGTCCATCCCGAGCGCCAAAAGCTGGCGAATCTGATCCTCGGTATTCGAAGCTGGTCCCAGCGTGCATACTATCTTTGCGCGACGCCGCGCTATCGGCTCCAGGTGATTCTCCTCGGCAAGCAGTGTCTTCCGATTCATATTCCTTTTTGATTCCCTTCACCGGCGGCGGCCTCCGGTTCAAGTTTGGAAAAACTTCCAAACAGGTACCGCGGATAGCGAACCGCGTTAAACTCTGCCCCAATCAACACCACTAACGATACAAGGTAAAGCCAGGTTAGCAATGCGATTGCCGTGCCCAACGATCCATAGATCACGCCATAATCTGAATAATGCCGGAGATACCATCCGAAGATGGTCGTCGATGCGAACCACAGCACCGTGGCCAGCACCGATCCCGGCACCACCCGATGCCAGGGTTGGGTGCGAGGCAGTCCGTGATGATAGATCAGCGCCAGAACGACAATGGTCGTCGCCAGCGCGATCAGCCAGCGCACCACCGTCCACATGGCCAGAATGTAAATATCCAAATTCTGGGTGGCATGAAAAGCCAGCCAGTGTTCAATCTGATTTCCAAAGGCAAGCAGAAAGCTCGCAAACGCCATCGGAACTCCCGCCATAAAGACCAGCATGAATGAGACCAGCCGTTCCTTCGTCATACTCCAGATTTTCGGCATCTCGTAAGCTCGACGGAATCCGTCCATCCACGAGATCATTACCCCCGACCCCGTCCACAACGTGATCACGGATGTCGTGACGAGCATACGAACCGGCGCCGGCTTTCGCCCCTCGAAGAACGTGAGAACCGAAGGCGCGGTTCCCGAAGGCATGATGCCGCCGATGGCAAATGAAATTTCCCGAACAAAACTAAGAGTGCTGTGAGAAGCGGTAAGAATCGAGGAGATCAGAAGAGCGGCCGGAAACAGCGAGAGTATAGAGGAGAATGCCGTAGCTTTCGCCACTGCAAACTGGTCATGCTCCAGCGTCCTCACCAATGCAATCTGTAACTGTTTCAGGAATCGCAGCATAGAGGGTGAAGTCCCCGCATTCTCCAGGCCACATTTGGCCATAGTGATTGTAATTGACAGGCCAAGGCTGCGAAACGGGCAAGCTGAATGCGGTGCTCTAATTCTCGGAACCCATTACCGGGATATCCACGCTCGCTCCATCCACCGCGCCTGGCAATTCTGGCGCATTTCGCATAAAGAATGGCGTATTCTGCATATCATTGCGAGGTTCCCGCATCTTAAAGTAAGCCCATGTATAACGCGAAAGCATTTTCTGCTGCTAGTGCGACATCGCCGCTTGCCTCCACCACAATCGCGCGGCGCGATCCAACCGAGAACGATGTGCAGATCGAAATCCTTTTCTGTGGCATCTGTCACTCCGATCTCCACCAGGTCCGCAACGAGTGGAGCGGCGTCATGCCCACTGTTTATCCCTGCATCCCCGGCCATGAGATTGTAGGACGCGTTACCAAGGTCGGCTCCGCGGTCGCTAAATTCAAGACCGGAGACCTCGCCGCCGTCGGCTGCATGGTCGACTCCGATGGCACCTGTCCCGCGTGCAAGCAGGGCCTCGAACAGTTTTGCCCCAACGCTACGCTCACCTACAACTTCCCCGATAAGCACACTGGAAAAGTCACCTACGGCGGCTATTCCGATAGCATCGTCGTCGATCAGAGATTCGTTCTCCGCGTACCCGCCAACCTCAACCTCGCTGGAGTTGCGCCTCTGCTCTGTGCCGGAATCACCACCTACTCCCCCCTGCGCCACTGGGGAGTGACCAAAGGCAAGAAGGTTGGCATCGTCGGACTCGGCGGATTGGGTCACATGGGCGTCAAGTTCGCTCACGCCTTCGGAGCCCACGTCGTCCTCTTCACTACCTCGCCAAACAAGAAGGAAGACGCTCTGCGCCTCGGCGCCGATGAAGTCGTCCTTTCCCGCAACGCCGATGAGATGGCGAAGCATGCTGGCAGCTTCGACTTCATCCTTGACGCGGTTTCGGCCAATCACGATATCGGAGCCTACATCAACCTGCTCCGCCTCGACGGGAACATCACCCTCGTAGGCGCGCCTGAAAAGCCCCTGCCGGTCGCGGCATTCAGTCTCATCATGAGACGGCGCAGCCTCTCCGGCTCTTCCATTGGAGGCATCGCCGAAACCCAGGAAATGCTTGATTTCTGCGGAGCTCAAAATATCACCGCCGACGTCGAAATCATCCCCATACAGAAGGTGAACGAGGCTTACGATAGACTCTTAAAGGCCGATGTAAAATATCGTTTTTCCATCGATATGGCATCACTCAAGAACGCCTGACCAATATGAGCAAACACTTCCGCGTTCCAACCAGGGTTCCGGCGAAGTTGGAAGAGTTAGGAGTCCGTGTCTCCGCAGTTCTCCGCAGAGCCGGACTCCCGCAGGAGCTCTTCGACCAGCCGCGGGTGCTGCTGACGACCGGAGAATTCTTTGCGCTGTGGCGTGCTGTTGGCGAAGTCAGTTCCAATCCAGCCATCGGCCTCCAGTTGGGCTCCGAGAGCAAGCCCGAACTCTTTGACACGATTGCGCTCGCTGCGCTCTCCACGCCAAACTTCGGCGAGGCCATGCGAACGACTGCGCGCTACAAGCAACTCTCCTGCCCTGAAGAAATTATCAACGAAACCGTTGAAGGAGAGTGGAGCATCCAGTTTCGCTGGCTTCTCGCCGACGATATCGAACCTGAAGTGCTCACGGATGTCTGTTTTGCCTGGGTACAGTCCGTCGCGCGGTGCGGCACCGGAACCCGCCTGTCGCCGCTGCGCCTGGAGATGATCCGTCCACGCACTTACGCAAAAATCCTTGAGCGCCATTTCGGATGCCCCGTTCTATTCGGAGCCCCTCGCAATGCCATTGTCTTCCGTGCGTCCGATGCGGATCGTGCGTTCATTACCAGTAATGCCGAACTCCTGGCCATGCTCGCACCGCAGTTCGATGAAGAGTTGAAGCAGTACACGGGCCAGGAGCCATTTACTGAACGCGTCCGCACCGCCATCCAGGGAAGGCTTACAGGCCGCCGCCCCAGAATGCAGGACATAGCCCGCGAACTCCATATCAGCTCTCGTACCCTGCAACGGCGCCTGCAGGACGCCGGGTGCAGCTTCCAGCAGGTTCTAGAAGAAGCGCGCCACCAACTGGCACGCCACTTTCTCAGAAACTCCGTTCTGGAGCTAAACGAAACTGCGTATCTACTCGGATACGAAGATGCAAGCTCCTTTGTCCGCGCCTTTCGCACCTGGGAAGGAATACCTCCAGCCCACTGGCGCGAGTCACAACGCACAAAAGTCGCCTCGTAGAAGTCGGCGACCAGGAACAGCGCATACCCACAATCGGGCCTACTCCGTCCATACATTGTTGCGCGCATGGAGTCGATATGTTCGGCTTTGAATCAAAAGAGTGAAACGCCATTCTTTCGGAGGACCGCTTGGATCTGAAACTTACAGGAAAGACTGCACTTGTAACGGGATCGACAGCAGGAATTGGATTTGCCATCGCCCAGTCGCTGGCGAGTGAGGGCGCGCACGTCTATGTAAACGGACGCACACAACAGCGCGTCGCCGCTGCATTGTCTGCACTCCGTTCGACCAACGCAAAGGCGAAGCTTGATGGCATCACTGCAGACTTTTCGAGTTCTGCCGGCGCGCAGGCGGCAATTTCAAAACTGCCGACCGTGGATGTGCTGGTAAACAACGTCGGCATTTTCGAACCAAAGCCATTCGCGGAAATTCCCGATGAGGACTGGCTTCGCTTCTTCGAGATCAATGTGATGAGCGGAGTGCGCCTCTCGCGGCATTATCTCGCCGGAATGTTGAAGAAGAACTGGGGCCGCATTCTTTTCATCTCCAGCGAGTCCGCGGTGCAGATTCCGGCGGAGATGGTTCACTACGGAATGACCAAGACAGCACAGATCGCCGTGGCGCGTGGCATCGCCGAGTCAGTCGCAGGTACAGGCGTGACCGTGAACAGCATTCTCGCCGGGCCGACGGCCTCCGAAGGCGTGGGCGGCTTCGTCGAAGCCATGGCGAAGCAGCAGAACAAATCGAAGCAACAAGTAGAAAAGGAATTCTTCGAGCACGCGCGCCCATCGTCCCTGTTGAAACGCTTTGCCACCGTGGATGAAGTCGCCGCCATGGCAACCTACGTTGCCAGCGAACTTTCTTCTGCCACCAACGGCGCTGCGCTCCGCGTGGATGGCGGAACGGTGAGATCAATTCTTTAAGATGAAAAGATGAGATGCGCTGACAAAGTCCCGGCAGAGTCTCCTCCGCCGGGATTCGACCTATGCGGCATAGCTGATGGATCGTGTCGCAAAATTGACAATGATCGGCTGAACCAGCCTCTCAAAATCGCTATAGGCCAGTTGAATGAGTTCCAGATGCGAGCCCGCGTTGAAAGCGATCTCCTTATCGCGAGCCAGCGACGAATCCGCATACACGGGGAGTCCGTAAAGGTTCCCAAACGGCGGCATCGCTCCGACTTCACAGTCTGGAAAGCGATCCTTGAACTCGCGTTCGCTTGCCAACGAAACATCTTCACTGTTGGTAATCTTCGCGAACGCGGAAAGACTTACATGTCTCGATGCGGGCAGAACGGCCATGCAGAGTTCGCCATCTTTCTTCAGCATCACTGTTTTGGCCAATTCATTTCCTGAGATATGCGCGCTGGCGGCGACACCCTGAGACGTATACGCCATGCTATGGGAAATCACGACGTACTTGACCAGGTTCTCGTCAAGAAACTGTCTGAGTTTCTGGATCGGCATAGAACCTCCTGTCGTGCGCGGTTGGGATTGCGCGAGGTGCGTACCGAGGACGCACCCGGTAGCTAATAGAGGTACTTTGTTTCCTTGCTACAGTCTTCCACTTCGAAGACGGCCTATATTCTACGACCGCTGTCCATCGCAGCAACGCCCGAAGTTACCTTAGCCCATCTTTTATCGACCGTTCGCGAATTTACTGTTTCTTTCCGCTCTCGATCTTCACCGGCGGATGACCGTCAAATTTCAGAGTAGCTGTCAGCGAATCGCGCGCGTCGAACTCCTCCTGGGTAAGCGGGAGCGACACAATCACCGACCCCGACGCTCTTTCCATCGGCGCGAGTTTCAGGTCTCGAACCAGCCCCGGTCGCGCATGCTGCTGCAGCGCGGGAAATGCCTCAAAATAACGCGGGAAGTCCGTCACCGATCCGAAATCGTCCTTAAAGTCGGAACCCTTCGCATGCACGGCAATGTTAACGTTCAACAATCGCAGGGGCTTTTCGGTTATGTTTTGGAAGTTCAGGCCGACAATCGCGAGCGAGTTATTCTGGCTCGGAATCGTCACCGCAAACGCCTCGTCTATCGATCCGGCGGCAACCGGCTTTGCGCGCAGCACGTATGCGAAAATTCCGATGACCACGGCCACCAGCAGCATGGCAATCGCAACCGGAACCATGTTCGGCATCGTGTGCTTGAAACTGTCAAACTCCTCTGTAATGGGAACGTGAGCGGCATCGGGCTCTGGCTCGGGTGCTGGGGGAATTGGTTGAGAAGCCATAGTGCCTCCTTCCTCACCCGTGTGAGATGCCGAAGGGCGTCTGCGAGTTCACGGAGCCCTGGAAATGCGAACATTTGGCGCTCAGGTGGGTTGAAATCGTTTACGATTTGCCCATTTTGGAGTTCGCCAGCATCATTGCCGACTGTTTCGCTCCTATAGCTCCTTCTCCATCTTGATCAACTGCACCGGCATTGTAAGCTTCTTCCGCAGGTCCTCGTGAGGCTCTTCGACTCCCACCTCCGCATAGCCAAGCCTACGATAGATCGGCGGCAGCGCGGTGCGCACACTCACCACTGAGATCTCTGCGACGCTGCATCCGTGGCTACGCAGAATCTGCTCGACCGCATACATCATGGCGCGGCCCAGACCTTCGCGCTGATGTCCCGGGCGAACCGCCAGCATCCCGATGTAGCCACGTGCGCCGCGAATTTCGCAGTACGCCGACGCCAACAATTGCGAGCCCCGATGCGCTAACAGAAACTGCCCGCTACGGAAGTGCTCCTCAAGTTGCGCCCGGTAAGTGCGCGGACGATTGACGAAAAATGCCTCCTCCTGAAAAGCAGCGTTAACCACCTCCAGCATTTCAGGAATGTCCTCTAACGTAGCTTCGCGAAAGGCCAGTGCGGCAGGAATGGTTGAATTGTCCACAATGAACTCCTACTCGTATGAGGTGCTAAGAATCAAACTCTCGCAAGCCGCCGCTTCAAACTGACGATCCCCTTGGAGCGCGCGACGTGAGCTGTTTTACTCCGCTGATTGTCGCGTCGGCATCCACCGTCCTCGCGGAGCAGGAGCCACATAGCGTTTCATCGCCTTCAGAAGCGACCAGGGCTCCCGCTCGTTGAGCAGCATCTGCCGGTCCACCTCTCCAAGAAAGCCTTCTCGCACCACCATGTCCAAAAAAGACGCGAGCCCATCATAAAAGCCCTCGCAGTTCAACAGCCCGCACGGCTTCGTATGATGACCGAGTTTAGCCCACGTCCAAATTTCGAACGTCTCCTCGAAAGTGCCGATTCCTCCCGGCAGCGCGATGAACCCGTCGGAAAGCTCTGCCATAAGCGCCTTGCGTTCATGCATCGATGTAGTAATGTGAAGATCACTGAGCCCCTGATGAGCGACTTCCTTCCCCACCATAAATTGCGGAATCACCCCAATCACTTCGCCGCCCGATTTGAGAACGGCGTCGGCAATAACTCCCATCAAGCCAACTGAGGAGCCGCCGTACACCAGTCCGATTCCCTCGGCCGCAAGCTGTTCCCCAAGCTCGGTTGCCGCCTTCGCGTACTCGGTGCGCGCTCCCAGGTTCGATCCCGAGAACACGCAGTAGCGCTTCCTCTCGTTCATCTCTTCTCCATGCACAAAGAAAAGGGCCACATCCGAAGACGCAGCCCTTTCGCTTGTAACGTTCGCTCGTTCAAGCTGCAACGAACCGTTTAGTTTTCGGCCGTGAGTTCTTCCGCTTCGTTCTCGCCTTCGGTCCGCATAAGCTCGAGGTTGCGTTCGAACTCCTCTTGCTCCTTGCGAATCTCTTCCTGAACGTTTTCGGCAGCGGCTTCCAGTTCCGGAGCGAGCTGCACGTTGCGGTAGTACTCCATGCCGGTTCCGGCCGGGATCAACCGTCCGACGATGACGTTTTCCTTCAGACCGCGCAGGCCGTCGATGGAGCCGGTGATGGCTGCCTCGGTAAGCACGCGCGTGGTCTCCTGGAACGACGCCGCCGAGATGAAGCTGTCGGTGGAGAGCGATGCCTTCGTAATGCCCAGCAGCAGCGCGCGCCCCGTGCAGGGCTTGCCGCCTTGAGCAATCACGCGCTCGTTCTCCTCGCGGAAGCGGAACTTATCAATCTGCTGTTCCAGAAGGAAGTTCGTATCTCCCACGTCCTCGATCTTCACCCAGCGCAGCATCTGACGCACGATCACTTCAATGTGCTTGTCGCTGATGGCCACGCCCTGCAGACGATACACTTCCTGAATCTCGTTGACCAGGTATGCCTGCAGTTCCTTTTCGCCAAGCACCGCAAGAATGTCATGCGGGTTCAGCGGACCATCCATGAGCTGTTCGCCAGCCCGGATGCGTTCGCCTTCCTGCATGTTGATGTGGATACCGCGAGGAACCGAGTATTCCTTTTCGGTGCCGTCGTCGGCGACCACATAGATCTTGCGCTGACCCTTGGCAACTTCACCGAACTTCACCACACCATCGATCTCGCTGATGATTGCGGTTTCGCGCGGCTTGCGCGCTTCGAACAGTTCGACAACTCGCGGCAGACCACCCGTGATGTCTTTCGTCTTCGTGGTTTCGCGAGGAATCTTCGCCAGCACATCGCCCGGCGAAACCTCGTCTCCGTCCTGCACCATGAGGTGAGCGCGCGAGGGCATCAGGTAACGCTTGTTGCCCTTCGCTCCCTTGATGACCAACGCCGGCTGGCGCTTTTCATCCGGGGAATCGACCACAACGTGACGCGACAGACCGGTGACTTCATCCACTTCTTCCTGCAGCGTCAGGCTGTCAATCAAATCCTTGAAGGCAACCGCTCCGCCGATTTCCGTGATGATGGAGAAGGTATAAGGATCCCACTCGAGCAGCGTCTGTCCGAGCTTCACCGCATCGCCTTCGTTCACCTTGAGGTGAGCGCCGTACACAACCGCGTAGCGTTCTTTTTCGCGACCCTTGTCGCCCAGCACAACGATTGAGCCGTTGCGGTTCATCACCACCAGGCCGCCGTCCTTGCTGCGAACGGTCTGCAGGTTGATAAAGCGCACCGTGCCGTTGTTCTTGGCCTCCTGGCGCGACTGTTCGCTGACTCGCGATGCCGTGCCGCCGACGTGGAAGGTACGCATCGTCAACTGCGTTCCCGGCTCGCCAATGGACTGCGCGGCGATTACGCCCACAGCCTCGCCCAGTTCCACCAGGCGTCCCGAAGCCAGGTTACGTCCGTAGCACTTGACGCAAACACCGCGCTTGGATTCGCAGGTAAGCACCGAGCGAATCTTGACCCGCTCAATGCCTGCCGCCTGAATGCTCACCGACAAATCTTCGGTGATTTCCTGGTTGATATCGACAATGACGTTGCCTTCGTAGTCCTTGATCTTCTCCAGCGATACACGGCCCACAATGCGGTCGCGCAACGCTTCGATCACGTCTCCGGCTTCGACAATCGAACCGACGTAAATGCCATCGGCCGTGCCGCAGTCGTATTCGCTGATGATCACGTCCTGCGAAACGTCCACAAGGCGGCGGGTCAGGTAGCCCGAGTCGGCGGTCTTCAATGCCGTATCGGCCAATCCCTTACGTGCGCCGTGCGTGGAAATAAAGTACTGCAACACCGTCAACCCCTCGCGGAAGTTCGCCGTGATCGGAGTCTCGATGATTTCGCCCGAAGGCTTCGCCATCAAACCGCGCATACCGGACAGCTGACGAATCTGCTGTTTCGAACCGCGAGCGCCCGAGTCGGCCATGACGTAAATCGGATTGATCACGCCCGCCTTGTCGCGCTTCTGCATGTCGCCGAACATCTCGTCGGCCACTTTTTCCGTGATACCCGACCAGATTTCAACGACCTTGTTGTAGCGTTCGCCCTGCGTGATGGCGCCGTCCAAATACTGGCGCTGTACGGCAATCACCTGATTCTGCGCATCGCCTACCACGGTCTTCTTCGATTCCGGAATGACCATGTCGTCGATGCCGATCGACAAGCCCGAACGGGTCGCCGACTGGAAGCCCAGCATCTTGACCTCGTCCAGCATGCGGACGGTGGTCTCAAGACCGAACTGCAGGTAGCAGAAGTTCACCAGTTGGCTGATGCCCTTCTTCTTGAGCAGGCCGTTGATGTAAGGCATCTCCGGAGCAGCTACACGCAGGCGGTCATTCAGAATCGCGCGGCCCACCGTCGTGTTAACGAACTGACGGTTAAGGGTCACGGGTTCGGTGTGAATGATCTCCTGATCGTCATACGCCGTCGTCAAGTCGATCACCGTGCCGGTGTAGCGCAAGCGGATCGGGGTCAGCGTTTCGACCTCACCGGCCTCGCGCGCCAGCAGTACTTCCTCGATGTTCGCAAACGCGCGGCCTTCGCCCTTGGCATCCACCTTCGCTTTGGTCAGGTAGTAAATGCCGAGCACCATGTCCTGCGTGGGAACAGTGATAGGCTGACCCGACGCGGGCGACAGAATGTTGTGCGACGCCAGCATCAGAACGCTGGCTTCCACCTGCGCCTCAGGCGACAGCGGAATGTGAACCGCCATCTGATCGCCGTCGAAATCGGCGTTGAACGCCGTGCAGACCAGCGGGTGAATCTTGATCGCCTTGCCTTCCACCAGCACCGGCTCAAAAGCCTGAATGCCGAGGCGATGAAGCGTTGGAGCGCGGTTCAACATTACCGGATGGTCCTTGATCACCTCTTCCAGAATGTCCCAGACAATCGGCTCCTGCTGTTCCACCATCTCCTTGGCCTGCTTGATCGTGCTGCAGTGCCCGGTCTGTTCCAGACGGTGATAGATGAACGGCTTGAACAATTCGAGCGCCATCTTCTTGGGCAAGCCGCACTGGTGCAGCTTCAAGTCGGGACCGACCACGATGACCGAACGGCCCGAGTAGTCCACGCGCTTTCCGAGCAGGTTCTGACGGAAACGTCCCTGTTTGCCCTTGAGCGTATCGCTCAACGATTTCAGCGGACGGTTGTTAGCGCCGCGCAGTACGCGACCACGACGGCCGTTATCAAACAGCGCGTCCACCGCTTCCTGCAACATGCGCTTTTCATTGCGCACGATGACCTCAGGAGCGTGCAAATCCATCAGCTTCTTCAAACGGTTGTTGCGGTTGATTACGCGACGATACAGATCGTTCAAATCCGAAGTCGCAAAACGTCCGCCGTCCAATGGAACCAAAGGACGCAGTTCCGGCGGAATGACCGGAATCACGTCGAGGATCATCCAATGCGGCTTGTTGCCGCTCTTGCGGAACGCCTCGGTCACCTTGAGACGCTTGGCATATTTCAGCCGCTTCTGCAAAGAGGTCTCCGTGCGCATCTTCTCGCGCAACTCCACCGAGGCCGTCTCCACGTCCACGCGCTTCAACAGTTCCTTGATCGCTTCAGCGCCCATCATGGCCTTGAAGCCCGTGGCGCGGAACTGCAGATCAAGTTCGCGGAACTTTACTTCGTCCTTGATGATCTCGCGGTCTTTCACCGGAGCTTCGCCGGGTTCGACGACCACATAGGCCTCGAAGTACAGCACCGACTCCAGGTCGCGAAGCGAGATATCCAGAATGTGCCCGATACGGCTGGGCAATCCCTTGAAGAACCACACGTGCGAACAGGGGGAAGCCAGCTCAATGTGGCCGAGACGTTCACGGCGCACCTTGCTGAGCGTAACTTCCACGCCGCACTTGTCGCAGATGACGCCGCGGTGCTTCATGCGCTTGTACTTGCCGCACAGGCACTCCCAGTCCGTGACTGGGCCAAAAATACGGGCGCAGAACAATCCGTCGCGCTCCGGCTTGAAGGTTCGGTAGTTGATCGTCTCCGGCTTGGTTACTTCACCGTGCGACCAGCTGCGAATCTTCTCCGGCGAGGCGAGCTGAATCTTAATGGCGTCGAAATCCGCAATGTTGTTTCCGAGATCGAATGGGCTCGAGCGGTACAAATTGCCTCCTCACCTGGACGTTCGGTTTAGCGTCCAGGACTTGCGGCCTTGCGCGGCCGCCCTTCGGCTTCCGGTCGTCGGTTCTCAATCCGTTGGCCGTCAGAGCCAACTATGCGAGAACCGTAATTTCTTCCCCGCCTGCTGCCGGAAGCGCAGCTTGCAGGTTCAACTCATGAGAGCGAGAGAGCGGTGGACGCCGGCTGACGACCGGCGGCCACCGTCTAAATCGCTAGTCGGCCGCTGCCGGAACAGGCTCGACCGGAACGCGCGGCTTGACCTTGACCAATTCCACATCAAGACACAGAGCCTGCAATTCGCGGATCAGCACGTTGAACGACTCTGGCACGCCCGGTTCGATTGCAGCTTCGCCCTTGACGATGGCCTCGTAAATCTTCGTACGGCCATATACGTCATCGGACTTCGCCGTCAACAGTTCCTGCAAGATGTAAGCCGCGCCGTAAGCTTCCAGAGCCCACACTTCCATTTCGCCGAAGCGCTGGCCACCGAACTGAGCCTTGCCGCCCAGCGGTTGCTGGGTAATCAGCGAGTACGGTCCGATGGATCGCGCGTGGATCTTGTCGTCAACCAGGTGAGACAGCTTGAGCATGTAGATGTAGCCAACCGTCACCGGCTGTTCGAAGCGATCTCCGGTCATGCCGTCATAAAGGAACGTCTTGCCCGAAGTCGGCAGTCCCGCACGCTCCAGCAGCGCCTTGATTTCAAACTCCTTCGATCCGTCGAATACCGGCGAAGCGAAGTAGCAGCGCTCCTGCATATCGCGTGCAATCTTGATCAGCTTGTCGTCGTCGATGCCGTCGAAATCCGGCAGGAACGGCATGCCCGTGAAGACTTCGCGAATAGTTCTGCGGGCCTCCTCGACGCCGTTGCCGTACTCGGCCAGCAGCTCTGTCATCTTCTTGCCGATTTCAGCTCCGGCCCATCCCAGGTGCGTTTCCAGAATCTGACCGACGTTCATACGAGAAGGCACGCCGAGCGGGTTCAAAACGATTTCCATCGGCGTTCCGTCTTCGAGGTACGGCATATCCTCTTCCGGCAGAATGCGCGCGATGACACCCTTGTTGCCGTGGCGTCCGGCCATCTTGTCGCCAACCGAAAGCTTGCGCTTCATCGCGACATATACCTTCACCAGCTTGATGACGCCCGGCGGCAGTTCGTCGCCCTTTTGCAGCTTTTCGATCTTTTCGCGAATGATCTTGCGCAGAACATCGATCTGGCGCGAGGTCATCTCTTCGATTTCGTCGATCTGCTCGTTGACGCGCGGGTCCTTATCGTTCAGCTTGATGCGTTTCAAATTGCGCGTCGAGATGAGTTCAATCGTCGAGCGGTCGAGAATCACGTCCTTGGTCAGAAGGCGTTTATTGGTGCGCTCGTCGTGCAAATCAGCCTGCACGGCCTTGCCGCCCAACAATCCTTCCAGTCGCTTCAGCCGCTCGTCGGTAAGAATTCGGATTTCATCCGAAAGGTTCTTTTCCAACCGTGCAACCTGCATGGACTCGATGGTCTTGGCGCGCTCGTCCTTTTCCTGGCCCTTGCGCGAGAAGATCTTCACGTCCACCACCGTGCCTTCGATACCCGGAGGGCACGTCAGCGAAGCGTCGCGAACATCGCCGGCCTTTTCGCCGAAGATGGCGCGCAGCAGCTTTTCTTCCGGAGTAAGCTGGGTCTCGCCCTTGGGCGTTACCTTGCCAACCAGAATGTCGCCTGCCTTGACGCTGGCTCCAATGCGGATCACGCCGCTCTCGTCCAGATCGCGCAACGCGCTCTCACTCACGTTGGGGATGTCGCGGGTTACTTCTTCCGGCCCCAGCTTGGTGTCGCGCGCTTCAATCTCAAACTCCTCGATGTGAACGGACGTGTAGTAATCGTCCTTCACCATCTTTTCGGAGACGAGAATTGCGTCCTCAAAGTTGTAACCGCGCCAGGGCATGAAGGCCACCAGCACGTTGCGTCCCAGCGCCAGCTCGCCGTTGTCCGTGCAGGGACCGTCGGCAATCACCTGACCCTTGACCACTCGGTCGCCCTTTTTCACAATCGGACGCTGATTGATACAAGTGTTCTGGTTCGAGCGCTTGAACTTCGTGAGCTGATAAATATCGCTGCCCACTTCGCGCGAAAGCTGCATTGGATGATGTTCGCCTTCCACGCGCACAATGATGCGTTCCGAGTCCACCGAATCGATGATGCCCGAGCGCCGCGCAAGAATCACCGCGCCGGAGTCGCGCGCAGTAACGCCTTCCATACCGGTGCCCACAATCGGAGCCTGTGCGCGAAGCAGAGGAACCGACTGGCGTTGCATGTTCGCGCCCATCAGTGCGCGGTTTGCGTCATCGTGTTCAAGGAAGGGCACCAGCGACGCGGCCACCGAAACAAGCTGCTTCGGGCTGACGTCGATATAGTCCACCTCCGTGCGGTTGACCAGAACAAAGTTGCCGGCCTTACGCGCATTCACCAGTTCGGTGACAATGTTGCCGCGTTCATCCAGCTCGGCGTTCGCCTGCGCGATCACCCACTTATCTTCCTCCCACGCGGAGAGGTAGAAGGAGAACGGCTCGTGGTCGATAACCTTTTTGCCCTTGGCCTTCAGCTCGGCGTTCGTCTTGATCAAGTCGTCCTTGTCAAGATGATCGCCAACCTTCAGCCCGCTGTCCCCAGCGTTGAGCACGGTCACGTGATCGAGCACGCGGCCATCTTTCACGCGGCGGTACGGCGACTCAATGAACCCGTAGTCGTTGATCCGCGCATAGCAGCTCAGCGACGAAATCAGTCCAATGTTCGGACCTTCCGGCGTTTCAATCGGGCAGATACGTCCATAGTGCGTGGGGTGAACGTCGCGAACTTCGAAGCCCGCGCGCTCACGCGACAAACCACCCGGTCCAAGAGCCGAAAGACGACGCTTGTGCGTAATCTCCGACAATGGATTGGTCTGATCCATAAACTGCGACAACTGCGACGAACCGAAGAATTCGCGGATCGCTGCCATCACCGGCTTGGCGTTCACCAGGTCATGCGGCATCGCCGTGGACATCTCCTGGTACACGCTCATCTTTTCCTTGATGGCGCGTTCCATGCGAACCAGACCGATACGGAACTGGTTCTCCATCAACTCGCCCACCGCGCGTACGCGGCGGTTGCCAAGGTGATCGATGTCGTCCACCGAACCGATGTTCTTGCGCAGCTTCAGCAGGTAGCCGATAGTCGCGTAGAAATCATCCGGCTCCAGCGTGCGAATCTTGCGATCGGTCGCGTCTTCGTTGTCAAACAGCTTGATGTTGAACTTCAAACGGCCCACAGCCGAGAAATCGTACTTGCGGGCATCGAAGAACATGCCATGGAACAGCGCGGTCGCCGTATCCAGCGTCGGCGGATCGCCCGGACGCAGTTTGCGGTAAATCTCGATCAGCGCTTCCTGCGGCGTCTTCACCGAGTCACGGCGCAGCGTGCCTGCAATCACCGTGCCCACGTCATCGCGCTCTGGGAAGAACAGATGAACTTCGGCCACACCGGCGTCAATCATCTTCGCCAGTTTGTCGGCCGTCAGCTCATTGTTTGCTTCCAACAGCACTTCGCCCGTGTTCGTGTCCACCACGTCAGCCGCTGTGAATGCGCCTTCCAGGTCGCCCAGATCGATCTCAATCTCGCTGATCTGGTTTGCGTGGAAATTCTTCAGAATGCTGCCGGTCACCTTGCGTCCCGAGTGGCCAATCTCTTCGCCAGCCCGATTCTTGACCGAGTGCGACAGCTTCATTCCAAGCAGATTCGTCGGACGCTCCGTGCCAGGTTCAAGCGTCCAGAACAGCTTCTTGTCCTTCAGCGCGACCTTGTCCACCGTGTAGAACGTGCGAAGAATTTCCTCATCCGTGCGCAGTCCGAGCGCGCGCAGGAAGATCGTTCCCAAAAACTTGCGCTTGCGATCGATGCGGACATACAGCACGTTCTTCTGGTCATACTCAAACTCAACCCACGAGCCGCGGTAAGGAATAATCTTGCCGAGGAAGTAGGTGCGATTGTTGGCCGTCTCGAAAAACACGCCCGGCGAGCGATGCAACTGCGAAACAATCACGCGCTCGGTGCCGTTGATGATGAACGTGCCATTGTCGGTCATCAGCGGAATGTCGCCGAAGAAGACTTCCTGCTCTTTGATGTCGCGAATCGTCTTATTGCCGGTCTCTGCGTCCTTGTCGAAAATCGTAAGGCGCATCGTGACCTTCAGCGGAGCGCTGTAGGTCATGCCGCGCTCTTCGCACTCCGGCACGTCATACTTCAACTGCATGCCGACCGGATCGCCGCACTTCGAGCAGAAGTCAGGCGTATTCGCGTTGTAGGTGCCGCACTTGGTGCAAAGCACTTCGCCCGGATGGAACGGGTCGGTTACGACCGTGGATCCGCAACTGCGGCAGGTGGTTCGCAGGTGATTCAGCCCCTTAAGATGGCCGCACTTGCACTCCCAGTTGCCGATTGCGAAATCTACAAATTCGAGTTGTGAAACGTTTCGAAAATCCGTAATCGGAAACACCGACTGAAACACTGCCTGCAACCCAGCATCGTCGCGCTCGCTGGGCAGCTTATCCATCTGCAGGAAGCGATCATAACTGCGCTTCTGAACTTCAATCAGGTTAGGGATCTTGATGGTCGCCGGGATCTTGGAAAAATCGAGTCGTTTACGGTTGGCGATTTTCTTCTCTGCCATTTGAACTCCTCAGGGTTGCCGAACCCGTGTTTTGCGGGCCCCGGCGCCGCGCTCGCCGGGAGGCATTTCGTGCGGCTGTTTTACCGCACTCGGAGATGCCGGGTCATGCACGGCAACTCGCACAGAATATTTCGCCATCCAGCCGCGAACCGGACAGCGAAGAACTTCGTTAAACAGAACTGGACTGCAATCGTGAATCTACGAAATCGTGAACGTACAGAGGCAGCGGATGGGCAAGACCTTTTGCGACATATGCCGCCACGGTCGTTGCGCAACAAATTTTCAAGCAAGGCACGGCTGAGACGGGAAATTTCCCAGGGACAGAGAGCCCCTCGGGCGCCGATAATGGCGTCAACCACGTTTGCCCCGCGTGCTGGAGCTTCCAGTGGATTACACCGGTACAGAGTTTGTAAGTTTCCCGCGCCAGTTCTTCAGAGCCTGTTCTTCAGCTCACCACATCCAGGAGCTGGAAGATGATGGTGGCTGCCGCCGTTCTTCTCTAGACCGTACAGCCCCTTCCGCGTGAGGCCGCACACGTTTATGCCGAGGAATTCTGCGGTTCACCGAGACGTGAAACCCGCTCCGCTTCCTGGGCTACAATTCAACGCTACATTTAAATTGGCACGCCCGCTCCAACGCACCAAAATCCTGAACTCATTGCATGGACACATGGTTCGGTCCATGCAGAATTCGATATCTCTTAATTCTACAACAGAAATGCGCCGTCCGGGGGCGATGAGAGGCATCCAGAGAGTACATAATCCGAAACAAGGATAAGCGCCGGGGCACAATCGTGCCCCAGCGCCCTCTCGAAAGCGGCCTGTCGAGACCGCTGGAACTACTTAACTTCGACTGTCGCGCCAGCGTCGACGAACTTCTTCTTGATCGTCTCGGCTTCTTCCTTCGTGACGCCTTCCTTAACCGGCTTCGGTGCGCCGTCAACCAGGTCCTTGGCTTCCTTCAAGCCCAGGCTGGTCACTTCGCGAACGGCCTTGATCACATTGATCTTGTTGGCGCCCGCGGCAGTCAGGATCACCGTGAACTCAGTCTGTGCTTCGGCAACCGGAGCAGCCGCAGCCGCACCAGCAACCGCAACCGGAGCAGCCGCCGCGGCGGATACACCAAGGGTCTCTTCCAGTTCCTTCACAAGCTGCGCAGCATCCAGCAGCGACAATCCAACGATCTGTTCCTTCAAAGCAGCTAAATCAGCCATGACCTTATCTCCAATTAGATTCGAAATTCGTTGTAGTTCGGTTATCTCCGGCAGAAATCACGATCCTGGAGTCATTCAGGTGGCCACCACGCAATCACTGCGTTGCTTAAACCCGCGCCCCGGAATCCCGGGACTCTCCTGCCACTACCCCAGACAAGGCGGCGGACTGGACCTGTTTTCGCACATCAGACAACACAAGCCGTTGATTCACCGGAGGCCGACAACGGGCGGCCGCCCGGCGTGGGGCTGGCCGAAATAAATCCGCCAGCTCCGAACTCTAGTAAACCTGGTGCCCCACATATGCCCTCTTTTGGCATGTGTGGGAGTGTAGATCGAGCGATTTAGGCCGAAGCCGCTTCGTCGCCCTTGAACTTGTTTTCCTTGACGCCCTGGTCGATCACGACAGCCATCTTGCGTCCCACACCAGCCAACGCCGTAGCCAAACGAGTTGCCGGAGCGTTGATCAGGAACAGCAGCTTGCTGTACAGCTCTTCCTTCGACGGCAGGCTCGCCAAAGCATCAATCTGCTTCACGTCGACAACCTTGCCTTCGACGACGCCAGCCTTGAAGCTCAACTCAGGATTGTCCTTCGCATACTTGGTCAGCGCCTTGGCCAGGGCCACAATGTCTCCCTGGGTGTAGGCGATCGAGGTGCGCCCCTTCAACGACTTGGCGATTTCTTCGAACGCCGTGCCAGCCGTCGCGCGTACCGCCAGAGTATTCTTGACCACGCGATACTTGGCGCCCGCATCGCGAATCGACTTGCGAAGCATGTCATCCTGCGCCACTGTCAGTTTGCCGTATTCGGCGATGAACCCATTGCTCACGTCCTTCAACTCGACGGCGAGCGTTTCTACTTGCGCGATCTTCTTTGCCTTCGTAACAGCCATTGCCAGTCCTTCTCAATCTTGTCTGGGGCGGGACAAATCCCGCCGGCAGCCTCGCGGCCACTCAAACTTCTACGCCTTAACCTTCAACGCCGCTTCCAAAGCGACCGTGTCCAGCGCAACGCCGGGACCCATCGTCGAACTGATGAAGCACCCCTTGATGTACTTGCCCTTGGCCGCAACCGGCTTTGCCTTGATCACACTGCTGATCACCGTCCGCGCATTGTCCACCAGTTTGTCGGAGGTAAACGAAATCTTGCCCACCGGAACGTGAACCAGCGCCGTCTTGTCGGTACGGAATTCGACCTTACCGGCCTTTACTTCGGCGACTGCCTTGGCGATATCCAGGGTGACAGTACCGGTCTTTGGATTCGGCATCAAGCCACGAGGCCCAAGCACTTTGCCCAGACGTCCCACCGAACGCATCATGTCCGGAGTGGCGATGACGGCATCGTAATCGGTCCAGCTTTCCTTCTGAATCTTCTCAACCAGCTCTTCGCCGCCGAAAATGTCGGCGCCCGCTGCCTCGGCTTCACGCAGCTTCTCGCCCGTGGCGAGTACAAGAACCTTCTTGCTCTTGCCCAGTCCGTGCGGCAGAACGACCGTGCCGCGAACCATCTGATCGGCGTGCTTCGGGTCAACGCCCAGGCGCAAGGTCACGTCCACCGTCTCATCGAACTTGGCGAACTTCACCTTCTGCAACAGGACAACTGCATCTTCCAGCGAGTACGAACGCGCTTCCACCTGCGCGCGCGCCTTCACAACATTCTTTCCAGATTTCTGTGCCATTCCTACTACTCCTGTCTTCCACCGCCGCCAACTTACCGACTCTCCCGCCCGGCCTCATGAAAGCGCCTGGCGATCTCCGAGTCCCCCGTGGCCAATTACATCGGTTGGACGGGGCTAAGGACCGTGGTATTGCGACCGGGGATCTGTGCGATCCACGGAAGAACTTTGAAACCTCGAAACTTTGAAACCTTGCTTCTTTTAAGCTATTACGTCCAAACCCATAGACCGCGCCGTACCCTTCACGCTCTTAACTGCGGCTTCGAGCGAGGCGGCGTTCAGATCCGGCATTTTCTGTTTGGCGATCTCCAGCACCTGCTTTTCCGTCACCTTGCCGACCTTCTCCTTGTTAGGAGTCCCCGAACCCTTGGCGATGCCTGCGATTTTCTTCAACAGGACCGCGACCGGAGGGGTCTTCGTGATAAAGGTGAAAGTGCGGTCGCTGTAAACGGTGATGACCACCGGAACAACCAATCCAGCCAGTTCCTTGTTCTGCGTGCGCGCATTGAACTGCTTGCAGAACTCCATGATGTTGACCTGCGCCTGACCGAGCGCCGGACCCACCGGAGGTGCGGGAGTTGCCTTTGCTGCTTCAATCTGCAGCTTAACGGATCCTGTAACTTTCTTTGCCATCGCGGTAAACCTTCCTTATCGCTTGCGCCACTCCGGGTCTAGGTTTTTCGGCCCGGCTTTACTTGTGGAACACGCTGAAATCATTTCGTTAATTCAGTTTCTCAACCTGTCCAAATCCCAATTCAACCGGAGTCGGACCGCCAACAACGTTAACCATTACTTTTAGTGTCCCGCGGTCTTCGTTAACTTCGTCCACCACACCGGTAAGTTCTGTGAACGGGCCATCGGTGATCCGTACCGTCTCGCTCTTTTCGTACCCGATCACGCTCAGCCTACTTCGTTAACTCAATACCTTCTCAACCTGCCCGAACTCCAATTCCACCGGAGTCGAGCGGCCAAAGATGGTGACCATAACCTTCAATGTCTCGCGGTCTTCGTTGACCTCGTCCACCACGCCCGTAAAGCTTGCAAACGGGCCTTCGGTGATGCGAACCGTTTCGTTCTTTTCGTACTTGATCTTGAGCTTTGGCTTTTCCTTGCTGTCGGCCACGCGGTAAACGATCTGCTTTACCTCGTCGTCGGAGAGCGGCGTAGGCTGCTGGCCGGTTCCCACAAACCCTGTAACCCGGGGCGTGGATTTCACCATATGCCAGACTTCGTCGTCCATATCCATCTCAATCAAAACGTAGCCGGGGTAGAACATGCTCTCGCGGGTGTATTTCTTATTATTGCGAATTTCGGTGACCGTCTCCGTCGGAATCAAAACCCGGCCCATCCGGCTTTCGAGGCCAAACGCGCGAATTCGCGACTCCAAAGACTCCCGAACCTTCCGCTCAAATCCCGAGTAAGCGTGGATGATGTACCACTTCATCCGCGGGTTCCCTTGGGGTTCCTGCGATTCCGATGCAGCCGGAGTTGCGGGCGCACCGATTTCCGGTGTTCCCTCGGCCGCCTTCTCAGGCGTCCCCTCCGACGCTCCTTCGGGTGTCCGCTCAGGCACTCCCGCGGGCGATTCTTCCGACCCGTTGCTCTCGTTTTTTAGAATATCTTCCATAGTTTCCCTGGCCGCCGGCCGTTTGGGCGTAGCGGCGGGCCCTCGTTAATGTGTGCTGAAATACTTAAAAATGCCGTCCAGCGATTTTCCAATCACGCCGTCGACCGCCCAGAAATAGGCACCGAAGATGAAAACCGTGACGATCACCACCATGGTCGTCGCTTCCACTTCTTTGCGCGTTGGCGTATTGACCTTGCGCATCTCGTTACGGACGTCTCCGTAGAAAGCCTTCACGCGATCGGGCAAGCTCTTCACCTGTTCGACAAAACCGGGTTGCGCGGTTACCGCTACTGTTTTCGCCATTACAATCCTGCCTTCGCTCCGGGAACCCTACGGAATCCGCTGAGCCGCTACTTCCAATCCTATATGCCATCACAAAAGAATGGCAGGGGCGGAGGGATTCGAACCCCCAAAAACGGTTTTGGAGACCGTCGGTTTACCGTTGAGCCTACGCCCCTAAGTTGCCACCGGACTTCTGCGAGGAACCCTGATCTTCCAGGGAGGCTACCGCGGGCAGCCAAAACTGGCCCGCGACCCACGCCTACTTCACTTCGCGATGGTCCGTGTGCTTGCGGCACTTACGGCAAAACTTGCTGAACTCGAGACGTTCGGTAGTGGTCTTGCGGTTCTTGGTCGTCGAGTAGTTCTTATTCTTGCACACAGTGCACTGGAGCTGACAAATTTCACGAGCCATTGAGTGTTCCTTTCGATTACCCGGCAGCATCCCTGCCGGGCCTTGTCCGGGTCAGAGCCCGGATATCGGCAATCGGCTTTTGGCCGATCCACCGAAGTACAAACAGAAATCAGGTGGCCCACATATGCCTGTCTCTGGCATATGTGGGGTCTGAAGATTTCTTACAGGATTTCCGAGATCGTACCGGCGCCCACGGTGCGGCCGCCTTCGCGAATCGCGAAGCGCAAACCCTTTTCCATGGCCACGGGGGTAATCAGCTCGATTTCCAGCGTAACGTTATCGCCAGGCATCACCATCTCGAC
>DATLJC010000067.1:0-4048 GCA_035539055.1 Saccharimonadales bacterium (SeqCode) | reverse complement strand
CTCCACCGGAAGTGATCAGCGAGTGATGTTTCCAGAGTCTTGGTCCTCAAACTTAACTCTGGTGGCAATCCAGGCGGCGCTTGCGCACCGCTCAGGAAAATCTCGCCTTGACAACGCCTTCGTTCTTATCGATGGGGCACCAAAATCATTACTGATCATCATGGTGATAGCATGGATGGTGGCCATTTTGAAGCGGGGATAACGATTGCGGATACTGTTTATTGGAGACATTTTTGGAAGGCCGGGACGCACGATTGTGCGGGAACATCTGGCAGCGCTGATAAAAGAACACGCGGTCGATCTCTGCGTTGCTAACGGGGAAAACGCGGCGGGCGGCTTTGGGTTGACACCGCAGATTGCCGAGGAGTTTTTCGATCTGGGGATCGAGGTGATCACCACGGGAAACCATGTGTGGGACAAGCGCGAGTTGGTGGATTATTTCAACGCCGCGGTCGATGAGCCTTACAGTCCTGCGCGCAGGGTGTTGCGTCCGGCGAATTATCCGGCGGGGACTCCGGGGATTGGCGTTTA
Source organism: Saccharimonadales bacterium (SeqCode) (assembly GCA_035539055.1). GTDB lineage: Bacteria > Acidobacteriota > Terriglobia > Terriglobales > Acidobacteriaceae > TOLSYN. Next base: position 3,517 of record DATLJC010000067.1, on the reverse strand, counting down.
TGAAGGGCGCTCGCGCGGGGGAGTTCCTTATGCGGTGGTGAATCTGCAGGGTCGGGTGTTCATGGCGAACATCGATGACCCGTTCCGTGTAGCGGACAAACTGCTACAGAACATTGCGGCCAAGGTGATTTTTGTTGATTTTCACGCGGAGGCTACCTCGGAGAAGATCGCGCTGGGGTGGTATCTGGATGGACGGGTGACGGCGTTGATTGGGACGCATACGCATATTCCTACGGCGGATACGCGGGTGCTTCCGGGGGGTACGGCATACCAGACGGATGTGGGGATGACGGGGCCTTACGACAGCGTGATTGGCGTGCAGAAGGAACAGATTCTGCAGCGCTTTTTGACAAGCCTGCCGGGACGCTTTGAGGCTGCGGTGAACGATGTACGCTTCTGCGCGGTGCTGGTGGATTGCGACGAGCAGACGGGTAAGGCACGCGGTATCCGACGGATAACGGTGGACGAGAATGGCAAGGGCGAAAAAGAAAACTGCTGCTAAAAAGACGGCGGCGAAGCAGCCTTCGGCGCAGATAAACGTCCGCAGCGGCGGGGCGATTGTGGTGGCGGCCGATGGATTCGCGGACAACGCAGACTTGCCACGTGGGTTTAACTGGCGTGGATTTGACGCATACCTGTTCGATATCGACGGGACGCTGCTGAATTCACGCGATGCGGTGCATTATGACGCATTCCTTTGCGCGATGCGCGAGCTTTATGGACGAGAGGTTGGGCTGGAGGGAGTTCCGGTTCACGGCAGCACGGACCCGATCATTCTGTTGCAAGCACTGGAGCGCGCGGGAGTGAGCGAAGCGGACGGGCGCGCGGCGTTGCAGGATGTGATGAGCAGGATGTGTTCGGTGGTAGAGGCCAGGGCGGAGGAGTTGCGTCCGGAACTTTGCGGGTCGATTGCCAAGCTGCTGGCGGAATTGAAGGCTTCGGGCAAGCTGATGGGCGTGACGAGCGGCAATGTTGAAAGAATTGGATGGGCAAAGTTGAAGGCGGCGGGAATCGATGAATATTTCTCCTTTGGCTCGTTCAGCGACCGCAATGAAACGAGGACGGAAATTTTCCGGTGGGGAGCAGAAGAAGCACGACGGAGATTGGGGCGTCCGGCTTCGGTGTGCTTTGTGGGCGATACTCCGGCGGATGTGGCGTCGGCCAAGGCTTGCGGCTTTCCGGTGATTGCGGTGGCGACCGGCATATTTTCGCTGATGGATTTGGCGAAGGAAGAACCGGAGATGTGCATTCCGTGTTGCGAAACTCTGTGGAGCTACGCACAGTGAAGAGATTCCGGTAGAATTCGGGGATGCTTCGCACTGCCCTGCTTGCGGCTGCGCTCCTGACGTCCGGCGTTGTGTTCGCAGAAGACACCCCTGCGAAGGTGGCCACACCTATACTTGAGCAGCCCTGCTCGGATTACGAGAAGGACTTCCCTCCTTGCGGTATTTCAAAAACAGATCGAAAGAAAGCAAAAGCTCTGTATGAGCTGGGGACGAAGCTCGCTCACAATCAGAAATATGACGAGGCTCTGGAAAAGCTGAAAGACGCCCGCGCGCTTTCGCCACGGGATGCGGTGTATGCCACGGGGCAGACGGCGATCCAGGAGAAAGTACTTTCCGAACAGCTTCGCAAGGGCAACGAGGCGATGAAAAAGGGCGACAAGGAAGCGGCCCTTCTGGCTTTCCGGAGAGCGGCGGAGATTTCGCCCGGAGATGAATACGCGCGGCAGCGGCTACGCGATGCGCTGCCGCCTCCCGAGGAGATTGCCGAGATCAAACTGCGTCCGGAGATGGGCGAGACCAGGTTGCAGCCTACGGCGGGCATTCACAGTTTTGAGTTCCGCGGAAATTCGACGGAGATGATGGACCGGTTTGCACGCATGTTCGGCATCACGACAGTTCCGGATCAAGGGCTCTCGGGACGAACCGTACGAATCAAGCTGGACGATGTGGATTGGGAGACTGGCTCGGAGATTCTGGCGCGGGTGGCGAAGGTTCTGCTGATTCCGATGAGCGAGCGTCAGGTGATGGTGGCGAACGATACGCCGGAAAACCGGCGCGACCTGATGCAGATGAGCCTGCGGACTTTCTATGCGCAGGGAGCGGCCACACCGCAGGAGTTGAATGACCTGACAAACTCGCTGCGCATTCTGTTCGATGTGCGATTCATCGCGCAGAATGCAGCGAAAGGGACGATCGTGGTGCGTGCGCCGCCAGTCACGATGGATGCGATCACAAGCTTTCTGGAAGGGCTGCAGGATGAGCAGCCGACGGTGATGCTCGGCGTAAAAGTGTTCCAGATTTCGACCAGACTGTCGAAAGATTTGGGAACAACGGTGCCGAATGAGTTCACGGTTTTCAACGTGACGGCGGAAATAAATAAACTCGTGAACAACGGTTCGCTGCAGGAAATTATCGCGGCGCTGCAGGCGAGCGGACAGACGGTGAACGCGACCACGATTCTTGCGGCTCTGTTGGCAACGTCGGGTGCGTCGTCGACCGTACTGTCACAACCGTTTGGCACCTTTGGCGGAGGATTGACGCTGAGCGGGGTAACGATTCCTTCAACGTCGCTGCACCTGTCGGCGAATAACTCGGTGGCACGCACGGTGGAAGATGTTCTGCTGCGGGCCGGACATGGGAAGGCAGCGACATTCAAGGTTGGCGAGCGATATCCGATTGTCAGTTCGCAATTTTCGGCGAGCAGCGCTACGAGCAGCTTGCTTTCATCACTGGGGATCAACTCGGGTGTGCAGGCGGCGATTCCACTGCCACAATTCTCGTATGAAGACCTGGGATTGACGCTGAAGGCGACTCCGCATGTGCATGGAAAACTGGTGAGCCTGGAGTATGAGCTGACGATGCGGGCACTGGGAGCGACACAGGTCAATGGGCTTCCGCTGATTACGAGCCGCGAATTGAAGGGGACAATCAGCACGGATGACGCGGAATCCGTGGTGATTGCAGGATTGATGGACAAGAACGAAACGGCCAGCATCAACGGGATTCCGCTGCTATCGATGGTGCCGGTGTTGGGGAAAGCGTTCTCCTATGAGACGAAGGAAAATACTGCGGATGAATTGCTGGTGGTGCTGACGCCGTTTATTACTTCGTCGCGGAATCAGAGCGGGGCGTATGTGGTAGTCCCGACGAAAGTGCCGAAGTGAGGATGGTGCGAGGTTTCAAGGTTTCGCAAGGTTTCAAGGTTAACAGCAAAGGCAAGAGCAAGAACCCCACGTCAGCCCGATGAAGCCGGGCGGGACGTGGGGCACCTGTGATGTTCCAAGTACAATTCGTTGCCGCTCCATGAGACGTTACTTCGCGGCTTGCAAGAGCAAGAACCCCACGTCAGCCCGATGAAGCCGGGCGGGACGTGGGGCACCCGTGATGTTCCAAGTACAATTCGTTGCCGCTCCATGAGACGTTACTTCGCGGCTTGCAAGAGCAAGAACCCCACGTCAGCCCGATGAAGCCGGGCGGGACGTGGGGCACCCGTGATGTTTCAGGTACAATTC
>DATLJC010000066.1:0-21169 GCA_035539055.1 Saccharimonadales bacterium (SeqCode) | reverse complement strand
CACCGGAAGTGATCAGCGAGTGATGTTTCCAGAGTCTTGGTCCTCAAACTTAACTCTGGTGGCAATCCAGGCGGCGCTTGCGCACCGCTCAGGAAAATCTCGCCTTGACAACGCCTTCGTTCTTATCGATGGGGCACCCGTCAGTTCTGCTTAGTGAGCGGAGGAGCAAAGGCAAAGGCAAAGGCAAGGGCAAGGACAAGGACAAGAGCAAGGGCAAGGGCAAAGGCAAGGGCAAGAACAGGATCAACAACCCCATGTTAGCCGCGCAAAAAGCGCGCGGCGGAACATGGGGCACCTGAAGGGTGTGGCACTTGAAGGGTGTGCGTTGAGTATTAGGGGTTTGGTTAATTATTACTGGGGGCGCAGTCGGTCATGTCGCCTTGAAGTTTCTTGACGGCGTGAGGGACGGCGGGCCAGATGGCTTCGAGGTTTTCTACGGCTGCGGCGGGGCTGCCGGGAAGATTCACGATGAGGGCTCGGCGGCGGATGCCACAGATGGCGCGGGACATCATGGCATAGGGAGTTTTGGCGAGGCTGGCGGTGCGCATGGCTTCGCTGAAGCCAGGGATGGCGCGGTCAAGTATCTGCATGGTCGCTTCGGGAGTGACATCGCGCGGGGAGAGGCCGGTGCCTCCAGTGCTGAGAATGAGGTCGGCGGTGTTTGAATCTGCCCACTGCTGGAGAGCTTGGGCGATGAGCGGTTGCTCGTCGGCGACGATGGCGGTGGCGGCGATTTCCACATTGCGCGCGATAAGCCACTGGGAGAGCGCAGGACCGCTTTGATCGACGCGCTCGCCTCGGGAACCTTTGTCACTGATGGTAAGGATTGCTGCTCTCATGGAGAATGCCTCAGGATATTTTTGCATGAGATGTAGGGTCGCTCCCAGGGAAACGTTCGTAAAGAAAAGCAAGAGCTGATGGAAAAGCTTGGAGCGGCGCGGCAGATTTTGGAGGGCCGGGGGTCTTCAAAAGCAAGGGCAGGAGCAGGAACAAGAGCAAAGTCAACAACCCCACGTCAGTCCGATAAAGCCGGACGGGACGTGGGGCACGAGTGTCATGAGTCTAAAATGCGCACCGACCATTCCAGCAAGGCTGCCGCCCACGAAGGACAAACGGACCAGCAACAAGCCGCACGGGCGATTTTCTATCGGCTAAAAGCATCCTTCGATGTTTACCGCGCGTCACAGTTTCAGCTATTGGACACAGAGACTCAACGTGCTTGTGGTGGTAAGCAGACTAGACGCTGGAACATTCGTTTTTTCTAGGTTTAGGAAAGAGGCTCCTCGCCATGTCCGACTCTTGTGCAAATCCATCCTGTTCCGTGCCACGTAATTCCAACCAAGGAAAACTCTTCTGTGCGGAGATTGAGATTGGCAGCGCGACATCAGCAGCGCAAAGGACGACGACTCGGGTATGGCTTTGTGATGGTTGCGCGAGGCAGATGAGGTCCGACAGTGATGTCGCAAGCGACGTTATCCGGGTGCTTTTGGCGCAGTCTTGCTCGGCGCCGTTTCGATCGATAGCCAACTGAATCGCTGGAACCAGCGTATCTTCTACCGCAGGCTTGAATCCGCGGATCCGACCTGAAGAATTCGGGAGCGGTTGCGCTGGCGCTCGGAGTGGCATTTTTCTTGAATCGATTCCATCCAGCAGGGTTGGGATGACGCTAGCGAGAAGAAATTGTCTGCGTCAGAGGCCAGGCCGCTCTCGCGGATGGCGAGAAAAGATCCCAATACGGGTCCGTATATGACCGACTTCACGCTGCTGACTTCAATCACAAAGCTATTCATAGAACTTCCCCAAAATCTGGTTTTTCGATCAATCGACAAGAGCTTCTACGCAAGTTTGTGCAGTTTGCGTGCCAAAAACTGGAGGACGTAAGGGATTGTTTCTAATCACGCACGGCCCAGAGGCTTAAGTTGGAGGGTTGGTAAGAAATACCGGAGAAGGGCAAGAAATACAGAGTAGCAGGTCTACTGGCGTTTCTTGATCCGAGCAGGACCAGAGCTCTTTGGTGCGACGTAACAGATTGGAGCATCTAAAGAAACGTGTAGCCGACCAACCGAAATCACTGGGATCGTAAGGCTGGAATCTCTAGCCTGGGAGAGCGCTTCTAGGGTGAGCGGTGCTGGGGTCCTTCGCTTCGCTCAGGATGACACAAAAAGCTGAGTGCCGAACCAGTTGCAGGTCAGAAGCAGGGTGACAGAGAGAGAGCTGTGGAGAGAATATGAGCACGAACGTAGAGACAATTCGAGACCTTGCCGAGCGGGAATACAAGTGGGGATTTGTCTCCAATGTGGAGTCGGAGAGCGTCCCCAAGGGGCTGAGTGAAGAGACCGTTCGAATGATTTCGGCGAAGAAGAACGAGCCGGAGTTCATGCTGGAGTGGAGACTGAAGGCATATCGTTACTGGGCTTCTCTGGAGAAGGCACAGGCGGAACCGAAGTGGGCAAACATCAAGTACGCTCCGATCGACTATCAAGACATCGTGTATTACTCGGCGCCGAAGCAGAAGCCAAAGTTGGATAGCCTGGAAGCGCTCGATCCAGAGCTTTTGCGGACATATCAGAAGCTGGGGATTCCGCTGGAGGAACAGAAACTGCTGGCGAATGTTGCGGTGGATGCGGTGTTTGACAGCGTGTCGGTGGTGACGACGTTCAAGGAAAAGCTGAGTGAGGCGGGCGTGATTTTCTGCTCGTTCTCGGAGGCGGTGCGGAAGTATCCCGAGCTGGTGAAGAAGTATCTGGGCTCGGTGGTTCCCTACACCGATAACTTCTTTGCGGCGCTGAATGCGGCGGTGTTTTCCGACGGCTCGTTTGTTTACGTGCCGAAGGGCGTGCATTGTCCGATGGAGCTGTCCACTTACTTCCGTATTAACGCCGAGAACACGGGACAGTTTGAGCGCACTTTGATTGTGGCGGATGACAACGCATTCGTCAGCTATCTGGAAGGCTGCACGGCACCGATTCGCGATGAGCATCAGTTGCACGCGGCGGTGGTGGAGTTGGTGGCGCTGGACGATGCGACGATCAAGTACTCGACGGTGCAGAACTGGTATCCGGGCGACAAGGATGGCAAGGGCGGAATTTACAACTTCGTAACTAAGCGGGGAAAGTGCCAGGGCGTGAATTCGAAGATTTCGTGGACGCAGGTGGAGACGGGGTCGGCGATTACGTGGAAGTATCCGAGCTGCATTTTGCGGGGCGATAACTCGGTGGGCGAGTTCTATTCAGTGGCGCTTACGAACAATCATCAGCAGGCCGATACGGGCACGAAGATGATTCACATTGGAAAGAACACGAAGAGCACGATCGTTACGAAGGGCATTTCGGCAGGGCGTGGACAGAACACGTATCGCGGGCAGGTGAAGATTATGAAAGGCGCGGAGGGAGCCAGGAACTATACGCAATGCGACTCGCTGCTGATCGGAGATAAGTGCGGCGCGCATACGTTCCCTTATATCGAAGTCAGAAATTCGACGGCTCGGATGGAACATGAGGCTTCGACTTCGAAGATTGGCGAGGATCAGATGTTTTATCTGCGTCAGAGGGGGATTACGGCTGAGGACGCTATATCGATGATTGTGAATGGATTCTGCAAGCGTGTGTTCAAGGAACTGCCGATGGAGTTTGCGGTGGAAGCGCAGAAGCTATTGAGCGTGAGCTTGGAAGGCAGCGTCGGGTAAAGGGCGCTGGTAGGTGGGATGTTGCCTACTCCCCACATATGCCAACGACAAGGCATATGTGGGCCACCCAGGGTACGGGTTGGACCGTCGGGTAAAGTGCGGTGGTAAGTGGGATGTTGCCTACTCCCCACATATGCCAACGACAGGCATATGTGGGCCACCAGGGTTGAGCGGTTTGGAAGATAGCGTCGGGTAAGAGGCGCGGCGGGACGGAAGAGCAGGAGCAAAACACCCACCTCTGCCAAAAGATGGCAGAGGTGGGGCACCCGGCCTACTCCCCACACATGCCAACAGCGGGCATATGTGGGCCACCAGAGTACGGAATATGGAGAGAAAGCGAAGAATGAGCCCATTGCTGGAAATTAGAGATCTTCACGTGAGTGTGGATAACCACGAAATATTGAAGGGTATCGATCTAACGATCAATGCCGGAGAAGTACACTCGATCATGGGTCCGAACGGCTCAGGCAAGAGCACGCTGGCGCAGGTGTTGGCGCGGCGGGACGCTTATGAAGTCACTTCGGGCGAAGTACTGTTTAACGGCAAAGATTTGATGGCGATGAAGCCGGAAGAGGCGGCTTGGGAAGGCGTGTTTCTGGCCTTCCAGTATCCGGTGGAGATTCCCGGCATTAGCAACACTTACTTTCTGCGGTCGGCGGTGAATGCGGTGCGGAAGGCTCGCGGGTTGGATGAGATGACGGCGATGGATTTCATTCCGATGTTTCGCGAGAAGCTGGCGCTGCTGGAGATGGACGACAAGCTGATGAACCGTTCGGTGAATGAAGGCTTCTCGGGCGGCGAAAAAAAGCGCAACGAAATTCTGCAGATGGCGGTGCTGGAACCACGGCTTGCAATTCTGGACGAAACCGATTCCGGCCTGGACATTGATGCGCTGCGGATAGTTGCGAAGGGCGTGAACGCCATGCGCGGTGCGGGACGAGCGATGGTGGTGGTGACCCACTATCAAAGGCTGCTGACCTACATCGTGCCTGACTTTGTACACGTGCTGATGGATGGACGCATTGTGCGCTCGGGCGGTCCGGAGTTGGCGCTCGAACTGGAAGAGACCGGTTACGGCTCAATGGAAACCAGCACGTCCGCGGCCTGAGGAGAGGATCGACTTGAGCACTGCAATCGAAACACCACAGAAATATCTCGCCAGTTTCAGCGAGTTTGAAAAGACGGCCGCCGGGCGGGAGCTTGGATGGCTGCGCGAATTGCGCCGCGAAGCTTTTGCGCGTTTTTGCAAAAACGGCTTCCCTACTGCGCACGATGAAGACTGGCGATTTACGGACGTCTCAGCGATTTCGAACACTGAGTTTCGGCTTGCGCGACCTGCCGATTCGCACGTGGGCGCGGAGCTGAACGTTTCACTGCACGCATGGCGGATTCAGGGCGCGGGTTCGCAGCTTGTGTTTGTGAATGGGCACTATGCGCCGGAGATGTCGATTCTGCAGGATGCGGCCCGTCGCGTGACAGTCAGCGGACTGGCAAAAGCGATTGGAAAGGATGCGAGCTTGATTGAGAAGCATTTGGGGCGTTATCTCAATCAGGATCGAGATAGTTTTGGAGCAATGAATACGGCCTTTGCGGAAGATGGCGCATTCATTCACATTGAGCGCGGCGTCGTGGTGGAGGCGCCGATTTGCCTGCTGTTTGTTTCAACTCGCGAGACCCCGGCGGTGATGAGCCATCCGCGGAACTTGATTTTGGTGGATGAGGACAGCCAGGCAACAGTGGTGGAAGAGTACGTCTCCGTGGGGAACGGAAGCGCGTTCTGCAACTCTGTGACCGAGGTGGTGGCGGGCGATAACGCGGTGTTGGCACACTACAGGATCGAGCGCGAGCAGGAGGGAACACACAACATTTCCACCTTGCGCATACAGCAGGGACGCAGCGCAAATATCTCGTCTCATTCGTTATTGCTAGGTGGCGCATTGGTGCGCAACAATGTGCATCCGGTGCTGGCCGGCGAGGGCGGAGAGTGCCTGTTGAACGGACTGTTTCTGGGCAGCGCGGAAGAACATCTGGACAATTACATGCTGGTGGAACACGCGAGCGCTCATTGCGGAAGCCGTCAGTTTTATAACGGCATTCTGGATGGGCGGGCTCATGGCGTGTTTCATGGCAGGATCATCGTACACAAGGATGCGCAAAAGACCGACGCGAAGCAGACGAATCGCAACCTGCTGCTTTCAGACGATGCGCAGATAGACACGAAGCCGCAGTTGGAGATCTTTGCCGACGATGTGAAGTGTACGCATGGTGCAACGATTGGGCAGATCGATGAGGAAGCACTGTTCTATCTGCGTTCGCGCGGAATTGAAGAAACACTGGCGCGGAATTTGCTGCTGCTGGCATTTGCTGGCGAATGCACGGCGCGCATGAAGGAAGGTCCGGCACGCACGCATGTGGAGAGCCTGATTGATCAGTATGTGTCGAGGCTGGCGAATGCGGTGGGGGCGTTGCCGGTTCGGTAGGGTGCGAGAAAACCACTGGACGCCTGCACCCCCACATTTGCCAACGACAGGCATGTGTGGGCCACCAGGTACAGGTTGGACCGTCGGGTAAAGGGCGGTGGTAAGTGGAGTGTTGCCTGCTCCCCACATTTGCCAACGACAGGCATGTGTGGGCCACCAGGTACAGGTTGGACCGTAGGGTAAAGGGCGATGGTAGGTGGAATGTTGTCTGCTCCCCATATTTGCCAAAAACGGGCAAATATGGGCCACCAGGGATTCGCGGGGGCAAACTATGCATGAACAGATTAAGCTGAGTCGCGAATGCGAAGTGTTGGAGATTCCGAGCGGAGCGCGGCGGGTGATTCCAGCGGGTACGGCGGTGCGGATCAGTCAGTCGTTGGGTGATAGCTACACGGTGGAAGCTGGGTACGGCGGAATGTATCGCGTGGATGGCAAGGATGCGGATGCGCTTGGGTTAGCGCCGAGTACGGCGACGAAGAGCGCAGCCCATGAAGAATTGAGCGAGAAGGCGGTTTGGGATGAATTGCGGACCGTCTTTGATCCGGAAATTCCGGTCAACATTGTGGATATGGGGTTGATCTATGCTTGCGCAATTGTGTCGTTGGGCGGGGATGCAAACAGAGTCGAGATCAAGATGACACTGACGGCGCCGGGATGCGGAATGTCCGACGTGCTGAAGGCAGATGTGGAGCGCAAGGTTTCGCGGCTGCACGGCGTTGAGGAAGTGAAGGTCGAAGTGGTGCTCTATCCGGCGTGGGATACTAGTCGCATGTCGGAGGCGGCAAAGCTGCAGCTTGGATTTGATTTGGATGAGAGCCCGAGTGAGCCCGCGTTGCCGGTGTTTCGGCCTCGGTAGACACATCTACTTTGGAATCGCTACCTGCTGGTTTTGGTAGTGGTGGCCTGGATCCGCTTGAGAGCGGCTATGCGGACCATGTTTACTATCTGCATGAGACCGAGAGACTTTCCCATGGAGAGTTCGCGTCCGAAGATGCGGTAGATCATGTCGGCGGGAACTTGCGCGACCTGTTCGAGCGGAGCTCCGGAAAGCGTGGGGCCGAGGATGGCCGCGAGGGCCATGGCAGAGATGCCCTGCGGATTTTCGACGGCGAAGTGGAAGGTCAGAGTGTTGCCTTTGCCGACCTCCGGCCAGACGTAGGCATCCGATTCGCAGCCGGGAACGCGGTTTGATTCGGGATAGGGACGCTCGGCAATGCGCGGTGGCACGGGTTTGAATTGCCCCGCCACTTCGATCAGCATTTGAATGCGATCGGAGCGGTCGAGGCCCTCCAAGGTCGATACGATACTTTCCAAACGGTCAGGCAGCAGCTTCATCCCTCGCCTCGGCACTGGGATTTTCAACCGGAACATTCACGAGATTGCCCCACTCGGTCCAGCTTCCATCGTAGTTGCGAACCCTCGAAAATCCGAGGAGATAGCTGAGGACAAACCAGGTATGGCTGCTGCGCTCACCGATGCGGCAATAGGCGATGACGTCATCGTCGGGACGAAGCTTGTTGTCTTCGATATAGAGCTTGCGAAGGTCGGCGGCATCCTTAAAGGTTCCGTCTTCGGTGTTGACCGCGCGGGCCCACGGGATGTTCAACGCGCCGGGAATGTGACCACCACGAAGAGCTCCTTCGTTGGGATATTCGGGCATGTGCAGACGCTCGCCACGAAACTCTTCGGGACTGCGAACGTCAACCATGGGCAGATGCTTTTCGAGGTGCTTCAGGGTGTCGTCGCGGAAGGCGCGGATGTGGCGGTCATCGCGTTCGGGAGCCTGGTAGTTGCTGGTCGCGAACTTGGGGATATCGCGCGAAACAGGGCGATTCTCCTTGATCCACTTGATGCGGCCGCCGTCCATGATTTTGGCGTTGGTGTGGCCGAAGAGCTGCAGTATCCAGAAAGCATAGGTGGCCCACCAGTTGTTCTTGTCGCCGTAGAGAATGATGGTGGTGTCGCGAGTGGCGCCGATGCGGCGCATCAGCTTCTCAAAAGCGGTACGTCCGAGATAGTCGCGGCGGACGGGGTCGTTGAGGTCTCTGGTCCAATCGATCTCGACAGCACCGGGGATGTGGTCGGAGCTGTAGAGAAGAGGATCCTCGTTGGATTCAGCAAGGCGAATGCTGGGATCTTTCAAGTGTTCCTGGACCCAGTCGGTTGAAACCAGAACATCAGCCTTGGTATATCCGCGCGCGTCAATGTTTTTGCTCATGCCAAACCTCAGAACCGAGTTGTATCCGGTTAAGGTTTGGATGCGCGTAGGGGGAGCTAGGAAGCAAAAGGGTAAGGAGAGAAGATTAGTCGGGGATGAGAGATCTGGTGTGTGGGATGGGGAGAGGCAAGAGGAGAGGTAAGAACAAGAACAAGAACAAAGGCTGATGACGTGGGCTGTTCGTTTCCCACTTCTGCCAAAAGAGGGCAGAAATGGGGCACCCTGGAGTTTTGGGTTGGGATAAAGGAAGGGGCGGAAATCGGCTTTTGCCGCGTCCCCACATATGCCAAAGGAGGGCATATGTGGGCCACCTGGAAAGATCAAGAACACGCTATTTGGCGGCGGTTCGGGATTTGGGTTTGCGTTTGACGGGGTCGAGGCTCTCGGGTTCGAAAACGGAGCGGTGCCTGGGGTCGGCGGCCATGGTACGGCAGACGTTCATGAAGGCCAAGCCGGCGTGGGAGAGGGTGGCTCCCCTGCGGGTGACGAGGCGAAGGGTGCGTTCGAGGCGGAGTTCATCGACGGAGACAGCTACGAGTTCGCCACGCTGGAGCTCGCCTTCCACGGACATTCGGGGGACGAGGGCTACGCCGTTGCCCATGCGCACGAACTCCTTGATGCTGGACAGGGTGGGAAGCTCGACATCCATGTGGAGCGTGGTATGGGTCTTCTTGAAAGCTTCTATCACCTTGACGCGCAGGGGCGAAGGGACGTTGTGAGCGACAAAAGATTCGGCGCCGAGGTCGTGGATGCTGACCTTTTCGGCCATGGCGAGAGAGTGGCCGGGATAGACGACGAATACCAGTTCGTCACGGTAAAAAATGGTTGAACTAAGCTGCTCATCCTCGGGTTTGAAGGAGAGCACGCCGAATTCGACCTGGTGCATGAGGATTTGGCGGGGAACGTCTCCTGCGAGAGTGCGCTGCACCTGGATTTTGATGGAGGGGTGCATGCGGTGGTAGAGGTGCAAGGCGGGCAGCAGGCAGAGAGAGGTGAACTCGTTGGCGGCGACCGTCAACTTGCCTTCGTGCAGGCTGCGAAGCTCGGATATGGCATCACGGGCGCGCTCGCGGAGATTCAGCAGTTCCTCGGCGTACTCAAGGAGAACCTTTCCGGCAGCGGTGAGGGTGCCGTCGCGGGAGGAACGCTCGAAGACTTTCTCGCCTAGAGTTTCCTCAAGTTTACCAATGGTTTGACTGATGGCTGACTGGGTGCGGTGCAGGCGGAGGGCGGCCCGCGAGAAGGAGCACTCCTGGGCTACGGCTACGAAAGCTTCAAGCTGGTAGAGGTCCATGATTAGCTGTCCGGGATGCAGGATAAGAAAGACTTATTAAATCACATTGTCTTATACGTGTGGAAAGAAAAGTAGTTTGACTAATACGGCTCGGGGGCAGAAGGTTAGATATGGAATCCGACGTAATATCCCCCTCCGAACAAATCCTCATTTTTGACACGACGCTGCGGGACGGTGAACAGTCTCCCGGCTGCAGCATGAACACGGATGAAAAGATTGCCATTGCCCATCAGTTGGAACGGCTGGGCGTGGACATTATCGAGAGCGGTTTTCCGGTGGCGTCGAAGGGCGACTTCGAGGCGGTTCAGAGGATCGCGAAGGAAGTTCGCGGGCCGCGGATTGCGGCGCTGGCGCGCTGCAATCGCAATGACATTCAAACGGCGGCAGAGGCGCTGAAGGGTGCGGCGCGTCCGCGGATTCACACGTTTCTGGCGACGAGCGATATCCATTTGGCATTCAAGCTGAAGATGTCGCGACAGGACGCGCTGCGCGCGGCACGCGAGTGCGTGGCTCTTGCGCGGACATTGTGTGACGACGTGGAATTCTCGCCGGAGGACGCGACGCGCTCAGACCCGGATTTCCTTTGCGAGGTGCTGCAGGCGGCGGTGGATTCCGGAGCGACTACGCTGAACATTCCGGATACGGTTGGCTACACGATGCCGGATGAGTACGGGCGGCTGATTCGCAGGATTCGCGAGACGGTGAAGGGCGACGATATCACCATCTCTTCGCATTGCCACAACGACCTGGGGATGGCGGTGGCGAATTCGCTGGCGGCGGTGGCCGCAGGGGCGCGACAGGTGGAATGCACGGTGAACGGCATTGGCGAGCGGGCAGGAAACGCCGCGCTGGAAGAGCTGGTGATGGCCCTCTATGTGAGAGCCGATGTGCATGGGGTGAGTTGCGGGGTGGATCGCGCGCAGCTTTATGCGGCGAGCCAGATGCTGTCGAAGACGCTGGGCTTTGCGGTGCAGCCGAACAAGGCAATTGTGGGACGCAACGCGTTTGCGCACGAGGCGGGAATTCATCAGCATGGGGTGTTGAGCAATCCGCTGTGCTACGAGATTATGACGCCGGAGTCGGTGGGAATGCCGCAGGACAGGCTGGTGCTGGGCAAACACTCGGGACGGCACGCGCTGATGCATCGGTTTACCGAGCTGGGACTGAACGTGGCGAGCGGTGAGCTGGATGCGCTGTATGCCAAGTTCACACATTTGGCTGACAGGAAGAAAAAGGTTTACGATCAGGATCTGATATCGATGGTGATTACCCATCGTGGCCCGATGAATAAGGCGCCGAATCTGGTGGCGGCACAACAACAATGAAACTGAATATAGCTGTTCTTCCTGGGGATGGAGTTGGGCCGGAGGTTACGCGAGAGGCAGTTCGCGTGCTCAAGGCGGTTTCCGACTTCTGTGGATACGACTTTAAGTTTGAAGAGGCTCCTATTGGCGGCGGAGCAGCGGTGGAGTTCGGCTCGCCGTTTCCGCAGCAGACGAAGGAGCGCTGCCTGGCTTCAAGCGCAGTGTTGCTGGGCGCGGTGGGCGGGCCGCAATTTGACTCGCTGCCGAATGAGCGGCGTCCCGAGGCGGGATTGCTGGCGCTGAGGCAGGAGCTTGGGTGCTTCGCGAACCTGCGTCCGGCGGTGGCGATGGAGGCGATTGCGGATTGCTCGCCGCTGCGTCCGGAGCGGATATTGGGCGCGAACATCATGATCGTGCGCGAACTGCTGGGCGGATTGTACTTCGGCGAGCCACGGGCGATTGACGCCGAGGGCAAGAACGCATGGAACACGATGCGCTACAGCGCGCAGGAAATTGAACGCGTCGCGCGCGTTGCATTCAAGCTGGCGGAAGGGCGCGGCAAGAAGCTGGTATCGGTCGATAAGGCAAACGTACTGGAGACTTCGCGGCTGTGGCGGCAGGTGGTGACACGGGTCTCTGCTGAATTCCCGGAGGTTGCGCTGGAGCACGCGCTGGTGGATTCGTTTGCGATGAACGTGATTACGGCTCCTACGCGGTATGACGTGGTGCTGACGGAGAATCTTTTTGGCGACATACTGTCCGACGAGACGGCGGTGATTGCCGGTTCGCTGGGGCTGCTACCTTCGGCGAGCATTGGCGGTAAGGTCGATTTGTATGAGCCGATTCATGGCTCGGCGCCGGATATTGCGGGCAAAGGTATCGCGAATCCGATTGGGGCGATTGCGTCGGCGGCGATGATGCTGCGGCATACGGCGAAGCTGCATGCGGAAGCCGACAGCGTTGAGCTTGCAATCGAACAGGTGCTGAAGAGTGGAATGAGGACAGCCGATCTGCTGCCGCGTGCGGAAAAAGCGGGTGGGAACGCTGGCGGACGAACGGTGGTCGGCGGGAATGTGGCGGCCAGCACGGAAGAAATTGGCAAGCGCATCGCCGAATACACGGTGGAAGCGCTGAACACGCGTATGTCATATTTTGCCGTTTGAGGTTTCTGAGTTGAGTACGCAATCTGGTTCTGCAAAACCGAAAAGTCTGTTTGAGAAGTTGTGGGATGCCCATGTGGTTTGGCATGAGGAACCGCAGCCTGCCCTGCTCTACATCGATCTGCATCTTGTGCATGAGGTGACTTCGCCGCAGGCCTTTGAAGGGCTGAGGCTGGCGGGGCGCAAGGTGCGGCGCACGGATCTGACGTTTGGCACGGTGGACCATAACGTGCCGACGACGAAGGCCGAACGCTTTAACATCCTCGATCCGATTGCGGCTCAACAGATCAATACGCTGCGAAAGAACTGCGCGGAATTTGGCGTTGAGCTGGCCGACGTTGGTTCGGCAGAACAAGGCATTGTGCATGTGATTGGTCCGGAGCTTGGGCTGACGCTGCCGGGCAAAACCATTGTTTGCGGAGACAGCCACACGAGCACACATGGCGCGTTTGGGGCGCTGGCGTTTGGCATTGGCACGAGCGAAGTGGAGCATGTGCTGGCAACGCAGACGATGCAGCAGAAGCGTCCTAAATCGATGCTTGTGAATGTAAAGGGATTGCTGCCGGAGGGCGTGACGGCGAAGGACCTGGCGCTGGGGATTATTCACCAGATCGGCACGGACGGCGGAACGGGCTACGCGATTGAATACGCGGGCGAGGCGATCAGTGGGCTTTCGATGGAAGGCCGTATGACGCTTTGCAATATGAGCATTGAGAGCGGAGCACGGGCGGGCATGGTGGCTCCGGATGAGATCACGTTTGGCTATCTGAAGGGACGCAAGCGGGCTCCGAAGGGTGAGCAGTGGGAGAAGGCCGTGGCTTACTGGCGCACGCTGCCAAGCGACGAGGGATCGAAGTTCGATCGCGTGGTGGATTTCGATGCCACGGCTTTGCAGCCGTGGGTTACGTGGGGAACGTCGCCGGGAATGTCGTTGCCGGTCGGCGGGACGGCGCCGCGTCCGGAAGATGGGAAAGATGAGATTGAAAAGATCGCCATTACGCGGGCGCTGGAGTATATGGGAATCGCGCCGGGCGAACCGCTGACGGAGCTGACGGTTGACCGCGTATTTGTTGGCTCATGTACGAATGGACGGCTGGAGGATCTGCGCACGGCGGCCAAGGTGATCAAGGGTCACAAGGTGAATCCGAAGGTCCTGATGATGGTGGTTCCGGGGTCGGAGACGGTAAAGATGCTGGCCGAGAGCGAAGGGCTGGATCGCATCTTCCTGGAAGCCGGAGCGGAGTGGCGGGAGCCGGGATGCTCGATGTGTTTGGGGATGAATCCCGATATTTTGCAGCCGGGCGAGCGCTGCGCTTCGACGAGCAACAGGAATTTCGAAGGGCGGCAAGGACGCGGAGGACGCACTCATTTGGTGAGTCCGGCGATGGCCGCGGCGGCGGCGGTGACGGGACACTTTACGGACATTCGCGACTGGGATTTCAAGGAGTAGAAAGATGCAGCCAATGCGTGTCCATCGCGGGCAGGTCATTCCAATGGACCGCGCCAATGTCGATACGGATCAGATTATTCCGAAACAGTTTTTGAAGCGCATTGAGCGCACAGGGTATGGGCCGTTTCTGTTTAACGACTGGCGCTATGACGGAGCGGGAAATCCTAAGCCGGACTTTGTACTCAATCAGGCTCCGTACAATCACGGCAGCATTCTGCTGGCGGGAAAGAACTTTGGATGTGGGTCGTCGCGCGAGCACGCGGCTTGGGCGCTGGCGAACTTCGGGATCGCGGTGGTGATTGCGCCTTCGTTCGCGGATATTTTTCATTCGAACGCCGCGAACAACGGTCTGCTGACGGTGGTGCTGCCGGATGAGGCAATGGCGGAACTGTTTGCCAAGGCCGCGAAGAAGCCTAACTACGAGCTGACGGTGAATGTGGAGACGCTGACGATTTCAGACGACAGCGGGTGGGAGCATGGGTTTCCGCTGGATGGGTTCCGGCAGCATTGTCTGCTGAATGGACTGGATCAGATTGGGATCACGGAGCAGAAAGAACAGTTTATTCGGGAGTATGAGGCAAGGGCGGGGGCGTACTAAAAAAGCTAAAGATTTGTGCCGTGTTCTGGTCCCCACATTTGCCAACGACAGGCAAATATAGGCCACCAGGGGAGTGCTAATTCCGCGTTTAGAATCGAATGCTGTTATTGACAGGCGGAGCAGGATTGGCTAAGGTTCTGTACAGAGTCTATGCACACCACTCGATTTACAAGCTTCGGCTTCTTCGCTTACCGCGAGTTCTTTACATCGCGGCCGGGCAAGAGGGTGTGCGCTTCTGATTTGAGACTCTAGACTCCGCACACATTTTCTGCACCTGCCGCGATCCCAGATCGCGGCCTTTGTGTTTTTACGACAAATTTTGAAGGAGAGAGCACCGTGAGCCAAGCACTTAGCCAACAGCGAACAACCATCGACCACCTCGACATGGAACTTCTGAACCTGATCAACCGGAGAGCGCGGGCCGTGGCGGAAATTGCGCGGTTGAAGCGCGAGAATAACTTGCCGGTCTCGGACGAGGCTCGCGAAGCCGCCGTGCTGAACACGGTACTGAATTGCAACTCGGGACCGCTGAATGCGGCGAGCGTGCGACGTATCTTTGGCTCGATTCTGGCGGAGAGCCGACGGCTGCAACATCATTTGGGAGCGGAACCGTCATGCACGAAATAGCGGCGACGGCGCGTGTTGCGTTCCAAGGGGAGCCGGGAGCGTTCAGCCAGATTGCGGCGCGCAAACTGCTGGGCGAGGCGGTGCAGACGGTGGCGTGTCCGACGTTTGAGTCGCTATTCGAGGCGATTGGCGCGGGGAGGGCGGAGTTGATTTTGGCACCGCTGGAAAATACGCTGGCGGGGCCGGTGCTTCGCTGCTACGACCTGCTCTATCTGGGCTCGACCGAGGGATCGCTGCGGATGATTGGCGAAGTGGTGCTGCGAATCAGCCATTGCGTGATCGGTTGTAAGGGCTCGTCGCTGGCAGGGATTCGACGGATTCAATCGCATCCGGTGGCACTGGCGCAGTGCGAGCGATTTTTTGCGGCGCATCCGGAGATTGCCAAGAGCATTTCCGATGATACGGCGGGGAGCGTACGCCAGATCATGGAATTGGGCGATGCACGCGTCGCGGCGATTGCCAGCGAGTTTGCGGCACGCGAGTATGGAGGAACAATTCTGGCGGAGGGAGTCGAGGATGACTCGCGCAACTTCACGCGTTTCGCGCTGCTTGAGGCGGACGCGGTGGGAACGAAAGAGCGTTACACCGAAATCGGGGGCGAGGCTGACGCGACCACGCTGGTGCTGACGGTTGCGAATCTGCCGGGAGCGCTGTTTCATTCGCTGGAACCGTTTGCGAACAACGATGTGGAC
This sequence comes from Saccharimonadales bacterium (SeqCode), assembly GCA_035539055.1. Classification (GTDB taxonomy): domain Bacteria; phylum Acidobacteriota; class Terriglobia; order Terriglobales; family Acidobacteriaceae; genus TOLSYN. Next base: position 5,661 of record DATLJC010000066.1, on the reverse strand, counting down.
TTGATGAGTTTGGTGAGCCGTCCGCTGGTGGGAGAGCCTTGGCATTATCGTTTCTTTCTTGAGGTGGCCGCGGGGGAATCGGACGCGCGCATGAAGAAGGCACTGGCGGAGCTTGCGCCACGCACGGTGGAGTTGCGCGTGCTGGGATCGTATCGCTCAGGGAAATGAACTCTCGGTGGCGTTCGCGGTGCTTCAAGGAAGGTATATCCCGCGAGAGCGAGGAAAGAAGAATCGATGGCGGGCTGAAAAGCTTGAGGCCGCACGGGAGACTTGGGCATTGCGGGGGTCCTTCGCTTGCGCTCAGGATGACCCTCGCAGCGCATGGTGGACACATCTACTAAGGAACCGCCCTAGTGCTCCTCACTCGAATATAATGATCGGGTCGATGAGCGCAATTACCCCTATTGTTACGGGCGCCAAGAATCAGCGTTTGATGGCGCTCGACGTGTTTCGCGGATTCACGATTCTGCTGATGATTGTGGTCAACAATAGCGGCGCACAGTCGTTCGCTCCATTGCTGCACTCGGAGTGGAATGGCTGGACACTGACGGATTTGGTCTTCCCATCCTTCCTGTTTATTACCGGCGTTTCACTGACGTTTTCATTTGCTTCGCGAGAGCTGGGAGATGGATCGCGTCTTGGATTGCTGCCGCACACTCTGCGGCGCTCGGCGATCATCTTCTGCATTGGTTTGCTGATTAATGCATTCCCTCATTACCATCTGGCGACATGGCGCTTTGCGGGAGTGCTGCAACGGATCGCCGTATGTTACCTGGCGGGTTCGGTGCTGTATTTGTGGACGGGCACTCGCACGCGGTGGATGGTGATTGGCGGACTGCTGGTGGGCTACTGGCTACTGATGCGCTTTGTGCCGGTGCCGGGGTTCGGCGTGCCGGGAGTGGACGTTCCGCTGCTTGATCCGGATCGCAACATCGTGGCGTGGCTGGACCGTAAGGTGATGCTGGGGCATCTCTACGAAAAAGTGCGAGACCCCGAGGGGATTCTTAGCACCTTTCCGGCGATTGCAAATACGCTGTTCGGGATTGCGGTAGGCGAGTGGATTCGCGGGCTGCGAGGGGACGCGGCGAAACTGCCGCGGCGATTGGTGGCGGCGGGAGTGGCGTGCTTTGTGGTGGGAGAAATCTGGGGTGTGGTCTTCCCTATCAACAAAAAGCTCTGGACCAGTTCTTACGTGCTGATTACCGTGGGACTGGCAATGCTGGTGCTGGCGGCGTGTTACTGGCTGGTGGATGTGAAGAAAATGCGCGGGCGGTGGACGATCATTCCGTTGGTGTTTGGAACCAACTGCATTTTCGCTTATTCGTTCTCGGAGTTTGTGGCGATTGCGGCGGTAGCGTTTAGGTTTCAGATGGACGGAAGGATGGTCGGCGTGAAGGACGTGATCAACTCGTTCACGTTCGATAACATCGCGCAGCCGCAATGGGCGGCGTTGGGATATGCCGCCTTCTTTACGGCGTTCTGCTGGTACTTTACCTGGCTGCTTTATCGGCGGAGAGTTTTCTTGAAGGTTTAGGGAAAGGCAAGGTTTCAAAGTTTCAAGGTTTCAAGGTTAGAGCAACTGCAACAACAACTCCACAGTGCGTCTAACTTTGCTAATGGCGGGGGGAGCGGAAGCCTTCGCGGTCAGGTGTTAGGCGCAGAGCTTTGGGGAAGAAGCGGCGGCGGAATCTGCTGTAGAGATGGGTAATGAAGCTGTACCACTGCCATTGCAGCGCACATGGTTTTCTTCCGGGATGCAGGTTCAATCCGAAATTGCTGCACATGTGCGCTGCCTCCGAGGAACCACATTCTATTCCTAATTCAGCTTTGGATGGGGACGAATCCGTGAGGGCGCAACTCTCCGGGAGCAAGCTCATCTACATAGCACCATACCCAGGCTTCGCCCGGTTCGATGGAGCGCATGAGGGGGTGATGGCTCTGGCGGAAGTGACGGGTTGCGTGCATGTTCTTCGATGAGTCACAGCAGCCGACATGGCCGCATTCGAGACACATTCGGAGATGAACCCATGTGTCTCCCATCTTGATGCACTCCGGACAGACGTCTTCATCAGTGCTGGTGAATTTGATCTGGTCGAGATGTGAACATTGATTTGCCAAGCGACGCTCTCCTACTTTGGACATTTCTCCTCTTGAGGGATGCATGGAATGAGGACAGAGACGCCGCTTTTCTGCTGAGGAAAACTGGCTAGAACGGTTTCAAGGAAGGTATATCCCGCGAGAGCGAGGAAAAGAAGAATCGGGGGCGGGCTGAAATGCTTGAGGCCGCACGGGAGACTTGGGGCATTGCTGGGGTCCTTCGCTTGCGCTCAGGATGACCCCTCTCAGCACGTGGTGGACACATCTAGCGGTTGGCGGTGAGGGCGGGGGGACGGTATTTCAGGTAGCCGAGTCCAACCTTCATGTTGTGGGTGACGGTGAGAGGAACGGTGACGGCTATGCAGACTCCAAAAATGACGTGGGCCATGCCGAGAGTGTAGAGGCTGCGGTAGCGTAGGAAAAGCAGGCAGGCGGACAAGCCCCAGACTAACGTGACGAGGGTGAGAATGGGGCTGGGCAGATGGGCGATGGTGAACAGGCCGGCGGCGGCGATGACAGCCATCTTGACGTCAGGCAGGAGTCGAAGCAGGCGCAGGAGAAAGAAATCGAGGAGGAGAAACTCCTGAAGGAAGGCCCAGATTGCGTATCCCCAGTAACGCTCGACGAGCAATGCGGGAGAGGCGGGGATGTGGGAGGTGTGGAATCGCGCAGCAAGGGTGAAGGATACGGCGGCGAGCAGCATGGCTAGGGCTACTATCCAGAGGGAACGCAGAAATCCTCGAATGCTGAGGCCCATGGCGCTAAAACCATCAAACGAGACAACGGTTGCGGCAACGATCCAGGCGAGGGCGGCCCAAAAGAGCATTCTTTGCCAGGGTTGGGGAGTCCAGACGACGAGCAGAATGAGACCGTAGCCGATGGAAAGCTCAACAAGGGCGCGGGTGGCGCGGGCGGCGGCCACGGTGGGCGGCTTGCTGTAGGATTCCAGGTTGTGCGCCTGCATGAAGGTCAGTCCGGGTTCGTGTACGCAGTTGCGATGATCGTTCGGCTACGATGGTTTTCCGGAAGTGGGCGAGAGGTTGTGGCGCAGAAGGATTCTGTTGGGTTGAGAGAGCGGTAAATCCCTCGCTGGGTCGTGGGTGAGGACGGTGTCTTGCCATAGGAGACACGAGGCATCGATGGCCGAAAGCGGCTTGGAGAAGAAGAATCCCTGGATGAGGTCGCAGCCGAGGGTTCGCAGAAACTCGAGCTGAACTTCATTCTCGACACCTTCGGCTACGGTCTGCAATCCGAGGCGATGGGCGAGAGAGATGATGGCCTCTACGATGCAACGGGTGCCATCGGGTTCGAGCATGCGGGCGACGAAGGATCGATCGATTTTGAGAACGTGCAGGGGAAGCTGGTGTAAGTAACTCAGGCACGAGTATCCGGTGCCGAAGTCGTCAACGGAGAGTCTTACGCCAGTCCTGGCCATGGCGGCAATTTGCTGCGCTGAATCGCGCACGCTGGTCATCAGGACGCCTTCGGTGAGTTCCAGTTCGAGCAGGTCTGGCTTTACTCCACTGGCTTGCAGAGCGCGAGCGACAGTGTCGGCGAAGTCTCCGCGTGCGAGTTGCAGTGGGGAAACATTGATCGCAACGCGAATGCCACGTAAACCTTTGTCCTGCCACTCAGCAATTTGACGACACACTTCGTGGAGTACCCATTCACCGATGGGAAGGATGAGGCCGCTTTCCTCTGCCATGGGAATGAAGCGGCTGGGCGGGACCATGCCGAGTTTGGGATGCTGGAATCGCAAGAGTGCTTCGAAAGCTACGAGGCGGTGATCGCAGGTGAACTGCGGCTGGAAGTTCAGCGAGAAACCTCCCTGTTCGATTGCGCGGCGGAGGTGGAACTCGATCTCGATGCGGTTGCGATCTTCCTGCGAATCATGATCGGAATAACTTTGGAAGAAATTGCGGCCCTGAGCCTTGGCACGATACATGGCACGGTCGGCGTTACGTTGGAGGGTGTCGATGTCCCTTCCATCCTGAGGATAGACGGCGATGCCGATGCTGGCGGTTCCGTAGATCGTGTGGTTTTCCACTTTGAAGGGATCGCGGAGGGCGGCGGTGAGATTTTCAGCTACACGAATGGAGTCTCGGACGTCGTGCATGTCGGGCAGGATGAGGGTGAATTCGTCTCCGCCGGTGCGGGCGAACGTGTCGCTGGCGCGGACGCGAGCTTGCATACGGACGCTGATCTGCTTGAGAAAAAGATCTCCGGCATCGTGTCCAAGGGTGTCGTTGATGTCTTTGAAACGATCGAGATCGATGGACAGGTAGGCGACCTGGGTGTGATTGCGCTCGGCTCGGGCGAGCGCCTGCTTGACGCGGTCGGCAAGGAGCAGGCGATTGGGCAATCCCGTGAGCGCGTCGTGATATCCCTGATGCAGCAGGCGTTCGTATCCCATGCGATGCTCAACGGCGAGAGATCCGAGACGGGCAGCCTCGCCAAGGGTCGAGCTTTGCAAAGGATCGAGAGGAGCCATCACGGAATGATTCAGGACGACGGTTCCGAGCAATTCGTTGGCGGAGGAAATCATTGGCTCCGACCAGGTGCCAGCGAAATTGAAATCCGCAGCGATCTTTCGCAGGGCATCCTCCCAGTCGTTCAGTTCCTGTGATCCCTTTCGGTCCGTGACCTGGAAGATGCGGTCGCATGGCATGGTGTTCATGGCGAGATGAAAGCCTTCGGGAAGTTTCGGAGAGGCGATGACCCTGAAGCTCTCGATATCGCAGACGAGAATTGAACAGGAGAAACCCGGTAAACGCTCCTCGACGGCGGAGACCAGAATCTTTGCAACCTCTTCGACAGGTTTGTTGCGTGCGATCAACTCCAGCAATTCGGTGCGGTATCGATGAAAGCGATCGGCAGCATCGTGTTCGCTTACGTCGTGGAGCGTGACCGCCGCACCCGCAGGCTTGCCGTTGCGCAGGATCGGTGAGGAGGACCATTCGACGGGGAGCGGGAGGCGGTTCCAGCGCAAAATTCGCGCGCGCATCTGGTTGAAGGTTGCGGTAGGACGGAGAACGAACTCGGAAACGGCGCGTATGGAATGATCGTCTTCGCAGGCTTGCAGCTTCTCCTGAATCCAGACCTTCGAAAGGTCTTCCCTGTCAATTTCCATCATGGCCGATGCGGCTGCGTTGACGAAGCTGATGAGCCCGCTCTGGTTGACCTCGCAAATGCCATGGTCCGCAGCGTTGATGAGTTGCTGCATTCGCTCAGAGTTGACGCGAGTTTCCTCCATCTCCATGGCGAGGCCGCTGAGAGTAAGAAACACAAGGGCAATGGTGCTGGCGCACACGTCGATGATGAAAGAGGTGACTGGATTGAGCCAGGGGAAATGAAACACCGCTCCAGCGAAATGGGTGAACGGGATGGAGGCGGAGAGAAGCTCACGCATGATTCCAAGGAGCAGTAATCCCGAGATTACGAGGCCAGCCCACAGGTGACGGTCGTTGTGCTTGCGGATGGCAAGGAGGATTGCGACGAGGATAACGATTTGAATAAGACTTCGTGCGGCGCCGAGGCGTTCAACGGAATTTCCGAAGAGGGCGA